>CAZBDZ010000072.1:0-17935 GCA_964490785.1 uncultured Phycisphaeraceae bacterium
CCACGAACCGATCTCACACAGGTCTGAGAAGAGTGCTGGGGAAAGGTGGATGAAGGCTATGCGAAGGGCAATTTCATGGTGGTGGTACGCGGCCGGCTGTGCCTTGGTGGTGGGGCTGGTTGCGGGTCGGTCGGTGGCGGGCGCGGGGCCGATGGATGTGTCCGGGGGGCCGGCGGAGGCGATCGTGTTTCTGAGGAGTGCTGAGCCGGAGGCGGAGGGCGAGAGGCTATGGGGTGATTCGTGGATGGGTCGGCATGGGGGGGGCGTGCTGGGGGTCTTGCGAGCGGATGAGATCAAGCGTCTCGCGGGGTGCTTGCGCGGGCGGGTTTCGGCGCGGAAGAACGAGCCTGAGCCGATGGTTTGGGCGCGTTTTCGGATGGAGCGCGGGGGCGAATCGCGCGGTGGCGTGATTCAGCGGTGCTGGGACGGGAGGCTGCTTTTTTGCCCGGCCGAGGAGGGGTTGCCGGGGCAGTGGTTCCTGCTTGATTCGGAGCGGTTTTATGGAATGCTCGGCGGAGCGACGAGCCACTTTCAGGGGCGATTCGATCAGAGGCCGGAAGGCGTGGCGCTCGGCAGGACGATGGCGATGGCGTTCCGCGATTGGGGCGCGATGCGGATCGACCGGAGCACACTGACGAAGCGGTTCTTTGCCGGGATGGATGTTCCGGCGGCGGCACGTCTGAGGCCGGCGGAGTGCCGGTACAAGGTCCGGCTGCCGAGCGCGATTGATCCGAAGTTTCCTAGCGGGCTGGTGGTGTGGGTGAGTCCAACGGACGAGGGCTCGCCGCCTGGCGTGTTGCACGGCGTTGCGGACGATCTGGGGCTTGTTCTCGCCGGGCCGGATGGGTGCGGGAACGACCGGCCTGTCGGCGATCGGCTGCAACTGTGCGTTTCAACGATCGCGGACGTGATGTGGCGGCATCACATCGATCCGCGGCGGGTGTATGTCGCGGGTCTGTCGGGTGGCGGGAAGATCGCGACGATTTTGCAGGCCGGTTGCCCGGAGATGTTCGGCGGGTGCATCCCGATTGTCGGGACGGGCTGGCGGCGCGATGAACCGATCGGTGGGGGGCAGGCGTGGCCTCGGATCGTTGGGCAGGCGGCGAAAGGTGCGGCGGAGTTGCTGCGATCGCGGCGGATTGCGCCGGTTACTGGGCCGGGGGATTTCAACTACCGATCGGTGCTCGCGTTCACGGAACAGATGAAGGAGGACGGGCTTGCGGTGCGGGTCTTTGACGTGGCGGGGCTGGGGCATGCCATGCCGTCGGAGGAAGTGATGGGGAATGCGGTGCGTTGGATCGATGAGCCTTGGCAGGCGGTGCGGGCGGCGGAGGTGCGGCGGGGGAAGGAGCGGATGGAGGAGTATCTCTCGACGAACAAGTCCGCCCCTTCTCCGGAAGCCGGAAGCGGCGCGCGGCTGACGACTGAGGCGGTGGCGGTTCTTCGGCGCGTGGTTGCGGAGGGGCCTTGGACGGAGGAAGCGTGGGCGGCGATCGAGTGGTTGAAGGCCGAGGGGAGAGCGGGGGTTGCGGATCGTGTGCCTCGTTGATCAAGGGCGGGCGGCGGCTTTAAAGGCTGCGACGACGCGCTCTTTGACGCCGATGCGATCGACGACCGGGCGCGGATAGTTGATCGAGCGGCGATTGCTCCGCGGCAGGAGCGAAGGGTCATGGATGGCGTCGCCTTCGACGCGGCGGAGTTCCGGAACCCATGTGCGGATGAACCGGCCATCGGGGTCGAATCTGCGCGACTGGATATATGGGTTCATGACGCGGAAGTACGGGGCGGCATCGGCGCCTGTCCCTGCGCACCATTGCCATCCGCCGTTGTTCGAGGCGAGGTCGCCGTCGACGAGACGGCGCATGAAGTGGCGTTCGCCGAGGCGCCAATCGAGGAAGAGGTCTTTGGTGAGGTACATGGCGACGATCATGCGGAGGCGGTTGTGCATCCAGCCGGTGGCGGCGAGTTGGCGCATGGCGGCGTCGACGATGGGAACGCCGGTGCGGCCGGTGCGCCATCGCGTCATGAGGCGTGGGTTTTCGTTCCAGCGGATGCGGTCCGTGGCGGGCTTGAACGCCCGGCCCATGGACACGCGCGGGAAGGCGACGAGGATGTGATGGAAGAATTCGCGCCACAGGAGTTCGCCGATCCACGTCGCGGGCCCCGGCGATCCTGGGCGGTGGTCGTCGAGCCTTCCGGCGTTCGCGTCGCGTGCGGCGAGGAGGCACTGGCGTGGCGAAAGCACGCCGGCGGCGAGGTAGGGCGAGAGCATGCTGGTGCCGTTTGTCGCCGGGATGTTGCGCTGGTCGCGGTATGAGCCGATGGCGACGTCGCAGAATGCGTCGAGGCGGCGGCGCGCCTGATCCTCGCCGGCGGGCCAGAGCCGCGGGTCGATTCCGGACTGATACCCCGTGATCAGGTCGGGAACACCGCAGACCAGCCGGATCTTGCAGGGGATCGGTTTTTGGGGGCGCGGAGCCGGCCGGACTTCCACGCTCTGGGCGGTGAGGAGTTTCAGAGCCGCTTTCTTGAAAGGCGTGAAGACGGTGTACGGGCGTCCGGCCCCCGTCCGCATGGCGTCCGGATCGAGCAGGAGGTGGTCGTGAAAGGCATGGACCTTCAGGCCGTTGGAGCGGAACAGCCGCTCGATCGCGTCGTCGCGGCGTCGCTCATCGACCTCGTACTCGCGGTTGAAGTAGAGGGCGTTGCAGCCCCGCCAGAGCGCCGTTTGCAGCAACCACCGGGCGGCGGCCGGGGTCTTCCCTGCGCTGATGATGTGGAGGTGGATGTTGAGCCGACTCAGAGTGTTCCAGAGCGACTTGAGGTTTCGCAGCCAGAACTCGATCTTCACCTTGGCGTCGTCGTGCTTGCTCCACTCGTCGTAGCAGTACACATACGCGGCGTCGATGCCTTCGTCCGCGGCTTTGCATGCCTCGAATAGCGCGGTGTTGTCCGTGATCCGGAGGTCTCGACGAAACCAGACGAGGGGCCGCATGGGGATGATTCTCGTCGGTCGTTGTACGCAGGGCAATCGCGTTCTTGTGGGTGCCCCGGCCTCGCTGGCTTTGCAGGGAGGCCGGGCGGGGTTGCAAGTTTGTCCCGGCCTTGCCGCGGACGGCAAGACCGGGGCACCCGATTGATCATGCGATCGCCCTGTTTTCGTACTCAACGTGCGGGCAGCGGGTGGCTCGGCGGGCGTATACTCGCGTCCGAATGAAGGGCATTATCCTCGCCGGCGGCCTGGGGACGCGGCTGCGGCCGCTGACCCTCAATACGAACAAGCACCTCTTGATGGTGCATGACCGGCCGATGGTGCTGTTCCCGCTCGAGTGCCTCGTTGCTGCGGGGATATGCGATGCGCTGGTGGTCACGGGGCGGGCGCACATCGACGCGTTCGCGCGCCTGCTCGGCGACGGTTCGCGGCTTGGACTGCGGAGCCTTTCCTTCGTCGCGCAGGACGGCGAGGGCGGCATCGCCGACGCGCTCAAGCAGGGCGAGGCCTTCGCGGGTGGGGATCGCGTGTGCGTGCTGCTCGGGGACAACATCTTCGGGCGGAGCCTGCGCGGCCCGGCGGGGAGGTTCGCGGCGCAACGATCCGGCGCGAGGCTGCTTTTGGCGGAGTCGGCGCATCCGCGGGATTTCGGCGTGGCGCGGATTGAGGGGGGGAGGATCGTCGAGATCATCGAAAAGCCGACGAACCCGCCGGGGCGGCTGGTCGTCACGGGGGCGTATTTTTATGACGCGGCGGTGTTCGATATCTGCCGGTCCATTGTTCCGAGTTCGCGGGGCGAACTCGAGATCACCGACGTCAACAACGTCTACGCGCGGCGGGGGGATCTTGAATACGAGACGCTGGAGGGATGGTGGAGCGACGCGGGGACTTTTGAGAGTCTTGAGCGCGCCGCCGGGCTCGTGGCGAAGACGGGGGCGAATCGGGCGATGTGAATGGTGGTGTGGGGCGTCGGAGGCACGGGGGGCACCGACCGTGCAAAGCCACGGTCGGTGGCACGGTTGGCACCGACCGTGCAAAGCCACGGTCGGTGGCACGGGTTGGCACCGACCGTGCAAAGCCACGGTCGGTGGCACGGGTTGGTTCCGTGTATGCTGATCGAAGTCTTGTGGAATCTCGGTGTCAGAAACCCAATACGAGACCAGCCATGCGTGATTTTCTCTCAGCGTTTGCCGTTGCGGTTTCGATGTGCGCTTCCGGCCTTGCCGGAGATGGTCTGGCGCACGTCGAGAAGCGCGGGGCGGGGCCTGTGCAGATGGTGCTGATCCCGGGTCTTGCGTGCGACTGGACGGTCTATGAGGCGTTCATGGCGCGGAACGGGGAGCGCTACACGATGCACGCGGCGACGCTCGCGGGCTTCGGCGGGAGCGAGGCGCCGGCGGCGCCCGAGGAGGGCACGAAGTTCGGCGACTCGCCTTGGAGCACCGCGGCGGCGGGGGCGATTGTCGAATACATCAAGGAGAACAAACTTGATCGTCCCGTGCTTGTCGGGCACTCGCTCGGCGGGCATCTGGCGTGCCGGATCGCGGCGGAGAACCCGGGGCTGCTGCAATCGGCGGTGTCGGTGGATGGGATGCCGGCGTTCCCCATCGCGGGGCCCGGTGTCAATCTGACGGCGGAGCAACGGGAGGACATGGCGGGGCGGATTTTCCAGTCCATGTCGAGCACGCCGGACGAGCGGTGGCCCGATCAGCAGCGCGCCTTTTTCATGCAGATGGTGGGCGATCCTGTTCGCGGGGAGGAGTTGGTGGCGCTGAGCCTGAAGACGCCGAAGGCGGTCAACTGCCGGTACATGGCGGAGTTGCTGGCGTCGGATGTTACGGCGGAGACCAAGGCGTCGGACACGCCGGTGCTACTGCTTGCGGCGGTGCCTCCGCCGGGGACGCCGGGGCTGACGCCGGACGCGGTCAAAGGGTGGTGGACGCCATTCGTCGATCAGGCGAAGGGCGTGCAACTGGTGTTCTTCGAGGAGACGCGGCATTTCATCATGGATGACGCGCCCGCGGAGTTTGATCGGGCGATCGAGCAATGGGTCGTTGGTCAACCCGTCGAGGGGAAGAAGGCGAAGGAGCCGGTGGAAGAGAAGGCGGAGGAAGCGCCGAAGGAGTAGCAGGGGTGTCATGGGCTTTCCAGCCCATGCCGAGGGCGCGCGGCATTAACGATTTCAAGACCTGTCCGTAGCGGCGCGGGGACGCGATCCGAGGCTTCGTCGCGGACTCCTCAGCCTCAGCCTCGGCGTCGGACTCTTATGCCCTGGATTAAGCGCTTACCCGATGGCACCCCCCGGGGGGTGTTCAGTGCAGTCCGTATTCCTGCCAGCGACGTGAGACCTTTTCTTTTGTTGCATCGTCCATTCTCAGGATTGGCGGCCAGGGGCGGACCGGCCAGCCGTTGCGGGCATCTCCCTCCATCTTCGGCGTGGCGTCGAAGGCGACGCGCCGGCCGCAGACGCTCAGGTGGCGGTCGCGTTCCGGCGAGTAGTTGGCGCACCAGTGGAACAGCGCGTCGTCTGCGGCGCCCAGGTCCGCGTCGGGTCCCACGACGACGATCCATCTCGGGAGGGCGATTTCGTCGGTCAGGCCGCCGAGCGCCTTGATGAGGCGGTCGCCGTCGCCCGGCTGGTTCTTTTGGATTTTGACGAGGAGCCACCATCCGCCGAGGTCGGCGGGGATTCTCGCGTCGAGCACGCCGGGGAGCGTTTTGAGGCGAGATTCGGTTGCTTGGGCCTGTTCGGCGAGCACGGGCCGGATCGGTTCGCGCGGGCAGGGATCGGCGGCGGGCTGATGCTCCTCCGCGTCGCCTTGTTTGCGTGTCGCGTCGAAGCCGATTTTCGTGCCGGCGCCGAGGTGGGGGGTTGCGTGATCGAGGATGTCGATCGGCCCGCGGACCAACTCCGTGTCGCGCCTCGGGACGCAGCGTTCTCCCACGGCGCGCAGCACCGCGGCGGGATCATGCACGTTCACGTCATCATCCACGACGAAGACGGATTTCGTCCATGACATCTGCCCCGCGCCCCACACGGCGTGCATCACGCGGCGGGCGTGCAAGGGGTATCGCTTCCTGATTCTGACGAACGCCGCGTTGTGGAACGCGCCGAACATCGGGAGGTCGTAGTCCTCGATATCGGGGATGATCGTCTTGAGGAGGGGGAGCATGATCCGCTCGGTCGCCTTGCCGAGGTAGTAGTCCTCCTGAGGGGGCAGTCCCACGATCGTCGTCGGGTAGACCGGGTCGCGTCGATGCGTGATGGCGGTTACGGTCATGATCGGGTAGCGGTCCGGGAGCGAATAGAACCCGGTGTGATCGCCGAAGGGGCCTTCAAAGACCGCGCCCGGACCGAGCGGCTCTTGGTTTTCATTTCCGCGTTCCGTTTTCCGCTTTCCGCTTTTTGGGGCCTCCCATCCCGCTCCCCCGGCCTCGTGCGACACGAACCCTTCGATGACGATCTCGGCGTTGGCCGGCACCCAGAGGGGTAGGGTTTTGGCGCGGCACATGGGGATTCCTCGGCGTTGGAGGAAGCCTGCCATGAGCAACTCGCTGACGCCGGGGGGGAGCGGGCATGTGGCGGCGTAGGGCATGACGCTCTCGCCGCCGAGGACGATGGCGACGGGCATGGGTTCGCGTCGCTGTTTCCATGATCGCCAATGGGCCGCGCCGTCGTGGTGCATGTGCCAGTGCATGGCCATGGTTTTGCGTCCCATGAGTTGGACGCGGTACATGCCGATGTTGTGCGAGGGCGGTCGCGGGTTGCCGCGGTCGCGTGCGTGGATGGTGTGGACGCCGGCGAGGGTGATGTATCGGCCGCGGATGGACTCATCGCCCGAATCGACGCCCGGGATGTCGTCGTTCACGTCGGGGGGGTGGCCCAGCGAAGCGAAGTCGCCGTCGTGGGGCCAGCACTTGATGATGGGCAGGCGGCGCACGTCAACCGCGTCGCCTGTGAGCACGACCTCCTGGCACGGGCCGGCGCCGCGGAGTCGCTTTGGCGCGATCCTGAGCAGCGGCAGGAATCGTTTGAGCATGGCCAGGGCGTCGCGCAGCGATCGCGGCGAGGCCGGCTTCACCAGCGCCGCGATCCGCTCCGCGATTTCCTCGAATCCGGTCGCCTCGGCGACTGTTCCATCGGGTGTTTCTGGTGCCTTTGTTTCTCGTGCCCATTGTGCTTCGGTTCCTCCGCATCCGAGCGCGATTTCCATACGTCGATACGAACCCCATGCGTTGATGAGGACCGGCATGTCGGCGCCTTCGACGTTCTCGAAGAGCAGGGCATGCCCGCCGCGGTCGTGGAAGCGCGGGTCGTTTCGCCGGGCCGAGGTCGATGGCAGGCCGGCGCAGGGCGACTTGCTCACGCGGTCGGCGATTTCGGCGATCTCAAGGATGGGCGAGACGCGCGTCTTGACGCGGCGCAGTTCCGCCCCCCCGGGGGCGCGTTCGAGGGCTGCGATGAAGTCGCGCGTCGTCGAATACATCGGGTGCGATCCTAACGATGATCGTGCGGCGTCTTTTTTCGTGCGATCATGATTCCCTCGCGGATCGGGAGGATTGCGGCGTCGTAGGCCTGATTGGAACCCCGAACGCCAGTGAGGGGGTTCCTGCCCCATGCGCCCGCGCGGACCCCGGGCGCGCCTTCTGCCAACCCCCTCCCTTGCGGTCGGGGTTCCAGGGGCTTTGGTGCTCCGTCAAACTCCTCCCAATCCTCGCGCGCGAACTCGAGTGCGCGGAGGGGGCCACCCGGCGCGGCTCGGGCGAGGCGTGTGAGCAGGTACAGGAGTCGTCCCACGTCCGGCGAGACGGCGATATCCGGGATTCCCGCCGCGGTCGCCCGCGGCATCAGGCCGGCGAGGTGGTCGTCCTGCCTCCCGAACACCTCCCGCGCATACGCGTTGGTGGCCCGCCAGCGATCGGGGGTCATCTCCATCATGCCCGAATTCTACAGATTGACACGGAATTCGGCGTTGTTCCGCTGGCGTAAGCCCTTTTCGGGGATACACTTACGGCTGAGGAGAAAGGGCCGGGCCGGAGTCAGGCCAGGCCGAGGACTGATCAAACGGTGTTGCCGTAGCCGAGTTGTGTTCTCGCTCACCCCCCCGGTGGGGTCGCTCGATCCCTTGTTGTCGGCGTCGGCGCAGTGTGGAGAGGAGTCAGGGAGATGATGATGCGGAGTTTCGTGAGCGCCCTCGTGGCGGCGGTGGTCGTTTCGCACGCGAGCGGCGCGTGGATCTATACGGTGGACATCTCGACGGCCCGGCTGTGCAGGGTCGATACGGATACCGCCGCGGTCGAGGTTGTCGGGCCGATGACGGGTTTCACGGGATCGGTCAATGACCTTGAGTTCCTTGGGAATCGCCTCTTCGGCGTGGCGAGCGTGTCGCCCAACAAGCGGCTCATTGAAATCGATCCTGCGACGGGGGCCATTCTTTCGAGCGTTGTTATTCGGAACAATGGCACGGCGATCAACGCCGCCGCCGAGGGATTGGCGCTTGACGAGAAGGGGACGGGGCTCCTGATCGCGTTCGACGACTCCGGGATGTTCGGGGGATCGAACTCGAGCGCGCTCGGGCTGCTGGGGCTTGACGGGTCCATCACGGCGATCGTGAACGGGAACCGCGATTGCGACGGGCTGGGGCGGCGGCTGTCGGGCGGGATGTGGGGCGTCGACTGTGAGCCGGCGGCGGACTTGCTTTCCCTCTTCACGACCGTGTACGACCCGTATTCGAACGCCACGATGCAGGCATTCACCTTTGACGCGATCATCGACGGCGTGGACGAGATCACCGAGACGCGCACGGGCCTCTACGCGCTCGATTACAACACGCGGAACCTGCATCGGTTCGACCGTGTTACGGGGGCGAAGGTTTCTTCGACGGCGTACAGCGCGGCGTACCTGTTCATCGCGGCCGCCGCGCCCCCGCCTTGCCCCGGCGACGCGGACGGCGACGGGGACCGCGACTTCGCCGACATCACGAAGGTGCTCGAGAACTTCGGCGTGATCGGACTCCCGTTCGGCCCCGGCGACTCCGACGGCGACGGCGAGGTCGATTTCGCGGATATCACGAAAATCCTGGAAAACTGGACGATTCCGTGCCCGTGATACGGGTCGTCCTTCGTTTTCGCGCTGGGCGACGAGGGGATTCGTCGCGGCGACCCTCCGCTCATCCCGAGCGCGCGATTCGCCGACGATCCGCATTACTCGGCTGATTCGGGCTTGGTCCATTTGTCGCCCTCGTGGCGGACGACCTTTCCCGTGGCGGTGTAGATGACCTGCTCGGCGATGTTGGTGCAGTAGTCGGCCATTCGGCCGAGGTGCGAGGCGACGGAGGTGAGGGCCATCGCGTACTCGACGGTGTGCTCGCCTCGTGCGAGTTGGCGGAAGGTGTCTTCGAGGATGGCGTGCTTGAAGGCCTCGGTGGCGTCGTCGCTGGCGAGGACCACCTGCGCGGATGTCGGGTCCATGTGGGCGAAGGCGCGGGTCGTAGTCTGCATGATCCCGATGACGCTGTTGGCCATCACGCGGTACTTGGGCGGGACGGTGGTTCCGAGCGCGGACATCGCGGGCATGCGGTTGGCGATCGTGGCGGCGGAGTCCGCGATGCGTTCGAGTTCGTTGTTGACCTTCACGATGGTCAGGATCATCCGCACGTCGGCGTCGGTCAGTTCGACACCATGCTCGGTGGCGTCGTGGAGCAGGGCGACGGCGGACCGCTCGACGCGGATGTCTTCCTTGTCGATCTGGCCCTCCAGTTCGATGGCGGTGCGGGCCTTGGCGGCGTCCTTGTCGAAGGCGCCGTTGAGGGCGGCCTCGATCGCCGTCTGCACGGTGCGGGCCTGCGCATCGAGGTCCGCCTTGAGGCGAGCGAGGCGTTGCTCGAAGTCGGCGCGGGTCGCGGGCATGCGGGGAAGATACCGCGCGGGGGGAGGGGAGGAGGACGGAGTGCCGAGTACCGAGTACCGAGTACCGAGTGCCGAGTACGGAGGACGGAGATGGGCGGACGATCACGGGGGGTTCCGTGCTGAGGGTCGTGATGCACCGGAGTATGATCCGACCCGGATTGTCGTGCCCTGGCTCGGTACTCGGTCCTTGGTACTCGGTACTTCGTACTTCCCCTGGATTCCTCCCATGCCTTTCACCATCCGCCACACTCATGCTCGTCAGATTCTCGACTCGCGGGGCAACCCGACTGTTGAGGTGGAAGTTCACCTGCAAGGCGGCTCGATCGGGCGTGCGGCGGTGCCTTCGGGCGCGTCCACCGGGGAGAACGAGGCGGTTGAACTCCGCGACGGGCGGAAGGATCAGTATCTGGGCAAGGGCGTGGCCAAGGCGGTGCGGA
Organism: uncultured Phycisphaeraceae bacterium; assembly: GCA_964490785.1. Classification (GTDB taxonomy): domain Bacteria; phylum Planctomycetota; class Phycisphaerae; order Phycisphaerales; family UBA1924; genus JAEUIV01. The sequence continues at coordinate 10,339 of CAZBDZ010000072.1, forward strand.
ATGTGATCGACGTGATCGCGCCCGAGATTCAGGGTCTCGACGCCCGCGACCAGGAGGAGATCGACGCCCTCATGCTCGGGCTCGACGGGACGGCGAACAAATCGAAACTTGGGGCGAACGCGATTCTCGGTGTGTCGATGGCGGCGGCGCGGGCGGCGGCGGAGGGGCTGGGGCTGCCGCTGTTCCGCTACTTCGGGGGCACGGCGGCGAAGACGCTGCCCGTGCCGATGTTGAACATCCTCAACGGCGGGAAGCACGCGGACAACACCGTCGACTTCCAGGAGTTCATGGTTCAGCCCTGGGGCTTCGACGACTTCGGCGAGGCGGTGCGCGCGGGGGTCGAAATCTACCACGCGCTCAAGGGCGTGCTGCACGATGCGCATCTCTCGACGGCGGTGGGGGACGAGGGGGGGTTCGCGCCGAACCTCAAGAGCAACGAGGAAGCGCTCCAGATCATCGAGAAGGCGGTGAAGAAGGCGGGGTACACGTGGGGCGAACAGGTGTTCGTCGCCCTCGACCCCGCGACGAGCGAATGCTGGAACGAGGCGGAGAAACTCGGCAAGCGCGGCTACTGCCTCTTCAAGAGCACCAGGGAAGTGCTGACCTCGGATCAGATGATCGACCTCTGGGCCTCGTGGTGCGACAAGTACCCGATCCGTTCGATCGAGGACGGCCTTGCCGAGAACGACTGGGAGGGGTGGAGGAAACTCACGGCGCGACTTGGCTCGAAGGTGCAACTGGTCGGCGATGATCTTTTTGTTACAAACAAGAAGTTCCTGCACAAGGGGCTTGAGCAGGGGTGCGCCAACGCCATCCTCGTGAAGGTCAACCAGATCGGCACGCTGAGCGAGACGTTCGAGGCGGTGAACCTCGCGATCCGCAACGGCTACTCGGCGATCCTGTCCCACCGATCAGGGGAGACCGAGGACGCGACCATCGCGGATATCGCCGTGGCGACGAACTGCGGGCAGATCAAGACCGGCGCGCCCGCGCGCTCCGACCGCAACGCGAAGTACAACCAGTTGATCCGAATCGCCGAGGACTTGGGCGCATCCGCGGTCTACGGCGGCGGGATGTGGCGGAAGGGGTGAGGGGATTCGTGGAAGTCGCGGCGCGGCAGCATCCGCCACTTCCCCGCAGGCTTGTCAGTGGCGGCTTCGTTCGAGCGAGGAATATTGCGGGAGAACGGATGACGCGGATCATCTTGCAGTCTCGCGCTGGGTGGCCAGGAGATTCGCTTCGGCGACCCTTGGCTCATCCCGAGCGCGTGGGGGATTGACCGACGATCCGAATGGCGCCGAGCCGGAACTTGGAGGCTCGATCAGGTGTTGCCCGCGTTGGACATTGTGCGGGGGTCGTGGCCGGCTTCGATGGCTTCGATTTTGGCGATTCGGCGGAGGTGCCGGCCGCCTTCGAAGGGGGTTTTGAGCCAGAGGTCCACGATTTTCTCGATGAGGCGGAGGCCGAGGAGGTCGGCGGAGAGGCAGAGGATGTTCGCGTTGGTGTGCGAGCGGCTGAGTTCGGCGGTGATCTCGTCATGGACGAGTGCGGCGCGGACGCCCTTGATTTTGTTGGCGGCCATGCTCATGCCGACGCCCGTGCCGCAGATCAGGATGCCGAGGTCGGCGCGGTGCTGAGCGACGGCGGTGCCGACGGTGAAGGCGGGGTCGGGGTAGTCGCAGGGCTGCCCGGCGGGGGGCAGTTCGAGGTGGACCTCGAAGTGCTCGGCGCGGAGACGATCGGCGAGGCGCAGGGCGGCCTCGGACCCGCGGTGATCGGCCCCGATGGCAAGTCGTGTGGACACGCCAGCATGATAGGAAACCCTCAGGCCGCGGGGGAATCCCAGTTCGGCACGGGCGATCATCGACCCGCGGGCGTCGGCCAGTGTCCGAGTTGCGTGAGCGCGGTGAGATTGTCCCATGTCACCCGGATTTCGGCGATGCGGCCGCCCTCGATTCTGAAGACGCCGCCGAAGTCAAGGTCGATGCGGCGTCCGCTCGGCGGAAACGGCCCCATCGGTCCTTGCTGAGTGCCCGTGTATCGCCCGAAGACTCCGACGCGATCGCCTTCCGCCACGATGTGTTCAACATGGAGCGTGCCGTCGGGGAAAGTCGCCCAGTCGGACTCCGCGAACGAGATGAAATCCTCGGCACATTGCACGCTCACGCCCGGTGTCGCCTGGCAAATCCGCCGCAGGCCCGGCGCCAACGTGGCCCGCAGCGCCCCGGCGTCGTGCTCGTTGTAGGCTCTGGCGTTGGCCAGCACGATGTTCCTGGCGCGCTCGCTCCGCTGGGCCTCGCACGCGGGGATGAAGCCGGCGAAAGCCGCGAGAGTCCCGAAAAGAATTCGCCCGCGGCGTTTTCTCAACGCGTCGCTCCCACGCCCCGGGCATCTCGATGATAACCCCAGTGGCTGTTTCGAAGTCCGCGTTCATGCTCAGGATCCGGGGTGCGAGCGCGCGCGCCTCAGAGAACAGCGGTCCACCCACCGGCCCCGGAGTCGTTCGTGGCGTCCTAACCAACCCCGAACCTCCGTCCTTGCTCACTTCCATGTTCGGTTGAGCGTCGCTTGTTTCTCACGATACTGATCCCTGCGAAACTACCGACTTCTTCCTGCCGCGTCCGGGCTGGAAGACAGGCTGTGTGCGGCGTCTATTAGGGTCGTGGGTTTCCGCAGCGATGAGTAAGGGCATGGCGATGCCAGTGTTATTTGCTCTTACACGAATTTCCAGTATATTTGTTTCATCGGAGGGATGGGAGCACGCGCGATGTCGAAGTTGGCGAAATCGGGACGCAGCCGTTTGACCCGTTCGGCAGGCTTGGCGGGCACGCTGGCGCTGGCGTGGGCTTTGTCCTCACCCGCGGATGCCGCCATCCTCTCGGTGGTGGGCATGGAGATCCTGTCAACGCCCGTTTCGCTCGTCGAAGGGGCGACCGAGAGTTCGACCGCGATTCGAATCCTCGACGAAGGGGCGTCGGTGCTGACGGCCTCGGTGTCGGTCAACGCGGTCGGGCCTGGGACTCACACGTATGCGGCGGGCCCGCCACTGGCCATTCCCGCCGGCTCCATCGTTCATAGTTACATCGTTCATCTCGATCCCGACGGCGGGGTCGTCGCGCTCACCGGCTCGGTGACCTTTGATGTCGGCGAGATGATCATCGGCATCATGACTCACACGCCGTACCTTGATGCGTCGGACGGGGTTGTCGGGGATCCAATGGCGATCTACCCGACGGGCGTTTTGCCCTTCCGGGCGTTCGAGACGCTGCCTGGGACCGATACTGTAACGATCGCGGGGGATCTCAACTCGGCGTCCTTTGCACTTGTGGCGGAGCTTGGCGTTGATCAGGCCCGTATCATTACGACCGTCATCCCGGCCCCGTCGGCCGTCCTGCCGTTCGTTGCGACGGTCATGCTCGCCCGGCGGAAGCGGCGCGAACGCGAAGATTGACGGTCGCTTGCTGTTCCCTCGGCGTGAAGTTCTGTCCACGGGGCATGGGGGCAAGGCCCGATTCCGGGTCGTGCGCGGGTTCGCGCGGCTCTACCCCAGTTCTTCCTTGAGCGCCGCGGCGAGCGCCCGGTGCTGTTCGTTCATGGCGGCGCCCTCGATCTCGCGGAGCAGCGTCCTGGCGCGCACGGGGTCGTTGAGGTAGCGCGTGTTGACGAGGGCGAGGAGGAGTTTGATATCGGCGGCCTCGCGGTCGGCGGGGTAGCGTTTCACGAACAACTCGTATGTCACCGCCGCGTGCTGCCACTGGGAAGTGATGTAGAAGTGATTGCCGAGGGCGGCCTGGGCGTCGCGGTGGAGCACGGCTTCGGCGGCGTGGTCGAGGAGGGTGATGTAGGCCGACGCCGCGTCTTCGAGGCGTTCCTCCGCGATCAGACGGAGGACGAGAGACCGCTGCTCCAAGGTGCGTTGCTCGGCGTCGTGGCGGGCGGGGTCGCGGGGGCGGGCTTTCGGCGGTGCCGCGGCGGCGTCGGAGCGCCAGGGTGATGCGCCCGCGCTGGTCAGTTCCTTGAATTCCCGCCGGCGATGGGCCTGCCGGGCCGCGCTGAAGAGGTCGAAGTCCTCGCGGGGCAGCCATTTCGCGGCGAGGGCGATCAGCGACGCGCCGATGCCGAACGCGTACCCGCCGAGGTGCGCGATGTGCGCCACGCCTTGCCCGCCCGCGAAGCCCTGGGAAAAGAGGTCCTTCACGATCGCCCCGAGGATGAGCCACCACGCGGGGATGTTGAAGGTTCCGATGATGTAGATCAGGCAGAGGACGCGCACGGTGGTGCGGGGGAAGAAGACCATGTAGGCGCCCGTCACGGCGGCGATGGAGCCGCTGGCTCCCACCGCGCCGGGGATGATGCGGAGCGCGCCGGATTCCGGCAGCGGCGGCTCGAAGAGGCAGTGCGCCCCGCCCGCGGCCGCCCCGCCGAGCAGATAGAAGAGGAGGAACCACCATCGCCCGAACTTGTCCTCGACGTTTCCGCCGAAGACGAAGAGGAAGAGCATGTTGCCCAGCAAGTGCATCAAGCCCGCGTGGAGGAACTGGTACGAGAAGGGTTGCCACCAGCGGAAGTCGTTCGGGTCGAGGGCGAGGAGTGAGTAGAGGGCATCGAAGCGTTCGGGGGTCAGGCGCATCATCGCCGCGCCGCAGAGGTAGACGGCGACGTTGATCCCGATCAGCCAGTATGTGGCGACGGTCGGGCGCTTCAGAGGCCGATCTGTTCCGAAGGGGATTAGCACGCCGGGCAGATCGTAGCGGGATCAACGGCCTTTCCGTCAAAGACGCGGGCGGCGATCAGGTCCGAGGACCAGTTGTAGATCAGGCGACCGACAAGGTGCTCGTCATGCCACAGGTCGGGGACGCGCAGGACGAGCAGGTCGGCCGAGGCTCCGGGCTCCAGTCGGCCGGCGTCGGGCCAGCCGAGCGCGTCGGCGTTGATGCGGGTGATGAGGTTCCATGCGTCGGCCGGGGTGGGGATGTGGCGGGCGCCGGCGGTCATGGTTCGGACCTTCGCGGTCTCGATGAAGGCCCGCGCGACGCGCGGCATGGCGACATCCGGCCCGGCGGCCACGTCGGAGCCTAGCGTGAGGCGCACGGCGTAATCACGCGCCTTGTCGAGATTGAACAGGCCGGCACGCAGGAAGATGTTGGCGCCCGGGCATGACGCGACGATTGAGCGGCGGCGGGCGATCAGGTCCCACTCCGCGTCGGCAAGGTGGATGCAGTGGGCGAGGATGGTGCGTTCATTCAAGAGGCGGAACTTGTCATAGACGAAGGTGTAGTGCTCTTCCTGGAAGAGCCGACGGACTTCGGCGCATTCCGCCGTGGATTCGGCGAGGTGGGTCTGGATGTAAGGGGGGATGCCCTTGGCCTGCTCGACGGCCCAGCCGATCTCGGCGAGGAGTTCCGGGGTGCAGGAGATGGCAAAGCGCGGGTTGGCGCTGATGCTTTGTCGCGGTGCGCCGGCCACGGCCGACTTTGTCCGCCGCGGCGGATCTTCGACTCGAAGACTCGCTTCGCCGGCCGTGGCACCCGGCGACAAGAGGGGCGAGGGGATGGGGCGGAGTTTGGCGCGGTCGCGGTCTTCGCGGGTGAGGTCGTCGGGGGCGTTGCGGTCCATGGCGACGCGGCCGACGTGGACGCGGAGAGGAGTGCGCGAGAGGATCGAGGCGGCCTCGGCGGCGCCTTGGGCATGGCTGGTGAGGTAGCCGGCGACGCCGACGGTTCCTTCGTTCGTGAGCCGACGGATGGCGGTGCGCGTGGCGGTCGGGGCGAGTCCCCTTCCCCACCAGGCCTCGGCGGGGAAGATGACCTTGTCGAGCCATTCGAGCAGCGGCATGCCGTCGCAGCCGACGGATTCGATCTGGGGGAAGTGGAAGTGGGCATCGATGAAGGCGGGGGAGACGATGTGAATGGGCGAGCCGAGGTCCGGCGGGCCGGAGTTTCGCGGGAGGTCGCCGAGGGCGAGTTCGGCGATGCGCCCGGCGTCGATGCGGAGATAGCCGGGCTCCGGCGATTTCGCGGGATCGATGAGCAGGCGGCCTTGGATGAGCATCGGGAGATGTTGTACCGCGCGGGAGGGGGACGGGTCGGCGCGCGGCGTCGGGGGGGGGCGCAAGGAAGGGATCAACGGGCGAACCGCCGCGATTTGCTGTCGTGAGTCCATGACTTCCGCGTGCTCACGTCGCTTGCAAAGGGCCTGATACGGCGCGTCGCACCGCCTTGGTCCATTGCAGCGTCAGCATGGAGGGCTTGCGGCGGCGCATCAAGAAAATCAAGGAGTACTCAGATGAAGCCCACGATGATCGTTTCGCTGCTCGCCGTGCTCGGCGCCCCTGCGGCCCACGCGCTTGCCCAGGTTGTGAATCCACACGCGGCTATTCAGATGGACTCCTTTGCCTCCGTCGTGACTCCTGAAGGCTCGAACTACGACAACCCGAATCGAAACGAGCCGAACGTCACGGCCTCGTGGGGCGGCGTCATCGGCGCGGTCGCCTTCGTGCCCGGAAACACCACCGGCGCTTCCTGCCTCGTGCAGCAAGAACTGACGTTCGAGCCGTATTACATTCGCTCGTACGGTTCCTCGTTTGCCGATGTCGTCGCCGATCCCGTATCGAGCGCTGAGGCCCGGGGCGATTCTCGGGTCACCGTGACGTTCCTCCTCGATGCTCCGCACCGGGTGGAATGGGGCGGGTATGTGCTCGCGCATAACGAAGCCAGGGCGCAGGTCTACTTTGACACCATTCCGCCGTCGCCCACCGGTATCTTCGTCTATGACGCGACCAATAACGAGATCAACTTCGGCCAGCCGTCGGTCGTCCTGCCCGCAGGGGCCTACAGGTTCGTTGCCATTCTCTCCTCGGCCGCGCAGGTCAGCGGCGGCGGCGCGGCGGCCCCCGCCGAGTGGGAGGTCAGGCTCATCTTCTCGCACGTGCCGACACCTTGTCCCGGCGACGCCAACGGCGACAGCATGGTGAACTTCACCGACATCACGGCGATCCTCGCCAACTTCGGCCACATCGACGCGACGGGCCTGGGAGTCGGCGACTCGAACCATGACGGCGTGGTGAACTTCGCCGACGTTACCGAGACGCTCGTTCGATTCAATCAGCCTTGCGATTGAGCGCCGGCGGGTGTAATCGTTGTCAATCGTCGTTGTTGTCGGCGTCGAAGTCGGCGGGTTCGAGGAGGGCGGACATGGCGCCCTTGGAGGAGGCGATGAGGGTGTCCCGGCCGAAGGAGTGGATTTGCTCGACCTTGAGTTCGGCGTGCTCGCGGTGGGTGGTGAGGAGGACGGCCCGGCCGTCGTTGTCAACCTTCTTGGCGATCTGGTAGCCGCGCTCCTTGGGGTGGCCGAAGAGACGCTGGGCGAGTTCGATGACGTATTCGTAGGAGTGGTCCTCATCGTCGAGGAGGACGACGTTCCAGAGGCGCGGCTGCTGGACGCGGGGCTTGGCGTCGGTGCGCGGGAGCGTGGCGACTGAGGGCTTGGTCATGTCGGGATGATATGCGGGAGGGGGGTGGGGTGATGGGGTGAGGGGGGGGAGCGGCAGGGCAATCGCATTATTGTGGCTGCCCCGGTCTCGCCGGCTTTGCGGCGA
>CAZBDZ010000073.1:0-17349 GCA_964490785.1 uncultured Phycisphaeraceae bacterium
CGCGTCCGGCAACGATCGAGCACTTATTCCATGTGCTTCCAAGGCAGCGTTGCCCGAGCACTGACCCTTCCGCGCAAATGCCCGAATGCCTTCGCCTTTTCCCGCCCATGAAATGGGCGTTCGATGGTTGCCAGATGCGACAGCATCTGGTTCGCGGCCCTACACTGCATTCTGGTGAGCCCCTGCAAGGGGCGACCGATGGGGAGCGGCCCATGCCATCATCGTGGACCCAGAACTACTACCACCTCGTGTTCAGCACCAAAGGGCGTCAAGCAGTGGTTTCCGCGGAGTTGAAGGCGAGGCTATACCCGTTCTTCGGCGGGATCGCCAAAGACCTGCGCTCGCAGCTGCTTGCGGGCAACGGGATGGAGGACCACGTGCATTTGCTGGTGCGGTTTCCGCCGGACCTTGCGCCTTCGGTGCTGGCAAGGGAGGTCAAGGCACGGTCGTCGCGGTGGGTGCATGAATCATTCGGCGGGCTTCGGGGCTTCGCGTGGCAGCGCGGCTACGGCGGATTCACGGTTAATCGAGGGATGGTGCCGGAGGTGGAGGATTACATCCGGAATCAGGAGGCGCACCACCGGAGCATGAGTTTCCAGGAGGAGTTTCTTGCCCTCCTGCGAAAGCATGGAGTGGAGTTCGATGAACGGTATGTATTTGAGTAAGCGCCATCGGCCGCCCCTTTCAGGGGCTGGGCGGAGGATTCATGGAGGTTGGTGCCAGATGCTGCGCATCTGGCAACCCACGCGCGCCCGTTTCATGGGCGGGAAGGGCGTCCAACGCGGCAATTGCCTCCACAGGCGCTTCCTTCTCCGGCGATGCGGACACGACCGCTTGCCGCATGCCGCCGGTGGAGATGACCACTGCTGTTCCTCGGCCCGGCCGCGCACCCAGCCACTGTTGCCCGTCCATCTCGAACGCGTTCACTCCCGGGCCCGGCTGCCCGGTGTGGTGCTACTCTTGACGACGATGTGCATCGTCTCGATCATCGCGGCCTGCGACCGGGGCATCCCGACGGGGGCGCTCGATCCCTGTAACACGGTCGCCGCCGCATGACGCGCCTCGCCGGATTCATCCGGTTTGTCTTCACGAAAAAGAGGGTGTGGGTCTATCTCGCGCTGCTGGCGATATCGAACCTCGTGGTCGCCATTCGGCCCGCGCCCCCGCCCGCGCCGCCTCCGCCGGGCGCGGAGCGGATCGAGGCCCGTCTGCCGCGGATGTCCACCGCCGGACCGATCGCTGGCGGCGAGTATCGGATGTCGCTGCTTCGGTGGCCCCCGACGAAGGCCGTTGAACAGAAGCCGACGGGCGTCCTTGAACGACTGCGAAAAACGGTGGCGGGCGAAACTCCGCGGCCACTGCCCGTGATTCTGCTCCACGGCGCGCCGTCGCGCGGCGGGCTCGACTGGCGACACTTCGCGCCGCTTCTGGCGAGCGACGCGTATGAAGTGTACGCGCCGGACCTGCCGGGATCGGGCCGATCGCAGGTCGGGGCGGACGACTACTCCATCGTCGCGATGGCCCGCCTGGTGCTCGCGGCGATGGACCAACTCTCCATCCAACGCGCGCACGTCGTCGGGTGGTCTCAGGGGGGCGGGGCGGCCCTCTGCATCGCGGACCTCGCGCCGGAGCGCGTCGCATCGCTGACGCTTCTGGCGTCGATCGGGGCGCAGGAGACCGAAGGCTCGGGCGATTACTTCTTCGAGCACCTCAAGTACCGCATCGGGCACGCCCTCGTGAACGCGCTGCCGGAGGTCGTGCCGCACTTCGGTTTACTCGGCACGCGCGAGCGCCGCTGGGCCATGCTCCAGCCCTTCATCGACACGGACCAGAGGCCCATGAAGGCCCTCATGCAGCGCCTCAAGACCCCGACGCTGATCCTGCACGGCCGCCATGATTACCTCGTCCCCGCGTGGGCGGCGGAAGAGCATCACCGACTGATCGAGCCGAGCACCCTTGTAATGCTCGACGCCAACCACTTCATCCCGATGACCGGGCCGATGGGCGACGACGCCGCGCAACGAGCGGCGTCGCGGCACGTTCTCACACACCTCAATCGCCACAACGACCCGCACGCGCCGGCCCTGCGGGGCGAGGCCATCCTGTGCCCCCCCGAGGCCCACATCACGCACACCCTGGGTGGTTTCGAGATCAAGCACGGCACGCCCTGGTGGCTCATCATCATCTTCATCACGATCGCAACCTTCATTAGCGAGGACCTGACGACGATCACCGTGGGGCTGCTGATCGTGTCGCAGTCGATCGACTGGGGAGTGGCGCTCGTCGGCTGCTTCTTCGCCATCGCGGTGGGCGACTTCGGGCTGTGGCTCATCGGCCGCACGCTGGGACGCCGCGCGCTGAAACTGCCGTTGATCCGCCGAGTCATCAACGAGAAGTCGCTGGACCGCATCGGCGAGGTCCTCGACCAACACACGGGAAAGACCGTGCTGCTCTCCCGGTGCCTGCCCGGGACGCGCGCGCCGACCTTTATCGCCGCGGGAATCCTGACGAAGAAGGCACACCTCTTCCTCTTGTGGGTGGCGGTGGCGGCGTTCCTGTGGACGCCGTTCCTGCTGACTATGACGGCCCTGGTGGGGCCGACCCTGCTTGGAATCTTCCGAACGGTGTTCCACGGCCCGTGGGCCATCGTCGCGGCGATCGTGGTCTTGTTCGTCGTCATCCGCCTGATCGGGTACGAGACCACGGAACTGGGCCGGGACAAGTTGAAGGCCGACCTCCGTCGATGGGCGACGCCCGAGTTCTGGCCCGCATGGGTGTTCTACCTGCCGCTCGTCCCCTATTTCCTTTGGCTTTCGCTACGGCATCGCGGGCCGATGACGTTCACCTGCGCCAACCCCGGCATCACCCCCGGCGGCGGGCTTATCGGCACATCAAAGGCGGAGATCCTCCGATCGCTTTGCCCGCCCGCGCAAGGCGACGCGCCGGACGCCAGCGCCGAGAACGAACGGCACGATCCTGCGCCCCGGGTCGCCCCATTCGAGTTGATCGCCGCAGGCGCCGACCCGGCGGCGCGGGCCGAGCGCGCGCTCGCCGCGATCCACGCCCGGCCCGACCTTGGTGGTCTTCCGGTCATTCTGAAGCCGGACGCCTCCTCCCCGCCGCGAGAAGCGACGCTGGCGCGTTCCGAGAACGACGTGCGCGACTACTTCCGCGGGACGCCGCGCGCGATCCTGGTGCAGCGGTTCCATCCGGGGCCGTATGAGATCAGCGTGCTCTGGGCGCGCGTGCCGCGGGACGCCGGACCGGTCGACGACTGGCCCGGCGAAATCTTCTCCGCAACCGCGAAGGAGTTTCCGGTCCTCGTCGGCGACGGCCGGCGAAACTTCGAGACGTTGATCTGGCACCACCCGCGATACCGCATGCAGGCGGGCATGTTCCTGAGGCGGCACGCGGACCATGCGGGGAGAATCCTCGCGCCGGGTGAACGCTTCCCGCTCGCCCTCGAGGGAAACCACCGCAACGGCACGAAGTTCATCGACGGCATGCCCGCGATCACGCACGAACTCGCCGCCGCGGCCGACGCCATCGCGCTGGCGTTCCGCCACCCGACCACGGGCCGCCGCCTCGACTTCGCCCGGCTCGACATCCGCTACACCAATGAGGCCGACCTCGCCGCGGGACGGAACTTCATGATCGTTTCCCTGCGCGGCTCATCCAGCGAGCCCACCAGCATCTACGACCCCTCCAAAACGCTCCGGTGGACCTACGGCCTGCTGTTCCGCCACTGGAAACGCCTCTTCATGCTGGGCCACGCAAGACGACGCGAAGGCGTCCGCCCCATGACCCTCGCCGAGCTCCGCCGCGCGCGAAGGGCGCTGAAGGCGGCCGTCGCGCGGGGCGACGGGAACTGAGGCGACAGTGGACAGTGGACAGTGGACATGGGAGCGCGGGCGGAGTCATCGGCGTGCCGGCTCCGAGTGCCCGATCCTCAGTCTTGCTTTTTCACTTTTCGGCGAGTTCTGAGGATCATGGCGTTGAAGATGGAAAGGAGTTCATCGGTCTCCTTGAGTAGCGGGGCCAGCCGGGGCGCTTTGATCCACTTCCGACGAACCACGAGCCGAAGCCAGTACTTGGTTTCGCTCAACTCCTTGACGACGACGCCCAGCGTCTTGGAGAAGTCCTTGGCCGTCATGGCCTGGTCGGCTTCGAACAGGTTGGCGCCTGCGGATGTGCCGCAGCCAGCAAGTTGATCGACCACCCGTGCAAACCGTCCTTGTTTCTCGATGGCCTCGGCGACATCAAGCACGCGATCCCCAAACGCCTCAATACGATTCAGAGTCGCCTCTCGTAACCTCGCCATGCCTGTTCTCCTTACGCGCGACAGCGGTTGTTGCGGCCGATCGGCCCTGGGTGCGCTCTCGACTGTCCACTGTCCACTGTCCACTGTTCACTGTCAAAGTGCGGAGACCGCATTGACTCCTCCCCCCTCCCCGCCAACCATTCCCCGTCCACCCGGAGCCTCCCCATGCCCGTTCAGATGGAACTCTCTCGCATCCTTATCCGCGAGACGAACGACTACCAGATCATCGAACTGCGCGAACTCGGCGGAGAACGCACCTTCCCCATCGTCATCGGCCTGCCGGAAGCCCAGGCCATCGAGCGGCGGCTGCGGGGAATCGAGATCAAACGACCTCAGACACACGAACTGCTCGCCAACGTCCTCGAAGCCTTCGGCGGAGAACTCCAGTCGATCACCATCAACGATCTCGAAGAGCACACCTTCTTCGCGACGCTCGACGTCAAAAAGGCCGACGGGGCGACGATCAACATCGACTCAAGGCCTTCGGACGCGATCGCGCTGGGCATCGCGAAATCGGTCCCGATCTACGTCGCCGAGCACGTGCTGGACGGCGCCCAGAGCGAGGCCTGAGACGGATCCCACATGGTTTCCGGGCGTCAGAGAAGCCGCTCCTGAGCGAGTCTTCGAGTCGAAGACCCGCCGTGGCGGGCGAAGAGGCGGATGCCCCCGCCCGGGAGTCTTGTGGGATTCGTTTCACGGCCGAGCCGACAACTCCATGCGATACCCCCACTCGCTCGACGCGTTCGAGTCCTCGATATCACGCCGGCCGAACCGCGCGAATCCCATCGATTCATACAGCCGATGCGCCGGCCCAAAGCGCGTGTCCGACCACAACACGAGCGCGACACACCCCGCCCGCCGCGCTTCCCCGATCACATGAAGCGTCAGCCATCGCCCGACGCCCCGACGCCGCCACGCGGAGCCGACGTACAGCGACTTCAGTTCCGCGGCCCGCCCGCCCCCTTCATCGTGAACCACCATCGCAACCGTCGCGCGCACGACACCTCGATCGTCGGCGACGACCCAGAACTCTCCCCCGTGCGCGCGGAAGTACGCGCCGGGATCGCGCATGTGCGCCTCGCACGCATCATCCAGATTCAGGACGAGGCCGAACTCGCGATAGCACGCCGCGATGAGCGCATGGACCAACCCCTCTTCTCCGGCTCGAATGGGCCGGAGCGCGCGCCGCCAGTCCTGGGTTGGTTCTTCCATGAACTCCGCGCGGGCGCGTTACGCCAGCAGGTCGTCGATCAAGGCGTCGAGTGCCTTGTCGAGTTTCTCGTCGGTGAGGTACGTCCCCTCGGCGATCTCGCCCTTGACCCGTTCAACAACATCAGGGCGGTAGTCTGGCTGGCTCCGCAGGGCGTCCAGTAGACGGGCCTTCTCGGACAGGTCAACCGTATCGCGGGCACGCACCGGCACCTGGACTTCAACCGGCGCCCGCCGATCGGCAGCCCGGACGGCATCGGCCCTGCACACGCACGCGGAGGAGATTGGGTCGAGCGAGTTCATGACGGAGAAACTCCCTGAGACAGTCGCCTGCCTTGGCGTGCGCTTCAACCCTGAGATCCTTCAGCAGGGGTCCGACCCTGCGGGCGAGCGCGGTAGGTTATGGACACACACTTGGGCCACCGCAGTCATCCTTGGCCGCGTGGCGTTAACCTGTATCGACGGGCCGACCCCTCCCGCTTCAACTTTGTCCGATGCCGTTCCTGACGCCTAACCCTCGAAATACCAAAGACTTACGCGGATAACCGCCGTGTGGACGAGCCGACAAAAGTTCGTGAATTCTTACCGGAAACCGGTCAACCGCCGGCGATGGTTCGCCGCGCTCCTCGGCATCCTTCTGGCATCAAGCCCGGTCACCGCCCAATGGCCCTCGCGTCCGAAGAAAGACACGCCCACCCCATCGCAACCCGCGCAGCCCGCGCCCTCCACACCACGCGAGCCGGAGTCGTCCCCCGTTCCCGCGCGCCGCGCCGGCTGGTCCATCGTGCTCGAATCCCACTCCGGCCCTGACGCCGCCGCACGCGCCCAGGAGCGGCTCGGCCCCGTCGCCTCGGACGCGGGCCGATCGGACGTCTTCATCCGCACCACGCAGCGCGGGGCGGCGATCGTCGCGGGGTCCTATTCCAGCCCGGAATCCCCCGAAGCCCGCGCCGACCTCGAGGCCATCCGCGCCCACGTCGTCCGCGGAACAAGGCCGTTTTCACAGGCGTTTTTCGCCCCACCAAAAGAGCCGGTGGATCCCGGCAGAATCCCCGAACTCAACCTCCTCGCCGCGAAACAGACCTTCGGCAGGGACAAGGAATACACCCTTCAGATCGCCTTCTATCAATCGAAGAAGCCGGACGATGCCAAGCGCGCCGCCGAGCAAGCCGCCCTTCAACTCCGCCGCGACGGCGAACTGGCGTTCTATTACCACGGCCCCACGATGAGCCTCGTCACCGTCGGCCTCTTCACCGACCGCGACTTCGACCAGGCCCTCCGACCCCGCAATCCGGCAATCCTCGCACTCCAGGAACGCTACCCCTACAACCTCCACAACGGCGAATACCCCATCATCGAACGCCGTCCCGGCCAGCCCGAAACCAAGCAGCCGAGCCGAATGGTCGCCGTCCCATGACTCGGCGGGCAGGAAAATAGGCAAAACGGGCCCAGCCGCCTCGCCGCCGAACCCAAATCAGGACAGAAAAAGGGCGAACCGCAGTATTCGTGCGGGTTTCGGGTTGCCCCTTGCCCGGGAATGAGTATGTTTAGGGAGAGAGAGTCAGGACGCGGCTCGGCACAGGGCCGCCAGTGAAGTTGTTTTTTACGCTTGGAGAAACAGGATGGGCGATATGCCCTGGGTGTTTCATGGCTGTCCGAGGTAGCGGGAGGCCATCTCCGCGCGCCGAGGCGGCCCTGCCGCACGCAGGCTCGTCCCCCCATTCGGGAGAGAGAGATTTGGTTGGTCCGGAGCGCCAAGGTCGGGGCGTTGGTGTCTACCAAGACGAGTAAGAGGTGAAGCACCCCCATCGTTTGTGAATGCATGGCGACCCGGATCAGGCCTGACCGCCCGCGAATGGCATAGTCGCGGGCGGTTCTTTTTCCCACACACATCGCACCGGGACATCCTGTCTCCCAGGGAACTCGAAGCAAACCCCCGTCGCGCTCACGCTCGGGATGAGCGGAGACTCCGCGCAGCGAATCCCGTGGTGATGCGCGCGAGGTCGATCGAGAACTTGCGGAATCCGGCTCAGAGCACGTTCGAGACCGATCATACGGATTCCACATGGTTTCCGCGCGTCAGAGAAGCCGCTTCTGAGCGAGTCTTCGAGCGAAGAGGCGGATGCTCCCGCCCGAAAGTCTCTTGGGATCCGTAAAACGGAGCGGGCCTTCCTGCAAGCGCGAACCGCCTGGATCCGCGCGTGAGTTTCCGGACCATTCCGTCGCTGCTCCAGTAGCCGCGCGGTGATCGCCCTTGCCACGGGGCGGCGCGCGGAGGCCTGTCAACTTCAGGAAGGTGCAGCATGATGCAGTATCTCGATCGTTCGTTCCTCTTTGCGTGTCGCGTTGGTCAGATCGCGGGGATCATCGCGCTCGGGTCGATCGTGGGCGCCGCCGGCGCCGCCGGGGATCCGCCCGCGGAGAAGCCGACCGCTCCCGCCGAAGCCGCCGTGCCGCAGGCGTTCGAGCAGGACCCCGCCGTGGACGAGGCCGTCGAACTCGCCCGCGAGCGCTTCATCCAGGGGCAGATGGACCTGTGGCTCCACCTGTTCGGAAAGGAGGTGGGCGAGCATCCGCCGATGCTGACCCTCGACTTCCGCACGGACAAGGCAGGCCTGTTCCCCGGCGCCAGCGAGGAGGGCGACGCCTTCTCCCTCGTCGCGCTCGAAGTAACTCCGATCCCCGTTGACGACGGCTCGCTCGCCCCCTTCGTCAGCGCCGAAGACCTGACCGAGTTCAAGGAACTCCAGGGCGACGCCTCGCTGATCTTCGGCCTGATGACGACCGATCGCGGCTCGCGCGCCGTGCTCGGCGCCAGCGCCACCACGCGGAACAAGCAAGGCGGGACGGACACCGTCTTTATCCCGCTGGTCGTCGCGCAAGGCGGCGAGACCTGCCCGCCGCCTTCCCGTCTCAAGTGGCCGACGTTTGATACCCCGGCCGGCGGCGGCTCCGCCGACGAGCGGACATGGGGCTACTGCCGATGCGTGCTGCAGATTCTCAAGTGCGAGTTGTACACCGCCGGGTGCATCGCCGCCGTCCCCGCCGCGATCCCCGCGTGCGCGGGAGTATGCGCCGGAACCGCCGGGATCGGCTGCGTCTCCTGCATCATCGCCGCCGCCGCCGGAACCGTGGCGATCTGCGAAGCAGCGTACGACTGCTGGGTCCGCGCCGCGGAGAAGGGCTGCGTCTGAGCCGCGGCCGCCTCCTACCCGCCGCCCTCACCATGCATCACCACCGCCGCCGCGACCACGGCCGCCGTTTCGATCCGCATCGCGTGAGGCCCGAAGTTGACGACGCGCGCCCCAGCCCGGCGCGCGGCGTCAACTTCGTCCGCCACGAATCCTCCCTCCGGACCGATCAGCACCCGCACCGCCTCCGCGCCCGTCGGCGCGTACCTCTCTCCGCCCGCATCCGCAAGAACGAGCGCGAACCTGCTTTCTCCGGTGGGACGGATTTCCAATCCGCCCGCGAAGCCGCTCTTCTCCCCCAACCCCATCAGCCACGCGCGCCCGCATTGCTTCGCCGCCTCGATCACGATCCGCTCCATCCGTGCCAGTTTCGATTCGCGCGGATCGACCACTCCCAGTTTCGTCTGCATGGGCGTCCACGACGCCGCACCGACCTGCGTCAGGCCCTCGACCATCTCCGCGATGCGCGGCCCCTTGGGCGTCGCGCTCCAGACATGCACCGCGGGCCGCGCAGGCTCGACGAGCGACCGCTCCCGCACCCGCGCGCGGAGGACGCGCCGAGCCTCGATGACCTCCGCGATGACGATCAACCCGCGCCCGTTCATCGCCCGCACGACCGACCCGGCCCCCAGCCGCTTCACCTTGGCCGCGTGCGACGCCTCATCCCCGGAGATCACCAGGTCGTCGTCCGATTCGGAAAGATCTGGAACAAACAGCGTGTGCAACCCCTGATCCTCACGCGGCCGACGCCCGATAAGCCGCCGTCATTTGCTCCCGGCTTGAGTCCGAGCGCCTCATCGTCGATCATGGCGGAGAGGCCTCCAACCCGCAAGCCCCCGGCATGTCCACCGCCGCCGTCCATCCCCCGCCGTCCGCCGACGCCGCCCCGGCCGAGCCGATCCCGCTCGAAGCGCAGATCGACCAACTCCTGAACGAGATCGGCGACGCGCAGCGCGAAATTGGAGCGATTCTCAAGGACGAGGACGAGGTGCTTCATCCGACGCCGGACGACGCCGACGCTCCGAAAGCCGACCCCGCGCCGGCCGCCGACCTTGCGCCGCCGCCGAGCGAACCTCCCGCATCTCCGCTGGAGCAGTCCATTGATGAGGCGGTCGAGGACGCCCAGCAGGCGATGAAGGAAGGCGAATCGCCGTCGGCCGCCGAGGAACCGCCGCCGCCCGAATCCGTGGAGAGGATTGACGACGCCCTTGCTGAAAGCGCGGACGCGCGCATGGCCGAGCAGGTCGCTGAAGCGCCGGCGACCGAGCCGCTTCCCGCCGCTGCCGACAAACCGCCTGAGCAACCTTCCGATGAATCATCGACACCACCTTCTGTTGAACCAGAGGGCCAGGTTGTGCCGGTTGTCGTGAGCGCTCCTCCCGAACCATTGCCGAGCGCACCTCCCCCCCCGGAATCGGGAGTGTCTTCCGTGGAGGCGAAGCCCGGACGCGGTCATGCGACTCTCGGCCCGCGGGTGGCGGCGGTCATGGCGTGGCCGATGACTCTTCTGCCCCCGCCCGCCCGCGACCTGATCGGGTGGCTCGGGCTCGTAACGCTGTTCAATGCGGCCTGCATATGGATCTACGTTCTTACGCAGGCGTGAATGGTTATCATCAGCCAGTTGCGGGCGGGCGGGCGTCGGCCGGGGCCGCCGGGGGACTGGAGGGATTTGTAATCCTCCGCTGCCCTCCCTTCGGTCGTTATTTTGCGGCCTGTCCAACGCCCCGGCGGTGGGCTTGCAATGTTCCGAGGCCCGCACTATCGTGGTTGACATCGGTGGGTCCGATGCCTCGTGTGTCTCCGGGCGGGCTGTGAGCCGGGCAATGGGATGCCCGGCCCGCGAGGCTCGGAGGAAAAACGTCTTTCACGAAAGGCATCACACATGGCCAAGCGTAACGACATCGAAGCCCTCACCATCAAGCAACTCCAGCGCGAAATTCGCCGCCGGGAAATGCAATCCCATCACAAGATCGTCTATCTCCAGAAACGCCGCGCCAAGATCGCAGGCAAACTGGCGTCGATCGACGCCGAGATCGCCAGGCTCGGCGGGCGGATCACGGGGCACGTCCGCGTCCGCCCCCGCAACGACGCGAACCTGGCCGACTCGCTCGTCAATGTTCTGAAGGGCGAGGTCATGAACGTGACCGGTGTCGCCCTCGCGGTGCAGCGCGCCGGCTACCGGACCACCAGCCCCAACTTCCGAACCATCGTCAACCAGACCCTGCTCCGCGACCCGCGGATCAAGCGCGTGTCGCGCGGCCGGTACACGGCGAAGTGAGCCGTCAGTCCCGCCCCGGCCTCGTGCGAGTCCGGTGCCGCGTGTCGCGGTAGAGGGAGACGAACATCCACGCCCCCCAGACGCTGAAGGCGGCCAGGACGTAGAAGGTCCAAGCGCCGAGTCCGCGCCCCTCCGCCGCGAGGCCGAACCAGCGCGGGTCGATGGTCGCGTACATCCACGTCCCGAGGAACGGGGCGAAGAGCCCGCGGATGCCGGTGAGTGTGACATGGATCGCCATGTAAGAAGCGGCCTCCTCGCGGCGTGCGAAGTCGTGGTGTCCGAGTTCCCACGCCAGCAGCCCGCCGCCGAACGCCACGCCGAGCACCACGCGGGCCGCGTAGAGCATCGGCAGGCTCCCGCTGACGAACGCCGTCGCCATCATTGCGTTGGCGACGACGAAGACCCACGAGTGGTACGAGCGGAAGCGGACGATGTGCATGCGGTCGAGCAGCCGGCCCCACATCGGGACGACGAGCACCGGAACGACGATGGGGATGACGCGCGTCAGGAGCATCGAAGGCGTCCACGCCAGCGTGAAGTGGTCCTTCAGAGCGAGGATGAAGATGGGCGTGGCGGCGAGGTTGGGCCAGCCCAGCGTGAACTGGGCGATCATGAAGCGGCGGTACTCGCGGTCGCGCTTCAGGATGCGCCACATGGCGCGGGGCGAGGCGCCGTGGGCGCCCTCGGCGGCGCGTGATCGTTCGGCCCGCATCTGGGCCGCCCGCCCGCGCCAGCGCACGCGCGAAAAGGTGCGCGCCCCGACGAGCGCCGTGGCGGCGGCGAGAAGGTAGATGGCGCGGAAGGCGTGCCCGTGGATCCATTCGAGGCCGAGCGCCCGGAGCGCCTCGGGCCTGATGTCCATCGAGAGTGCGACGGCGAGGCCCGTGAGCGCGATGACGAATGTGGCGGCGACGGTGAGCCGCCCCGTGGCCAGCCCGCGGGCATGGCGCGGGTAGTTGGCGCGCCAGATGTCCGTTCGGGCGTTGATGATGCCCGTGATGCAGACCCGGCCGAGGATCGTCAGGCCCACGAGCATCGCCGTCCCTGCGCCGCTGAAGGGCGTCGCCGCCACGCCGAGGACGCAGGCGATGACGCAGAACTGGAGGAGGTTGGCCGAGCGGACGCGGTCCGTGCCGTGGAGCCGACGGGCCCAGAGGAAACTGGTGATGTGTGCGAAGGAGTCCGAGGCGGCGATGATGGTGATGATCCAAGGCCCGGCGTGGAAGGCGCGGTCGGCGAGCAGGCCCAGGACGTTGACATCGATGCACGCGAGGCCCGCCGCCATGAGGGCGACGCTGACGATCTCATGGCGGAAGTTCCGCCGCGACATCATCGGCAGGGCCGCGGGTCGGACGCGCTCTCGGAGCCTGTGGATCATGGATGCGAAGGAGCATAGAAACCCGTGGGGCCGCCCCGGCGACGGATCGTCGCCGCAGGCGACCCTGCATGAGGCTCATCCGGCCTTCTCCCCCGCCTCGTTCTCCAGGTCCGCGATGGCCTGAGTCGCATTGAACGGCGGGACGACGGGGGGCTGCATGCCCGCTCGGGCAAAGCAGGATTGAAGGAACTCGCGCCAGTATGCCGTGAGATTGAACTGCGCGTTGATCCGGCCGAAATGCTCGAGCACCTCAGGGCTAATCTCAGGCCCTTCCCTGATGTCGTACCGAACTGAAAAGGTCGCTCGCACCTCGAACACCGGGTTCGTCGGCGGTGCTTGACCATCGGCACATCGGGGCCAGCCTCGCAGACCGAAGCGGAAGACAACGGCGACAACCTGATCCGCGAGCGTCGCCACGGCGGTGGGAACCATGGCTTGCATTGCGAGATCCGAGGCAAGGGCCGCGTTGTGAACTCCCGGATCGAAGAAGAACGACCCCTCCAGTTGCTCGATGCTCTTGATGCCGCGGACCCGTTGTGCGAGCGCGAGGACAGCCGATGGGAGGTCGGGCTTTGTGTTGGTCGTGGTTGGCTTGGTCATGCCGCGAGCGAGTAGTTCGAGTTTGCGCCGCCGTCGGGAGCGCGATGCCGGCCGGACGCGGCCAAGGCATCCACAACGGGAACGAAGGTGAGAGGCTGGCTCACCGGCATCTGTGTCGGCACCCATCGAGGCTCGGTGGTCGGTGCGGCGATTGACTGCCGGAAGCCAACCGGGTCCGCCAAGTAGTTCCGGAGCAGAACATCCAGCGAGCGGCTCTGGATGACCCGGCCATTCTCCCACCGCGACAACGTCTCGGCGGCGATGCCGGTGTCGCGCTCGATATCGTCCTGGGTCAATCCCCAGAAGCCGCGCAGTGCCGCGATCTGCTCCGGCATCAGGAATCCGAGGTGCTCGCGGAGCGCGCGCTGGATCCGGTCGTCGCTCTGGTTGTCGTAGTGGCTCTCACCGCAGGAGGGGCATTGAAGAACTGGAAGATCGCGCACGGTGATCTCGTACAGCCGGCCATCATGCCGAATCGAGACCGTCTCCGTCGAGACCATGGGCTGTGCCACGGCGCCGCACGACGCACAGATCGTGCCACGGGGTTGCCAAGACTCTCTCATCGGGTCATTGCTCATGGACCTTGACAATCAGAATGTGCGGCGGATTCACCCTGCTGTCATCGATGAGCCGAGTCTCGACATAGACTGCGGCATCATCGATGGTAAGCCTCAAGTCGTAGTGGAACTGGTGCAGTTCCCTCCAATGCGCCCTTGTCTCACGAACGGCATCAACCTCGCCGCCTCGCGCGACGTATTCATGCAGTCGTCGGCCGAACTCCCGGAGCGAGATCTCAAGGTGCCGCAAGACCCAATCCCGGGCGACCCGCGTCCAGCGAATCCCCTCGGTACTGTTCCACTCAGACAGCGCCTGCTCGAAAGCCCATCGCGTTGGGCCTGCGGGAAGGGTTGCCATGACAGCATCATCATCGCTGGAATCCCGATGCACCTGCCACCGGCCTGTTCAGGTCCATCTGAACATCCCCCAAACTAGAGGCCAAGGGGCGGATTCCACCGCTCAGAAAAGGAAGTGTAGGGCAACAAGTATAGGTGTCGATTGACATACGTCAAGTTGCTGCACTCCCCTTTCTTTCGGCAGCAACCTCGCCCGTTCCCACCGACAAAGTTCGGATCTACCGAGGAATGGGCTTCTCATCCGTCAACCTCAGCCCGTCTCGCCTCTCAAGCAGCGCCCGCAACCGCAGTCCGCCGGAGGGGCCGGCGGTTTCCGGGATGCCGGAGAGTTCGAAGCGGTAGGTCCGAGTGACACGGTCGAAGGCGCGGCTGTTTTCGCGGAGGTCGGAGAGGTCGGTGGCCCACTGGAGGATGCGCTGCCGGCCTGATTTCTCCATGACGGCGCCCATCTCGCGGTAGAGTTCGAGCACCAGCCGGCCCGTGGCTTTCACCTCGTCGCCCGCGGCGTCGCGGAACTCGATGTGGGCGTCGATGGTCCATTGTCCCTCGGCCTGCGACACGAGGCGGGTCAGGGGATGCACGGTGATGCCGACGGGGACGAAGGGGCTTTCCGTCCACTGCGGGTCGGTGGGTCCGGCCGCCTTTCCGCCGCGCGAGGCATCGCAGCCGACGAGGGCGGCAAGGATGAGCAGGAGCGGGCCGGCGCGGTTCATCGCGGGCATCGTAACGATGTCACCCGCCAAATCGGAGGTAGTCCACCTGGTAGGCGACGCTGTAGACCCGGCCGCGGTCGATGCGGTCGTCGGGCTTGAAGGCGATCATGCGCATGTTGCTCCACTGCCGGCCGTGGTGGTCCACGAGGGTTCCGGCGAGGGTGTTCTCGGCGCGGGTCTGGATGGCGTCGATCAAGGCCCAGAGCGCGGCGTTGGTCGAGGCGGTCAGGCGGCCCGTCTGGACGACGGCGACTTCGGCCGGGCCACGATCGGTGGAATAGGGCAGGTCGAGCGCGGTCTGGAACGGTCCCTGGACGAGTCGGCCCAGTCGCTTGACGATGAACCGATGCGGGCCCGAGTTGAAATACGAGGCTCCGCCGAAGGTGCTTCCCATGTCAGACTTCTCCTTCCACGGCGGTTTCGGTGATGGGGTCGGCCTGGCCGTCGGACGAGACGGCGATGCCCTTGATTCCCTGCGAGGCGCGCCCGCCGGCGGTGATGGCGTGCTCGACGGAGGTGATGACGACGGTCATGCTGACGCGGCGCACGGCGGCGGCGGAGGCGCCGGCGGCGGTGCGGAAGGTGAGGAGGTGCGACTCGCCGGGCCTGGGGCCGGTGGTCTCGGTTTCGAGGATTCGGCGGGCGATCGAGACGCTGACGCGCTGCTCGGGGACGTCCGCGAAGCCGACGTGCGGGCCGAGGTCGGTCCATTCCTCGGCGGTGCGGCGGGCTGTGCGGTCCACGGCGACGAGCGTGACGTCCTTCAACTCGAACGAGCCGAGCGTTACTTTGTCAGGGTTGAGCCAGATCATGGGTTGCTCCGGGAGCGTTCACCACAGAGGACACAGAGGCCACAGAGGACACGGAGGAAGACAAGGGAGTGAGAGTCCACGAAAGCCAATGAGTCGAGGACTTTTTCGAACCGTGGCGCCCGCGCTGCCCGGATCTCACACGGGCTCCCAGAGTGCCTAACACAATGCAAGAGGTAGAAGCGGTAGAGACGGGCTGCAAACCCGTCCCACCGAGACGGGTAGGCATTGTGTTAGGCACTGTTATTCCGAACTCCGGCTTTCTCCGTGCCCTCGGTGTTTGTGTGGTGAATGGTCTGTGAATCCGATCACGAGCGGACGAACTGGAGGATGTTGGGTCTGCGGATGGTGTCGGGCTTGCCGTCGGCGTCGAGGTCGATCTCGGCGACGAGGCGGGCACGTTCGGCGCGGAAGCGGTCGGCGTACATGCGGGCCCTGGCCCACATGGGCGAGGTGTCGCCGACGAGCGCCGCCGCGGAGGCGTAGATGAGGTGCAGCGCGCCGAGGGCCTCGGCGAGGCGGAGCGCGTCGGGGTTGGTGATGTCGGATTCCGCGGGCAAGCCGGGCTCGCTCTCGGCGCCCGGCTCGATGCCGAGGAGGCGCATCACCTGGTCGTGGATGATGGCGATCTGAGGGCGGAAGGTGTGGATGATGACCTTGAGGTTCGAGCCGGCGGCGGCGGGGATGTCGGCGTCGGCGGCGCGGGCCTTGGCGCGGGAGATGCGCAGGTTTGTGGCGTCGATGCGTGCGGTGATCTCGAGGGGCGTCGAGCCGGCGACGACGACGTGGCCGGCGTCGATGCCGAGGTTGATGAAGTTGCCGCCGGACAGCGTGAGTGTGTCGCCCGCGCTGTTGATGGCGCCGCCGGTGGCGGCATTGACGAGCGTCTGCGCGGTCCAGAAGATGTCGAGGAAAAGACGCGGTTCGAGGACGAGGAGGTCGCGGTCTGTGGCGAACATGGGAGGCTCCGTGAGGGGGTGGCGAGTGGCGAGAACGGAGTACGGAGTACTGAGTACCGAGTACCGAGGACTGAGGACTGAGGACTGAGTGGTGAGTGCCGAGGCCTGAGTGGTGATGGAGGTGGGATGAGTGCCGTGATTCGGGACTCAGCACTTCTCATCTCAGCGGGTGTTTTCAGAAACCCCGCCGGCGGCGACGCGCCGCCGACGGAGCCATGGGTGGAGAGGCTTGTGTGGCTCAGGCAGTGCCGAGGTTGCGGATGAAGGCGTGGGCGGCCTCGTTCTGCATTTCGAGGGTGTATTCCCCGACGACGAGGCCCACTTCGCTGTCGCCCGAGGAAGCGAGCGGCTTGTAGTGGAACGAGCGTCCGGCCAGCGGGAGGACGGCGAGGCGGCTGGAGTCCAGCAGGAGGACCTTGTCCGCCGGGACGCTGCGGCTGAGGATGACGCGGCAGACGCCGAAGTCGCTCTCGTAGACGCTGACGAGGTCCTTGAACTTCGTGTCCTTCGGGGCGTACCCGCGGTCGCCGACGAAGGAGTTGATGCGGCGTTTCTGGAAGCCGTTGACGACGATGGTGTCGATGCGGGCGGCGCTGTTGGCCCAGACGGCGCGGAGGGCGGCGTTGAGGACGTCCTCGGTGAGGAGGTCGCTGTTGGCGCCCCCGCCGTCGGGAAGGAAGGAGTCGCCGGGCTCGAACTGGTTGGTGGCGATGGTCTTGATGATGCCGCGCATCGTCCGGCGGACGGTGGAGGATCCCTCGGGGTTCGATGCGGGCGCCACGCCGTTGATCACGCAATGTTCGAGGTCGCGGATGAGTTCGCGGAGGCGTTCCTGCTTCTGGAAGTCCGCCTCGTCCTTGAGGCCGATCTGCGAGGCGGCGAGTTGCGAGCCGCTGACCTCGACCGAGGCGGTGAAGATTTGGGTGTAGTTCTGCTTGCGGGCGCGGTTGGTGAAGCGTGTGGCGGGGCGGTCATCG
>CAZBDZ010000074.1:0-17304 GCA_964490785.1 uncultured Phycisphaeraceae bacterium
CCCCGCGCCACGCCCTGGAAAGGGCGTGCCACATTCAAACTGCGACACGACCCGGACGACCGCGGCACACGGCACTGGCGGGCAAGCCGCCAGTGGCACAAGGGCGGCCTTGCCCGCGTGAGCCATGGTTGCACGGCGTTCCCTCCTCTGGTAAAAGCCCGCCCGCGCTCCGCGACGAGCCGGCACCAATGACAAGGAGCAAGAACACATGATTCGTGCATGCTCGATCGTCCTCGCAACCTGCCTCTTTGTCGCCGGCGCGTTGGCACGTCCCGTCGCGCAGTCCGCCCTTCCTGTGGGTGCTGACACGGTGCTCACGCTTGACAACGACGACGTGATCAAGGGGAAGATTCTGAGCACCACCCCCGACGCCGCCGTGGTAGAGCATCCGGTCCTCGGCCCGATCACGATCCCGCTCGCGCGCATCAAGGCCGCGACGACGACGACGCCCGAGCAGGCCCCGCACGTCGCCGCCGAGGCGGCCAAGGCGGTCGCCCCGCCTCCTCCTCCGCCGCCGATCCCGGAGGAGGCGAAACTCGCGTTCTGGCAGGGCTGGGCCGGCTCGGTCGGGGCCGGCGTCAACGGGTCCGACGGCAACAGCGAGACCTTCAACGCCCGCGCCGCCATCGACCTGAAACGCGCCACCGACGCGATGGAAACCGCCGTCGGCGCGAACTACAACTACGCCACGGACAACGGCGAGAAGTCCAAGTCCCGCGGCGAACTCTCGATCCGCAACGACTGGTTTTTCAAAGACTCCCCGTGGGGCTTTTTCGCCCAGGGCAAGGCCGAGTACGACGAGTTCCAGGATTGGGACTGGCGTCTCTCGGCCTTCGCCGGCCCGACGTACACCGTCATCAAGAACGACCGCACCACCCTCCGCCTGCGGGCCGGTGCCGGTATCAGCCGGGAGTTCGGCGGCGACGACAACGACATCATCCCCGAGGCCCTCTTCGGCGCGGACTTCGCCCACAAACTCACCGACAGCCAGAGCCTCTTCATCAACTACGAATACCTGCCGAGTTTCAAGAACTTCAGCGACTACCGCATGGTCACCAAGGCCGGGTACGAGATCGTCGTGGACCCGAAGACCAAGATGACGCTCAAACTCGGCCTCGAGGACCGCTACGACAGCGAACCGGGCGACGGGCGGAACAAGAATGACATCGACTACTTCGCCCTCCTCGCGTGGAAGTTCTGACTTCGTGCGCACGCTCGGACTGAGCGGCGGCTCCGCGCAGCGAATCCCGTGGGGATGCCGCGCCGAGTTGGCGTTCGCGCATCATCGGCGTCCGACGATGTACGCCACAAACGTCCGCCCGCCAATCTCCTCTCCGTTCCCGGGCCGCGGCACGGGGTTTCCTTCGCCGTCGATCGCCGCCCCGTAGTCCGTGTGGACCTCAGTCGAACAGAATCCCGCCTCGAGCATCGCGTCGCGGACCTCCGGCACGCCCCAGAGCCGCCAGCGATACTCGAAGGCCGAGCGCATCGAGCATCCATCGGGCAGCCGGAAGTGAATCTGATTCTCGACCATTCCCGTCAGGGGATCGCCTCGTTTCTGCTCCCACGTATACCCGACATTCCCGATCGGCGTTCGCATCCGTCGAGTCGTCCGGGAGGGCGAGAATGCGCCCGCCCCGCCGTAGGTATCGACAACGACGATCCCGCCGCGGAACAAGGCATCGTGCGCGCAGCGGAAATAAGAAAGCAACGCCTCGCGGAGGTGGACCTCCCCGATGCCGAAGTTGAACGCGGCGATGATGTCCGCTCTCACCGACGGGATGGCGGCATCGCTCTGAAGCAACCTCAGGCGTCGCCCCGTGATCCCCGCCGAGTTCGCCCGGCTCCGGGCGTGGCTGAGCGGCTCCGGCGCCCTGTCAAGCCCGACCGCCCTCATCCCGCGGCCAAGCCCGATCCACGCGCGCGCAATGCTCGCCGGACCGCAGAAGTCATCGCGCAGGACCTTCGGCCTCCCGCCGTGGAGCGCTCGAAGAAACCGCGCGTGCAGATCCGGCGCCTGCACGCACCATTCATACAAATCAAATCGGGATGCGCCGGACGCCGCGGGTTTCATTCTTTCTTCGGGTTCTCAGTGGGAGGCGGCGAAGGCGGTCGCGGACGATCGCGCACGTCCTCCGGGGGCGCCATGATGACGAGATTCCGGATGAACACGTCCCATGCAACACGCCGCTCCTTCATGGTCCCCTTCGGCCCCCACGCCTTGATGAAGATGATCCCCTCCGGGCCGCCCTGCACGACCGCGCCGTAGAGCGTCGTCTCGGGCTGCCATTCCGGCTCGCCCCCCGGCCGACCGACGTTCAACGTGCCCGTCGCGATCACCTGTGTGACCAGCAGCGGCGACTTGCGGAACTGAAGGTCCTGCTGCGTCGGCACGCCCTCAAGGTCCTTGAACTGCGCAACCCAGCGCGCGATGTTGTCATCAACCGACCCGCCGATGTCCCCGGTGATCGTCAGCGTCCCCGGCGCGTTGGCCTCGTTGGAAAGAGGCGGAATCTTGATCTGCTTCAGCCGCATCGCATTGGGCGGGTCCTCGTGCGTCCAGTTGAGCGGCAGGATGTAGCGGAGCCCCTTGACAAAGCCGATGGTCCGCGTCCGAACATCATCGCCCCGGACAGGGCTGATCTCGGTCGCGGGGAGGATGCTGATCTCGACCTTCGCCGCCGGGGCGGGCTTCTCCGTCGGCGGCTCGGGGGGCTTCCCCGGATGATCCTGCCCCGCCGCCAACCCTGCGACGGCGGCGAGAAGCGATGCGGCGAGGTACACACGGCGGGCGATGTCTGGCATGATGCGTCTCATGAAAAGCAGGTTGCGGGCAGGCCAATGATCGTTCGACTGGAAAACCCTGATGATCCGAGACTGGACGACTATCGGAACCTGACCGATGCGTCGCTCCGGCGCGACCGCGGCGTGTTCATCGCCGAGGGAAGGCTCGTCGTGCGGACGCTTCTGTCGGCGTCGCGGTACCGGCCGCGGTCGCTCCTTCTTACCGACGCGGCGATGGAGAGTTTACGCGATGTCGTTCCGCCTGAGGACGGGGCCGGCCCCCCGGTCTACATCATCGGGCAGAACGCGATGAATCGGGTCGCAGGGTTCAATATCCATCGCGGCTGCCTCGCCGCGGGGGAACGGGGGCGGGACCTGTCGCCGGCCGATGTCCTGCACGCGGCGGCGGGCCGGACGATCGTGGTGATCGAGGGGGTGAATAACCACGACAACATCGGCGGCGTCTTCCGCAACGCCGCGGCGTTCGGGGCGGGGGGCGTGCTGCTGGATCGGGGGTGCGTCGATCCGCTCTACCGCAAGGCGATCCGCGTATCGATGGGCGGCGTGCTCCGCGTGCCGTTTGCCTGCTTCGACCAGCCGGAGTGGGGGCCGCGCCTTGCGCCCCTCCGCGCCGCGGGCTACGCCGTGCTCGCCCTCACGCCGGGCCCCGACGCGATCAACATCCGCGAGTTCGGCCGCACCCGGCCAATGCCCGAGCGCGTGGCGCTCATGCTCGGCGCCGAAGGCGAAGGCCTGTCGAAACACGCGCTCGCCGCCGCCGACGCGCGGGTGCGAATCTCAATCGTCGAGTGCATCGACTCCCTGAACGTCGCCGCCGCAGCGGGAATCGCCCTGCATTGGTTCGCACCGTGACAGAGCCTGTGTGAGAACGGTTCGTGGCCCAGCGGGTGCCACGGCCAGCGGAGCGAGTCTTCGAGCGCAGTCGGCCGTGGCGGTCGGCCAGGGACGCCCGCCACGGCCGGCGGCGCTGACCAAGGCACCCGCAGGGCCATCGCACGATCCAAGAACACCGGACCCGGCCGCCCCGGTCTTGCCTTCTGAGGCGAAGCCGGGCGGCGTTGCAAGTGCGTCCCGGCCTTGCCGTGGACTGCCAAACCGGGGCCCATTAGTGAATGCGATTGCCTTGTCGCATCAGCCCCGGCAGCCCAAGCGATTCGCATCGCCCCGTACACTCCCGTGCCATGGATGACCCGCTTGCCCTGGCCGCGATCGAACCCGTTCAGCACGGCATGCTCGTCGGCCTCGGCACCGGCCGCGCCGCCGCGCGGGCCATCGAGACGCTCGCGTTCCGGGCCCGGCGCGACGGCCTCGTCCTCCACTGCGTCGCAACCAGCGAGGCCTCAGCCCGCCTCGCCGCATCGCTCGGCCTGCGCGTCCTGCCGATGGATGATGTCCCGAGAGTGGACTACCTCTTCGACGGCGCCGACGAGGTGGACGCCTCGCTCCGCATGATCAAAGGCCGGGGCGGCGCGATGACGCGAGAGAAGATCGTGGCGCGGGCGGCGGCGAGACGCGCCTACCTCATCCAACGCGACAAACTCGTCGCACGCCTCGGCCACACGGCCCGCCTGCCGATCGAAGCGCTTTCCTTCGGCCCGGCGGCGACACGCGCCGCCCTCGACGCCCTCGGCCTCCGCGGCGATTGGAGACAAAACCCGCAAGGCAACGAATACCGCACCGACAACGGGAATCCGGTCCTCGACGCCATCATGCCCGCGGACATCGAACTCGAAGGACTTCGCGCGGCGATCGACGCCGTCCCCGGAGTCGTGGGCCACGGCCTGTTCCTCGCGGAAGCGGATGAAGTATTCGTGGAGGAACGGGAGCGAGGACCGATTGAGCGGCTGCTTCGGGAGACGACCCGGCCGCCAATCACGGGCACGACTGACCCCACGCCGACAGCGCCGTCGTGATGTCGGCAAACGTCACCGCAGAATCGCCCGTGGCGTCGGCCCCGGCGAACGGCCGCGGCACAGCGCCGCCCCACGCGCTGAGGATCGCCGTAACGTCGCCGAAGTCCACGACCCCGTTGCGGTTCACGTCCGCCGGATGACGCGTGAGCACGACGACTGTTGTCGTCGCGCCGGAACCTGTCGCCAGCGCGCCCTGCACGCCCACGGCCCCGATCGCCTCGTTGAACGAATGCCCCGCGGGCACGCCGTTCAGGGCCACATGGCACTTCGGTGCGCCGCCCGGAAGACGCACGACCGTATCAAACTCAAGCGCAAGACCGGTCTGGTTCGTGAAGGTGTGGTACACGCCATCGATCGTCTCTTCGACGCGCACATCAACCCGGTGCGGCCCCATGAGCAGGTTGTCGTAACCCAGGAACCCCCACGCGCTCGGCAGTTTCGGGCGGATGCGCAGGATGTTCCCGCCGGCGTCGGGTGTCCAGTCGAGGAAGAGCATGATCGAATCGACAAGGAACGACATCGACTCCCATGCATTCGGGTACGCCGTCTGGAGATGGAAGCCCGGATACACCTGCGTGGCGTTTGAGGCGATCTGCTCCGCGCCCAGGCCGACGCCGCCGAGAAAGTCGATGCAGCGGTCGAGGCGATACTTGAAGTTGTCGATGTCGGCCTTGCCCGCGGTGATGGTGTTCCGCTGGGCGTAGTACGCGCCGTACCACAGCGTGCTGAGGAACCAAGGCCCGCCGTTCCAGTACGAATCGCCCCAGTAGCGGTTCACGAGTCCCTCCCATTCGGGCCGCGCCCCGCCGGGGAAGTTCATGAGGGGATGGTTGTTCCCGAAAGCGTCCGTCGCCACGCCGTTGAAACGGTCGAAGATGTGCTCGGCCCGGGCGTGCCCCGCGGGGTACACGTTCATCGGGTACACGATCCCCGCCTGCGAGATATCCGTGTTCTCGCCGTCCCACGCCAGCCGCGCGTCGAGGGCCGCGCGGATCGTCGCCGCCCGGCTGGTGAAGAGGTCGCGGTCCGTGTGATATCCGCACATGTTCGGCCCGCCGGGGCACACGGTGTTGTTAAGAATGTCCGCGATCGCCGCCGCATCCTCGAGCCCGCGAACCACCGATGCGTTCGAGTAGTTGAAGACGTCGAACGCATCCTCCCAGATGCTCATCGAATACATGAGCGACGCACCCTCCTCGAACCGCAGACGCGAATCAAACGTGCTGTCCTGGCTCGACGCGATCGCCGCCTCGTACACCTCGTCGTAGTGCTCCTGAAGGAATGGAATTTCCCCGGTAACTCCGTGGATGAACCGGATGCCCCAGGGGTAGCACGACGTCTCATCCACCTGCGGGTTGCCCCACGCCGTGTACCCGTCGGTCGTGTATTTCTGCTTCCAGAACCCCTTTCGCCCCCAGCCTTCGGTATCCCGGTAGGCGATGTCGCGCAAAAAACGGAAAATCTCCTTGGCCTCCGCCACGTGCCCGGTCCGGGCGAGCGTGATGGCGGCCCACGCCGCATCCCTCGGCCAGACGAAGGGGTACGCGCCGTTGTGCATCCCCGCGATGATCCCGCCATTCTGACCGTCGAGGTGCAACGCGGTGGCGAGCAGCCCGCGCTTGAAGAGTTCGTTGTACCCCGCATCGGGGCAGTCGAATCCAACCCCGGCGCTCAGCCACGCCTGCCACGAGTTTGTGGTCGCCAACTGAAAGATATGCGTGCCGATGGAATAGAACCAGCCGGAGAGCGCGGTGTCGATGTAATACGCGTAGGTTCCTGTCGCGCCGGCGAACGCGTCGAAGCCGCCGATCGTCGCGATGTCGATCTGGACGCTCCCGCCCGCCGGGATCACCACCTGCGCCCCGACCCAGCCGCGGTCCTGGTCCGCGCTCGTATCGGCCCAGAAATCGCCCGCGAATGTCCCGCCGCTCACGCCCACCGCCGGCGCGACCTTCATGCTCATCGCGAGGTACACCGACACATCCTTGTCGTACGTCGCGAATGTCGTCGGGTTGTACTCGCCGATGCAGCCATTGCTGCTCGTCGCCGTGCGGAAGGTGTTGTCATAGGCGACCATCGCGCCCCGCGTCGGATCGGTGAACGAACCGTCGAACCCGTCCCCGCCATTGAGCGCCCAATCGGCGTAGTAGTAGACATTCACGGTCGCCGCCAAGGCCTGGTTGTTCGTCAGAATGACTCGTTTGAAATACACGCCCCGGTTCGGCTGTCCGCCGTCGTCGTTCGGAAAAACGTAGCCGCGGGGCGCGAAGTCGATCTGCTCGACGCCTATGTTGTGCCCGTTTGCCGTCAGCGTCCCCGTCGTGCGGACGATGTTGGTGTCGCCGAGGTATGACTGGGAAACGCCGCTGTACGCCGTACCGGTCTGGTTGCTGAGCCAGTACGTCAGCCCGTCCACGCGCAGCCCGAGCATCGCGATATGCATGTTCATCTGCCCGCGCTGGCCGGGCGACAAGCAAGATGGAAACTCGTCGCGGTTGCCGTCGTCGTAGCCTTCGTTCGCAGTCCCCACGCCCTGCACGCAGCCGACAGAGGGATAGTAGATGTCATAGACCGATCCGTTCTGGTCGAGCATCACGTTGATGAAGTTGTTGCCGACGACGGCCTCTTCCTTCCAGACGTGGTAAGGCGGGTACCCCTCCGCCGGGTTCGGGCTGCCGAATCCCGCGCCCGGCCAGGCCAGCGTATTGGTCCATTCGTAGACCGTCCCGCCGCCGGCGAATCGCTCGGAGGACGGGTCGCCCGTATGCCACGCCGAGATCCTGTAGCGGATGCGCGTGCCGTAGGCATTCGTCGGCGCGCTGTAGGGGAAGTCGGCGCGCCACCAGTCGTCATTCCCGTTCTGCCCCGGCTCGTTGCGGACGAAGAACACGGCCTGGGGATCCTCCACGGCGTAGGACCGCAGGACGCGCGCCGTGCCGCTCACCACGCCGCGCGAACCGATCGGCTCCGACCCGTCGGTCGTGTAATAGACCGCCACTGAGTCGTAGGAGAACGACGGGCCGATCTTGATCCAGGCATCCACGGCCTCCGCCTCGCGTGGCCTCTCGGGTTCGCGCTGAGTCGTCCCGGCCGCCTCGCCGTAGACCGCCGAAGAGGGAGCGTGCTCAACAGTCGCCGGCGTCGCGCGCAACACATTCGCGGTGCAGACAATCAGCACGACGGCGCAAGAGGCGACGCGCGAAAAAGCCATCGGGAACTCTCCTCCAAGACCCGCAAAAACACGGGCAGTAAAACGGTACACCAGATGATAGGCCGACCGATCAGCCGGCGTCGGCCAATCGAGCGAATGCCTTGAACGATTGGATATCCCTCCCGTCCTACGGCCCGCACACATGCCCGAACAAGCCCAGGACGATCGAGATATCCGCGAAACTCACCCGCGCGTCCCGATTGGCGTCGCCCGGCCCCGTGCCGGTTCCGTACTGGGCGCCCCACAACTCGAGGACCGACGAAACATCCACCATATTGACCACGCGATCCCCATTGGCATCCCCGAGGCAACCCGGATGCTGCAACACCAGAGACGCCGGCTGGCTGATCGTCTCGGTGAAGCCGCAGGAAATCAGGCATGTGTAAATGCCGCTGAACCCCGCGCTCGTAACAAGGGTCAGCGTCGGCGTCCGGGAACCTCGGACTCGGTCGGAGTCCTCAAGCGGGCGCGCGTCTCGTCGCCATTGGTGCGTCAGCGGAAACGGGCCGATCGCCGCGACGTGAAACCGCACCGTATTCCCGACGAACGTAACGACTTCCTCAGGCTGCTGCGTGATCTCGACGCACGGCATGAATGCGACGACTGCGTCCTGGCTCTGCCGCTCGCCGCAGGCGTTCGAGACGAATACACGGTAGTACGACCCGTCCGAAGGGACCGTCGAGTCCAGGATGAGCGTCGCCGTATCCGACCCGTGGGTCCGCTCGTCATCCGTGATCGGCGTTCCGGCGCGGTACCACCGGTACGCCAATGGAAGATAGGAGCGTGCTTCGCAGGACAGAACAACCGGCCCCCCCGCCGGCGCCATCTGCCCCTGCGGCTGTCGCGTGAACTCGATGCAGTCGCCGAACTCCAGGAGAGCGCTCCGCGTGAACAACGACCCGCACGTCGGCGAAATGACCTCCGCGTCGTAGAGCGCGGTGTCCGTGTTGGTGGCGTCGCGGATCGTCAGCGCGTCCGAGCGCGACCCGGTGATGCGCCCCCCGTCGGACAGCGGCGAACCGTTGCGACGCCATTGAAAGAACAACGGATCGGGGCTCGCCGCCGCGACGCTGAATGCGACCGTGTCGCCCGGCATCGCGGAAATGTCCTTCGGCTGCCGGGCGATCGCGAAGGTGGGTCGTCCGATGTCAACGGGGATGATGGCGCCCGTCATCAGGTCCGGGTTGTCGTGCCTCAAGTTTGGCGCCCCGATGAACGCCACGCTGTCATACGCCGCGACAGTGAGCCCGAGGCTTCCGAGGGATTGCATGGGTCCGCCGAAATCGTCGCGGCGCACGCGCCCCTTCTCCACCCAACCCACGGGGGACTCCTCGTAGACAAGCGCAGCCCCGCCCGTCGCGGCATACGCCGCACCGACCACGATCAGGTTTCCCGCGACCGCAACGTCGGAACCGAAGGACGGCCGATCACCCACGTCGTCGGGCGGCCTGAGCGTGGTCTCGTGGACCCATTCGTCCATGAACCGGCGATACACCCACGCCGCACCGAGATTCAGGCTGCCGTCAGTGCTGCCGGACCCCACGACCACAAGTTCGCGGTCCATCGCGATCTCGTAGTTCCCGCTTTCAATCGGCGGGATCGGAGGAAGTTCAAGCGTCTGCATGTAGACCCAGCCCGACTCGGTCTCCTTGTACCAGTACCCGCGGGCTCCGCCTCCCGATAAAAAGCCGGGAGTAAACACGAGCATCCATTCGTTGTCGATCACGACGCGCTTCAAGGCGGCACCCCCCTCTGGCGGAACCAGGTGCGCCACGCGCCGCCATGTGCCGCCCCGATGGTCATAGACATCGCAGTATCGCTCGACATCCAACCCGAACTGAGGCCCCGTCACCGCGACGCGATCCTGGTTGACGGCAACCCCATAGCCGAATCCAAAGGCGCCATACATCCCGGAAAAGTGGACGAAACTCGTTTCCAGGGACCATACCCCCGTCGGGGAGCGCCGGTACACGAATGCCCGCCCTTCACCTCTCGGCGCCTGGTTGAATGGGCTGGACGCAACGGCCACATCGCCATCAATGGCGACGGAATAGCCAAACTGGTCCGATTCCTCGAGCCCCGGCGGAATCAGAAACGCCTCCTGCACCCATCCATTGACCGCGTCCTTGCGAAAGATGCATGCCGCCCCGCTGTACGAAGCCCCGCCCGGCGGCGTGTAACGAGGAAGCCCGACGATCAGCCGTTCGGAATCCGTGTCAATGGCCAGACCGAACGTGCCACGTAACGCGCCCTGATATGTGATGATCGGCTGCGGAAAAATCCCGCACTGGCGCCCGGTCGCGACCGTCGGCACGCCCATCATCACGGCAAGCGAGAAGATCAGTGTCCGAATAGGGGCCATCGGCTGGGGCTCCCTCAATCCGCAAGCACCGAGCGCGGCCCGGCGCGGACGGCCTCAGAGCATACGCCCTCCCCAGAGGTCCGGGGGGCAATGCACCCGTGGCTACAGGGCAATCGCATTATTGTGGCTGCCCCGGTCTCGCCGGCTTTGCGGCGAGGCCGGGCGGCGTTGCAAGTGCGACCCGGCCTTGCCGCAGACGGCAAGACCGGGGCACCCTTTTGATAATGCGATTGCCCTGCCCGTGGCTACGATGCCGCCATGAAAGCCGAGACACTGCTCGCCGAACTCGATCGCATCCGCAAGGACGTGCCCAAGGACCCCTCCGACCTTGAGTATCTGACGCTCCAGCACGTCTTCGCCTTCGTCTCCTACAAAATGGCCGATTTCAAGCAGTACGTCGAGGAACAGGATGCCAAGGGAGCCTTCGCCGATTACCAGGATTGACCAGCCCCCCTCATCCGGCGAGGCGGCGGTCGGTCTCTCGGCCCTTTTCTTGACTTTGCCGGATTCATGCCGATACTTGTGGCATCGCGGCAGACCCCGGTCGGCCCCGTGGCCTACGGCTCGGGAAACCGGGAAAACCGCGACGACCGGCCGGACGGGACCTCCGCCAGGCCGGGCGATGTGCCCGAGGGCGACGGCCTTCGGGAGGAGTAGGCCCGACCAGGCCCCGTCACAGGCGCCGAAGCGGGCAGGGCTTCTCAGAAAAGGAGGTGATCCAGTGACATCATGTGACTGTACTCGAGGGCCGCGCGGCTAAGCGCTCGCTCGACGGAGCCGCGCACCCGCGGCCCGCGCAAGTCAATGCGTGCCCCGCGACGGTCCGCCGTCGCGGGGCGCTTTCGTTGACGGCGCGAAGACGCATCTCGCTTATTGCCTGCGCCGGTTCCGGCTCAAGTCATGGCATCAACTTTCCGCTCATCGGGTGCGGCTCGACCGACCGAAGGTCGTCCGCTCGCAGGATCCCCTTGCTCTGGCCCCATTCCTTGATCCAATAGAGCGTTGAACTCGTCTCCCAACTCCGCAGCCTCTCGTCCTTGACGGATCGCAGCGCGGCCAGCGCTGATTCGGCGAAATCGAGCACGGCGGCGCGAATCCGGACAGAGTCCTCTCCGACTTCCACGGCGCGGTCCAACGCCCACCGGCGAAGTTCCTGATCGCGCATCGGCAGGGTCTTCACAAGTCCGAGAAGCCCGTGCTCCTCGGATTGCGCCCGGACCATCGTGATCGCCTGGTTGAAGTGCCCAACCATGACGCGGGTCGTCGTGGGATCCCACCCGGCGGCCGGAACTCGGGCGGCTCGACGGGCGCACTCCTCGGCGATCCACGCATCGCCCACATGGGCCAGCGCATACACGCAGGCCCAGGGGATCGACGCGAAATCGTCGCCCGCGCCGCGGACCATGGCGCGCAACGCTTCGCGGTGCTCGGGGAGAATCAGGGAGCCGAGGGACGCCGCGTCGCGCAGACTCGTCGAATCACATGAACGCAGAATCGAGACGGCATGGTTGCTGGCCGTTTCCACAGGGAGATTGAGCGAAATCAGCAAGTCGACAGCCTGCCGTGGCACATTCGGCTCGATGGCGCTCTGCTTTGAACCAGCCAGCGTCACAATGAACTGGATTGCCTCAGGAACGCCTTGGATGGTCGAGAGCGGGTAGGATTGCAGAGCTGTCCAGAACGTGGAAACGAATCCGACGTGTGTCGAATGCTCTCCGTCCGGATAAGGAGGCTCGGGACCACGAGCCGCGGATTCCACCCAACCGGAGGCGCGCTGCGCAAGTTCGCGAAGTCCCTCTTGCGACCGCTGGCCGGCTCTGGCAACAACCCTCAGTGAAACGGCTCGGACCTGATACGGAAGGTCGGCGTCGTCCACGATTCGGAGCATCCTCGGCACATCCAGCGCGACGCCCCTGCCCGCCGCGTCCCGCGAAGCGGACTCGAAACGAATCAAGTCGGCCTCGGTGACGGCCCCGGTTTCCAGACGCGTCAGCATTGCGCCGAGGTCCGCCGCCTCCTGAGGCTCGGCCCCGAGACTCCACGACCCCAGGACAAGAATCGAACTCAGTATGACCAGCGGCAACCTCATGGGCGTCTCCTCATGGCAAGTTCCATCGTCCCCGGATGACCCGATCATAGATCTGGCCCCGCTCTGTTGTCGTATCGTCCCTATCCCCGGGCATGTAGAGCGGGCGAGGCACGCCGGCGTTCAACAGCGAGCTTTGCGAGGTCGAATGCTCCCCATCGTCATAGCATCGCGGGCCGAAGCACACGAGTTCGAAGCGCGCCAGATAATGAGCCATCTCGTGCGGCCCCGTCAGCCGGTCAAGCAACACGGGCGGGTTTGCTCCGCCGCCCATAAATCCCGCGTCATTGACGAGAATCAAGGAAGAGTCAATGTTGGCCTCGGGATCAAGCGTGCCGCCGTACAACTGGCCACCGCCGCTCGTGTAGTTGCCGCCGAAGTAGATGTTCACCGCGAAGGGATTGCGAATCGGCGTGCCGAGGAGGTCGTTGAACCAGATGTCATTCAACAGGCTGTTGAAGTCGTTGGTGCGGCCGGACAGGTAGACCGACTCGACATCGTTGATGATCGAGCCAGGCCATCGAAACCGTGTGCCGTGGCCAAACACAACCGCGCTCCTCTCCAGTTGGCGCACAATCTCGACCATCTCTGAGGTCGTCAGGCGGCTCCCGTTGTTGGTTCGAACCCCTCGGCTTTCCCCGAAGTCCAGCATGCACCATACCCGCACGTCGACGATCCCGGTTCCTGGGTTGATTGCCCTCCGTGTGCCGCATCCTGTCAGCGGGATTGAATTGATAAGCATGACGATGCACAGCATTGCTCTGAGGGTTTCTCTCATGTGCATGTCCTCACTGAGTTGGTGGAACAACGCCGACGGTGCCGTTCGACGGGCACGGCAGGAATCGGAACCCCGGATAGTTCGCCGGGTTGAGAGGAGCCGTATCGACGATCATAATCGGCTCGCTGACCGCCGAGGTATACACCAGAAGGCTCGGCGAAGGATCAGGCACGATGCGGGTGAGGAGGACCGACTGAAGCCGCGCCACCTCGGTGCCCGTGGCTGTGAATGAGACGATATCAACAGCGATGTTCGGAGGTGCCGCGGCGTGGGATTGAGCGTTGCGGTCCG
Source organism: uncultured Phycisphaeraceae bacterium (assembly GCA_964490785.1). Classification (GTDB taxonomy): domain Bacteria; phylum Planctomycetota; class Phycisphaerae; order Phycisphaerales; family UBA1924; genus JAEUIV01. The sequence continues at coordinate 13,447 of CAZBDZ010000074.1, forward strand.
CGCTCACGGCCAGGGCGAGATGCGCGTCGATCGCAGCCTGAACCGTGAACAGGGGCGGGCTCGCCCCGTCCGGCAGATCCAAGAAGTTCATCGAAGGAATGTCCCCGGTGACCAAGCGTCCGAGCCCCGGCGGCGAGAGCCCCCCATATCCACTCGGATACTCGATCAGGTGCCACTCCGCCGCGTTCGTGTTCAGCCCGATCGTCGCGCTCCCCTGCACCACCGTATCCGAGCACACGGCTCCCCAGTGCTCAAGAACTGACGTGACATCGGTGAAGTTGACGACGCCGTCGCGGTTGGCGTCGCCGGGGCCCGTGCTTCCGGCTCCGTAGTTGGCCCCCCAGTTCGTTATGACGGAGGTCGTGTCCGCGAAGTTCACCACGTTGTCAAAGGTCGCGTCGCCCGGGCACGCGGGGGGCGTCGTGAGCGTGAACGTCCCCACGAGGCTCCCGCCACCCATGACGTTCTCGACGTTCGGCCCGTTGGTGATCGTTCCCCCGCCGATGAGAACACGAGCCGTCCACTGGTCGGCGATCACGATGTCCGCCCCGGCAAAGTCCACCGCGAAGGTCGGCGTGTTCGCACCCACGGGCGGGTCGTACACGCCTTCCCACCGGGCCGTTGTGCCCGGACGCAGCTCGAACCCCTCGACCTGCGGCGACACCGCCAGCGTGATGAGCGTCCCAAGCCCGCCGGTCGGAGGCGACACCATGACACCGGGCGTGGCCCGTCCACCACCGCCCCGCCCGCCGGCGACCGCCGCAAAGACAACGCACCCCGAAAGCCCCGCGAGACTCCACCAAGCACCAAGATGCATGATGCACCTCCGTTCCTGTATGAGCCACGAATACACCATACCCCCCCCACGCGGATTGTCAAGCGAGGGCAGAAAAATTCGTCGAGAATCTTCCTACGAGGCCAAGACGAATGACGGCCGCCTTTCCGCATTGGCGACGCGATGCAAGCGGTCCTTCCCCGGCAGCGCGCCTGAAGGGTGGACATGCGCGCTCGCAGCGCGGCTCCATTCAAGTGGGGCCCTCACTCCCCACGCGGGTTCCCAAGGCGCTTTCCGATCTCGCGCAGCGCGTCCTTGTCGGCGTCGCTCAGGTCTTTCGGGGCCACGATCTTCGCCACGACGAGGAGGTCGCCGGCGCCCTTGTCCGTGCGGATTCCCTGCCCGCGCAGGCGCAGCCGCTGGCCGCTGGATGTTCCGGGCGGCACGACGACCTCGGCCCGGCCGGTCAGCGTCGGCACGCTCACGCTCGTCCCGAGCGCCGCCTCGACGATCGTCAGGGGCAGTTCGACGATGACATCCGGACCCTCGCGCTTGAACCTCTCGTGCGGCGCGATCCGCACGGCGACGATCAGGTCGCCCGCGGGCGCGCGGCCCGACCCAGGCAGGCCCTGGCCTCGCATACGTAACTTCGTTCCCTCGGCGACGCCAGGCGGAATTGTAACTTCGATCGTCCGTGTTGCGTGTCCGCTCGAGACCCGGATGGACTTCGTTCCGCCGCGCACGGCTTCGATGAAATCCAGCACGAGTTCGTGCTCGACATCTCGCCCGCGCGCGGGCCTCGACCGTGCCTTGGCGCCGGCGAAGGGGTCGTCGCGCCCGCCGAAGACCTCCTCGAAGATCGACCCGACGTCGAACTCGTTGAAATCGCCGCCGGCGTTGCCCGGCCGACCGGCGACGTTGGTCCAGGTGTAGGTTCCCCGGCGACCTCCGCCGCCGCCGGGCGCGCCGGCGAAGCCCGTGTCGGCCACGCCGAAGCGGTCGTAGGCATCCCGTTTCCTGGGGTCTGAAAGGGCGTCGTAGGCCTCCTGCACTTCGGCGAAGCGTTTCGCGGCGTCGGGCGCCTTGTTCACGTCGGGATGGAGTTCCCGCGCCAGGCGTCGGTACGCCGACTTGATCTGCTCGGGCTTCGCCCCGCGGGCCACGCCCAGCACCTCGTAGTAATCCCGCGACGACGCCATGGCATCACTCTATCGTCGTGGTGGACGATGCGGATTCACGCCGTCAGGCGCGGCACGCCGCAGGATGCGATCATCGAGCGTGCGACGCGGTCCTGCTCCGCGACGCCGCGAAGATCGGCGACGGGCGGCCCGGCCGTTGGCTCGACGACCGATGCCGCGACGAGGTAGGCGAGCAGGTCCAGCCTTCCGGTGCCGGGCTCCACGCGTCCGCCCGGTCCCAGGTCCGAGAGGCGGACGCACGCGGCGGCCGGCCCGGTCCGCGCCAGTGCTTTGGCGGGTGATTCCTTGTCGTCGCCGGCGAGCATGATTGTCGCGGGGTCGATGCACGCCGCCACGCCCTGGGCCGTCCATTTCGCGGGCCACGCCGCATCGGCGAGGCCGGCCCCGCACTCGCGCGCCCGCGTTACAAGGGCGGCGACGATTCCCGCCGCGGTCGGCTCCGCCGGGAGCGACACGCACACGACCGCGCGCCCCGCCGTCAGGGACGCCAGATCAGCGGCCAGGCCCAGCGCCTCGCCGGCGGCTTCCGCCGCCCGATCGGCGTGGGACGGCTCGACGAAGTGTCCCGGCGGGATGAAGAGGTCAACGGAGCATGTCATCTCGTGCCGGCGGAGCATCGCCGCGATGTCGCGCCGCGCCGAGCGAGAGAGGTCCCGCGCACGCGTGCCCGGCGACGCGGCATTGATCTGCAGGGCGCGGAACCCAAGTCCGGCGGCCCACTCCACCTGTTCGCGCAACGCCTCGGGCGCGACGAGGCCCGTCAGCGCAACGCTCAGCGAAAACCTCGGAAGGCCGATCATGCCCGCAGATTACCGGAAGTCGGCGGTTGGTCGATCGGCTGCGACGTTGCGACCGGTATCATCCGCGCGGGACTATCGCATGCCCGCGAAGACGAAGCCAAAGCGCACCGCCGAAGGCCCTCGGAAGGGCGACCTTCCTTTCGCCCTGCCGCGCGTTTCGCCCGCCTCCCGCGCTCGCGCGAAGAGGGTCTTTGACGCCCTCCGCGCCCGCTATCCGGAGGCTCGCTGCGCTCTCGACTACTCGAACCCGCACGAACTCCTCATCGCGACGATTCTCAGCGCGCAGTCCACCGACGCGGGCGTGAACAAGGCGACCCCCGCGCTTTTCAAGGCGTTCCCCGCGCCCGCGGACTTTGCCCGCGCTGCGCCCGAAGAGGTCCAACCCTACATCAAGACAATCGGACTGTTCCGCAACAAGGCCAGGTCCATCGTTGAGGCGATGCGCGCCGTCGTCCGCGACTTCGGCGGCGAGGTGCCGCGGACGATGAAGGAACTCCTCACGCTTCGCGGCGTGGCGCGAAAGACCGCGAACGTCGTGCTCGGCAACGCCTTCGGCGTGAACGAGGGCGTCGTTGTCGATACTCACGTCGAGCGCCTCGCCAAGCGCTTCGGCCTTGCTGGACCGGACGATTCAGTCCCGATGATCGAGCGCCGACTCATGGCCCTCTTTCCGCGTGAGGATTGGGCCTTGCTTCCGCATCTCCTCATCATGCACGGCCGACAGGTCTGCAAAGCCCGCGGCGGGACCTGCGACAGCGACCCGATCTGTCGGAGGTTCTGCGCCAACGCTAAGAGATCATCTTGAGTCCGGGCGTGCCGTCCGGCGCGACGGGAAGTCTGCGGCGAGGTGAACGTGGTGTGGGGATTGAGATGATGACCGGGCTCCGCTCGTGTTGAGAGTCGATTCGTGTCAGTCGGCGGCACCGGCGCGGCGGAGGAGTTCGGCGGCGGGGGATGGGTTGCGCGTTGGCGCGGGCTGGGCGCACAGGGTTCTCGCACTGGCGGGCGAGCCGCCAGTGGCACGGGGGCGGGGAGCACTGGCGGGCGAGCCGCCAGTGGCACGGGGACTTTGATCCTGTGCCAC
>CAZBDZ010000075.1:0-17299 GCA_964490785.1 uncultured Phycisphaeraceae bacterium
GACCCCCCGGACTTCGTCCGGGGCAAGGAACCGGCGCCCGCGTTGCGGGCTGAGTACCAAACCAGCCGCCCAAGTCCTCGGAAGTGATCTTGCGATCGCCCTGGGATCGGGACGAGCCGGAATCCTCCTACGGCGCCACATCCCCCACCTTCGCAATCCACAACTGGCTCGAAGGCCTCGCCTCGTGCTCCAGTTTCGGACCGCGCTGGCTCGTCCACATCATCAGATCCCCGCTCGGCGAAAACGCGGGCAGCCCGTCGAACCCCGGCCCGTGCGTCAGCCGACGCTTCTTCAGGTCCGCCGGCAGCACGTCGCCCGAGAGCCCGATCGGCGGCTGCACCGCATACACCTCGTAGTTCTGATGCCCCTGCTCGCTCGTCGCGTAGATCAGGAACTCGCCCGACGGATGCCAGAAGGGCGCCCAGTTCACATGCTCGTTATCCGTAACCGGCCTCTCGCCCTTGATGCCGGTGATCGACCCGTCATCCGCGATCGCCAGCTCCGCGATGTAAACCTGAAGCAGGTCATTCCCCTTGCGATCGGAGCGGTAGCAGATCATCGACGAGTCCGGCGAGAAGAACGGCCCGCCGTCGTACCCCTTCGCCACCACCAGCGGAGTGCTCGTCTTCGTCCGCGTGTCGTACGCGAACAAGTCCGGATCGCTCGTCTCCGGGTTGACCTGCGTATGCACGATGTACCGCCCGTTCGGCGAGTACGCGCACTCCGCGTCATACCCGGCCCGCGTCCAGATCGGCGTCGGGATCAGCATCTCCTCAGGCCAGTCGATCTCTTCCGTGATCTTCGGCCGACCGTCGTACACGATCGGCGGCACGATCATCGTCACCACCTCCATCTCCGCCGGAAACTGCCACGCGTAACTCGACGTGCCGCGCTGATACCCGGCGGGCGCCTTCTCCGAGGGAGCCACGAGCGTCGAGCCGAAGATGATCCGCCCCTTCTCCTTCGGATGGAAGAACCCGCAGGTATTCGCCGAGCCCGGCGCGGAGACCAGGATCGGCTCTTCCAGCCCAGTGACCGTGCCCACCTGATCGTCTATCTTCAGTTTCGCAACGTACATCGCGTACACCGAAGACGGAGCCTCCCCCTCCGCCGGCACGCCGATCGCCTGGAAGATGATCCACTTCGCATCCGGCGAAAAGTACGCCTCCCCCGCGCGCACGAACGTCTCGGGAAACGTGATCTGCACCTGCCCCGTCAGCCCCGGCGCCTCCGCCGTGCGCCAATCGGGCGCAGGCTCCTGCGCCCCCGCGCCCCCCGCTGCCGCAAGAACCGCCGACGATGCCAGCAACGCCATTGCATGAGTGTTCATCGCGCATCATGGTACGGTCGTCCCGCGCCGCCTGCCTTTCCTGCTACCTCTACTGCCTTTGGTGGGACGGATTTGCAATCCGTCTCTACCCCCTCTACTGCCTTTATCTCTTTCCCATGCTTTCCCCCGCCCTCCCCATCCTCCTCCAATCCCCCTCCTTCGTCGTCATCGACAAGCCCCCCGGCCTCCTCTCCGTCCCCGGCAAGGGCGACGAGCCGCACAAGAAGGACTGTGTCGCCTCGCGCGTCGCCGCCATGCTCCCCCACGCCTCAGGACCGCTCATCGTCCACCGACTCGACATGGACACCAGCGGCCTCCTCCTCCTCGGCCTCACCCCCGACGCCCAGCGCAACCTCTCCCGCCAGTTCGAAGAGCGCCGCGTCGAGAAACGCTACATCGCCCTCATCGACGGCCTCATCGACCACGCAACCCAAGGCGAGATCAACCTCCCCATCCGCCTCGATCCCAACCACCGCCCCTGGCAAATCGTGGACGGCCTCCACGGCCGCGACTCCATCACCCGCTGGCGCATCCTCGCCCACGAGACCGACCGCACCCGCATCCAGTTCGCCCCCATCACCGGCCGCGCCCATCAACTCCGCATCCACGCCGCAACCCCACGCTCCTGCGGCGGCCTCGGCGCCTGCATCCTCGGCGACGTGCTCTACGGCTCCGACTACCTCGCCCCCGCCCCCCCCGAAGCCCGCGGCCGCCCCGCACCCGCCGAACGCCTCATGCTCCACGCGGCGTACCTTGCGTTCGACGATCCGGACACGGGCCGGAGAATCGAGGCCGCTTCCGCTGCGCCCTTCTGATACTGATATTGCGAATACTCCAGGCATGAAAGAAGCCGCCGCTGAGCGAGTCTTCGAGCGAAGTGGCGGATCAGCGGAAGAAGCGAGGCAGACCATGAGCAAACCAAAGACTCGCAAGCCCTGGACAGCCATGACGACCAAGGAACTCGCGGCCGCAACCGCCGAGTTCGATCGCAAGTTCGCGGCGGACTCCGCGGCCCCGCTCTCCCCGGCGGATCGCGCACGCTGGCAGCGGGCGCGCCGGAAGCGCGGCCGGCCGCGCGTCGGCGCAGGGGCCAAGGTCGTCTCGGTCACGATCGAAAAGACTCTCTTGAAGCGAGTGGACGCGCTCGCGAAGAAGGCGGGCGTCAGCCGGGCAAGGCTTGTCGCGGCGGGGCTGGCCCGGCTGCTCGACGGGCCGACGGAAGGAAAGCCCGCGCGACGATCACGCGCGGCGTAGCAGACGGTTCAAGCAGCCGAAAGCGACTGGGGGCGACAAACAGGCATCCGCTCCGCGCCGGAGATTCCTCGCGGTTGCCCCGGTCTTGCCGTCTGTGGCAAGGCCGGGACGCACTGGCAACCTCTCCCCGACCGCAGACAAGCCAGCGAATCCGGTCCGACGCCGCTCGAAACCCGGACCCGCATCTCGGGTAGAATGAACGCACGTCGGTATTGCGATCGGCATGTACTCTCGTCACAGAGGAGATCCGACGATGAAACCTCCAAGCGTCATTGCATGGGTCTTGAGGATGCTGTGCGTGGTGGCCTCTCTCGCGGTTTCGAGCGCACTCGCGCGACAGGAGCCGGCGATCGCTGATCGCGCGGTGAAACGGAAGCTGGAGCAGATCGGAGTCCTCGAAGCGCTCTCTCGCTATCCCGACAAGGAGATCGCGGCGATCTTCCAAATCTGCCGCGACACGGATCGCCTTATTCGCGGCGGCAAGAGCGATGACGCGGCATGGGACCGGGCGGCGAAGTACATCGGGCAGACGTCTCGCGCGATCGAGATCCTCAAGAAGAACGGCGCTGTTGCGGATGCCCTGAAGGAGATCGTCGCGCAGGATGCCGCAAAGGCTTGGCGCACCATCGCGGCGATTCGAAGCGAACAGGCGGTTCGTCCCGCGCGCGGTCCGAAGCCGTCGGCGACGCCAACGGCACCGAACCGTCCGAAGCAAGAGGCACCGAGAACGGGGCGGAGCGCGACCCCGAAGGCCAAAGTGATAGAGGCCAGTGCCAAACGTGGGGACGAGGCACTGGAACGATGCACGCGGATGCTTGAGCGGGACCTCCGAGAGCCCGCACATGCCGAGGCGGTCGTCATCGAATCGACCGCCCCGCTATACGTACGTTACTACATCGAAGTCGTGAGTTGGGAATACGTCGTTGAGCAGTTTGATGACGTCTACGTGGACGCCCCGGCCGTGCTGGACCTCGATCTGGCCTACGTCGGGTATCCGACGGAGTTCGATTCTGATCTGACGTACGACGTTTGGGGAGATGATCTGGAAGAAGGCGAGAACCTGATCGTCTTCGAGGCGGAAGAAGAGGTTGAGGAGACGGAGGAGATAGAGTTCTGGTACTGGGAGGAGATCGAGGAATCCGAGGAGGAAGGAGACTCGGAAGCAACCGAGTCCGACGATTCCTCCGAGGAGATGCCGGACGACGATGCCGACGACGCGGAACCCGCTGACGACAAGTCCGATCATCCAGCGGAGGAGGAAGCGGCTGACGAGGAGCCCGAGGAAGACTCTGAGGAGGAGGACGAAGACCCCTCCATCAATCGTCTCTTGGTCGCGCGTTGAGTCCGCGGCGGCCCCGCAATCCCGTTGCCGCTTGAGTTACGTCCCGACAAGTTCCCCTAGCCCCCCCAACCCGATCGGCTCCTTACTGTAGAAAGGCTCCCCCGCCCCCGTCCCGATTCGGCTCCCGAAGTACACCAGCGCCGCCTCCAGCCACTTCGGCACATGCGCCGCCGCCGCGTTGCGCACGAACTGGCTCTCGTACGCGAGGATCGCCCGCCGCTTCACTTCCTCGAACCCCGTCACGTCGATGCAGAAGTTCGGGTCGGCCGGCGTGCGCAGGTGCGAGCAGTAGTAATAGAACAGCCACTTCGGGTAGATCGGCTCGCCCGGCAGGTCGGTCTTCGTCAGTTTCGCGTCGAACCGCGCATCCTCCACGATCCGCGTCACCGCCCGATGGTCCGGGTGCGCATCCTCCCAGTGCGGCACGAACACGATCGACGCCCGATGCTCCCGCATCACCCTCGCCACCGCGTGCCGCGCCGCCAGCGAATGCTCCACGGCCCGGTTCGGCAGCCCGAGCAGCCGCCGGGGGCGCTTCACTCCGAGAATCTCCGCCGCCTTCGCCGCCTCCCGCGCCCGCGTCTCGACATCTCCAAACGGCGTCGGCTCCCCATTGGTCACGTCCAGCAGCAGCACGTCATGCCCCTGCCCCACAAACTTCGCAATCGACGCCCCCATCCCGATCTCCTGATCATCCGGATGCGGGCCGACGACGAGGATGTTGAGAGGAGGTGTCAAGGTGTCAAGGTGCCGAGGTGTTCGGCTGGAATGGCCGGTTTGCAGCCTGAAAGGCTGGTATTCAATAGCCGGGGGCAGAGCGAGTCTTCGAGCGCCGCCCCCGGGAAGCGCGATGCCCAATCATCTCTCGCACCCTGAAAGGGTGCAACTCGCGCGCCCTGCGAGGCCATTCTGATGTTGCAGGCGCCAGGGCATGAGGATCGCCGCTGGCGGCTTTGCATCGTTCGGCATTGAATCAACTCCGCAGGCCGCCCACGCGACGGAACGACGCCGCAACAAGAAAGCAGCCCACGGCAACCTGCGACACACACGAGACAGCAAGAACGCGGCCCACCGAATCGACGTCGCGGCCCCTGGCCACAAACGCCCCGATCCCGTTTGCCTTCGACGCCTCCGGCCGAAACTCAATCCCCTGCTGCCCAAGAACCTCCTTGGCACGCCCGTGATCGATGACAGCGTTTTCCAGAAGCTCGTATGCATGGACCTCGGTCGAAAGCCGGAGCACGACAGGCCGCATCCCCCCGTAGGCGAGGCATCCTGCACCGGCCAGCACGCTGATCACTCCGAGAAGCAGAAACCAGGGATGATTCAGAGTGATGTGCCCGCGCCGTTCGGGCACTTCCGATACGTCAGTTGACGTGGTGTGCATCGAACCTCTCCGACCATTCTCCTTCGCCACCTCGACACCTACCCCGCATACACCCTCTCCAACCGCTCCACCATCCCCTCCGCACTGAACCACGCCCTGCACAGCGCCCGTCCGCGCTCCGCTGTCTTCTTCGCGCGCTCCCCATCCTCCAGCATCCACTCGACCGCCTCGCGCAGCCCCGCGATGTCCCCCGCGCGCACCAGCCGCCCCGTCTCCTTGTCGATGCACACCTCCCCCGTACCGTCCACATCGTACGCCACCACCGGCACGCCGCAGAGCAGCGCCTGCGGCACAACCCGCGGCAATCCCTCGCGGTAACTCGGATGCACCACAAGGTCCATCGCCCGGATCATCGCCGGCACGCGCTCGGCCGGCACCATCCCCGTCATCACCACGCGCCCCGCAAGCCCCATCGTCTCGATCCGCTTCGTCAGACGCTCGCGCCACCAGCCGTCGCCGACCCACAGCAGTTTGATCTCCGGCCGCGCCCGCATGTCCCCCGCGAGCGCATCGAGCAGGTCGTCGTGCCCCTTCAACTCCGCGAGCCGCGCGACCGTCCCGATGACGACATCGCCCGGCCCGAACCCGAGGGCCGCCCGCATCTCCTCGCGCGATTCGCCCGCCCGCGCCCGCTCGAACGCCTCGATCTCCATCCCCGACCGCACCGTTACAAACTGCTCCCGCCGCCCGATCCCCGCTTCAAGAAACTGCTTCGTCATCGCGTCCGCCACGCTCACGATGACATGGCACCGCCGCGCCGCCCACCGCTCCAGCCGGATGTACAGCCAGTTGCGCCACCACCGCTCGTACTTGTGAAATGGCGGGCCGTGAATCGTGTGAATAACGCGGATCCGCCCTTCCGGGGGGCGACCTCCCTCCGCCCACGCCGCCGCCCGCCCGAGAATCCCCGCCTTGCTCGAATGCGTATGCACCACATCGGGCCTGACCTCCCGAATCAACCCCCGCAACTCCCGGTAGCACTTCCAGTCCGCGATCGGGTTGATCTCCCGAACGAGTTGCGGAACCTCGTGGCACACGATGGGTGCCACGGCCAGCGCAGCGAGTCTTCGAGCGGAGTCGGCCGTGGCGGGCGCTCGTGGGCTCCCGCCACGGCCGACTGCGCTCCGCAAAGCCTCCGCTTCGCTGGCCGTGGCACCCTCGATTGATCTGTTGAACCCCTCCACCCGCCCCAGCATCGACCCCTCCGGCCCATAGATCGGCCCGTACGCCAGATGCACCTCATGCCCGCGCCGCGCCTGCCCCTCGCACGACAGCACCGTGTTCTCCTGCGAACCGCCGATGATCAACCGGGTTGAAATATGAAGGATGCGCATGAAGCAGGAGAAAAGTACCGAGTCCCGAGTACCGAGTGCTGGGACCGCCCGATGCCCCCTCACCCCATCACCCCCTCACCCCATCACCCCATCATCCCCATACCGCTGCCACATCAGGCACAACCCCTCCGCCCCCACCGTCGGCCCCGCCAATCTCCTTTCCTTCAACTCAAGCGCCCGCCTCACATCCTCCGCCGACTTGTTCCCCAGCCCGACCTCCATCAACGTCCCTGCGATGATCCGCACCATGTTCCACAGGAACCCGCCCCCCGAAACATGCACCTCGACGCGGCTCCCCGCGCGTTCCACCCGGCACTCATCCACCCGCCGCACCGTGCTCTCGCGCCCGTGCCCCGCCGCCGCGAACGCCGCGAAGTCGTGCTCGCCCACGAGCACCCGCGCCGCCTCATCCATCGCCTTCTCGTCCATTGCCGACCACACATGCTTCACAAACCTCCGATCCCACAGCGGCCGCTCCGGCGCGTTATGAAACGAGTACCGATACCCCTTCGCCACGCAATCACCGATCGGATCGAAGTCGCCCCGCGTCCGCACGCACGCCCGGCACAGCACATCCTCCGGCAGCCGCGAGTTGATCGCCATCGCCAGCCGCTCGTCCGGCGGCCGATTCCCCTCCCCCTCCGCCGTGAACGCCGCCGTCTGATGCCACGCATGCACCCCCGAATCCGTCCGGCTCGCACCGATGATCGATACCGGCTGATTCACCACCCCGCGCACCGCCTCCTCCACAACCTGCTGCACGCTGCGAAGCACCACTCTCGAAGGATCCCCCTCCTTCAACACGGCATACTTCTGCTCTGGGCAGCATGCCGCGGGAGGCTCCTGCTTCTGCCACCCGACAAAGTCGGTGCCGTCGTACGCGAGTGTCAGCCGGTAGCGGGGCATGGAAGCACGATACTCGCATCGCGCGTCGATCAGCCCATGAGTGCCTGACACAATGCCTACAGGTCTCGGTGGTGTGGGCAGGGCAATCGCATTATCGCTTCCTTGTGTTTCGCAGCCCGCGGAGCGGGCGCAGGTCCCTTGCCCCGGACGAAGTCCGGGGTTTCGAGATGGTGCCGCTTCTGAAGCCCCGGACGGGGCGACGGTCGCACTGCGGTTCGGCGCGCACCGGCTCGCAACACGCTTCGTTCGCCCCGCCGGGGCTCTGGCCCAGCGCCCGCGAACCCCGGCCCCCGGACTTCGTCCGAGGCAAGGAACCGGCGCCCGCGTTGCGGGCTGAATACCGATCCAGCCGCACCGCAGCGTCGGAGGTGATCATGCGATCGCCCTGGTGGTATGGCCGTCTGGAACAGTCGCCGGGGCGACCCTGACGCATCTCACTCTTGCATTGTGTCAGGCGCTCGAAGAGCGACGAGATCCCTATTCCCCGCACACGTTTCCGAACTGCGCAAGGGTCGTCGTAACATCCGCGAAGTTCACGACCCGGTCGCCGTTGGCGTCGCCGGGCGTCAGGACGCCGACCTCGTAGGCGTGGCCGAAGTTCGCCAGCGCCGTCGTGATATCCGCGAACGACACCGCCCCGCTTCGATTGCAGTCGCCCAGGCACATCGGCGGGAGCGCGAGCGCATCCTGCCACACGAGCGACGCGAAACTGACGGGAATCACACGCGTCTCGATCAGCGTGGGCGGCGTGGCCCCGTCGTGAGTCTGAACGACGATACTCGCGTCGCCCGTCCCGACAAGCCCGATCGGCGAGCCGTCGAACGGATTGGTTACGGGTTCGCCCGCCACCACCGACGACGCAAGCGTGCATACCCCGCCCGGGTCGAGGCCGCCGACGGCGATGTCGATCGCCGCGTATTGATTGACGGCCCGCGCGCCATCCGTCCGGATCGCGAACGCGCGCATGGACAACGAGCCGCCCGTGATGACAACAGGGTCCGCCGCCGGGTAATACCCCATGACAATCCTCACATCCGGCGAACCGTCTGAACTCGGGACCACGCCGCCGAGCGGGATCGCACGGTCGAACGCCGGTGCAAACCCGTCCCCCACCCCGCTCGACGGACTGATCGTGAGAGCCGTAAAGATCGTGTCGCACCCGACCACCGAGGGAACCACGTTGAGAAGCCAGTCGCACGTCACCTCGCACCATCCATGGATGTACCTCACCGACCCGTCCGGCCGGCAGCACAGGCACACATAGATGTAGTTCAACGCACTCGCAGGAGCGGACCCCGCCGCGACGCAAAGGCCGCCGGCAACCGCAAGAATCCCCCGACGACGACGACTGACGTGGCTGATTCGCATGGTCGGCTCCTTCTCCAACTGCACTCGATGACCCCGCCCAGAGAACCCTGGGCATACACGCAACAAGGCATCCCATGACTTGCCCCGCCGGGCCCAGACCTTGCACAGAACCTCGCCCAACTCCCATTCCCCGTGCCTCCGTGGCGAACCCGCCCCGCGCCGTATCCTCCTCTTCATGCCCCGCCCCCACATGCTCCGCGACATCCTCGGCCAGGACCGCGCCCTCGCCACCCTCCGCGCCGCCGTCGCCTCCGGTCGTATCCACCACGCATGGGTCTTCGCTGGCCCGATGGGCGTCGGCAAGTTCACCACCGCCGTCGCCTTCGCCGCCGCCATCCTCGACCCCTCCACACAGCCCAACCTCGCCGGCGAGCGCGAGCCGGACCCGGACAGCCCCGTCCAGCGCCTCATCGCCGAAGGCAAGCACCCGGACCTGCACATCATCACCAAGGAACTCGCCCGCTTCGACGACGACGCGAGCATCCGCGAGCGCAAACTCATCACGATCCCCAAACAGGTCGTCGAGAAGAGGCTCCTCGAACCGATCACCCGCGCCGCCTCGATGCGAGGCGATTCGCTCGCCTCCAAGGTCTTCATCGTGGACGAGGCCGAACTCCTCGACCGCTCGCGCACCGACGCCCCCACCCAGAACTCGATGCTCAAAACGCTGGAGGAGCCGCCCCCCGGCTCGGTCATCATCCTCGTAACCAGCGCCGAAGACCGCCTCCTCCCTACCATCCGCAGCCGCTGCCAACGCGTCGTCTTCGACCCGCTTTCGCCAACCGAGATGGAGCAATGGCTCGCACGCAGCGGCCTCGAGACGACCGACGCCGAACGATCATGGCTCCTCGACTTCGCCATGGGCTCCCCCGGCCGCGCCGCGCTCGCCGTCGAAGGCCGCATGTACAACTGGGCCCGCACCCTCGAACCGATGCTCGTCGAGATCGAGCGAGGCGGATTCCCCGCGACCCTCGCCGCCACCATGGCCGCCCTCATCGAGGAGTGGGCGAAAAAATGGGTCGACGATCACCCAGGCGCCGGCAAGGAGGCCGCAAACATCGCCGGCACACGACACCTCCTCGGCCTGCTCGCCGAACGCGAACGCCGACGCCTGCGACTCCACGCCGCCGAACACGCCCGCCTCGAACGCGCCCTGCACAACCTCGACGCCATCGACGAGACCGAACGCTACGTCGCCGCCGCCGTAACCATCCCCAACTCCATGGAATCCCTCGCCGCCGCCCTCTCGTGCCACCGAGTCCCATGATCCGGGTGCCACGGCCAGCGGAGCGAGTCTTCGAGTCGAATATCCGCCGTGGCCGCGCCGCCGATTCCCCGTCGTCCAGCCCGGGATCGGTGCCTGCGATATCCAAACGGGGGTGTTTTTGATCGATTCCAAGAAGTTTCAGTTGATTTTTTTCGTTTTTGTGGCATTTTGTCATTGACAGAGAGGGGGGGGGGGGGGCACGTATATAAGGCGGGCGTTGGCGGATGGGTCGGTCCCGTTCCTCCGCGCCCGGAGTTGTTTCGCCCCTTCCGGGGGGCAGGGTTCGGAGGAGTCGCATGAGGATGCTGTCCATTCGTCGTTGGTTTGGGTGCCACGGCTTGTCCCGTGGCTTTGAGCGGGCAAGCCGTGCGGCCTGCCGCGCAAGGGAGCCTCGCATGACCGATCGGGCGGCCCAAGCCGAGTTCGTGCCACCGATTCCCTCAAGGAATCGGTGCTCCCCGGGTGCCACGGCCAGCGGAGCGGAGGGTCGCCGCGGCGACCGGAGCGCAGTCGGCCGTGCCGGAGGCCGAGGGCGCACCGCCACGGCCGACTTCGCCCGCCACGGCGGATCTTCGACTCGAAGACTCGCTGCGCTGGCCGTGGCACCCGTGGTGCTGCTCGCCGCGCCGGCGCTGGCGCAGTACGCCCCGCACCCGATTTCGACGAAGGAGAGTCGCCGCGGCGACCCTGAGTCGGAGCGCTGGGCGACGATCACGCATCCGGGGAATGCGCCGTATGTCTTCGACACCTACGGATACGTGCAGTCAATCGGCCGGGTGGACTATGAGTTCCAGATCAGCCGCACGGAGGTTACGGTCGCAGAGTGGTTCGAGTTCGTGAACGCCTACGCCCCTTATGTGATCCCGAACGACGTCAACACGCCAATGTTCACATCGCGGGCCATCCGCTTGGTCGGGCCGCAAACCTACGGCTTCAATCCGCTGGCGGCCAACCTCCCGGCCGACATGGGGTGGCGCTACGCCGCCCGGTACATCAACTGGCTCCACAACGGCAAGGCTATGAAGCGCGAGGCCTTCGAGCAGGGCGTCTACGACACTTCGACCTTCTCCTTCAACCCCGATGGCACTTTCAACGACCAGCGTGAGCGCTCCCCCGGCGCACGCTACTGGATCCCCACGCGCGACGAATGGGTTAAATCATCGTATTTCGATCCGAACCGCTACGGCCCGGGCCAGCCTGGGTACTGGCAGTACCCGAATGCGAGCGACACACCCCTCGTCATCGGCCCGCCGGGCGTGGGCCAGACTAGCGGCGGTGGGAGCAATAACGCCCATCCCACTTTCTGGTTTCCACCTGTTGGGTCCTACACCGATGTGCAATCCCCCTGGGGGCTCTGGGACATTTCGGGCGGATACTCCGAATGGACGGAAACGGTCGCGCCACCGTTCCGACCCGGGCAGGGAGCGTTTTCGCGGTATGTCCTTGGATCCGACTGGTACGACCACGTTCCGGACATCGCGCCGGAGCACGATTGGATTCAAGGGGGGAGCATTGATGGGCCCAATGGTCTCAGCGCATTGCGTTTGGCCCGCGCCGTTCCTGCGCCAGCGCCGAGTTCTGTCGGGATGATGCTATTTGCACGTCTGGCTTTCAAAAGAAGGAGATCGAACCGTGAAGCGATTCCGCCTGACCGCGTGTGCCGCGTGTGTTCTCGCGTGCCTGTGCCTCGTTCGCGCCTCCCGCGCCGATGACAATCCGCCCGGGGGGATCAGGATTTTCCCCGACAACCCGGATCCGGAGAATCCCAGTTGGGTGGCCACCGAAGTCGATGGTAACGGCTCCAATCACTGGGAGATCACGATCTACAAAGACCATCCGACGGCGCACCAGTGGACCATCACCTACGAGCAGACCGCGGACCCGGACCCCGCTGTCATCCGGAAGTTGACAGTTGTGCGCCCGGCACCGAGCCAGGTGGAAATCAAGGTCGTACTCGGCTCAGACTCGATCCCGTCGCGGCGCCTCGAGCAAGTGGATTGGGTACAAGTGGACGAGTCCGGCCAAGGCGTCGGCGCCGTCGATATCAGGGCTTATCTTCTCGGGGACCTCAAACGCGTCGACGGACCGAACTTCCTGCTGGCGCGTCTTGCAACGGGCGACGTCACCGGGCCAATCACCTGCATCGAACGCGCCAAGGGCAACATCAACCTCGCTTCGCAAAGCGGGAACCTGACTGGCAATGTCGTCATGCTGCCGGGATACCACCTCGGCGTGGCGCTTGAAGGCAGCATCGAGCGCCTCGATTTCACCAACGGCATCATCGGTACCCCGACGGGCGACCCGAATAGCCCCTATGCGCCGGTCGAGATTCAGGCCGACTACGCGATCGAGCGCGTCTACGCCAAGCAGATTCACGCCCACATCAAGGGCACCTCCTCCGCCGATCCTCCGACCGATTCGTTCTTCACGGTCGTCGGCGACATCCACGCCTTCGGCACCGTCGCGCCCGACGGGCTGTTCAAGGGCGAGATCCGGGCGGACCTGCTCGGGATCGACGGCAACGTCGGCAGCGATTCCCTGCGCTTCGAGCGCCGGATGGAGGGGCACATCTGGCTGCAGCGCACGGACGAGTCCTTCCTCGGAGTCGAGTTGCTCAATGCAGCACCCGGACTTGCGGGGACGATCTCGTTCAGCACGCTCTTTCCCGGGTCGGGTCCGGGTGTCTGGACCGGTGATGTCGTCATCGGCCCCGAGTTCAACCCGAACCAAATCCGCCTCAACGGCGCCAACGCCGGCAACGGCTACACCCTCCCCGCCATCAACCTCGGCGGCGGGGCCGTGGGACTCGCGCCGTTCCGCCAGCACCGCGACGACTGCTGGCCGCCTGATGGCATGGAGTTCCTGGACATGGGGGCGCGCCCGGGGCCGTCGAAACCGATCATCATGCGCCACTACGGCCCCGTGACCTGGGTCGCGGGAACGGGCATCCCGAAGCCGTTCAAGGTCGAGCGCCGCCGCCACGGCGGATGCTCCCCCGACGAGTGCTGGACGGACGAAACCAACGGGTTCCAGATCCGCCAGGACCCCGCGCTCTATCCGGCGGGCACGGTCGTGCTGCTCGAACCGATCAGCAACCTCCAGCGCGGGTACGAATACCGCGTGTCGCTCCAGACCTTCGACAACGGCGGGTCGCAGGAATACGTGCTCCGCTCCGACCTCCCCCAGTTCAGCGGGACCGCCGATCCGCAGATCGTGCCCTACGCGGACATGTACTTCACGGTCTGCGACTCGCCCGCCGAGGGCGACGCCAACGACAACGGCGCGATCGCGTTCGACGATATCACAAGTGTTCTTACGAACTGGCAACAGGGATGCTGCCTCCTGCCCGGCGACGCCGACCGCGACGGCGACCGCGACTTCGCCGACATCACCAAGGTCCTTGAGTTGTGGAACTCCGGCAACACCTACTGCTACACGGGCGCTCAGTCATTTGCATCCAAGGCCGACGGCTTCGCCACGATGGACCTCGATCAGGACGCGCCGATGAGTGCCGACGACGCCGCGGGCGTCATCACCGCCGCGCTGATTCAGATGGGCTACGAATCGATCGAGTCCTTCAGCGACGCGCTGAACCACATGACGCCCGAGGAACAGACCGCCGAGATGCGCACCCTGGGCACCCTCCTCCCCGGCGGGCAGGAATAGGCGAAGGGCACAACAACCCACACAAACCCGCCGCCGCGCCCGCCCCTCTCACGCCGCCAGCGCCGCCGCCGCACGCACGTATTCCACCGCCACGGCCTGATGATGATGGTCGATCGGCTGCACACGCCGGATGCGCGCCCGGATCAGGTCCTGCGACGAGAGCACCGGCCGATCGTCCCACGACACCACGATGTCGATCTCATCCCCAGGCCCGTATGGCCTCGCCCGGTCCACCCGGATCAGTGCCCCGCCATCGGAAACATCGGTCGTCAGCCCCGGCGCGAACGACGCCGTCCGCCCGTCGCGGACCTTGCAGTGCCGCACGACCGTGTGCCGAGGGTGCTGTCTACGCTCGATCAACTCGGGAAGGCTCATGCCTGGGCTCCCAGACGACCGGAACGACGAGGCCGGGCATCCCTGCCGAATGGGCCTCGTCCCAATATCTGTCGGCCCGACAAGCCAATTCCTGAGCCCGTCCCCAAGGAATTCACATGATTTGGACTTGCCGTTTTCGGTCGATATCACACCAATGCCCCCTACTCCGGCGATTACCTCCATCATCCCCACCCGGAACAGGGCGTCTCACCTCCGCCAATGTCTCATTTGGTTATCGCGCCAGACCCTCCCCGCCAACCGGCACGAGGTCATCGTCGTCCTCGACGGGCCGGACGATGCCTCCACCTCGGCCGCCGCGGAGTTCACAGACCATCTCGGTCTCCGCGTCATCGAAGCCGAGCGACTCGGCATCGCGCACGCCAAAAACGTCGCCCTTGCCGAAGCGCGCGGAAGGATCGTCCTCCTGCTCAACGATGACATCCGTCCCGTGCCGACATTCCTGGAAGCCCACCTCCGCGCGCATCAGGCGCGTTCGTCCGGTCCGCCCGCGATGATCCTCGGCCACAGCCCCTTCATCGCGCCGCCGCCCGATCAGGACACGTGCTTCGACCTCCTCATCCGCTCGACTTCGATGATCTTCTTCTACGACCGGATGATCGACGCCGACGGCCGGCTCCTCCAATCGCCGGACCATGACTGGGGATGCCGGCATGCGTGGAACATGAACCTCTCTCTCCCGCGCGACGCCGCTCTCGCCATCGGCGGGTTCCGCCCCGCCATCGCCAACTGCTGCTACGAGGATGTCGAGTTCGCCTGGCGTCTCTCGGCCCACTTCGGCTCGCCCGTCCTCTTCCGACCCGACGCCCGTGCCGACCACGATCACCGCTACACCCCAGACTCCTATCTCGAACGCGAGTACCGCCTCGGATACTCCGCCTTCGGGGTGGCCCATGCGGCCCCGGAGTTCGGCCGCTGGCTCTTCAAGTCCGACCTCCGCACTTCCGAAGCCCAGGCCGACGCCCAAAGGTCCGTGGCACAGGAATCCCCCGGAGAACAGCCGATTCTGAAGTCGTTCCGCGCCCTTGCCGAATCGCCCCCCTCGCGCCGCCAGGTGGACGAAGCCCACCTCAGACTGAAGCGACTGACCTTCTGGCGCGGCTACCTCCACGCCGCCTCGGGAAGCCGAATTCCAGGCCTTTTTCACCCTTCCGACAGCCTTCACGCCGAACCCCCGCTCGCGCCGACCATCGCCGGATGAACCGAGTTCTTTGGGTTTTCCACAAGGCCCGGCCCGGCCCGCGCCCCAGGCCGTCCGGGAGAATGCTGAAAAAGTAGAGGTTTTTTGTCCCCCGGAGCCGAAAATCGCTTGTGCCCCGAGGGGTTTCGTCGTAAATACAGCATGTGTCGGGGCCGCACGGAGGTTCCCCGGTCCCAGAGTGCCACGCCGTGTACACGAATTCCCGTGTACCACAACGATTGGAGAATCGACATGGCAAGCAAGAAAATGGCCGCAAAACCCGCAAAGAAACCGAAGATCGAAGCCGCCCGCGGAAAGCCGCGCAGCAAGAGCGACACGCTCGCCACCATCGCAGGACAGACTGACCTGACGCGCAAGCAGGTCTCCTCCGTCTTCGAGATCATGGCCACCATCATGGCCGCCGATCTCAAAACCGTGAAGGTCTTCCAGGTGCCGGGCCTCATGAAGGTCGTTCGCATCGACAAGCCCGCTACGAAAGAACGCACCGTCCCCAACCCCTTCAAGCCCGGCGAGATGATGACCGTCAAGGCCAAGCCCGCACGCAAGACCGTCAAGATCCGCGCCCTCAAGGCCCTCAAGGCCCTCGTCTAATCGAAATCCCACGTCGTTCCCCTGTGCCACTGGCGGCTTGTCCGCCAGTGTTTTCCATTCAACCACAACCACTCCCCGACTCATACGTCTCCCAGCACGAATCCGCGCTCCGAAGAAGCCGCCACTGACGAGTCTGCGAGGAAGTGGCGGTTGCTGCGGCGCCATCAACTCCACGAATCCGTCGAACTCGCACCGCATCACGGAACACACAACGACCCGCGACGCCCCTCGGCGCCGCGGGTCGTTCTCTCTCGTCATCCCTCCTTACGCATAGGGATCGACCGCCGTCCGGTCGTCCACGCGGACCACGCCCGGCGCGAAGCCCGCGACGCGGTCGATGATGTTCTTCTCCGCCCACGAATGCACGGACCCGCTGAGCGTCACCACGCCGTCCTCCACCGCGACGCCGATCCGCCGCGCCTCGCGCAGCGCCTGACGCTCCAGCGCCTCCTCGATGTCCTGCTTGATGCGGACGGCGTCCGCGGGCCTCGCCTTCACCTTGATCTGGTTGACCACCGCCCGCACGCCCGTCAGCCGCTGCACCGCGCGCTCCGCGTCGATCCGCTGCGCCCACGTCTCGACGTCCCCCTGCAGCGTCACGGTCCCCTCGGCGACCGTCGACGTGATCTGCTCGTCGGGCACCAGCGCGTCCCAGCGCAGAGCGTTGCGCACCGCCCGGGCCACGTCTTCGTCGGTCGTGCGGTGCGGCCCCTGGATGCGCACGCTGATCTTGTCCACCACGTCGAGCACCCCCGACACGCGGTGCGCCGCCTCGCGCGCCGCGATCCGCCGCGACAGCGCGCTCACGCCACCCGTCAACGTCACAATCCCGTCATGCACCTGCACCCCCACATCCGCCTCTTCGACGCGCGGATCCCACTTCATCTCGGCCAGCACGTCGTTCTTGATCTGCACATCCGTCTTGCGAATCGCGGTAATCATGGCAACCTCCTTCTTTGTTCGGCGCGCAATTCTCCCCCCGCCCCGCCGCCCGGCCTCAGGGAAACTTCCGCGTTTTGTGCCACTGGCGGCTTGCCCGCCAGTGCCTTCCCTGTGCCACTGGCGGCTTGCCCGCCAGTGCGAAACTCGGTTGCGTCCGATCACAAACGCCACGCCCCCGCCGCCTCGCCCGCCAGTACCTTCCCTGTGCCACTGGCGGCTTGCCCGCCAGTGCGAAACTCGGTTGCGTCCGATCACAAACGCCACGCCCCCGCCGCCTCGCCCGCCAGTACCTTCCCTGTGCCACTGGCGGCTTGCCCG
>CAZBDZ010000076.1:0-16588 GCA_964490785.1 uncultured Phycisphaeraceae bacterium
GGCGCGGGGGACATGGGCTGGAAAGCCCATGCCACATTCAAACTGCGACACGACCCATTCCCGCGCGGGGCGACCACGGGATTCGCTGCGGCGACCCTTGGCTCATCCCGAGCGTGCGCGCGATTGACCGACGACCCGCATGATTTCCTGAGCCTTGATGGCGCGGTCAGGCGTTGGCGTGCGCGTGCTTGTCGCCGGGGAACTGCTTGATGGAGGTCTGGTCAGTCTTTCGGCCCGAGCCGCGGGCGTTGGGGGCCGGCGACTTCTCGGGGATGGAGAAGAGGCTGTTGGGCATGGTGTCGTTGTGGGCGATGGCGGCGGCGGCGGCGGCGCGCATGGATTCGTCCGCGTTCATTCGGAGCGAGCGCCAGCATTCGCGGGTCCAGAGTTCCGCGAGGTCGAAGAAGTGGAGGGCGGCGGCCTTGTCGCGCTCGAACTCAACGCCCTCCTCACCCTTGCGGATCTGCATGTCGAGGCGGCTCAGGGTGCAGATCATGCCGAGGATGTAGGTGGCGGCGTCGGCGACGCGGGCCTGGACGCACTGTCGGTCCACGATCTTCTCTTCGTTTTCCTTGCTGGCGAGTTTGAACTGGTGCGAGTGTTCGCGGACGAGGTCGCAGATTCGTTCGGCCTGTGCGGCGAGCGAGGGGTGGACTCGCGTGATTTTCGGGAGCGGTCCCTTCATGCCGAGGAAGAGTTCGAGGCCGAGGGGCATGGCCTTGCCGAGGGCGGCGCGGCCGGTCTGGTTGCCGATGGCGGCGGCGGCCTTGACGGCGTTGGCGATGAGCCCCTTGTCGCGGTCCGGGCCGAGGATGTTCTGGATGCCGACCATCTGCTCGGCGAGGGCCTTTCCGCCGTAGGCGAAGATGAAGGACTGCATGACCTCGTTGGCGCCTTCGACGATGAGGTTGATGCGCGAATCGCGGAAGACGCGCTCGACTTCGTTTTCGGTCATGTAGGACTCGCCGCCCATGATCTGCATGGCGTCGTTGACGACGCGCCATCCCATCTCGGAGACGAAGGTCTTGCAGATGGCGGTCTCGACGCGGATGTCCTTGTCGTGGCGGTCGAGGAAGGCGGTGGTCATGTAGAGCATGGCGTCCATGGCGTAGGTAAGGGCGGCCATGCGCGCGATCATCATCTTCACCAACTCAAAGTCGGCGAGTGGGCGGTCGAACTGGTAGCGGGTGCGGCCCCACTTGATGCCCTGGTTCATGGCGCGGACCGCGCCGCCGAGCATGCCCGCGGCGAGCGTGCATCGGCCGTAGTTGAGGCAGGAGAGGGCGACGTTGAGGCCTTTGCCTTCGTGGTGAAGGAGGTTGGCCTTGGGAACGCGGGCGTTGGTGAAGCGGATGCGGGCCTGCCATGTGCCGCGGATTCCGCATTTGGCGCGGTTTTTCTGGAAGATGTCGATGCCCTCCATGTCGGGAGTGCAGACGACGGCGGTTACGCGCTCGATGGTTTTGCCGGACTTCGGGTCCTTGATCTTCTGCTTGGCCATGACGGTGAACAGGCCGGAGAGCGCGCCGGAGGTGGCCCATTTCTTTTCGCCGTTGAGGATGTAGTACTCTCCGTCGTCGGAGAGTTCGCAGGTTGTTTCCTGGCCTCCGGCGTCGCAGCCGACGTTGGGCTCGGAGAGGCAGAAGGCGGAGAGCCAGTCATTGGCGAGGTGAGGGAGCCAGCGTTTCTTCTGCTCCTCGGTGCCGAAGAGCATGACGGCCTTGCAGCCGATGGACTGGTGGGCCGAGACCATGACGGCGGTGGAGCCGCAGTAGAAACCGATGCGTTCCAGGACGCGGACATACGACGTCACGCCCATTCCCAGCCCGCCGTATTCCTTGGCGATGGTCATGCCCATGACGCCGAGTTTGAAGAGGCGGTCGATGACCCAGCGCGGGATTTCCTGCTCCTGGTCGATCTGGATCGAGGGATGCTCGGAGCGGAAGTACTCATCCACGGCGGCGATGAGTTGATCGCAGCGGGCGGTCTCCTCCGGGTCGGACTTGGGATAGGGGAAGACCAGTTCCTCGCGGATGTTGCCCCAGAAGAGGTTCTGGACGAAGCCCATCTCGTCGGGGTCGGGGCCGAGGAGAATCTCCGCGTCGGCGATGAGTTTGGCGTCCGCGGCGGAAAGGCCTTTCATGGTTTTGAGGTCGGCTTTGATCTGGGTCATGGCTCTGTTCGATCCTTTTCTCACCACGGAGGACACGGAGGGCACGGAGCGGAGATTGCGTTCAGTCGTTCCGGTGGGCGTGCAACGTCAACCCTGGTCTCTCTGTGTGCTCCGTGTTCTCCGTGGTGAATCAGTCTCTTATTTCTTCTCCGACTTGGCGAAGAAGGCGTCGATGGCGGACTTGCCTTCGGGGGTGTTCCGCAGGCGGACGAGGTTTTCCCGCTCCGCATCCAAGGCGGCTTGCCAGCCTTTGTCCAGTCCGATGCGGACACAATCGGCGACAGCGTTGGCGGCCTGTGAAGGCGGGAGGTCTGGGAGGATATGGGAGAGGGCGTTTCGGACGGCCTCCCGGCGATCGGAATCCTCGATGCAGCGCGGGCGGGAACGGGCCGTGTGCTTCGGCCGCGTGGCGAGGGCGCTCGCGCGCGCGAGGAGGTCGGCAGGGGAAACCATGAGTTCGATAAGCCCCGCATCGGCGGCATCGGCGACGGTGAAGGTCTGGCCGATGGCGGTCATTCGGATGGCGCGGACGGGGTCCATGCGTGCGGGGAGCATGTTGGTGCCTCCCCAGCCTGGGCAGATGGAAAGGCCCGCTTCGGGCAGGCCGATGGGGTAGGGCTTTGCGGGTTTCTCCGGAGAGGGGGAGGCGGGCATGGCGGCGATGAGGTGATCGCAGTGCATGGCGATTTCGAGGCCCCCGCCGAGAGCCGCGCCGTTGATGGCGGCGACGGTCGTGCATGGGAGCGAGGCGATCCGCGCATAGACATGCTGGCCGAAGCGGAGATAGTCGTGGAGTTCCGGGTCGGAGAGGCCCATGATTTCCTTAAGGTCCGCGCCGGCGATGAAGACCCGCGAATCCGAAGCCAGGACGAAGCCCTTGGGCGGGGTTTCCCTGAGTTGGTCGAGGGCGTGGTTGATGGCGGCAAGGAGTGCGCGATTCAGGACAACGACCGCCCCCGGAGTGGATTCTGGAATGGGTCGAAGGTGCAGGACAGCGACGCCGTGGGGGCCGTGGTCGATGGTGAGTTGGGGCGCGCTCATCGATGCTGAGTATAGGAAAACGCGGGAATTTCTGCGCGCAGGACATCGGGGCAGCGTTGCCCGGGTGTTCCTTCGTTTCACGATCCCAGTTTCTTTCCAAGCATCGCGCGCGCCTCGTCGCTCTCGACCACTTGCGCGGAGATCATCGCGCCTTTGCGGACGTGCGCTTCGAGTTCCGCGCCGGCGATGTCGTTCAGGAGTTGCTTCGTGGCACGGAGTGCGTTAAGGCCTGCGCCCGCGAGGCGCTGGGCGATCTCATTGACCTGCGCGTCGAGTTGATCGAGGGGGACGCAGTGCGAGACCATGCCGATCTCGAAGGCGCGGAGGCCGGTCATGGTGCCGCCCTGGAGAAGGACGCGGCGAGCGGCCCCTGGGCCGATCGACTGGACGAGCCACGGGGCGACGACGGCGGGGCAGACTCCCAGGTCCACTTCGGGGTAGCCCATCTTCGAGTCGGGGTGTGTGACGGCGAGGTCGCAGACGCAGGCGAGGCCGCAACCGCCGCCGATGGCGGCGCCGTTGACGCGGGCGATGGTGACCATCGGGAGTCGGCGGATCTTGATCGTGAGTTCCGCGAGGCTGGCGAGGAGTTTCAGGGGCACGCCCGGTTCGTTGAGGATGGACTTGAGGTCCATGCCGGCGCAGAACGAGGGTCCCTCGCCGGTGATGATGCAGGCGGCGACGTCCCCCCCGGGAGCGCGGGAGGCCAGTTCGTCCACGCGGGCGTGCAGGTCGGCGAGGAGGTCGAGCGAGAGTGCGTTGCGCTTGTCCGGGCGGTTGAGGGCGAGGCGGGCGGTGCGGCCGGAGATGGAGAGGGTGGCAAGCGCGTTCATGCGCGGGGAGTGTATCGGGATTGGCTCACGCTGAAGCGCAAAGGCGCGGGAAGGAAAGGCAAGGCACAAATGACACAGATGGGCACCGATGGGAATCCGGGTGGAGAGCCTGCGCACCGCGGTTTGGATTGCGTGATGATGACGGACACCGCGCGCATGCTGCCGGATATGACCTTCGCCCTCTTCAAGGGCTCTCAGAGAATCCTTGAGCACGCCGACCCCGGACGTCGTCCGGGGCAAGGGACCGACGCCCGCGTCGCGGGCTGAATGCCGGGCTTCGTCATCGGTTCTGTGTGATGCGGCTGAGGATTCGCCTTGACTGCCCGGAGATCCGCTCGCGCTCCGGGTCGTCGGCCACATGGGCAAGGCGGATGTCGCGGGTGGCGTAGTCCACGTACCAGAGTGCGATGTGTTCGAGGTACATCGGGCCGTCGGCCCCGCCGTAGGGTTCATCGCCGATGAGGGGCAGGCCGAGGGCGGCGAGCATGACGCGGATCTGGTGGAGTCGCCCGGTGAGGAGGCGGATGAGGGCGTGGTACTCGTTGGGGCGATCGGGGGCGGGTTCGATAGCGAGGATTTCGAGGAATGAGGGCTTGCCGCCGGCGCGGACGATGCGGGCGTGGGTGCCTTCTTCCTTGAGGTGGGCCTTGTGCTTGCCGATGAGGTCGCGGTGCAGCGGGTTTGAGTCGGGTGTGGGGCGGGGGATGCGGGCGAGGTAGTACTTCTCCCAGACGCCTTCGCGGATCTGTTCGCCGTAGAACGCGGCGGCCTCGCGGGAAAGCGCGACGATCATCACGCCGCGGGTGACGCGGTCGAGCCGGTGGACGAGGCGCGGCTTGACCCCTTCGCGTGCGGCGCGACGGATTTTCGAGATCATCGAGAGGCCGCGCGGGTCGTTCGTGAGTTCCGTCGCCATCCCGGCGGGTTTCGCGACGACGAGGGTGTGCTCGTCCTGCGAGAGAATCGGGAAGGGGAGGCGTGCGGGGTCGATGAGCACGGGGTCGTTATAGCGGAACTTGCCTGTGCCACTGGCGGCTCGCCCGCCAGTGTCGAGCACACGCGGTGCGAATGCGCGAGATCGTGCGTAACAGTTCCCCGCACTGGCTGACAAGCAGCCAGTGGCACCAAAGCAGTTCATTCCCTCGGCTTCGATGACTCGAACGATTTGATCCGCTCCGCCACTTCGGGGAGGAGGTCGTTTGGGATGGGCACGAGGAGGTTGTACTGCTCGATCTTCCACTGCCCCGCATGGAGAGCGAGCACACCGGTACCCCGGCAGCGGCCCCACTTGGCGTTGTCGAGGCGCTCGTCGAACCAGGCGGTCCGGCCGTCCTCGGAGAAGAAGACGGCGCGGTCGGCGACGGTGTAGGTCCAGCCCTGGCCCTTGGAGAAGTAGGGATGGGCGTAGTCGCGGAACTGGTCCTTCGTCCAGCGCTCAGTGTCGTCGGTGCCGTAGAAGATGGCGTCCTTGGTGAAAAGGTCGAAGTAGCGGGGTTCGTCGGCCTTGGATGCGGCGTCGTGGAGGGAGTCGAGGACGGAGGCGACGGCGTTTTCACGAGCCGCAGGCGCGAGCCCGCGGTTGGTGGCGCAGGCGGAGAGCGTGAATGCAAGGACAGCAAGCGCGGCGGACGGCCCGAACAGGCTCGGGCGCGAGACGTGACGAACCCCCTCCCTTGCGGTCGGGGTTCCAGCGCGCATCGTGTCTATGTTCATCGCGCGAACTCCTGGCACTTGGCGACGACGTTGGCGATCTTCACGAGTTCCGCTTTCGCGGCGGCCTCTTTTCGCGGCTTGAACTCGATGGCGTCCTCGGCGAGTGATTTGTCGCCGATGGTGATGCGGAGAGGGACGCCGATGAGGTCGGCGTCCTTGAACTTGACGCCCGGGCGTTCGTCGCGGTCGTCGATGAGGACGTCGAAGCCGGCGGCGGCGAGCCCTCCGGAGAGTTCGCAGGCGACCTGCATGTGGCGGGAGTCGGGCTCGACTTTCATCGGGGTGATGATGACGTGCCAGGGGGCGATGGGGAGGGGCCAGACGATGCCGTTGTCGTCGTGGGACATCTCGACGCAGGCGGCCATGGTGCGGGAGACGCCGATGCCGTAGCAGCCCATGGTGACGCTGCGGCGCTCCTGCTTCTCGTCCATGATGGCGAAGCCCATGGCGTCGGAGTATTTGGTGCCGAGTTTGAAGATGTGGCCGACTTCAATGCCGCGCTGGGCGACGAGGGCGGCGCCCTTGGCGCGGGGGGAGGGGTCGCCCGCGAGGGCGTTGCGAACGTTGGTCACGCGAAGACCACGGGATTCGCTCGAAGACTCGCTTATCCCGAGCGTCGGGATAATGGAAACGTCGATGCCCAGGTCGCGGGCCCAGTTGAAGTGCTTGACGTGGTGGTCCTTCTTGTCGGCGCCGGTGACCCAGAACATGGGCTTGCCCTTGGCGTCGTCGAAGGAGACGGCGGCGTCTTTGTCCACGAGGAGAAGCACGCCCGCCTTCCCAAGGGCGGCGCGCGGGGAAACGAAGCCGATCTCGAAGCCTGCGGTGCGCGCGGGGAGAGGGTCGGCGAGTTTGACCCTGAAGCCCGCGGCGTCGCGGACTTTGCCTTCGTTGACGTCGTGGTCGCCGCGGACGACGGCGACGACCCACCTTGCGGCAGCAACCCCCGGAACCCCCTCACTGGCGTTCGGGGTTCCATGATCAATTTCGAAGACGACGGTTTTGAGCATGTTCTGCGGCTTCACTTTCATGAAGGCGCAGACGTCCTCGATGGCGGGGCAGTTGGGGGTGTGGACTTCTTCGAGCGGGCCGGAGGGGTCGCCGGTGAAGTAGCCCTTGCTCGGGGCGGGGCGTTCGCCGATCTCGCATTTTTCGACGTTGGCGGCGTAGCCGGAGACGGGGCACTTGAGGATGGTGTCCTCGCCCGAGTCGCAGTTGACCATGAACTCGTGGGAGGCGGAGCCGCCGATGGGACCGGACTCGGCTTCGACGACGGAGAAGTCGAGGCCGCAGCGGGTGAAGATGTTGACGTAGGCCTGGTACATGGCGTCGTAGGCGTCGTTGAGGCCGCCCTTGCCCTCGACGTTCATGTGGAAGGAGTAGGCGTCCTTCATGATGAACTCCCGGCAGCGGAGCAGGCCGGCGCGAGGGCGGGCCTCGTCGCGGAACTTGGTCTGGATCTGGTAGAGGATGAGGGGGAGTTGCTTGTAGGAGTTGACGGAGCCGAGGGCGATATCGGTGACGGTCTCCTCGTGGGTGGGTCCGAGGTGGTTGATGTTGCCCTTGCGGTCGTTAAGGGTGAAGAGGAGCGGGCCGTAGGCCTCGTCGCGCTTGGTGCCGAGGTAGAACTCGTGGGGGACGATGACGGGCATGAAGAGTTCGGCGCCGCCCGCGGCGTCCATCTCCTCGCGGACGATGTGCTCGATCTTCTTGAGGACGCGCCAGGCGAGGGGGAGGTAGTCGTAGACGCCCGCGGCGACGCGGCGGATGGCGCCGGCGCGGGCGAGGAGTTTGTGCGAGGGGGCGTCGGCGTCGGCGGGGGCCTCTTTCGCGGTGGGGATCAGCGTGCGGGACCAGGTCTGGATGACGCCGCGATGGGACGTGGTGATGGGGGGGGGCATAGGAGGGTGAGTGTAGAGCATCCCCTTGGCGCTATCGCCACTTCACGACGCTGAGGATGTCGGAGTAATCGTCGGTCCAGAGGCGTGCGTGCGGGGCTGGGTTGAGGGGTCGCCAGAGTGGGTTGTCGGCGATCGGGCCGAGGTTCTCGCGCGATCGGGCGAGGACGATGAAGGCGGAGGGCTGCTTGCCTGCGTTGATGTCGGCGATGGGGACCTTGCGGTCGTCGCGGATGAAGGCGATGAGGCCGGCGTCCTCCGCGAGGCGCGAGAGGACCGGCTCGAAGTTGATGTAGAGATTGCTGACGTTGAACATGAGCAGGCCGTGCGGGCGGAGTTTGGAGAGATACGCTCGCACGGCCTCGCGCGTGATGAGGTGAACGGGCACGGCGTCGGACGAGAAGGCGTCCATGGCGATCAGGTCGTACGCGGCGTCGGGGGTGGCGGCGATGGTCAGGCGCGCGTCGCCGAGGACGAACTCCACGGGAGACCGGCTGTCGGTGGTGTAGGAGAAGAGGTCGGGGTCCGTGGCGATGTCCTTGACGACGGGGTCGATCTCATAAAAGGTGAAGGCCCGATCCGGGCGGCCGTAGGCGGCGAGAGTTCCCGCGCCGAGGCCGATGATGGCGATGCGCTGCTCGCCGGGGCGCGAGTCGAGGCGTGCGAAGACGTCGCCGACGGGTCCTGAGCGGGTGAAGTAGGCGAGCGGTTCCTTGTCGAACGGCGGCGTGCGCCATTGCCGGCCGTGCTCGGTCCGGCCGTGGATGAGCCTGTGGAATCGGTGCTCCGGCGATCCGCCGGCGACGACGCGATGCACGCCGAAGAAGGTCCGGATCTGGAGGATCTCGTTCTCGCGGATCTGGCGGTCGAACCACGGGATCGAGAGAAGGGCGAGCACGGCGGCGGCGTGCATCCATCGGCGCGAGTAGAGGACCATCGTCAGTGCGGCGAGAAGGGCCACCGTCAGGCGAGAGAAGAAACGGATCGTGCTCAGTTCCGGCGCGCGCGGGCCGAGGAGCCAGACCATGATGAAGATGTAGAAGGGGACGATCGATATGACGAGGATCCACAGGAGGATGTCGGCGGCGATTCGGAGTCGGCGGCGGTGATGGCGCGTGGTGGCGGGCCTCCTGCGCCGCCAAGGCTCGCGCAGGAGGCAGGCGGCGACGATGAAGAGCGGGTATTCGAGGATGCCGTTGAAGACGGCAGGGGCCGTGATGCCGCAGATGATCCCCGCGAGGACGCCGCCGACGGAGAGGAGGAGATAGAACTCGGTGAGGCGGGCGGGATCGGGCCGGAGCCGGGCGAGGCGTCCGTGGCAGGTCATGGCGGCAAGGAGCAGCAGGAGGAGATGCGCGCCGACGGGAAGCCACGTCGGCGTGCGCAGGCTGATGATGGCCATGACGGCGACGCCGACGACCACGGGCGGGAGCAGCCACCCGGCGATTCGGCCGAGTGTCGGGCCGCCCTTGGCGAATGCCAGGATGTAGGTGAAGAGGTAGATCGCCAGCGGCAGAACCCAGAGGAGGGGCACGGGGGCGATGTCGATCGTGATGTGCTGCGTGGCGCCCATCATCAGGCCAGCGGGGACGAAGGCGAGGGCGATCCAGAGGAGTCGCTGCATGGTGAGGTCGCGCTCGGCGATCGGCGCGGGGCGCGGCGTGGGGATCGCTGGATTCCCGGTGCCGTCCGCGGAGGCGCGAGAGGAGCGTCCGGCGACGACGGCGCAAGCGAGGATCAGCCCCGCAAGCACGGCGAACGCCGCCGACCATGCATGCCGCTGCATGGTGAGCGTGAGGTGCGGCTCGACGAGGAGCGGATAGCCGAGGAGGGCCGTCATGCTCCCGAGATTGCTGGCGGCGTAGAGGTAGTAGGGGTCCCCGGCGGTGCGGTGCGACGTTCCGGCGAACCAAGCCTGGAGCAGCGGCGAGGCGGAGCAGAGGACGAAGACGGGTCCGGCGCATGCGGCGGCGAGCATGAGGAGGACCTGGAAGGGCGCGTATCCCGTGAGATCGGGCCGCCACGCCTCGCCCGCGGGCAGGCCGATGGGGAGGAGCAATGCGGCGACGATGAGCACAGCCGTGTGGATAAGAAGTTGGGCGCGCCGGCCGCGGAGTTGGGCGAGCGCATGGGCATAGGCGTATCCGGCCAGCAGCATGCTCTGGAAGAAGAGCATGACCGTGTTCCAGACGCTCGGCGAGCCGCCGAGGAGCGGGAGAACCAGTTTGCCGATCATCGGCTGCACGAGGAAGAGCAGCAAAGCGGCGAGGAAGATGGCGGCGGCATGGAGGGGGAGCATCGCCGGGAGAGCCTACTCCGAGTCTCGCCAGCGCAGGACGCTGAGGAGGTCGCAATAGTCGTCGGTCCAGAGGCGCATGCCCGTGCGGCGGCGGAGCGGGCGCCATCCTTCGACGGATCGCAACGGCTCGATGCATTCCCACGAGCGCGCGAGGACGACGGTGTTGGACGCGGTTCGGCCCCGGGCTTCCTGCTCCCAGGTCGCCGATTCGTTGCGGCTCAGCGCGACAAGGCCGGCGTCGTGCGCCAGGTCGGCGACGACGGGCTCGAGGTCGAGGAACAGGTTGCTGATGTGCCACACGATCACGCCCCGGTCGTTCAGGGCGCGCAGGTAGATGGCGAGAGCCTCGCGCGTGATGAGGTGGACGGGGATGGCGTCGGAACTGAAGGCGTCGAGGCACAGCAGGTCGAACTCGCCGGGCGGCCGCTGGGCGAGGGTCAGGCGGGCATCGCCGAGGACCACGTCGGTCGGCGAGGGCGAATCGGAGATGAACGAAAAGAGGCCCGATGTCCCCGCGATGGCGGCGACTTCGGGATCAATCTCGAAGTAGGTGATCGAGAGTCCCTCCCGGCCGTAGGCGGCGAGCGTGCCGGCGCCGAGGCCGACGATGCCCATTCGGGCGAAGTCTGAGCGGCGGCCCATCATGGCGAGCGCCCGCTCAATGGGGCTTTCCCGCGCGTAGTACGAGGTCGGGATGCGCCGGAGCGCGGGTTCGAGGAACTGCATGCCGTGGAGGGTCCGGCCGTGGTAGAGCTCGTGGACCATGTTCCCGCCGACGCGGGTCCGAATGACGCGATGCACGCCGAAGAAGGTGCGGATGGTGAGGATCGTCTCGCGCCCCGGGCGTTCGTGGATGAATGGAATGGCCGTCATGAGGGCGATCGCCGCGGCGAATCGAAGGCGGAACATCGCAACGGACAGCGTCAGGAGGAGGGGGACCGCGACCAGGAGGACGTAGCGGGTCCAGAGTCCGAGTTCGTCGGCGCCGAGCCAGCCGTCCTCGAACGTGTAGAACGCGGCAAGAACAAGAGGCACGGGGATCCAGCCGAGGACTTCGAGGCCGAGGCGGCGGGGGGGTTGGGGGCGCCTCGGGACCACGGGGCTCGTGCGCGTTCTGAGGAGGCACGCGGCGACGATCAAGATCGGGTACTCGACGATCGAGTTGAACAGGTTGGGAGCCCAGAGCGTGCTGAAGAGGCCGGCGAGAACGCCGCCAAAGGCCATGAGCAGGTAATACTCGGTGAGGCGCGACGGGTGCGGCTTGTCGGCGGCGAGGCGCGCGTGGCAGACAATGCCGGCGGTCAGGAGAAGCGCAAGGTTGGCGAAGACCACGAGAGCCAGCGGCGTTCGCGCGCTGACCAGCAGCATGGCGCCGACGCCCGTCGCCGCAAGGGGGAAGAGGAACCCGGCAATTGGGGCGGCAAGGGCGACGATGCCGCTGAACGCGATGATGTAGGTGAGAAGGTAGATCGAAAGCGGCAGGATCCAGAGGAAGGGGACCGAGGCGATATCGGTCGCGAGATGCTGCGTCACCGCCATGGAAAGACCCGCGGGAACCGAAGCAAGCGCGATCCACAGGAGTCGCTGCCGAGTCAGGGCGCGCCCCTCCGTCAGAGGAGGCGGGGCGGGAGTCCTCTCGCGCTCTTGAGCATCGGCGCCGATGCTTCCGGTGGAACGAAGCGCGACGAGGCCGCAGGCGAGAATCAAGACGACGAGCGCCCCGAACGTGATGGACCAGGCGAGCCGCTGGTTTGTGAGGCTGAGGCTCGGCTCGAAGACGAAGGGGTAGGCCAGCAGCGCGATCATGCTGCCGGCATTGCTGGCGGCGTAGAGGAAGTACGGCCTGCCCGCCCGCGGACTCCCGGAATCGGCGAACCAGCGAGAAACAAGGGGTGAAGTGGTGCAGAGGACGAACGCCGGCGCTCCCACGGCCAGCACGAGGACCACGAGTGCGGAAACGGCCGGCGCCGCGGATGCGAGCGGGGCGGAGTTCTCCGGCATGGCGATGGGGAGCATCAGCAGCGAGGCGGCGGCGACGGCTCCGTGAACAAGGAGTTGGATTCGGGTCGATCGTCCCGTGAGCCAGTGGGAATAGCCGTACCCCGCGAGGAGCAGGCCCTGAAAGAAGAGCATCACCGAGTTCCAGACGGCCGGGGCCCCGCCGAGCGTCGGCAGGATCATCTTGGCGGCCATCGGCTGGATGGCAAAGAGAAGAAAGGCGGCGATGAAGATCGTGATGACGAAGAGCAGGTGCATGGGCGAACCAGATTAGTCTCGGAACCCTCGCAGGAGCGCGCGGGCCACGTCGCAATAGTCATCCGACCACGCCTGCGCGCCATCAGCGCCGGCGAGACCGTGCCAGCCGGGGAAGCCTCGGAGGGGGGCGAGCGAGTCCTCTGCCCGTGCGAGGACGACGTAGATCGAGGCGGCGACCTCCCGGCGGGTTTCCTCGGGGGTTGGTTTGTGTTGAGCGACGAGCCCCACGAGGCCGGCGTCCCGGGCCAGCCTCGCAACGATTGGTTCGAGATCGAGGTAGCGGTTGCTGATGTGCCAGGCGATCACGCCGGACGGCTTCAGGACGCGGAGGTAGGTTGCGAGAGCCTCGCGCGTGATCAGGTGCGTGGGGATGGCGTCGCTGCTGAAGGCGTCGAGGAGGATCAGGTCGAAGATTGCGTCGGGCTGCCGGGCGAGCGTCAGCCGCGCGTCGCCCTCGATGATGTCAATGGGTGAAGGCGAGCGGGAGAGGTAGGTGAAGAACGCCGGATTCCGTGCGATGCGGACGACCGCCGGGTCGATCTCGAAGAAGGTGATGCGAAGATCGGGTCGGCCGTATGCCGCGACGGCGCCGGCGCCGAGGCCGACGGCGGCGAGTTGGTCGAAACGATGCGCGGATTCCAGCGTGGCGATGAGTTGCCCGAGCGGCCCGGAGCGGGCGTAGTAGGCGAGCGGCTCGGCGCGGGCGTCGTCGGCGAGGCGCTGCACGCCGTGGATCGTCCGGCCGTGCTGGTATTCATGGAAGACCTGTCCGGCGGCGCGGCGAATGTGGACCTGATGAACGCCGAAGAAGGTCCGCTCGCGATGGAGGATGTTCTCGCGCATCGACGACGACATCTGAGGCAAGGCGGCGATGCACGCCACGGCGGCGGCGAACTGCCAGCGCAGGCGCAGAAGCGGTCCCGCGATGAAGAACGGGACACCCCATGTGAGCCCCCGCCGCACCGAGGCGTCAAGCCCGGCGTCGCCGAGCCATCGCCGATCAAAGACGAGGAATGCGACTGGGATCGCGGCGACCACCGCCCACGCCAGCGCATGATTGGCGATGCGGTCGGGCCGGGGGAGCGACGCCCATCCGTCGCCCGGCATTCGGTCTCGCAAGAGGCAGGCGGCGACGATGAGGATCGGGTATTCCGCGACGGAATCAAACAGGGCGGGAGCCGCGAAGGTGTTGAGCACTCCGGCGAGCACGCCTCCGAGCGCGACGAGCAGGTAGTACTCCGTGAGGCGCGCGGGGTCCGGGCGCTCCCGCGCGAGCCGGCCGTGGCACGCGACGGCCGCGATGAACAGGAGGATCAAGTGCGCCGGCATGATGAGCCAGAGCGGGGACGACACGCCGGCGGCGAGGAGCGTCGCCACGCCCAGCGCCGCGAAAGGGAGCGCTCGCGATCCGACCCGGCCGAGCGCCGGCCCGCGCGGGCCGAACGCGAGGATGTAGGTCAGCAGGTAGATCGAAAGCGGGATCACCCAGAGGAAAGGGGCCGAGGCGATGTCCGTGGTCAGGTATTGCGTGGCGGCCATGGTGAGGCCCGCCGGGACGAGCGCGAGGAGGATCCAGGTCAGCCGCTGCGTGGCGCGGGGCCGCGGGCGCTGGGAGTCGGACGGCGGCGAGGCATGCGCGACTCGGTCTTTCTGATGCCGCGAGCGCACCACGAGCGGCCACGCGCACGCCACGAAGAGCAGGAGAAGCAGCAGGTATCCGATCGACCATGCGCTTCGCTGCTGCGAGAGCGTCAGGATCGGCTCCAAGCCGATCGGATAGGCGAGGAGGCCCGCCATGCTCCCGGCGTTGCTCGCGGCGTAAAGGAAGTAGGGGTCCCGCCGCCGAGGATGCCCGGTCAGTGTGAACCAGCGCGATAGCAGAGGCGAGGCGCCGCAGAGCACGAAGACAGGCGCTCCGACCGCGAGCAGGAGCAACCCGAGCGTTGCCGCGGCGGGTGCGCCGTGGACCATCTCGGATGCCGTCCCGGCGTTCCGCAGCCCGATCGGCAGTGTCGCGGCCGCGAGCGTGAAGACCCCGAGGTGCAAGACCGCCTGCGTGCGGGGTGGGCGGGATGACAGCCAATGGGCGTAGCCGTAGCCCGCGAGGAGCATCGCCTGGAAGAAGAGCATCGCCGCGTTCCACACGGCGGGCGCGCCGCCGAGGATGGGCAGCACCACTTTCGCGGCCATGGGCTGCACGCTGAACAGCAGAAACGCCGAGAGAAAGATGGCGCCGACGTACACGCCGAGCATCCCGGCAGTATCCCACACCCGCGAGGCTCACGCGGGCCGGCGGTCGCCGAGATCCGGCCACAGTCGGAGCACGAGCCACTCCGCCAACTCCGACGATCCGGGGACGCGATGCGCCCGCGCCACGGCCAGCACCTCGCGTGCCAAGTCCCGGTCCGCGCGAACCCGCGCGAAGAGTCCACGCCAGTCCGGCAGGTCGCCGTATTCAAGCGCCGAGTCGATGGCGGCGCGAGTCCACTCGGTGGTGTTGAGGTGGCGGTGGATCATGGGGTTCTGAGGCTACTCCGCGCCCAGTGCCGCAGATCGTATTCAGACAGTATGAGAGTGCCTGAGAGTCTGTGTGAGAAAGGGGATACAGGCAGGGGCGGGAGAGAGTTGGCGCTTCGTGCCGGACTCCCCCGCGGATGCCCCGGCCCATGGAATGGGCCACCGATGGTTGCCAGACGCGCCAGCGTCTGGACGCGGCGAAGCAGAAGGGACCATCCCATTTCATACAGGGTCTGACACAATGCAGGAAGTCGAAGGGGTAGGGAAAGGCGGGACGCCCATATCACCGAGATTGGTAGGCATTATGTCAGGTACTCAAAATTAGGTATGATATATGAGATGAATCAAAGCAATCTACGCCGCGGTTTGTACGGACACCACTTCGACTCCCCGATCATCCGAGGGAATCGATTGGCCGAGTTCGGACATCGTCTCGATCCAGAGATCGGCCGCCTCGCCCACGTTGCGCAGCGCCTCATCGCGGGTGGATCCCTGCGAAATGCACCCGGGGAGGGACGGGATTTCCGCTACCCACATGCCCGTTTCGTCCTGAATGAGGATCACTCGACGCATGGGGAACAGTATGCCACAGATTGGCCGGTTTCCAAGGAGTTAGGCAGAGCCCTCGCCCAACCCGAACGCCCCATGCACCGCCCGCAGTGCCTTTTCGCCGTCGCCTTTGGCGACGATGGCGCTGATCTTGATCTCGCTGGTGGTGATGTTGGCGATGTTGACGCCGGCGTCGGCGAGGGCTTTGAACATGAGCGCGGCCGAGGCGGCGTGGCTTCGGATGCCCACGCCCACCGCGGAGACCTTGGCGAAGCCGTCGTCGATGCGGGCCTGCCCGCCGCCGATTTCCTTGAGGAGGCGGTCGAGGATGGGCCTGATATCGGCGAGGTCGGCGTGTTCGACAGTGAAGGAGACGGTCGCTTCTTTCCCGCCGCCCCCCGGGGGGCCGCCCCCCGGGACCGTCTGGATGATGTCGTCCACGGTGATGTTCGCGTCGGCGAGGCCGGCGAAGATGCGTGCGGCCACGCCGGGCGAGTCGGGGACAGCGGTGAGCGTCGCCCGGCCGAGGTTTTGCTTGAGCGCGACGCCGGTGATCTCCATCTTCTCCATCTGCTGGTCCTCCGGGCAGATCAGTGTGCCCTCGTCGGGGCGGTGGCTGTGCCGGACGTGGATCGGGACGCGGTACATCGCGCCGAACTTCACGCTTCGGTCGTGCATGACCTTGGCCCCGAGTGAGGCCATTTCGAGCATCGCTTCGTAGGAGATGGTTTTCAGGCGGCGTGCGTCGGGGACGAGCCGCGGGTCTGCCGTATACACGCCGTCCACGTCGGTGAAGATGTCGCAGCGGTCGGCGCGGAGGGCGGCGGCGACGGCGACGGCCGTCGTGTCGCTCCCGCCCCGGCCGAGGGTCGTGATGTCGCCCTCGGCGGTTACGCCTTGGAACCCTGCGACGACCGGCACGCGCCCCGCGACGAGGGCCGCGCGAAGGCGCTCGGCGTTCACGGCGCGGATCGCGGCCTTCGTGAACGCCTCGTCGGTCTCCATGCCGACCTGCCCGCCGGTGAAACTCACCGCGGGCTGGCCCATCGATTCGAGCGTGATCGCCATGAGCGCGATGGTCACCTGCTCGCCGGTGGCCATGAGCATGTCCATCTCGCGTTTCGAGGGCGAAGCGCTTGCTTCTTTCGCAAGCGCGATGAGCGAATCCGTGGTCTTCCCCATCGCGGAGACGATGACGACGACTTGGTTCCCCGCGCGGCGCTCTTCGATTGCGCGCTCGGCACACCGGCGGATCTTGCCGACATCCGCGACCGAGGAACCGCCGAACTTCTGGACGATGAGGGGCATG
>CAZBDZ010000077.1:0-16238 GCA_964490785.1 uncultured Phycisphaeraceae bacterium
CTTCGTCCGGGGCAAGGAACCCACGCCCGCTCCGCGGGCTGTGAGGCACATCGAAACGATAATGCGATCGCCCTGGTGGGGGTGGTTCGTCATTCACCTTGGCACAAGGCGAAACTCGGATTGGGTCGGCCCGGCGAGCAGAGGCATGGGGCGACCTTCGACCCATGCCTGATGGCCGTCCGCGTAGTGGCGGGAGAACGGATGACCCGACTGGCCGCCCGGCATGTGGAGGATGCCATCGTCCTCGTGGCCCGGGCTGACGACCAGTCGCTGGCTTGCGCCGAATGCGCGTCCTTGGGCGCGGACCGTGGATGCGTGTCCCGGCAAACCTCCCGAGGGGGGCGGCGAATCGGGCATGTTCAGGAATCGGCCGAGCATCGGCGCCGCCAGCGCGAACGGATGCCTGATGCTCACGCGTCTGAACTCGCCCCAGGTCTGTTCGGGAGGGAGGTCCGTCCCTGAGTCGGCCGAGCGCAGCGATTCGCGGAGCGTGCCGCGGAAGAACACGCGCCAATCGGGCGCATTGTTCGAGAGGAAGTGCGCCGGCCGGTCTTCGAGGATTCTGCGCAGCGGCTCCTCGTCCTGCATGCACCAGTATGAAAACCCCGCGTCCGCGCCCCGCCGCTGCACCCACAGGGGCTTGAGGAGGCGTTCTTCGAGCACCGAGTGAAAGCGCGCCAGCACGCGGAAGCCGACGCTGTCCGCGTCCGCGCGCCCGTTCCACCTTTCGACTTCCCGGCGGGCCATGGCGATCATCGGGTCCGCGTCGTCCGGCGCGATCTCGGCCAGAATGATGTCGCGGCAATGGTCGAACATCGCGGCTCGGGTGTCGAGTTGGATCGCGAGCAGGTCGCGCTCGGTGAATCGTTCCTTTGCATGGAGCAGTTCGCCGATGCGAGAGGCCCGATCGGCCGCGGCCCAGCACCAGCCGAAGACCCGTGCCTGCTCCAGCGGAAGGGTCCGCGCGTTCGCCGACCACAGGCGGCCCGTGGGAGGATCAACGAGCGCAGGCTTGGCGCTTCCGTCAATCGGCCCCGACCAGCCGACGCCCGCCTTCGCCCACGACGCCGGGGTCCGCCCGTCGAAGCCTTCACGCTTCGGGACCCACCCCGAGATCGTCCACGCGATCCGCCCATCCGCCGAGGCGATCAGGACATTCTGCGGCGGTCCCCACCACGAACGGACGCACTCCAGGGCCGTCTCGAGCGAATCGGCGCTGACCATATCCAGCATGTTCACGTTGACCGTCGCGGGATCGAGGGCCGGCCACTTGAGCACCAGCGGCCGGCCCGTCGCGTCGCGCTGCGAGACGACGCCCCAGCGTGTGGTCCGCAGGGCGAGCCTCTCCGGCGGCGCGCCCCGCACATGGATCGTCTCGATCGCTTCGCCGAACGGCTCGAAGTCCGCATCGCCGGGACCGAAGCGATACCGCGCCGGGTCCTTCGAGTCGGCTTCAACAATGACCCAATCCTCGAAGTCTCCGGTGGCATTGGTGAATCCCCACGCCACGCGGCCGTTCGATCCGGCGACGATCCCGGGCACGCCGGGCAGGGTCAATCCCACGGCCCGTCGGCCTCCCCACTCGACGTGGGCGTGATACCACGTGTTCGGCGCGGCGAGTTGCAGGTGCATGTCGTTGGCGAGGATCGCGCGGCCGTCGGCCGTCAGACGCCCGCTCACGGCGAAGTTGTTCGACCCGATGGGTGCGGGCCGATCGGGCTCGGTCGCGGGCGTCGGCGATGCCCAGGGTTGCAGCGCCTCTGGGCCGGGGATGGGGCGCGGACCGATCGGGTCTCCCGGCTCGCCGATCAGGGGAGCGTCGAACCGAGAGGTCTCGGGCATGAGGAAGTCAGCGAGGCCCGGCGGGGCATGAGTGTTCAGCACGTCGTATTGGAGTTCGAATCGCGCGCCCATCGACAGGCCGTGGTGCATCGCGAGGGCCGCGAGGACCGAATCCTCGGGAAGCCACTCCCTCGGCGGTTGCATGAGGGCCAGGTATTCCGGCGGTCGAATGGTCAGGTCCGCGAGTCCGTGGTTCACGCCCCGGCTGTAGGCGTCGAACCACCGCTTGTGATGCTCGGGGAGGCGGGGCAGCACGCCGCGGGCGACCTCGCGCAGGCGCAGGCGGCGCATCTCGCGGTCGCTCCCCAGGGCGAAGGGGCCGAACAACTCCGCGAGTTCCCCCGAAGCCCGGCGGCGCATGAGGTCCATCTGAAAGAACCGTTCCTGCGCGTGCAGAAAGCCAAGTGCGGCGGCGATATCCGCGAAATCGTCCTGTTCCCCGGAAGCGCGGACGCGCGGCACGCCGCGATCGTCGCGGGAAATCACGACCTCACTCGCCAACGCGGGCAGCGCGACCGACCCGGATTCGCGCGGCAGCGAGGCGATCAGCAGCGCGCGGCCCGCGACCAGCACAACCCCCGCGACGACCGCGAGGAGGATCGCGGAGCCTTTCGTCAGCCGCCAAAGCCAGCGTCCCATGCGGGGATTGATACCACAGGCGTCCCGGATGAGAAAACCGCCGCGAGTCGGAATGACCCGCGGCGGCATGAGTTTTCTCTTGAACGGAGTCGATTCAGGCGTTACGGGCAGGTATTGCCGAACTGCGAAAGCGAGGTCGTGATGTCAGCGAAGTTGACCTGTCCGTTCTTGTCGCCGTCGCCGAAGCCGACGAGGCAGGGCAGGTAGTTGGTACCGAAGGCGGAGAGTTCGGCGGTGATGTCGGCGAAGTCGATGTCGCCGTCGTTGTCGGCGTCGCCGACGCACATCTGGCAGGCGTCGAGCCTGGTGTCGTTGTTGCAGTCGAGGGCGGGGTTCCCCGCGATCTCGCAGGAGTCGATGCGGGCGTTGGCGTCGCAGTCGAGCGAGGGATCGGAGGCGATGTCGCAGACATCGAGCCGGCCGTTGTTGTTGCAATCAAGCGAGGGGTCCGTGGCGATCTCGCAGGAGTCGATCTGCGCGTTTCCGTCGCAGTCGAGTGAGGGGTTCGAGGCGAGTTCGCATGAATCGATCTGCCCGTTCCCGTTGCAGTCCGGGGCGAGGCCGAGGGCGATCTCGCCGCAGTCGTTGACGTTGTTGTTGTCGCAGTCGAGGTCCGGGTTTCCCTGCGGCACGATGCGGAAGACCTCGCCCGACGCCGTGGAGTGCCGAACGAGGTACAGCTCGCCGAAGGCGTCCTCGCCGAACGACGCGAGTGATGCGAGCGTTCCGCCGCCGATGGGGGGCGAGAGGTCGGCGGTGCGGTCAACCTCGGCGCCCGTCGGGGCCGCGGTGGCGCTGGTGCCGTTCCGCGTCCAGACGCGTGCTGAGCCGTAGTCCGCGTAGAAGTAGTGCCCGCTGACGGCCGGGATCGCGCACCCGCGGTAGACATACCCGCCGGTCACCGAGATGCCGATGCCGTGGCTGTACACGTGGAAAGGCACGATCGTGCCGGGCGGGATCGAGCCGCACAGGCCCGTCGAGACCAGCCCTTCAAGGCAGCGCCAGCCGTAGTTCTGCCCGCCGCTTGAGCCTGCGGCCTGGAAGTTGATTTCCTCCCAAGCGTTCTGTCCGACGTCCGCGATGTAGAACGCGCCGTTCGCGCGGTCGAAGGAGTTGCGCCAGGGGTTCCGCAGGCCGTAGGCCCAGATTTCGTCGAGTCCCGCCGTTGCGCCATAGAAGGGGTTGCTGGGCGGGTTGGTGTATTGGGCCGGACCCGGGCCGACCACGCCGTCGTCGTCGTCATTGGCGATGATGTTGTCCGCGCCGTCGGTGTCGATGCGGAGCATTTTGCCGAGGAGGACGTTGATGTTCTGCCCGTTGGCGTTGGGATCGTTGGAGCTGCCGCCGTCGCCGGTGGAGCAGTAGAGGTATCCATTGGTGGCGCCGGGCACGAACGACATCCAGCCGCCGTTGTGGTTGGTGTACGGGTCGGCCATGGTCAGCAGGATGCTCGCCGAGGCGGGGTCGCCCACTCCCGGGCTGGAGCGGCGGTACCGCGACAGGACCTGCGATCCCGTGGTCGAGGTGTAGTACACGAAGAAGTAGCCCGAGTTCGCGTAGTCCCGGTGGAAGGCCAGCCCGAGCAGGCCTCGCTCATCCGAGACGCTTGTGGGGTTGATGATGATTGAATCGAGGTCGAGGAAGGTCGTCTGGGCGCCGGTGCGGATGTCCTGGCGGATGATCCGGCCGCGCTTCAGGAGGATGTAGATGTAGTAGGGTTCGCCCGGCGCGTTGGTGACAAACAAAGGCCATTCCATCGCCGAGGCGACGCGGACGGTATCGAGGGTT
Organism: uncultured Phycisphaeraceae bacterium; assembly: GCA_964490785.1. GTDB lineage: Bacteria > Planctomycetota > Phycisphaerae > Phycisphaerales > UBA1924 > JAEUIV01. The sequence continues at coordinate 4,270 of CAZBDZ010000077.1, forward strand.
TGCGCCTGTGTCGGCGTGGTCAGAAGGCCGGCGGCAGCGACGGCGATCGCAAAGCCAGCGGCGCGGCAAAGTTTCCTGGTCAACATCAGATCCTCCTCCGGGGAACAGTGTCCCGCTGCAGGGGCGGCATCCGCGCGGACGCCGCCGGACTGCTGATCTCTCTCTGAAAAATCGTCGCCGGTGGCGTTCAACCACCGGCGACGGGTGTTGCATCATCAGAGCGGGTGTTTTGGGCACGTCCGCTCAAGGCCGGTTACGGGCAGGGAACGCCGAACAGGGACAGGGTCGTGGTGATGTCGCCGAAGTCGACATAGCCGTCGCCGTTGGAGTCGCCCGGATCGTACTCCCCGGGACGTGTCGAAGCGCCCCAGTTGACGAGGATGGTGTTGATGTCGTTGAAGTCGCGGTCGCCGTCGCCGTCGGCATCTCCGACGCAGTGCGGCGGCGGGGGCACGGCCTGCGGGACGTTGGTCAAGCCGTTCAGCGACGTGGGCGAGCCGGTCATGAACATGCCGAGCGTGACGAGGCCGTCCTCCGGCCCGGTGTCCGTAGTGAACCAGAAGTTGTACATCGTGCCCCAGCGGAGCGGGTTGCTCGGCGTTGCGGTCGGGGTGTACGGGTCGGTGCTCCAGGACACGTCGTTCGTCCCGCGGACGCCCGGCCATGCCTGGTTGTCAACGGCCTTGCCGCCCTGCGAGGTGTACTTATTCGTCGGCTCGTCGTGGCTGAACACGCCCGACCAGCCGATGTCGGTCACCGTCACGCCGTCCGGCACGGGCACGGTGAAGGAGCCGATCTGGCGGTCCATGTCGATGTTGTAGACGGCGTACTCGTACTTCCAGGTGCCGTTGCCGAGGTCGAAGACCTTTGAGAGGACCATGGCGCGGCCGTCCGGCGATTCCTGCAGCCCGCCGGGGCCGTCGTTGTTCGCCGTCCAGGTCTCGATCACGGGGAAGACCTGGGCGACGAGCGTCTGCCGCGCGCCGGTCCAGGTGTCATAGGCGAAGCCCATGTTCTCGTCGGTCGTCGAGCCTGACTGGCTGAACGACCAAGCGCTGCCGGTCCAGGAGTAGGAGGTGACCGGCTTCCAGCCGACGCTGGTGAACACATCCACGTCGTCCTGGCAGACGTAGTAGCCCTGGAAGTAGAGGTTGTAGGTCGTGCCTCCCGGCGGAATGAGCGACTGGTCGGTGAACTGGAGGCGGCGGCGGATGGCAGTGTTGCTCGGGCCGCCGATCTGGAACATCGATCCTGTGTAGGACCACATGCCCGACCAGGGGTTGATCTCGAAGCGTGGGCCCAGGCCGCTCTGCTGAGCGTTGAGCGAGGCGCTGTAGGTATCGGTGCAGCCGATGCCGAGGCGGGTGCCGTTGGTCCCCTGGCAGTTCGCTCCTGTGAAGGGGTGCGGGCCACACTGCTGGTTCGAGAGAGCGTAGAAGCCGTGCTTGCACCACGACTGCCCGATCTGCTCGAGGCGGTCAACCTGCACGCCGTTGACCGTCCAGGTGGACTTGCGGAACAGGTCGAGGGCGATCTTCGGGTGATCGGGATCGGAGGACTGCTCCCACAGGAGTTGTGCGGTGCCGATGTTCCACGAGGTCGTGGCGATCGTCCCGCCGTTGGTCCCGTTGGGGTAGGTCCCGGTGCGTCCTGAGACGCCGAAGCCGTACAACTGGCACAGGGTGACATCCGGCCCCGTCGGCGGACCGCCGGGGAACGGGCCGCCCGCGACGGCGACGCCAGAGGCGCCGGCGAGCAAGGCCAACATCATGGCGGACATCAAGTTCTTCTTCGCCTGCATTCGATTTCTCCTCTGCTGCAATGACCCAACATCGGACGTCCCGCTGGCCCACCCTCGTCGAACGAATCGGCCGGCGCTCACACGCGCCGGCCGGGGCGTCAGCACACGAAAAAACACCCGCACGGCGCTGCGACGCACCGGCAGGGAATCCTCACTTCAACTCGATCCATCCGGCTCATTTCAAGAATCGTTCGAGATTGAACCGACCCCGCAACCGATGGAACACCCGTCGGCGAACGAGGCACTGACCGGTTCGAGAGGCCTCTCTTCCTACACCACAGACACTACACCATACTTACAGGTCCCTCAAATGCCTTTTGGCAGGATTTTTGGACCGAAAATCGACAATCGACCATTTGCACCGCGACAACCCGAACACACCCCTATACTCCGACCTCCATGTATGCGCTCTGGGGATCGAAGCGAATACGGCACCTTTCGATTACCGGGCACCCGTGGGCTGCTTGGAAGCCCCGTTTTGAAAGCCACCATGCTCGAATGCGGTTCCACGATCAGCCTGCCCGTCCTCGCGGAACAGCCATCCGCCGCTGCACCCCACCATGCCGGGATTCGCCGATCGAAAAACGGCCCGCGCCGGGCCGTCGTGCTCACCCTCGTTCACGTCTTTTTCATCCTCCATCTCGCGCATTGGTACTGGAAGGGCGAAACGCTCTCGCCCGTCGAACCTTCGGAGAGCATGCGGACGCTCGAGTTCGGCGAAGTGAACGCGGGCGCCGTCTTCTTTGCCCTCGCCATCCTGAGCACCCTCATCTTCGGGCGGTTTTTCTGCGGGTGGGGATGCCACCTCGTCGCCATGCAGGACCTCTGCGGATGGTTCATGAAGAAACTCGGCGTGCGGCCGCGGGCGTTCCGATCTCGCCTGCTCGTGTATGCGCCGCTTGTCCTTGCCTTGTACATGTTCATCTGGCCGACGCTGAAACGGACGGCGGTCGCGCCCGTTCTTGAACCGATCTGGCCGACGGTGCGCGCCGACCTCGGCGTCGTCCCCTTTCCCGAGCAGGGATTCACGAACCACCTCATCACCGAGGGGTTCTGGGACACCTTCGGCCCGCCTTTGATGGCGTTTCCCTTCCTCATCGTCTGCGGCTTCGCGGCTGTCTATTTCCTCGGCGCGAAGGGCTTCTGCACGTACGGGTGTCCCTACGGCGGGCTTTTCGGGCCGGCGGACCTCATCGCCCCCGGCAAGATCCGCGTCGATCAATCCAAGTGCCATCACTGCGGGCACTGCACCGCCGTGTGCTCGTCCAATGTCCGCGTGCATGAGGAGATCCGCGACTTCGGCATGGTCGTGAGCGCCGGCTGCATGAAATGCCTCGACTGCGTCAGCGTCTGCCCCAACGGAGCGCTCTCCTGGGGTTTCGCGCGCCCCGCCGCGTTGAAGCGCACCTCCCCCCCTCCCCCACTCGCCCCATCGCGCCCTCGGCGACATTACGACACGTCGCGCGCCGAGGATCTTTTCCTCGTCCTCGTTTTCGTCGGCATCTTCTTTGCGATGCGCGGCGCGTATGGCCTCATCGCCATGCTCTTCGCCGTGGGGATCGCCGGCTGCGGCACGTTCCTCGCGTGGAAAGCCTGGCGAACGCTCCGCGATCGCGATGCGCGGTTCTCGATCTGGCAACTGAAGCGAAGCGGGCGGATTCGGCCCGCGGGCGTCGTCCTCCTCGCCGTCGTCGGCATCGCGGCCTTGCTCACGGCCCACACGGGCTACGTCAACTATCACGCCTGGCGCGCGGACACGATCTATGAGCGGCTCGCCGTCCCCAAGGCGCGCGTTCTGCTGCCCGACCAGCCGGGGTTTGACGACGCCACGATGGACCAGGCTCGCCTCGCGCTCGGGCACTACGCAACGGCAGGCGGCGTGCGCGATGGCGGCGTCGGGCTGCTCACTCCCGTCGAGAACGACCTCCGCGCGGCCCTGCTCTCCCTCGTGCTCGGCGACGCGCCCGCCGCGGAACGGATTCTCCGCAGGGTCGTCGATCGGCACGGCCCAAGCGACGAACTCGTCGCGGACCTCGGCCGAATCCTCGTGCTGCAGGGCCTCCCCGGCGAGGCTGCGTCGCTCTACAAGGCTCAACTCGCGGCGCACCCCGAGTTCTGGGCCGTCCGAGAGCAACTGGCGCTCCTCAGTTTTGCGACGACCGGCGCCGCCGATGAATCCATCGCCGAGGCCGAGGCCGCGCTCGCCCGGATTCCCCCCGACCGCTTCACCCGCACGGCGCATGCGCGAACCCGCCTCACGCTCGGCCGGCTGTACGCCGCCGTCGGCCGGGGCGATGACGCGCTCGCGCAGATCGTCGAGGGGGCGCGGGTTCGGCCCAACGACCCCGTCATGCACGAGAACGTCGCCGCGGTCGTCTACCAGGTTCGCGGCGACGTGCGCACCGCCGCCGCAGCCATGCGCCGGGCGGTCGAACTTGAACCGTCCAACAACGGCCGTCGAATCACGCTCGGATCGCTGCTTCAGCAATCCGGGGACATCGCCGGCGCGCTCCAGATGTTCGAGGAGGCCCTCCGCCGCGAGCCGGGGAACGCGGAACTGCGCGAGACGGTCGATGCGCTCCGAAAGAGCGGAGCGGGGTAGCAGGGACGCACTATCGACCGCGCGTCGAACCACCACGGGATTCGCTGCGCTGAGCCTCCGCTCATCCCGAGCGTGCGCGCGGATGGTTGAAGGGCGCGGTGAGCGCCATCTGAGCCCGTGCGATGACAAGATTCATTTGACCTTCTTCGCCCGTGAAACGGGCGCTCGATGGTTGCCAGACGCGGCAGCGTCTGGACCGCCGCATGCTCCAATCCTCTGGCCGCCCGTGAAACGGGCGCAGGAATCGTCGTACCCCGCGACTTGACCTCCCATGCCTGGCGCTCAGAGTCTCCGTGAGAACAGTTCGTGGCCAAGGCGGGCACCACGGCCGACTGCGCTCGAAGACTCGCTCCGCTGGCCGTGGCACCCGCAACGAGCGCACGCGCATGGGGCGATACCCCCTCACCGCAACTTCAGCGACGCCAGCGCCACCGCGACCAGCAGCATCGACACGATCCAGAACCGCGCCACGATCTTCGTCTCCTGCCACCCGCCTCGGTGCAGGTGCCAGTGGTACGGGGCGCAGCGGAAGATGCGCTTCCCCTTTGTCGCCTTGAAATAGCCCACTTGCAGCACGACGCTTGCGATCTCGATCAGGAATACGCCGCTCATCACGAGCAGGACGATCTCCTGCCGGATCACGACCGCGACGTACCCCAGCAACCCGCCGAGGAACAGCGCCCCCGTGTCCCCCATGAACACCGCCGCGGGCGACGCGTTCCACCAGAGGAATCCAAGGCACCCCCCCACCGTCGCCGCGCACACCACGGCCAGTTCATCGCTCGTCGGGATGTAGGGCACGAGCAGGAACTTCGCCGCTTCCTCGAACCCCGCGATGTAACAGAGCACCATCATGCCCAGCGTGACGATTGCCGTGATCCCGCTCGCCAGGCCGTCCATCCCGTCGGTGATGTTTACCGCGTTCGACATCCCCGTCATCATCAGCAGGGTGACCATCGTGAAGACCGCCGGCGGGAGGTAGATCAGCGAATCCTGAAGCGGCGCGCTCGGGTTGTCATACGTTTTCTGGAACGGCAGGTTCAGCACGTGGGCCAGGCTCTCGCCGGCGCCCGGCCCGTGTCCCGCGCGGTAGGTGAAGAAGCCGATCAGCAGCCCGATGCCCAACTGGAAGACCAGTTTTTCCCAGGCATACAGCCCCTGCCGCGACGATCCCGGCCTTGACGCCGCCGTCAGTTTCAACCAATCGTCCGCCGCCCCCACCCCCGCCAGCCACAGGATGACGATCAGCGCGTATTGCACGTAGTTGTTCGTCATGTCCGCGAAGAGGGCCGTCGCCGCGACGATTGACGCGGCGATGAGCATCCCGCCCATCGTCGGCGTGTTCGCTTTCGACGCCAGGGCCGCGTTCAGTTCCGCGACGTCGAACTGAGCCTTGTCGCCGATCTTCTTCTCGCGCAGCCAGCGGATGAACCTCGGCCCCGCGACCAGCACGATCGCAAACGCCAGAAACCCCGCCAGCGCCGCCCGGAACACCAACTGATCCAGCACCATGAAGAGCCGATACAGCCCATGCTCCATCAACCACGGTCGCAGGGCTTCAAGGAGGTTGTAGAGCATGGTGAGTGCGGCAGGCCCGGTGTATCCGAAATCCTACATGGTCAACCCCGCCTACGCTCGGGATGAGCGCAGGTCCGCCGGAGCGAGTCCCGTGGTCGCCGTCGCGCGTTCCAATGCTCCGATGACTCGCTCCAGGCGGACTCCCCTGGATCCTTTGAGCAGCGCGGCATCCCCTTCGCGGACCAACGCCGCGATCCGCGCCGCTCCCGGCTCATCCAGCGTCGGCAGCGCGACCACTTCCGTCCCCTTCATATCCCCCGCCACGATCGGCGCGACGCGTCCAAACGCCTCCCCCACCAGCACGACCACCCGCGCCGGGCACTCCCGCGCGATCAGCCCCGCCGCTTCACGATGCACGGCGTCCGATTGCGCTCCCATCTCCAGCATGTCGCCGAGAACAAGCACTCGGCGCGACGGATCCGGATTCAGGGCGGCGAACGTCGTCAACGCGGCGACGAGCGAATCGGGGTTCGAGTTGTAGCAGTCGACCAGCAGGTCGATCCCCGCGATGCTCCGGCGGTTCAGCCTCATGTCCGCCGGGGAGGCCGACGCCAGCCCTTGCGCGATCGACGCCTCATCCAGCCCCATGCGCTTGCCCACCGCCGCCGCCGCCAGCGCGTTCAGCGCGTTGTGCTCCCCGACCAGCGGCGTCTCGACCTTCCACCGCTCGTTGATGGTGAACGCCAACCCCATCACGTGGCATGGGCTTTCCAGCCCATGCTGTGGGGCACACGCCCTCGAAAGGGCGTGCCACGCCGGCGCATGCGACACCGCCGTCAGCCGCAGGTCCGCGCACTTGTCTTTCCCAAACGTGATGAAGTTCGGCACGGGCTTGAGGTAATCCGCCAGCGCCGCCTCCCCCGCGGGCACAATCGCCAGCCCGCCGGGTCTGAGGTCGGCGAAAATCGCGGCGTGCTCCTTCGCGACCGCCGCGATCGTCCCGAAGAATTCAAGGTGGTCCCGCCCCACGCTCGTCACGACAACGACATCCGGCTGCACGATGCGCCCGAGCGCCGCCGTCTCGCCCGGATGATTCGACCCGACCTCGCACACGACGTATTGATCCCCCGGCCTCGCCGCGAGGAGCGTCAACGGAACGCCGACATCGTTATTGAACGACTTCGGGCTGGCCGACCCGCGCAGACGCGTCTTCAGCACGGCGTCGATCAGTTTCGTCGTCGTCGTTTTCCCGTTGGACCCGACGACCGCGATGACCTTCGTCCCTTCGAGCGACTTCCGATGCGCGGCCGCGATCTGACCCAGCGCCCGGCGCGTGTCCGCCACCCGCAGAATCGCCGGCCCGCCGCTCGCCCGCAGGAGTCCCTCCGGCACCTTCTCCGGCCGATCGACGATCAACAGCCCGACCGACCCCGCCACCGCCGAATCGAGAAAGTCGTGCGCATCGAACCGCTCGCCGCGCAACGCGAGGAATGCCTCGCCCGGCTTCACGGTCCGCGTGTCGGTGCTGAGCGAATCGACGATCGGCGCATCGTCCGCACCCGGCCGGCGCAGCCACGTCCCGCCCGTCGCCGCCCGGAGCGCCGTCGGTGTCCAGATCGTCATGCGCTCGCCCCTTCCGTCCTTGCCTCGAACTCACGCGGCGAATCGCCCGCACCCGGCATGTATCGCCCGATCATCGCCTCACGCGCCACGACACGATCATCGAAATCCGTCCGCAGAATTCCGCCCTTGCCGTCGCCGATCAACTGGTAATCCTCGTGTCCCTTGCCCGCGATCAGCACGGCATCGCCCGGGCTTGCCGCGTCGATCGCCATGCCGATCGCCGCCCGGCGGTCCGCCTCGACAACGACCTTTCGCCGCGCATCGTCGGTCTCGACTCCCGCGAGGATCTCGGAGATAATCGCCATCGGCTGCTCGGTCCGCGGGTTGTCGCTGGTCACGACGACGTGATCTGCGAGCCCGCACGCGACCCGCGCCATCCGAGGACGTTTCGTCCGGTCCCGGTCCCCGCCGCAGCCGAACACCACGCGCAACGCCCCGCCCGAATCCTCCACCAGCGGCCGGACCGCTTCCAGCGCCTTGGAGAGCGCGTCGTCCGTATGCGCGTAATCCACGAACACCGCGAACGGCTCCGGCGCCTCGCCCCGAGACACCGGCTCCAGGCGACCGGGCGGCGGCTTCAGCCGGTACAGCGACAGGGCGATCTCGTCGCGCGTCAGCCCCGCCGCCCACGCGGACGCCGACGCCTGCAGGATGTTCATCACGTTGAATCCGCCGATCAGTCGCGTGTGCCCCTCGATCTCCCCCCAAGGCCCGCGCAGCATGATCGGCATCCCCGAGAATCTCATCCGCCCCGCCTGGGCCGAACACTCGGCTCGCGCCCCCGCCGCCGTGCAAAGCAGCCGACGCGCCCGGCAGCCCCCGAGCATCTTCGCATGGGCCGGATCATCCGCGTTCACCACCGCCGTCCCCTCCGGCGGAAGGGCTCGAAAGAGCACCGCCTTCGCGTCGGCGTAGGCCTCCATCGTCTTGTGGTAATCCAGGTGATCGCCGGTGAGATTGGTGAACACGGCAACGTCGAACTGCAATCCCGCCGTGCGATTCTGGTGGATCGCGTGGCTCGACGCCTCCATGACCGCCGCCACACAGCCGTTTTCGACCATCTTCGCCAACGTGTACGACGCCTCGATCGCGGGCGGCGTGGTCAGCGACGCCTTCGACACCCGCCCGCCGTCGTCGATCGTTACGGTCCCGATCAGCCCGGACCGGCGCCCCGTCTCGTTCAGCATCTGGTGGATCAGGTGCGTCACGGTCGTCTTGCCGTTCGTTCCGGTCGCGCCGATCAGCGTCAACTTCGATGACGGGTCGCCGAAGAACCGCTCCGCGATCCGCGCCTCGGCGAGCGGCAGGTCGTCCGTCGTCAACCATCCCGCCGACCCGAGATTGCTCGGGACGGGGGTCTCCGGCGTCGTCAGGATCGCCGCCGCATCGGCGTTCAGCGCCTGCCGGATGAACCTTCGGCCATCGGTCCGCGTCCCCTGCCTCGCGATGAACATCGACCCCGGCAGCACGGTCCGGCTGTCCTCGGTCAGATCACAGATCCGTATCCCAGCCCCGCCCGGGTCCGCCAGGCAAATGCCGAATCCCTTGATGAGTTCGCCCAGCAGCATCTCGGCCCAGCCCTCCGCCGACGGCGCGCGGCAACACCGACAACTGTATCGGGCGGCCCCGTTCCGCGGGACTCGTTTTTCCAGGCCGAGGAACCCTCGGCGAAGGCGGAGGCGTGCCGCGATTCGAACTCGGACGCCTTCGCGTGTGCGACGGGCTCGTCGGGCGATGCGCATTACCCTGATCCCGCCGATGGACGCCGCGCCGCCCAACAAGTTCGTCTGGCCCCCCGCGCCGCCGCCGCACGAAACCGCCGTCGCGGCACAGGGGACGCGGGAGGCGCCGACGACCGCCGCCTCGGCCCCGCCGACGCTCGCCGCCCGTCTTCGCCTTGCCTGGGCCGACATCGAACGCGCCTGGCTCGACCCCGTCGCCCTCCCGCTCGCTCAGCGTGCCGTCGAAGCCGATTGGGCGCCTGACGAACCCGCCGCTTACTGCGACCACTGCGGCCGGGACATCGGCGCGCACGAATCGTCCGAATCCGGCTGCTCCCGCTGCGCCAACTCGCGGCTGCCCTGGCAGCGCTGCGTCCGCCTCGGACGCTACGAGGCCGACCTCGCGGACTGGATTTGCGAGGTGAAGTTCACGCGCTGGCGCATCCTCGGCTTCGAGATCGGGCGCCTCCTCGGCCGACAGGTCCGTAGCGCGGGATTCCTCTCGGCGGGACATGCGCGTCCGCTCATCGTCCCGGTGCCGACCTCGTTCCGGCGGCGGATGTCGCGCGGGATCGATCACGCGGCGGTGATCGCGCGCGGCACGGCGTGGGAACTCGGCGTACCGCTCCGCCGATGCCTCCGCCGGGACCACCGCCCGAGCCAGCGAGCCGTCGCATTCTCTGATCGCGTGAGCAACGTCAACGGCACGATCCATCTCCGCCGAGGGGCCGGCGTCGCGGGGCGCACGGTGCTGCTGATCGACGACGTGATGACGACCGGCGCCACGATGCGGACCGCCGCCCGCGCCCTGCAGTCGTGCCCGCCCGAGGACCGTCCGGCGAGCGTGTGGGTGGGCGTCGTCGCCGTCACGCCGGAGGGGAATCACGCCTGAGATGCCCCCCACCGTCGCGTACCCTTGGGAATCCCGTGGATTCCCCCCATCCCGGCGGGTTCTCCACATCCCGTGCAGGGGCGGAATTCCCTCGACTTGACAAGCCGAGAGTCCCCGGTACACTTGTCCCCCCGGTCGAAGAGGAAGCCTCTCCGGCCGCCCGGCGAGCGGGCGCGACGCCTGTCCCACCGGAACCATCTTTGACAAGTGAACAGTTGGGAATCGCGAGGATGTGCGACGCACGGCTAGGGTCACGAGCCCGAACGCCCAGCAGGCTGCCGTCGTCGAAAAATGCCGCGTCAGGGTCTCACAGCCCCGGACGCTGCTCACATCATCTCGTGCCCTTATGAGCCGGACGGAAGTCCGGTTCAGTTAGGTCAATTGCCAGTGAGCAGAAATGATCGTTCGCACTAGCCGGCGAACGAGACTCGTCGCAAGACGGGTCAGACCGCGATCCACGAACGTGGGTCGTTTAGCAGGCAAACAAATCGTTGAAGTCACTCGTGGCCGCTTCGGCGGCTACGGACATCGATTTTCAATTGAAGAGTTTGATCCTGGCTCAGATTGAACGCTGGCGGCGTGGCTAAAACATGCAAGTCCGGGAGACCCGCAAGGGAAAACCGGCGGAAGGGTGAGGAATACATTCGAACGTGCCCCAGGGTGGAGGATAGGCATGGGAAACTGTGCGTAATACTCCATGTGCTCTACGGAGGAAAGCCAAGGCGCCCCGGGAGCGGCGAATGTCCTATCAGGTAGTTGGCGGGGTAATGGCCCACCAAGCCGAAGACGGGTAGCAGGTATGAGAGTACGGCCTGCCACATCGGGACTGAGACACTGCCCGGACTCCTACGGGAGGCTGCAGTAACGAATATTCCGCAATGGGCGCAAGCCTGACGGAGCGACGCCGCGTGCAGGATGAAGCGGCTTTGCCGTGTAAACTGCTGTCAGGGGCTACTAACACTGAAGAGCCCCAGAGGAAGGGCCGGCTAATCCTGTGCCAGCAGCCGCGGTAATACAGGAGGCCCGAGCGTTAATCGGAATCACTGGGCTTAAAGGGTGCGTAGGCGGGCCCGTAAGTGCGTCGTGAAATCCCCCGGCTCAACCGGGGAATTGCGGCGCGGACTGCGGGCCTTGAGGAAGCTAGGGGTCGCTGGAACGCTCGGTGGAGCGGTGAAATGCGTTGAGATCGAGCGGAACGCCGAAGGTGAAGACAGGCGACTGGGGCTTTCCTGACGCTGAGGCACGAAAGCGTGGGGATCAAACAGGATTAGATACCCTGGTAGTCCACGCTGTAAACGATGCACACTAGATCGGTGCGGGTTTGACCCCGTGCTGGTCGGAGAGAAATTGTTAAGTGTGCCGCCTGGGAAGTACGGTCGCAAGGCTAAAACTCAAAGGAATTGACGGGGGCTCACACAAGCGGTGGAGCATGTGGCTTAATTCGAAGCAACGCGAAGAACCTTATCCTGGGCTTGACATGCACGGATTAGCATATGGAAACATATGTGACGCGGTTTACCGTGGAACGTGCACAGGTGCTGCATGGCTGTCGTCAGCTCGTGCTGTGAAGTGTCGGGTTAAGTCCCTTAACGAGCGCAACCCCTGTCGCTAGTTGCCAGCGCGTCATGGCGGGGACTCTAGCGAGACTGCCGGTGTCAAACCGGAGGAAGGTGGGGATGACGTCAAGTCCTCATGGCCCTTACATCCAGGGTTGCAAACGTGCTACAATGGCGCGCACAAAGCGACGCGAGGCCGCGAGGCGGAGCAAATCGCAAAAAGCGCGCCCCAGTTCGGATTGCAGGCTGCAACTCG
>CAZBDZ010000078.1:0-1371 GCA_964490785.1 uncultured Phycisphaeraceae bacterium
GCCACCAGCCTCACACCACCTGCCACCCCCGGTACCCGGGGGCTCCGGGGGGCCGGGCCGGCGCTGGGCGGGGGGGGGTTGCCCCCCCCCCCCCCCCCCCCCTCCCCGGAATGGGCTGGAAAGCCCATGCCACTCGGCGAGCCACGGTCGATCAGCGCAGCAGCGCCGCATCAGCCCTCTCCGCCTCGATGACACTCCACTTCTCGACGATCCCCGCCGTGCCGCCCGGCGCGATCTCCCCGATCGGCCCGTACAACTCCGCCTCAACGATCGGGTCCTTTCCCCCGTTCGGCTGGATGTAGAGCGCGACCGGCCCCTCGCCCATCGCGCGCAGCCGTTCCGCCTCCGGCGGCGACATCGTCGGCATCGCGCGGTGCAGCCACGCCTTCGCCGATGACCGCCAGACGGCGATCTCCGCCGCGCTCCCAACGTACACCTTGATCCCGCCTTCCCAGTCCGCCTTCGAGAGATCGACCAAGGCCCACCCGCGCGCATCCGCCGGCCCCGTGATCGACCGGAACCTCTCCACGCAGGCCCCATCCCATCCCCACACCTCGGCACCCTCCGGCAGACGCACCGCGATCAGATCCTCCAGTCCCACGGCACAGGTCACCCAAGGCCCCGCCTTGACCGCCGACGCACCCTTATTCCGCAGCACATACGACAACTCCGCCGAGTCCGCAGACACGATCCGGAACGATTTCTCCTCGCGCAGCCCCGTCCGCTGCTCCGGCCCGATCACCTTGAACGAACCCGCCGACCACCCCGCCCGCTGCGCCGGACCCACGTCCATCGCCGGGTCCGGAGGCCAGTCCTTCTTCAGCGTCCCGTCCGCATCGACCCACCCCGCCTCTCCCTTCTGCGGCGAGACCCATGTATAGCACCCGCCCCAGAAGACATACGAACCGTCCGCGGGGACATCCCGCCCCAGGTCCGACACGTGAAGCAGGTTCGCCCCATGCTCGCGCCCGAAGAACGTGAGCCGATCAATCGCCGGATTGAACTCCGCCACAAGCCCATGCTGCGCGATCCGAGCAACTTCGCGTTTCCCGACGGGATCGACCGCCGCCGGCCGCGAGACACAGGCGCCCAGGAACGACAACGCGACAAGGCCGATCACCAATCTGGAGGGCTTGCACATGATCCAATCCATGGTACGGCGTCCCGCGAGCATGCCGTTCACTCGGGAGTCCACGCTCCCCGCGGGGTCAGGGCGATTGCACTCCCTTCGGCTGCCCCGATCCCGCCGCTCCGCGGTTGATTGGCGCGGGTTCATGCGGGAATGCGTGTGCTGGTACGGTCGTTGGCGGAGCACTGGCGGGCGAGCCGCCAGTGGCGCGGGGCGTGGTGAGGGGACGGATGCACAGGGTG
>CAZBDZ010000078.1:1471-16021 GCA_964490785.1 uncultured Phycisphaeraceae bacterium
CTCCGCCACGGCCGACTTCGCTGGCCGTGGCACCCGGTGCGGGGAGCACTGGCGGACGAGCCGCCAGTGGCACGGGGCGTGGTGAGGGGACGGATGCACAGGGTGCTCCGCCACGGCCGACTTCGCTGGCCGTGGCACCCGGTGCGGGGAGCACTGGCGGGCGAGCCGCCAGTGGCACAGAGGAAAGCACTGGCGGACGAGCCGCCAGTGGCACAGGGAGGGGGAGCACTGGCGGGCGAGCCGCCAGTGGCACGGGGGATCATGCGGCGAAGAGCGCGTCGATGAACTGGTCGGGGTTGAAGGGTTCGACGTCTTCGGGCGTTTCGCCGACGCCGATGAACTTGACGGGGATTTTGGTGGCTTCGTGGATGGCGATGACGACGCCGCCCTTGGCGGTGCCGTCGAGTTTGGCGAGGAAGACGCCGGTGACGTTGATGGCTTTTTTGAACTCCTCGGCCTGTCGGACGGCGTTCTGTCCCGTGGTGGCGTCGAGGACGAGGAGGACCTCATGCGGCGCGCCGGGGATTTTGCGGGCGACGATATCGCGGATCTTGGTGAGTTGGCGCATGAGGTGATCCTGGGTGTGCAGGCGGCCGGCGGTGTCCACGATGAGCACGTCGATGCCTCGGGAGACGGCGGCGTCGCAGGCGTCGAAGGCGACGGCGGCGGGGTCGCCCCCCTGCTGTCCCTTCACGACCTCGACGCCGAGGCGCTCGGACCAGATTTCGAGTTGGCGGACGGCGCCGGCGCGGAAGGTGTCGCAGGCGGCGAGGAGAACGGATCGGCCTTCGGCGCGGAGGCTGTGGGCGATCTTGGCGATGCTGGTGGTTTTGCCCGCGCCGTTGACGCCGGCGATGAGGAGGACGGTGGGGGATTTCGAGCCGTCGGAGGTCGGGGAGGCAAAGTGGAGCGCGCGATCCTCCGCGGGCCAGAGGGCCTTGAGTTCGCGCTTGAGGTACTCGATGACCTCATCGCCGGTGGTGATCTTTCCTTCCTTGAAGTCTCTCTTCAGAGTGTCGATGAGGCGGAGGGCGGTCTTGACGCCGACGTCGGCCTGGATGAGGCGCGATTCGAGTTCGGCGATGAGGGCGTCGTCGAGGCGCTTGCCGAGGAGGAGCGAGCGAAGTCCGCCGAAGACGGCGGCGCGGGTGCGCTCGAGGCCCTTGGAGACTTTGGAGAGGATGGATTTGAAGAGTCCCATGGGGGATTCAGGGCGGGGGCGCGGCGGGGTGAGGCGGGTCGCGGGGAGAAGGCGTGGCGGTCGGCGCGGGCTCGGACGCAGGCTGGCGCGGTACTGATTCCTGGGGGGAATCGGTGGCACGGGGGGCTCGGCACCGATTCCCCTCGGACGGGGAATCGGTGGCACGGGGGACCGATTCCTGAGGGGAATCGGCGGGAGGTGGGTGGCTCATGCGGACGAGAGCGCCGGCGGCTTTACGAGCGGTTTCGGGCTTGTCGCAGGTCTCGGCGAGGCGGGAGAAGGTGCGCGCGGCGGCGACGAGCGCGGCGTCGGCAAGGTAGGCGGCGCGCCGGCGGTGGGCGTCGGCGTAGCGTTCAAGGAGAGCCTTGAACTCGTCGCGCTCGGTGAGGTCGAGGAGTTCGGGGATCGAGAGGCCGAGGGTGAAGGCCATGTCGGCGAGGGTGAGGTCGGGGTCGAGATAGAGGGTGATGAGGCGCTCGGGGGAGGAGTCCTGAGGACTGAGTACCGAGTCCGGAGTACTGAGTACCGAGTCCGGAGTACTGAGTACCGAGTCCCGAGTGGGGGGAGGGGGTGGGTTGTCCTTGGTGGTTTTGGGGCGCGGGTGGTTTTGGGACGGCGGTCGGGTTTGGAGTGCGGCTTGGCTCATGCATGGAGCATCGGGCGCAGATGGGCGGAGGCAAGCGGAATTCGGCGCATGTCCTGAATTGCGCGCGCGCCGGCGGTCGATGCGCGACAAATTGTGGTGGTGGGAGTGGATTCGGCAGGTCGATCGTGTGATCCGGGAATGCGGGGACTGGGCGCCACGAACCCGTACCCGGCCTCGCCGCGGACGGCGAGACCGGGGCACCCGTGCCGACCGGGTTCCGGGATTGTCGGGGCGGGGCTGCGGGATCATGATTGATCGGGTTCTTGTTTTTGCGCGAGGACTCGTTTGAGGATTTTGTCGAGCACGCCGTTGACGAACGAAGGGGATCGCTCGGTGCTGTAGCGTTTGGCGAGTTCGACGGCCTCGTTGACGGCGATTTTGGGGTTGATGTCGGCGAGGGTCATCTCGTAGTGGGCGAGTCGGATGATGGCGCGGTCCACGGCGGGCTGTCTGCTGGCGGGCCAGGTCGGGGCGAGGCGCGAGGCTTCCTCGTCGGCGTCGCGTCGGGCGGCGTAGGCGGCGCGGGCGATTGAGAAGGCTTTGTCGACTTCCTTGTCGGAGAACTCGGCGGGGTCGTCGTCGCCGATTTCGCGGAGGGCGGCGAGGATTCCCGGGGCCTCGTCCTCGCCGCGGGCGTCGAGTTGGAAGAGTGCCTGGAAGGCAAGTCGGCGGATGTCGCGCGGCGTGGCCATCAACAAGGCCCCTTCGCGGAGGGCGACGGGGTTTGGCGCGCGAGGGCGGCGAGGGCGCCCGCGGTTTCGAGGGCGGCGGCCATGGCTTCGGTGCCCTTGTTGCCGAGGCTTCCGCCGGCGCGATCCCTGGCTTGGGCGTCGGTATCGACGGTGAGGATGCCGAGGCCGACGGGGACGCCGGTCTCACGGGCGGTTGCAAGGAGGGAGTTCGTGACGGCGTGGGCGAGGTGCTGGTCGTGGGTTGTTTCGCCCTTGATGATGCAGCCGAGGGCGACGACGGCGTCGAATCGGCGGGTGCGTGCGGCGGCGTGGGCGATGATCGCCACTTCGAAGGCGCCCTGGGTCTCGATGACGGTCAGGCCGGAGTCCGAGCCGATTTGGCGCGTGAACTCCGCGACGGCGCCGTCGAGGAGCGGGCGCGTCGCGAAGTCGTTGTATCGGCTCCAGACGACGGCGACGCGGCGCCCATCGCTGGGCGGAAGCGGTTTGATGTCGAAACGTCCTGCGGCCATGCGGGGCGGATGATAGGGCAGGAGGGCGGCGAGCAGGAATGAGGGGTTGGCGCGGGGCAGGGCAATCGCATTATTGCGGCTGCCCCGGTCTCGCTGGCGTTGCAGCGAGGCCGGGCGGCGTTGCAAGTGCGTCCCGGCCTTGCCGCGGACGGCAAGACCGGGGCACCCTCTTGATAATGCGATTGCCCTGTGGCGCGGGGTGAGGCAATCGCATGATCCAATCCTTGGGTTTCATCGGCGACGAATCCGAGGCTTCGTCGCGGACTCCTCAGCCTCGGCGTCCACCGGCCTTCCGATGGCCCTGATGCCCGGCCTTGCTGCAAAGCCGGCGGGACCGGGGCGCCCGATGGCGTTCATCTACTATTCGCGGATGGATCGCGTGCTGGCTCGTGTCTCGCCCTTGCTGCACCTGACGCGGGTTACCACCGCGTTCGCGGCGGTGAGCAACGTGTGGTTCGTGATCCTGTGGACGCGGGCGAGCGGGCATGAGCGCGAGTTCGCGGCGGGGGTGCTGCGGGATGAGCCGCTGTGGCGGCTGCTGTGCGGGGGCGCGGTCTTCGCGGTGGGGATTTTCATGTTCGCCACAGCGCTGAACGACACGGTGGATCTTCGGCGGGATCGGCTGCTGTTTCCCGATCGGCCTCTGCCCGCGGGGCGGGTTTCGGTTGACACGGCGGCGATGCTCGTGGCGGCGAGCCTCATCGCGGCGGTGCTGGGGGCTTGCGTGCTCGGGCTGTCGGCGGTGTACATGTGCCTGCTCACGACGGCGGGCGTCTTGTTCCACACGGTGGCGGCGCGGTTCTTCCCGTCGGTCGGG
Source organism: uncultured Phycisphaeraceae bacterium (assembly GCA_964490785.1). Taxonomy (GTDB): domain Bacteria; phylum Planctomycetota; class Phycisphaerae; order Phycisphaerales; family UBA1924; genus JAEUIV01. Next base: position 5,340 of record CAZBDZ010000078.1, read on the forward strand.
CTGGTGACGCTGGGGCTGATCTACGGGGCGCACATGATGACGGCGAACGCGCACCTGGTGTTCGTGTGGCCGGTGCTGTTCGTGATGGCGCATGCGCTGCTGCTTGGGGCGGTGGCGCATCGGCTGGCGCGGAGGCGGCCGAGGCTGACGGTGCGTCGGCTGGGGCTGGCGGCGCTGGGGTGGGCGTTCTGGTCGGGGATACTGCTGTATGTGGGATGGCTGCGGGCGGGGACGGTCTGGCCGGGATGGGTGAGGATCGAGGCGGCGATCGCGCCGGTGCTGCTGGGCGCGGGGTTCCTCGCGCTCGCGTGGAACAAGGCGCGGACGAACTCGAACCCCGTGCGGGCGGCGGACAAGATCAGGCGGTACGGGGCGTTCTGGGTGACGCTCTACGGCATCGCGTGGATGGCGGGTCAGGGCTACACGGCGGAGGCGCTGATCCTTGGGGCGCTGACCCTCGGCGGGTGGCTCGGGATGACGGTGCTGAAGGAGACGTATGGGCTGATCGAGCAGCCGGTGGGGTGGAGGCGGTGAGGGGGTCGAGAGAGGCCCGGAAGCGCTCATCCAAGCCCAAGGGCATAGAAGACCGTCGTGAAGAGCAGGTCGGCGAAGATGACGGCGACGACGGACTCGACGACGGTGGAGGTGGTCGCCTTGCCGACGCCGGCGGCGCCGCCTGTAACCTTGAGTCCGTTCCCGCAGGCGATCAGGCCGATGAGCAGGCCGAAGACCGCGGCTTTGACGAGGCCGGTGATGAAGTCTCGCGGCTCGACCTGCGTCAGCGTGTTGTGGTAATAGGTGGTCCACGAGATTTTGAGCATGATTTTGCTCATCGTGGCGGCGGCGACGATCGCGGTGAGGTTCGAGATGACGGCGAGGCTCGCGAGGCTGACGACCGTGGCGATGATGCGCGGCAGGACGAGGAAGCGTACCGGGTTCAGCGCGTGGGCTTCGAGGGCTTCGACTTCCTCGCCGACGACCATGGTGCCGATCTCGGCGGCGATGGAGGCGCCCGCGAACCCGACGAGGACGATGGCGGCGATGAGCGGGCCGAGTTCGCGCAGGACGGCGACGGCGATGATGTTGGGGATGAGTTCGACCTGGCCCAGACGGTCGAGCGGCGGGGCCATCTGCAGGCCGAGGATGAACCCGATCGAACCCGAGACGAGCATGACGATGAAGACCGATGCGACGCCCACGCGGACGATCTGGGCGACCATGGCGGGCCGGCCGAGGCGGACCTTTTTCTGCGTGAACCGGCGGACGACCCAGCGGAGGGTCTCGAGGAGGAGGAACCAGAGCGCTCCCATGTGTTCGAGGAGGCCCAGCGCGCGATCGCCGAGGTACCGCAGGATTCGCGTCCCGAACCGCGGGCTTGAGTTGGAGGCTTCGGGCATGAGGCGTGAGGGTACCGCAATCCGAGCAGGGCGTCATGCGCCCGCGGCGGCGACGTCGGCGGCGATGGTGAAGACGCGGTCGAGGCGGGCGATCTCGAAGATGGAGCGCACCTTGTCCTGCAGGCCGCAGAGAACGAGTTTCGTCGATTGCTTGCGTGCGATCTGCATGGCTTCGACGAGTGTGGCCACGCCGCTGCTGTCCATGTAGGGGACTTTTTCGAGGTTGACGACGAGGGCCTTGGGCTTGCTTTCGAGGGCGCGTTTGAGGTGGGTCTGGAGTTCGCGCGAGCAGGAGAGGTCGACGTCGCCCGACGGTGTCAGGACGATGGAGCCGCCTGTGTTCTGTGTGTTGACTTCCAGCATGACCGGTCTTCCTGCTTTCTCGCTCAGTGGTTCGTGTGCGTCTTGAACATGACCAGCCGCATGCCGGTCTTCTCTCGCTTCTCGAAGTACGCCTTGTCCATGACCTGGTGGATGATGTAGACGCCCAGGCCGCCTGGGCGGACGTCCTCCAGTTTCCTGCCCTTGATGGTGTCGGGCTCGACCTGCCTGGCCTCGTCCTCGATCACGATCTTGACGCCGGTCGGGTCCTTGCCGTCGGCCTCGATGGGCCAGAGGCTGATCCAGATGCGGCCGTCGCCTCGGCGGTCGTACCCGTGGCGGATGATGTTGCAGAGGGCCTCGTCCACGGCGAGGGCCATCTGCCCGCAGGATGATTCGTCGAACCCGCACCGTTTGCTGACGGCGGCGACGAGGTCGCGGGCGCCGGCGAGGTATCGCGGCTGGCTCAGGATCTCGACGCGAACGGGAGCGGGTCCCGCGGGGTCCGGGATGGGCGCGCACCGGGGATTGGCGTCGGCATGGGCCATGGTGTGCGGAGGGGTCTTCACGTGGCCGTCGGCTCCGAGGCCCCGACGAACGGAAAGGTCGGCTGAATCGGGCCTCGGGTTGATTCTACTGCCCATGCGGCCCCGCGGCGGCGGGCGCCGAGAGGCCTGCCCCCCCTTGGTGCCAGGCCACCCAGCGTTCGACGGCTTCGCGCCGGGCCGGATCGGGGTCGGCGTAGTCGTAGCCGAGGCGCTGGCCGGTCTTCTTCTCGAGGGCGTTGATGGCCAGCATGCGCTCGGCGGAGTCTTCGCTTTCGAGGAGGGCGATGAGGTCGGGGATCGACGCGCGGTCCGCGTCGTCGGCCGCCTGGCCGAGGGCGAGCGTGCGCTCGGCCGGATCGGTGGAATTGAAGTCCGCCCGCCGCGCCGGCAGCGAGCAGCCTTGGATTCCGCAGGCGAGCGCGGCAATGGCGGCGACGGGGCGCATGCGCGGATGATACACGTTGGCGCGGGCGTGCCACCACGGCGCGGGGTATTGGCGGGGCGATTGCACGATCACTTCCGAGGTCGTGGGCCGCTGGATTGGTACTCAGCCCCAACGCGGGCGCCGGTTCATTGCCCCGGACGAAGTCCGGGGTTCGCGGGGCGCTGGGCCGGAGCCCCGAAGGGGCGAAGGTGGCGTGTTGCAATCCGTTGCGCGCCGAACTGCAGTGCGACCGTCGCCCCGTCCGGGGCTTCAGAGGCGGCAACCGCCCGAACCCCGGAACCCCCGAGCCCCCGGACTTCGTCCGGGGCAAAGAACCCGCGCCCGCTCCGCGGGCTGCGAAACACATCGAAGCGAACATGCGATTGCCCTGGGGTTCTTGGCGGGGCGATCGCATGATCCGAGTTCGACGTGATTGGTTGCCCCGCCTCGGCGGGAGGGTCGGGCGACATTGCCCGGCCTCGCCAAAGACGGCGAGACCGGGCAGGGCAAACGCATTATTGTGGCTGCCCCGGTCTCGCCGGCTTTGCGGCGAGGCCGGGCGGTGTTGCACGTGCGACCCGGCCTTGCCGCAGACGGCAAGACCGGGGCACCCTTTTGATAATGCGATTGCCCTGCGAGACCGGGGCAGCCGAGTTCGTTGCGGCGCTCCGGGGCAATAGGATTGTGTACATTCGCTCATGGCCTACGCCGACCCACATCAGGAGCTGATCCACGTTCTCGACTTCGGCTCGCAGACGGCGCAACTGATCGCGCGCCGGATTCGTGAGGCGGGCGTGCTTGCGCTGCTGGAACGGCCTGATGTTCCCGCCGAGGAGTTGAAGCGCCGCGGAGCGAAGGGCATCGTCCTCTCGGGCGGCCCGTCGTCGGTGTACGACAAGGGCGCGCCGAGGTGCGATCCGGGCATCTTTCGGCTGGGCATTCCTGTTCTGGGCATCTGCTACGGCATGCAGATCGCGTGTCATCTGCTGGGGTCGCGGATCGCCCCTGGGCCGAAGCGGGAGTTCGGACGGGCGGCGTTGCACATCCGCGATCGGGCTTCGCTCTTCGCGGGGGTTCCCGATCAGTCCACGGTCTGGATGTCCCACGGCGATCACGTCGAGGCGATTGACAAGGACTTCGCGACACTCGCAACCACGCCCACGGCCCCGCATGCGGCGGTGCGGCATCGCACGCTCCCGTTCCACGGGCTGCTGTTTCACCCCGAGGTGACCCATACGCCGCACGGCGCGGACATCCTGCGCAACTTCGTCTACGAGGTCTGCGGGTGCCGGGGAACATGGCGGATGGCGGATTTTCTCGAAGAGCAGATCGGGCGCATCAAGGAACGTGTCGCGGGAGCGCGGGTCATCTGCGGCCTGTCGGGCGGCGTCGATTCGGCGGTGTGCGCCGCCCTCCTGCACCGGGCGATCGGCGATCAACTGGCGTGCGTGTTCGTGGACAACGGCCTTTTGCGGAAGAGCGAGCGCGAACTGGTCGAAGCGACCTTTCGCGGGCATTTCCGCATCGACCTGCGCGTGGTTGACGCGTCGCGCGAGTTTCTCGGCGACCTCGCGGGCGTCATCGATCCGCAGGAGAAGCGCCGGCGGATCGGGCATCGATTCATCGAAGTCTTCAGGCACGCCGCGGAGGAGATCAAGGATGCGCGGTTCCTCGCGCAGGGCACGCTGTACCCCGACGTGATCGAGAGCGGACACGGGCACGCGGGCACGGCGGCGGGGATCAAACTGCACCACAACGTCGGCGGGCTGCCGGCGGAACTGGGGTTTGAACTGGTCGAGCCGCTGCGGGAGTTGTTCAAGGACGAGGTGCGGAAACTGGGCGAGGTGCTGGGGCTGCCCGACCAGATGGTGTGGCGGCATCCGTTCCCCGGGCCGGGGCTTGCGGTGCGCGTGCTGGGAGAGGTTACGAAGCCGAGGCTTGATGTTTTGCGCGATTGCGATGAGATTCTGCTGGAGGAGATCGTGGCGGCGGACCTGTATCGCAGGACGAGCCAGGTGTTCGCGGTGCTGCTGCCGGTGCGGAGCGTCGGGGTGATGGGCGACGGGCGGACGTATGACGCGGTGGTGGCGATCCGCGCGGTGGAGTCGGAGGACTTCATGACGGCGGACTGGGCGCGGCTGCCTCACGAGGTGCTGGCGCGGGTGTCGTCGCGGATCATCAACGAGGTCCGCGGCGTGAACCGTGTGGTGTACGACATTTCGAGCAAGCCGCCGGCGACGATTGAGTGGGAGTGATGCGAATCCCACAAGACTTCCGGGCGGGGGCATCCGCCTCTTCACTCGAAGACTCGCTCAGAAGCGGCTTTTCTGACGCCCGGAGACCATGTGGAATCCGTGTGATGCGGCATCCGGCGCGGGCGATGACGCCCACAGCCTCTGTCAGAGCCTGAGTCGCTCAGTTTTCCGGGGGCGGCGCTCGAAGACTCGCTCTGCCCCCGGCAATTGAATGCCAGCCTTTCAGGCTGAGGACAGTGCATTTCAACAGAGCAAGCCTGTGTGAGAACCGGAGAACGCGGGTCTATCGGACTCCCGCGGCTCCCTGGGTCAGTTTTCCGCTGACCCAGGAGTCGGCGAGGCGGATGATCTTCTCCTCGGCCTCGCGGATGGCGGCGAGTTGGACGCGGTTGGGCTTGTCGTTCGTGATGATCGAGAAGATCATCCGTCGGCCGGATTGGGAGTTTGTTACATAGCCGGAGATCGCCGAGACTCCCGAGAGGTAGCCCGTTTTCGCGCGCACGTCGTTCGCCAGCGCCCCGCCGCGGAATCGCTTGCGGAGGGTTCCTTCCTCGCCGGCCTGCGGGAGGGAGGCCAGGTAGGCGTCGCCGATCTCCGGATCCTCCGCCATTTCCTTGAGCCAGGTGGCGAGCATCCTCGGGGTGACGCGGTTGTTCCGGCTCATGCCCGAGCCGTCGGCGACGATGAAGGCCTTGCCCGCGTCGATGCCCAGTCGCTCCTGCAGGACCATGCGCAGGACGGCTGAGCCGTTGGTCCACGATCCGGGGGCGTGGGTGACCTCGTATCCCAGGCGTTTGATCAGGGCCTCGGCGTAGAGGTTGTACGAATCGACGTTGCAGCGGCGGAGGACGGTTTCGAGGTCTGTGGTGAAGGCATGGATGACCCGGCCGGAGGTGAGGTTTTCGTTGATGTCCGCGGCGCGGGCGGTCGCCGGCTTGATTCCCGCCGAGGCCATGCGGTCGGCGAGCAGTTTCGCCATGAAGGCGGGCAGGTTGGTGAGGGCGACGTCGACCGGGTCGTTGGCGAAGCGCACGTCGCCGTGGAGGAGGATTCCCTTGTCGCCGTCGCGTGCGGCCCAGGCGGTGTGGTTTCCCTGCTTCACGCTGCGGGCGCGGTTGCGGATCTCGATCCAAGGGGCGAGCGGCTCGGTCTTCACCGCGGGCGGGCGCCCCGGTTCGCGCGGGTCGGCGAAGATGGAGAGCAGGTTCGTATGGAACGTCGCCCCCGACACCTCGGCGCAGTACCAGCGGTTCAACTGCTCCGCGGGCCAGGAGGGATGGACGAACTGCCGATCGAACACGCGGTCGTCGATGACAAGATCGACGCCCTGCGGCACGCCCGCTGACTTCATCGCGTTGACCCATGTGTCGAGCACCCATTCGACGCTGGTGCGGGTCTTTTCGAGCAGTTTCGGATCGCCGAGGGCCGGGTCGCCCGACCCGCGGAGGACGACGCGTGCCGCGGCGGGGTCGTAGATCAGTGTGGTCTCGAACTGGAAGCCCTTGCCCAGGACGGCGAGGGCGGCGCCGCTGGTGAGCAGTTTCATGTTCGAGGCGGGGATGAAGGACTCGTCGCCGCGGACGGAGGCCATGACCTCGCCCGTCGCGCCGTCAAGCACAACGCAGCCGATGCGAGCCTGGCCCAGTTTGGCGTCTTCAAGAACCGTGCGGACGCGCGAGGCGAACGACTGGCCGCGGGCCCCCGCGCAAAGGAGGGCCGCCGCCGCGATGCCCAAGACCCGTCCAAGCCACAGCCGTCGATCCAGCCTCACTGCCGATCCTCCTTGAAATGCGCCGAGACTGTATCGACCGGGGAGGCGGGCGGGCCGGAGAATTCGGCGGTGTGCCGGCCTACTTCCGCCCCGGGTTCCCCGTACACTCCGGTCCCATGCCAGAGCCTAAACCCCAGATCACATTCGAGGATTTCGCCAAGGTCGATCTCCGCGTCGCGCGGGTGGTCGCCGCGGAGGCGCACCCCAACGCCGACAAGCTCCTGAAACTCCAACTCGACGACGGATCTGGGGTCCCCCGGCAGATCTGCGCCGGCATCCGGGCGAACTACGCGCCCGAATCGCTCGTCGGTCGGCTCATCGTGATCGTCGCCAATCTCGCGCCTCGCGTCATCCGGGGCGAGGAGTCCCGCGGCATGCTGCTTGCCGCCAGCGACATTCCGAAGGACGCGGCGGCGGCCGACCCGAACGCCGTGCGCACCGTCGTGGTGCTCCAGCCCGCGGGCGACCTGCCGGCGGGGAGCATCGTGAGTTGAAGGGGTTGCACGGCGGCTATCGTGCGGGCCCCGCATGACCGGCGACTGGTACGACTATCCCGCGTGGTACGACATCCTCCACGCCGCCGGAACGGCGCGCGAGGTTACGGGGCTGGAGCGCATCGAGACGCGATTCCGCACCGCGAGGGGGCGGCGCGCGTGGCTCGAACCGGCGTGCGGATCGGGGCGCTACTTGCGCACCGCCGCGGGACGGGGCATCCGCGTCATGGGCTTCGACCGGTCCGAGAGCATGATCGGCTACGCGCGGATGATGATGAAGCGCCGAGGAGAAGGGGCGCGGTTCTTCGTCGCCGATCTGACTGATTTCGCACCGCCGGCGCGGGCGACGTTCGCGTTCTGCCCCATCAACACGATCCGCCATCTGCCGTCCGACCGCGCGATGCTGGCTCACTTTGCGTGCATGCGGCGGGCGCTGGCCCCCGGCGGCGTGTATGTGGTGGGCATCGAGACCTGCCGGTATGGCCTCGAGTTCCCGTCCGAGGACATCTGGCAAGGCCGGCGCGGACGGGTCCACGTGCAGCAGGCGGTGCAATATCTCCCGCCCCGGCGCGGCGAGCGCATCGAGCGCGTGATCAGCCACCTCACGATCACGACGCCGACCGGGGCGCGCCACCTCGACAGCCGGTACGACCTGCGGGCGTACTCCCAAGGCGAATGGTCCCGTCTGCTCGGCAAGGCCCGGTGGCGCGTGCTGGGGGTCTGCGATGCCGAGGGGCTTGACGCCCTGCGGGGCCCGCGGGGGCGGATCGTGGGCGGGTACGGGCTGTATGTGCTCGCCCCGGCGTGATTGCGCTTCGGTTGAACCGCCCACCGGCCGATCAAGTATGGTGAAGATCGGCCTGCGTTCTCGGACCCACAGGAGTCGACCATGACGGATCGGATCAGGATGCTCGGATTGGCGTTGTGCGCCGCGTCGGCGTGGCTCGGGGGATGCTCGGTCTCCAAGCCGCGGGGCTACACGCTCGACATCGCGCCGACCACGGGGATGCTCGCCTTGGACATCGAGAACTTCCGAGGCAGCGTCGAGGTCCGCACCGATCACCGCGTGCAGCAGGCGGTCGTGTCGGCCAAGGCGAGCGCCGGCGTCTCCATGGGCGATCAGCCCGTCGCGGCGATCGACGAGATCTGGATTGACGCCGACCTGGTCGAGGAGGGCGCCCGCGGCGTGCTGAAGATCCGCACCGGCTCGCCCCGCGAGAACATGGGCGACCACTGGGTCAGCCTTTACGTAAGCGTGCCCCGCTGCGAGGGGCTCCGCGTCGTCAACACCGGGGGCGTCGTCGAAGTCGTCGGCACCTCCGGCGGAACATCCATCACGAACCACCTCGGGTCGGTCGAGTTCCGCACGGCCAAGCCCATGACCGACCCCGTCGCCATCACGACGACCGACGGCGAGATTTATTACCAGGTGCCCGTCGGCTCGACGGGCCTGTTCGACATGGCGACGCTCGAAGGCAGGGTCTGGTACCGCGACCGCGTGCAGGGGACCGACAACTCCTACACCGCACCGGGGTTGCACACGGCCCGGCTGAACGGCGGCGCCAATCCCGTCGCGCTGCGCACGAACCGCGGCAACATCAACGTCTGGGTCGATGAAGAGCCGACGGAACTCACGCGCCTCATCAAGCACGACGCCCCGGACATCCAGGACTACTGGTTCCTGCAGGGCTCCCGCCGGCATACGCGCAACCTCTCCGAGGATCACCCCGAGGTGACGCAGACGCAGGCGACGGAGAACCCGTATCACGACGGGTATTGAGCGCCCGGCGCGGGGATTCGATCGACAGTGTGCGGAGTTACCACGGGATTCGCTGCGCGGAGCCTCCGCTCATCCCGAGCGTGCGCACGGATGGGCGGTGATTCGTCTCAGTCGATCGCGGTGCGTTTGAGTTGCTCGCGCTGGACCTGTGCGACGTAGCGGAGCAACTGGTCCACGACGAACTTCTCGTGATTCGGGCCGTGGCCGAACTCGAACGCCATGCCGGCGTAGACGCGTTGGGCCGAGTCGATGTGGGTGTGCTTGAGGCGTGCGCAGACGCCGAGCGGCGCGGGCACGGGCGGGGCGAGGCCGATGCGGAGCCAGTACATGACCGAGGCGTCGAGTTTCAGCGACTCGTCGGCCTCGAAGAGGAGTCCCGCGCCGCCGCCGCCGATATTGACGAGGGTGGCGTTGGTCATGGGCCCGACCTCGGGCATCACGGCGGGCGCGGGCTTGTCAGGCCCCAGGCCGGCACGCTGGTCGATCATGTCGAGGATCTGGCAGCGGTTCGAGGTCTCGGCGATGACGGCGCTCGCGGGGTCCAGCAGCGGGAACACTTCGACCCGCGGCAGAGTCAGGCCGACGGTCGAGATGCGGTAGAAGTTCCGGCGCTGACACCGCTCGACGCGTTCCGGCATGCCGAGGCGGTAGACGCGCAGGCGTCGGCCGTTCGCGGCGGCGACGTCGGTCTCCCCGAGGTTCGAGGTCTTGAACATCCAGCGGTTCTGCCCGATTGCGATCAGCCCGACGAGTTTGATGCCGTCCTGAAGCCTGATGGTGTGCCCGAGCGCGGCCGGCTGCTCGATGAGGATTTCCGTGTCGCTCAGCCCCATGACGCGGACGCGCCAGATCAGGTCCGAGCCGCCCTGCTGCGAGCCGGCGTTGTCGGCGTTCTGGGCCAGCGTGATCTCGATCGCCCCGCCCTTCTGGAAGAGGTCGTTCAGGCACTGCCGCCAGTTCTCGGTTCGGGATCGTGTCGCAGGCACGTGGAGACTCCCCTGCGAGAGCGTTCGGCCCTCGTCGGCAAGGCTCATCGGACCGCGACCCACGCCGCTTCAGGGGGATTCCCAGCGTGCCTCGGCGGCGAACGCCGGACGCGTCATATGAACGGGGGCTTTGCGTGCTCGCTGGTGTTCTCGGACGACGCGGCGTCAGATCGGACGCAGCGCATCGGCGAGGGCGTCGGCGAGGCTCGACGACACCGACATGATCGTATTCAGCCGAGTGAGACGGAAGACGTCGAGCAGTTCCTTGTGATCCGCGGCGATGCGGAGGATTCGCCCGCTCGAGCGGAGGGCCTGCTGCAGGCGGATGAGATGCCCCAGGCGCATCGTGCCGCAGAACGAGCGTCCCGTGAGGTCGACGATGTAGACGCGGTCGCGCTCGTTCTTGACCTCTTCAAGGAGGGCCGCGGTGGAGGGCTTGTCTTCCTCGCTGACGAGACGGACAGGCGGATAGTCGGCCTCCGGGGGCGGGTCGAAGCGGATGAGCGTTACATAGGATGGGATCGCGGGGAGTGTGGAGGCGAACGACATGAGTGGCTCCGTGGGCAGCCGACCGGGACGCTCGCCCCGGCAGGGAGTTGCACGATGATAGGCCGGGGCCGGGCGGCGAGGCGACGGGGCAGGATGGTCGCGGGGCAATCGCAAGATCACTTCCGAGGACTTGGGCGGCTGGATTGGTACTCAGCCC
>CAZBDZ010000079.1:0-1562 GCA_964490785.1 uncultured Phycisphaeraceae bacterium
CGACATTCAGCTTGGGAAGCTGACGTTCTACCGCTGAACTACGCCCGCGGCGGTGGTATTGTCATATGGTCGAGGCCGGGGGTCAAGCGGGACTTGTCAAAGTCATGGCGATGCAGGAGGAACAGTGCGGCCTAGGGGGAGGGGGGCCTGTGGTGTTGGGGATTGCGGGGGGGATCGGGAGCGGGAAATCCAACGTCGCGGCGGAGTTCGGGAACATCGGATGGGTCGTCATCGATTCCGACGCCGAGGCCAAGGCCGCGTTGATGCTGCCGGATGTGAAGAAGGAGTTGGTGGATTGGTGGGGCCCGGGCGTCCTGGATTCCGAGGGCGAAGTGGACCGAGCCGCCGTGGGGGCGATCGTGTTCAGCAATGAAGCCGAGCGGAAGCGGCTGGAAAGCCTGATCCATCCGTTGATCGCGAAGAGCCGACGCGCCGCGATCGCCGCGGCGACAGCGAGGAGCGGACGGACGCCTCCCGGAGTGGTCTACGACGCCCCTCTGTTGTTCGAGGCGGGGTTGGATAAGGAGTGCGATGCGGTTGCCTTCGTCGATGCGCCGCTGGGGATAAGGATGGCGCGTTCGCGGAGGAGTCGGGGGTGGAGTGAGGAGGAATACCTCAGGCGGCAGGCGGCCCAGTGGCCTTTGGAGCGGAAGAAGGCCCTTTGCCGGTTTGTTATTCAGAACGAACGGGAGGGGGTTGACCTCGCCGAGCGTTGCCGGGAGATCGCGGGTATACTCTTGAGTGGCCAGGGCGAGTAGCCCGGTCGCGGGCGGGCCGTCGGCCTGACCGGCTTTCATGGAACTTCGCTCAACTGGGGACTCTCCGCCCGGCTTTGACGGGCCGGTTCCGCGTTTTCTGGAATCCCCATCGAGTGATGCAGCGAATCGATGCACTGAGTTTCGGCGGCTGAATCACGCCGCGGAACAGTGGGCAAGTTGCCCAGCATGACCCTACATCAATCAGGAATCTGATCTCATGGCCAAGACGACCAGCCGATCGTCCCGCACCGCGTCCGAGTCCGACGAGGGTGCCAAGAAGCGTCGCCCCAAGCCCACGGAAAGTGGAGCGGGTGATGCGCCGCGTCCGGTTGAACGAGCCGGCTCAACAGGCCGAGGTGAGGAGCCGCGCGTCGCGGTTGAGCTGCGGCCCGCGCCGCCGGCGGCGGTGGCGCCGCCGACCAGACCGGCGACGGAGCCGCGGCCGCAGGAGCCGAGACAGTACGAATACCGCCAACCTGAACCAGTCAGGCCGCAGGGATCGTCTCCCGCGTGGCCCTCGAATCTCGGCGGGCCGGCGCACGGTGGAGGGGGGCCAACCACGCCGCCGCAGCCGCAGTATCAGCCGCAGCAACCGCACCAACAACCGCAACATCAACAGCCTCAGCAGCCCCGGCCCGTTCCATCTTGGGCGGGTCAGAATCATGGCGGATCGCCGGGACCCGCGCCCTTCCAGCAGGTCCCGGGCGCTCGGCCTGAGATCGCCCAGCCGCAGCCGATCGGGCAGCAGAATCAAGGCGGTTCCAACCAGGGTCAGAGCGGCGGCGGCGGCGGTGGCGGTGGCGG
>CAZBDZ010000079.1:1662-15902 GCA_964490785.1 uncultured Phycisphaeraceae bacterium
ATCAAGGCGGTTCCAACCAGGGTCAGAGCGGCGGCGGCGGCGGTGGCGGTGGCGGCGGTGGCGGTGGCGGTGGAGGCGGGGGCTTCGGCGGGTACCAACAACAGCATCAGCGCAACTTCGGAGGCGGGTCGATGCAGATGATGCAGGGGCAAGGCGGCGGGCGTCGAAAGAAAAAGAAGAAGCGCGGCGGGGGCGGCGGCGGCATGGGTGGCTTCCCCGGCGGTGGTGGGTTCCCGGGTGGTGGTGGCGGTGGCGGTGGTGGTGGTGGCGGCGGCGGCGGACAGGTAGGCCAGATGATCGCCGCGGGATTCCTGCCCTCGGACGACGAGATCGAGCGCGAGGCTCAGGCTCTTGAGCGCATCGCGCAGTCGAGCGAGTACGCCGAGGCCGAGAAGAAGGCCCTGCACATGTCCGAACTCCAGCGCATGGAGATCGGCAAACTCCACAAGTTCGCGGAACAGGAAGGGCTGACGGAGTTCCACAAGCTCCCGCGCCAGGACCTCATCTTCCAGTTGCTCAGGAAGAAGGCCGCCGAGACCGGCCTCATCTTCGGCGAAGGCACGCTCGAGATCGCGCAGGAGGGCTACGGGTTCCTTCGCTCGCCCGAACAGTCGTACCTTCACTCGCCGGACGACATCTACGTCGCCCCGCAGATGGTCCGCCGAATGGGACTCCGGCGGGGCATGGAAATCAAGGGCGCCATCCGCCCGCCGAAGGACAACGAAAAGTTCTTCACCCTGCTCCGCATCGACAGAATCAACGGCAAAGACCCGGCGGAGGCTCGCCGACTTCCGATCTTCGAGGACCTCACCCCGCTGCACCCCGAGCAGAGGTACGTCCTGGAAACGGAGCCGGACCAGATCGAGATGCGCATCGTCGATCTTGTGGCCCCGATCGGACGCGGGCAGCGCGGACTCATCGTCGCCCCGCCGCGCACCGGAAAGACCGTCCTCCTGCAGAAGATCACCCAGGCGATCAGCAAGAACTACCCCGAGGTCAAGATCCTCGTTCTGCTGATCGACGAGCGGCCGGAGGAAGTCACCGACTTCCGCCGGAACACGTCGAAGGATGTCGAGGTCATCGCCTCGACCTTCGACGAGGATTCATCGCGTCACGTCGCCGTCGCCGAGATGGTCATCGAAAAGGCCCGCCGGTACGTCGAATACGGGCAGCACTGCGTCATCCTCCTCGACTCGATCACGCGCCTCGCCCGCGCCTACAACGCCGCCCAGCCTCACTCGGGCAAGATCATGACCGGCGGCATCGACTCCAACGCCCTCGTCCGACCCAAAAAGTTCTTCGGGTCGGCCCGCGCCATCGAGCACGGCGGGTCCCTCACCATCCTCGGCACGGCCCTCGTCGATACAGGCTCGAAAGCGGACGAGGTCATCTTCGAGGAGTTCAAGGGCACCGGCAACAGCGAACTCCACCTCGACCGTAAACTCGTGGACAAGCGCATCTGGCCCGCCATCGACGTCGCCGCGTCGGGAACGCGCCGCGAGGAACTTCTCCTCGACAAGAAGGAACTCGAACTCACCTATCGCCTGCGCAAGGTCCTCTCCGATATGAACGTCGTCGAGGCGATGGAACTGATGAAGAGCCGCCTGAAGAAGTGCAAGACGAATGCGGAGTTCCTGCTGTCGATGAACATCGGGGCGTGAGGCCATGGCGTATTCGCGCTTCGAGGATCTTCCCGCGTGGCAGGCGGCGGCGCGGCTGTTCGTCGGCATCGACGCGCTGACGGCGCGATCCGACTTCCCCAACCGGGGCGATCTGAAGGACCAGATCCTGCGGGCCGGGCTGTCCGTGAGCAACAACGTTGCCGAGGGATTCGAACTTGGTTCAACCACCGAACTGATCCGCTTCCTCTACATCGCCAAAGGCAGCGCCGGCGAGGTCCGCTCGATGCTGAACGTACTGCTGTTGCTCCCGGCCGCTTCACATTTGAGATCTGAAATTTCAGATCTCAAATCTCAGGCCGAATCCGTCTCCCGCCAACTCGCGGGGTGGTCTCAGTCGCTTCAGAATTCTGACATCAAAGGCTCTCGCTACCTGACGGATGAGATCAGGGAGGCGAAAGAGCGCAAGGAACGAGCCCAGACGCTCGTCGAGTCCCTTGAGCGTGCTCGTCAGGACGCCGTGGCAAAGTGGATGAAAGGGGACGCGGGCGGTTGACTTGACCTTGCCTGAGGGCGCAAAGCGGAAAACGCACCGCGCCGGTCGTTGACGAAACTGGGAGGCGAGAGACCGACGCCTTGCGACTCGCTTTGGCACGATTGCGGCGCTCCCGGGCTCGATCGGCGGCGCGAAGGCTTGGTGGCGACCGCCGAACGCACGGCTTCAAGCATGACCGGCTCAAGACGAAACCTGAGATTCGGAATCTGAAATCTTAAATCTAATATCTCAAATTCCCGCTCTGAATCCGCCTTTGGCTCCCTTCGTCGTTGCGCCGCCTGACCAGCGGGGGCCCAACACCGCCGTGGGGCGGCTCCGGTTTCATTCTCTCGATAAGATTCCCGCGGGCATTCGTGGAGCGGTGCGCCGGCACCTCTTCCCGAAAGACCGGCCTGGAGTTCATCCCGCCGACGACGCCAACTCGACTCCCACGGCGATCGCCTTCTGATTCAGTTCCCGGTACTTCGCCGGCACCCTTGCCACGATCGCGCGAGAGAGCGCTTCGGGCGAAACCACCCGCGCGATCGTGTTCATCACGCACAGCGCGACCGTGTTCGCCACCACGCTGCGCCCGACGCCGACCGCCGCCTCGGTGATCGGCAGGCGGTGGATCGCCCCCGCCCCTGTTACGTCCTCGGGCACGTTCGTCGAATCAAAGATGACGATCGTTTCCGGGCGCGTATGCTTGATGTACTTTCGGGCGGCCTCCTGCGACAGACACATCAGGATGTCGGGCACGGTAACTTCCGGGTACGCGATCACGCCGCGCGAGATGATCACCTCCGCCCGGCTTGAGCCGAGGCGGGCCTCCGGGCCATAGGTCTGCGTCTGCACGACGTTCAGCCCGTCGAGCATCGCGGCCTCGGCGAGGATCACTCCCGCCGTGATCATCCCCTGGCCGCCTGAGCCGCTGAATCGAATCTGCACCGGGTCCTTCATCGTTTCCCCTCCGATGCCGCATACGTGGCGATCTTCTGCGAATACAGCGATGCGTAGTCGGCCCGCTCCTCCTCACGAAAAACGCCGGTCGGAAGAACATCAGGCCGGACGGGCTCCTGCGGCTCGCACGTGCAGTCGTACATCGGGGACGTCGTGTCGCGCAGGTATTCCAGCATGTCGTAGGGTTCCGCGATGTCGTTCATCCGCCCGAAATACGTGGGGCAGGTCGTCATCACATCAAGGATCGAGAAGCCCGGATACTGGATCGCCTTCTTGATGTACGCCGTCATCTGCTTGTGATCGAACGACGTCGTGCGCGCCACGAACCCCGCGCCCGCGCCGAGCGCCAGCCGGACAAGATCGAACGCCGGCTCGATGCTCCCCGCTTCCGAGGTCGTGCTGCGTTTGCCGATCGGCGTGGTCGGCGCCTGCTGCCCGCCCGTCAGGCCGTAGATCCCGTTGTTGAACACCAGGGCCGTCAGGTTCAGGTTTCGCCGGCAGGCATGGATGAAGTGGTTCCCGCCGATCGCCGACGCATCGCCGTCGCCCATCACCACGATCACGTGCAACTCCGGGTTCGCGAGTTTGATGCCCGTCGCGAACGCCAGCGCCCGACCGTGCGTCGTGTGCATCGTGTTGAAGTCGAGCACGAACGGCGTGCGCCCGGAGCAGCCGATGCCGCTCACCACCACGACCTTGTTCTGATCGAGCCGCAGTTCGCCCACCGCCTCGAGCAGCGACTTCACGATCATCCCGTTCCCGCACCCGGGACACCACACGTGCGGCAACTGACTCACTCGGAGGTATTTGCGGTATCCCTCGCTCATGACACCAACACTCCTTTCCCGGCCCGCGCTGGCTCGACGATCTGCGCCGGCGTCAGCAGGTGCCCGTCGATCCGACCGACCGGGATCACCTCGCAGCGCCCGCCCGCCGAACGCCCGATCTCTCGCACCAGTTGTCCCATGTTCAACTCCGGCACGACGATCCGGTCCACGCGCTCCGCGACCTCCTTCAGGACATGATCCGGGAACGGCCAGAGCGTCTTCAGACTCAGCAAACCCGCGCGAACGCCCTCGCGCCGGAGCATCTCGACGGCGGCCTGCGCCGGCCGGCTCGTGATCCCGTAGGAGACGATCGCAAGGTCCGCGTCGTCGAGCATGAAGCGGTCGAACATCGCGAGTTCCGAGGCGTGATCCTGGACCTTCCCGACGATCCGCTTGAGTTCGCGCCCCGCCGCGGCATCCGAGACCGCGAACCCCTCCGCTCCGTGGGCGAGGCCCGTGATATGGAACCGCGCCCCCGCGCCGAACGGCAGGAACGCATCGTCCGCGAAGGGCTTGAAGCCCTTGATTTCCGCGGGCCGGCGCCGCTCCACGACCTCGATCTCCCCCGGCTCGGGCCACACGATGTTCTCCCGCATGTGCGCCAGGACCTCGTCCATCAGCAGAATGACCGGGACGCGGTACCGCTCCGCGCAGTTGAACGCCTTGACCGTCATCTCGAAGGCATCGCGCACGTTCGACGCCGTCAGCACGATCACCGGATGGTCGCCGTGCGTCCCCCAGATCGCCTGCATGACGTCGCCCTGCGCCGCCTTGGTCGGCTGGCCGGTCGAAGGCCCCCACCGCTGGCAGTTCACGATGACGCAGGGAGTCTCGGTGATCGCCGCGTAGCCGATCCCCTCCTGCATGAGCGAGAATCCGGGCCCGCTCGTCGCGGTCATCGTCTTCGCACCGCCCCACGCCGCCCCGATGATCGCCGAGATGGACGCGATCTCGTCCTCCATCTGGATGAACATGCGTCCCTTCGCGGGCATGGCGTGGGCGAGGATTTCCATGATCTCGCTCGAAGGCGTGATCGGATACCCGGCGTAGAAGTTGAGGCCCGCGTACAGCGCCGCGTGGGCGCAGGCCTCGTTCCCTTGGACAAGCCGTTGCGATCTCATGCCGGGATCTCCTGTTCGACGGCGGCCCCCGGAAGGGGCCGGCGCGTCCGCTCCGAGTCGCCGCGGACGATCCAGATGGCGAAGTCCGGGCACCGCGACTCGCATATGCCGCAGAACACGCAGGTATTAGGGCTCGTCACCACGATCCTGTTGTGTTCATCGAGCGCCAGCGTGTCGCTGGGGCAGCCCGTGACGCAGATGTTGCAACCCTTGCACAGCCGGGGCGCCGTCGTCAGCCGGTAGTCCATCTGGAAATGCCGGAGCGTCCCGTCCGCCGACTCGACGTGCGGGGGCGGCGCCGCCTCACGCTTCGGCGGCGGCTTCCCGGACAGATCGCCGTCGATGATCCGCGCCGCGTTGCGCCCATCGCGCACCGCCTGCACCACAGTCGCCCCGCCGTTGATGCAGTCGCCCCCCGCGTACACCCCCTTCACATTCGTGCGCCCGTCCGCGTCGACGCGGACCACCGAGCCCTTCATCTCAAGGCCGAACTTGCTCAGCAGGTCCAGGTGCGGCTTCTGCCCGATCGCCTTGATGGCGGTGTCAACCTCGACCACGAACTCCGATCCGGGGATCGGCTCGGGCTTGGGCCGGCCGGAGGCGTCCGGCGCGCCGAGTTGCATCCGCTGGCATTTCACTCCCGTGATGCGTCCGCTTCCGAGGAACTCAAGCGGGGCGACGAGCGGAATGATCTTCACCCCCTCGCGTTTCGCCGCGACGATTTCGTGCTTGAACGCGGGCATCTCCGATTCACCGCGGCGGTAGAGGATCATCACCTCCGTCGCGCCGAGCATCACCGCCTGCCGAGCAACATCCACCGCCGTGTTCCCGCTGGACACCTCGGCGTTTCGGAGCATGACGGCCTCGCGCGCCACGTCGATCGCCGTGTTCCCGCCGCCGATCACGGCCACGCGCCGCCCGATGCTCACGCCCTTCGACGCGCTCAGTTTCAGCGTTTCGATGAATCGCAGCGACTCCCACACCCCGGGCAGGTCCTCGCCCGGAATCTTCGCCGGCATGTCGTCGCCCAGCCCGACGCCGAGGAAGATGGCGTCGTGCTTCTTCCTGAGTTCCTCGACGGCCACGTTGTGCCCGACCGCCGCGCCGAACACGACTTCGACGCCCATGTCGCGGATCTGCGCCAGCTCCTGGGGCAGCGGCTCGTACTGCTGCTTGTACGGCGCGATGCCGCGCGTGATCAGCCCGCCCGGATACTCATTCCGCTCGTAGACCGCGACGCGATACCCCAGCCGGACGAGTTCCGCGGCGCACGCGAGCCCCGCCGGTCCGCCGCCGATCACCCCCACGCTCTTCCCGTTCCTCGCACCCGTCGGCTTAGGCACGACGCGCGCCCCCGCGTCGAGCGCCTTGTCCGTCGCGAACCGCTGGAGCCGACCGATCTGGATCGGCCGCCGACCCTCCTTGAGCAGCACGCACGAACCCTCGCACAAAACCTGCACGGGACAGACGCGTGCACACGTTCCGCCGAGGATGTTGTCCGCGAAGATCTTCTCCGCCGCGTTCACCGGTCGCTGCTCCGCGATGTCGCGGATAAACCCGGGAATATCGATCCCCGTAGGGCAGGCGTTGACGCAAGGGGCGGGCGCGCAAGGCCCCCCGCATTGAAGGCAAGCGTCCGCCTCGAGCACCGCATCGCCGTCGCGCAAAGGCGGATGAGAGTCGCGGAACGCCGGGCCTAACTGCGAGAGATTTACCGCCGTCATGCATACCTCCTGCAACCCGTGGCATGGCCTTTCCAGGCCATGTTCCCAGTGGCATGGCCTTCCCAGGCCATGATCCCAGTGGCATGGCCTTTCCAGGCCATGTTCCCAGTGGCATGGCCTTTCCAGGCCATGATCCCAGTGGCATGGCCTTTCCAGGCCATGACCCCAGTGGCATGGCCTTCCCAGGCCATGATCCCAGTGGCATGGCCTTCCCAGGCCATGATCCCAGTGGCATGGCCTTCCCAGGCCATGACCCCAGTGGCATGGCCTTTCCAGGCCATGTTCCCAGTGGCATGGCCTTTCCAGGCCATGACCCCAGTGGCATGGCCGCTTTCGCAGATCGCTGCGGCGACCGAGACCATGCCGCGAAGCCATGCCCTTGAAAGGGCATGCCACGCAACCATGCCCTTGAAAGGGCATGCCACGCAACCATGCCCTGGAAAGGGCAAGCCACGCAACCATGCCCTTGAATGGGCATGCCACGCATCAACACCCTAGCAAACTGTATGTCCGGACCCGGATATCCCGCTTTTGACGAATTCGGGCCTTCGGTTCCCACGGGCGGGAATCGGCGGTATTCGGCGAGATTCATCCTTTACTGATTCCGGGAAGGACGAACCCCGCGCGTCCGCGAAAGGTGGCGCCGCCCCCACCCCACCCGATCGGCACGCGCTTCGCAGGCGTCGGACCACTGTATCTTCATATACTCTTTCTCCGGTCGCTTTCATCAGCCGCGACGTGTTCGCCCCCCGGGGGCGGGGGGCGAACACGTCGCGGAACATCCCGGATCAACGCCATGAATGTCGCTGTTGCTCGTGAAGTGGTTCCCGGTGAGAAACGCGTCGCGTTGGTTCCCGAGTCGGTGAAGAAACTCACCGCCGCGGGGATCAAGGTGTCGGTGGAGAAGGACGCGGGCGCCGTCGCCTGCTTCGCCGATGAAGCCTACAAGGATGTCGGTGCCGTCATCGAGGGCGATGTCCGCGCGTTGTACGACAAGGCGGACCTCGTCGCCAAGGTCGGCGTCCCCGCGAGGAACGACCGCCTCGACGCCCACGAGGCCGAACTCTACCGCCCGGAGAGCATGATCCTGACCGGGCTGATGCCGCTGCGGAATCTCGAGGTCGTCGAGATGCTCGCGTCGCGGCGGGTCTCCGCGTTCTCGACCGACGCCATCCCGCGCACCACGCGGGCCCAGGCGATGGACACCCTTTCGTCCATGGCGAACATCGGCGGATACCGTGGCGCCCTGATGGCGGCCCAACTCCTCGGGAAGTACACCCCGATGCTCATGACCGCCGCGGGAACCATCCCCTCCGCGAAGTACTTCGTCATCGGCGCCGGCGTCGCGGGCCTCCAGGCGATCGCCACCTCCCGCCGCATCGGCGCGAGCGTCTACGCCACCGACGTGCGCCCCGAAGTCAAGGAACAGATCGAGAGCGTCGGCGCGAAGTACGTCGGCATCGACCTCAAGGTCAGCGCCCAGGCCGGCGGCGGCTACGCCAAGGAACTCTCGGAAGACGACAAGGCCCGCCAGCGCCAGATGCTCGTCGAACAGTGCGCCATCTCCGACGCCGTCATCACCACCGCCCTCATCGGCGGCGCCTTCGCCCCCAAACTCATCACCGCCGAGATGGTCCGCCGAATGAAGCCCGGATCGGTGATCGTCGATCTCGCCGCGGAAGGCGGCGGAAACTGCGAACTCTCCCGCCCCGGTGAGACCATCGTCTCCCACGGCGTAACCATCGCGGCGCCGCTCAACGTCCCCTCGACCATGCCGACGCACGCCAGCGTCCTCTGGTCGCGCAACCTCACAAACTTCATCCTCAACTTCTGGAAAGAGAAGGAAAAGACGTTCAACTTCGACCTGAAGGACGAGATCCTCGCGGGCGCGCTCATCACGCACGCGGGCGAGGTCGTCCACGCCAAAACGCGGGAGGCGCTGCAACGCCGCGGCGTCCCGCAGCCCGTCTGAACATCCCGGAGTACTCCGCCCATGATTCCCCAGGCCACGCTCATCCCATCGCTGCTCCTCGCCCAGGAGGCCGGCGCGCCCGCGGCCCAGCCCCACGCCGCCGAGCCGCTTGACTTCGTCACGATGCTCTTCGTCTTCATGCTGGCGACCTTCATCGGCATCGGCGTCATCCGCCGCGTCTCCCGCCTGCTGCATACCCCACTGATGTCGCTGACGAACGCCATCTCCGCCATCGCCGTCGTCGGCTCCATCATGATCGCGGGCGGCGAGGGCTATCCGACGGGCATCCGCCTGCTCGGCGCCATCGCACTCTTCTGCTCCATGACCAACATCATCAGCGGCTTCATGATCACCGACCGGATGCTCCGCATGTTCAAGACCTCAGGACCCGCCAAGTCATGAACGACAACATCATCCAACTCGCCTATCTGCTCGCCACGGGGCTTTTCGTCCTCTCGCTCCACTGGCTGAGCGACCCCAAGACGGCACGCCGCGGCGTGTACGCGGGCGTCATCGGCATGGGCACCGCCATCCTCGCCACGTGGGCCATGCCCAGAGTCTCGGGGCACACCGATCTCGCCCGACACCTCTGGGTCATCATCCCGATCGTGCTCGCCTTCGGGCCGGGCGTCTGGCTCGCGATGGTGCCCATCACCGCCGTGCCCCAGCGGACCGCCCTCTCGCACGCCTTCGGCGGGCTCGCCGCGGGACTCGTCGGCACCGCCGAGTTCTATTTCTGGCTCCGCCACGAGCCGCAGAACCTGACTCCATTCCGCGTCTCGGCGATCGTCGTCGAGATCATCCTCGGCTACCTCACGCTCACGGGCAGCCTCATCGCCGCCGCGAAACTCCAGGAAGTCAAGTGGATCCCGCAACGACCGTGGGTCTACAAGGGGCAGAACTTCGTCAACCTCGTCGCCTTCGGCGTCGCCATCGTCATGGGCGTCTTCATCGTGCTGAACCCGACGAGCGCGGCGACGCCGTGGCTCTTCGGCGTCGTCATCCTCCTCGCGCTCAACTTCGGCTGGATGCTCGTCATGCCCATCGGCGGCGCCGACATGCCGACCGTCATCGCCATCCTCAACTCCTATGCGGGACTCGCCGCCGTCGCCATGGGATTCGTCCTCGACAACAAACTGCTCATCACCGCAGGCGCGCTCGACGGGTCCAGCGGCCTGATCCTCTCCATCATCATGTGCAAGGCCATGAACCGCTCCTTCGCCAACGTCCTCTTCGGCGCCTTCGGCCAGGTACAACAAAAGGCCGCGGGAGGCGAGCAGAAGCAGTACAAGCCCGAAACCCCAGAAAACGCCGCCGAGATCATGAGCCAGGCAAACCTCGTCGTCATCGTCCCCGGCTACGGCATGGCGGTCGCACAGGCCCAGCACAAGGTGCGCGAGTTGTACGACGCGCTCAAGAAGCAGGGCGTCACTGTCAAATTCGCCATCCACCCCGTCGCCGGCCGCATGCCGGGGCACATGAACGTCCTGCTCGCCGAGGCCGAGATCCCCTACGACGACCTCGTCGAGATGGACGACATCAACTCCGACATGCCGCAGTGCGATGTCTGCCTCGTCCTCGGCGCCAACGACGTCGTCAATCCCTGCGCCCGCTACGACAAGTCAAGCCCCATCTTCGGCATGCCCATCATCGACGCCGACAAGGCCCGAACCGTCTACGCCGTCAAACGCAGCAAGAACCCGGGCTTCGCCGGCATCGACAACGAACTCTACTTCCTCGACAAGACCTGGATGCTCTTCGGCGACGCCAAGGCCGTCGTCGGCGAACTCGTCAAAAACCTCTCGAGCGTCGCCATGGCGCATTGATGTCGGGCAATGGATGCCGAGGCTGAGTCCGCGAAGCCTCGGGTATCATGCCCGCGGCCGACACGCATCGTGGAGCACCCCCCATGCAGCCAGCAGGCGGATCAATCACTCACGGCAGCCGGATGGACCACTTCTACGCCGTGGACTGCTCCAACGGCTTTACCTACGTCGGACACTGCGAGCAGACCGCCCAGACCACCGGACTCCTCAACCTGATCCACTACGGCGTGTTCCACACCTCCGAGGTCCTCGCCAAGCAGTACGCCGAGGGCAAGGAGTTCGGCGTCATCGTGACCGAGATGTATCTCGAAGCCCACTCAAAGACCGCCAACGTCGCGCTCTCCGGCGAATGCCGAGTCGCCATCCACATCCTCGACCTCATCATGCGCGAGATGGAGAGGCGCGGCTCGGCCCAAATCGGGCAATAAGAGAGTGTTTGGGAACCGACCGAGCGCCACGGCATACTGCGGCGCATCGGGGGATTCGTCGGCCTTTCCGCCCACAGGGCGCACGGACGTTGCGAGTGGCGCGGCGAGGCTCGCCGAGCAAGCCACTCGTCGCGGGCCATCGAAACTCTCTCTGTATTCCTCCCCGCCCCTTGGGCGGGCGACGGGCGTCGCGGCGACCGCCCAAGGGGCGGAAAAACCAGAGTTCGGTAGCGGCACTTTCGAATGGCTTGCTCGGTCGCTGCGGCGACCTTCGCCGCGCCACTCGCAACGTCCGAGCGCCCAAGGGGCGAAAAACCTTCAATACCAGGCCCACGGCCGCCCGCCGGATCGGATCGGCTACGACGAGCGCCTTGCACGACGCGCCGTTTGTCCGGAGTCGGCTTCTCAAGCACGCTCCCGGATCCCGCCAAAACAATGGCTCTGATCAGCCGCTGTTCGGGAGTCAATTTCCCCGATTTGGCCAGGAATAGGCTCCGAAAACGCCTATTTTCCCTGATTTCCCAACCTTGGTAAGGGAAAACCACTGGACACGGCTCCCGGTTGGGGTATCCTCATCATGGAGTATGGAGTCGAATGCTCGGACCCTTGAGCACAGGGACGGCCGGGCGCTCCAGATGGGAGTAAGAGCCTTGAGGGTCCCGCGCGCACGCGCATGGTGCCTTGTGCAAAGGGGCGTTGTGCTGACGCCTGCTGTGCTTGCGCTTCTCGCGGGTTCGACCTTCGCGCAGGATTCCTCAACTCCGTCCGCCTCGTCGGAGCAATCCACGCCGCAAGTGGCGACGACCTCCGCGGTGGTCCTTGCCGTCGAAGGCACTGTGCAGGTCCAGTCGTCCCCCGATGCCCCGTGGGCCAAGGCCGCGCCAGGGGCCGTCCTCGAATCGGGCAGCGCCATCCGCACCAGCCTCCGCAGCGCGATCCAACTTCGCATCGGCGACGGGCAGGTGATCACCATCGACCGCCTCGGCCTGGTGACCATCGACGAACTCGTCAACACCCGGAACACCGACCGCACTCGCCTCGGCCTCGAATACGGCCGGGTCGTCTTCCAGGTCAACTCCACCCGCTTCGCCAATGACGTCCAGATACGCGCCGCCGACTCCGTCCTTTCGGTCAAGGGAACCGAAGGCGGCATCGACAACACGCCGGGCTTCCCGCTCCTCGGTTACGGCACGGAAACGAACGACGGCACGTTCACCATCGACTACGCCGAGGGCGACACCGCACTCATCAAGGAGGACGAGCAATCATCGTCCGACAATCCAGACCCCGCCGACCAGCAGGCCGACCTAACCGAAACGGATACCGGAGACCCCGCCTCGCGCGAGGCCGACGAGGCCGCCGTCGCCGATCGTTCCGCCGGCGGCTCGGACACGACGCAGAGCAACGCGGGAATGGACTCCAACGTCAACGAAAGCCCCATCGTCCATATGGACAGCAACGGGAGCATCATCGTTGACTCCGGCGGCTCGGGCGGCGATTACGTCAACGACACCGACAATCCGCCGCCTCCCCCACCGCCGCCTCCCCCGCCACCGCAGGATGACGGCAACGACGACAGCAACGACGACGACAACGACGACAACGACGACAACGGCGACGACGACGAGACGCCACCACCGCCTCCTCCTCCGCCTCCGCCCCCTCCACAGCACCCGCTCCCGCCGTTGACCCTTGATTTCTTCTACGCCGCAGGCAGTCCCCTCGGCGACGACGGAAGCCTCCGCCGTCGAACAATCCTCGGCACAACGGAAATCGAGGTCCTCCCGCGCCTGCCTTTCACCTCCAGCATCCCGTCCGGCGGCGGACTCATGCAGGACGACGGCCTCGGCGGCGGCTACCGCTACCAGAGCCGAACAACCGTCAACACCCGCAATCCCACCGACCCGAACGACGATCTTCGATTCGAGTTCTACTCCGAACGGATCAACCTCTTCTACATCTTCGGCGGAGTCCGCGACCCCGAGACCTCCTCCCACCTCGCCTACAACGCCCTCTACCTCGACTACCACTACCGCGAACTCAATCTCGTCAACGGCAGGATCGTCGGGCAAAAAAACGAATCGCTCGGCCGGCCCAGGCTCCTCGAAAAATACACGCCGGGCGACATCACCCAACCAAGCCCCGACGCGCCCATGATCACCGCCGCCGCCTACCTCGGCGCCGCGCCGCCCGATTCGGGCACGCGCAGCATCGGGCTTTACGGCGTCCAGTCCATCGCGCAATTCGACTCCGCACGCACCCACGCCTTCTCCGGCCCTTCGCAACTCGTCGATCTTCGCACCGACTACAACCCCCTCTCCGCCGACATCGCCGCGACCGTCATGGACTTCACCGTACCGCTCCACGGCGCCCTCGCCGCCTCGCGCGAGCGCGGGTCGCTCTTCCTCGTCGCCGATCTCCCCGCCTACGACACATTCGCCGGCGCACGGGCCGTGCTCGAGTTCGACCCTCGCAACAACTTCCTCGCCCATGCTTGGTCCACCGTCAGCGGCGACCTCGACACCACCGGCGCGAGCGTCCTCAACGCTCCGAACACCGCCGTCCACGCCTTCCGCGACCCCGGCTTCCGCGCCACCGGCGCGGCGTTCGTCAATGGGCGGCTCGTCGTCTCGACCAGCCGCGACCCCGCTCGCACCGCGACAACTCCGACCGCCGGCCCGCAGTATTTCACGATCAACCCGAGCGCCTCCAACGCCGTCAACGACCCGCGCATGGCGCGCATCGACGCAAGCGTCCCCGCCGCCACCGCCCTCAGTGAACTCGTGAACGAAACCACGGCCGTCGCGGCGGCGCACTCCCTCCTCGAACCCGGCGGCTCGATTGACACCTCCAGCATCAACGAGACCTTCGCCCGCCTCTCGTACAGCCGGCAGGCCTTCGATTCGGGAGTCGTCCGCATCGTCTTCGAGCGCCACTTCCAGGAGACCGCGATCAACCCCACGCAATGCAAGGCGGGCAACCCCGTCTTCGACCAGATCCCATCGAAACTCGCCCAGTTCATCAACACTCGCCACGGCATCGGCCGCGCCGCCTTCGAACTCCGCAACCCCAACGGCGTCCCGCTCACCTCCGACCACCCCTGCGCCGCCGTCCACGCCCCGCCGCCGAACCCCACGCAATGACAAGCGACGGGTGCCACTACTCGACCCGCGCCCCCGCCACCCCCGTGCCACCGACCGTGGCTCGGCACGGTCGGTGCTCCCACGG
>CAZBDZ010000080.1:0-15885 GCA_964490785.1 uncultured Phycisphaeraceae bacterium
CTTGGAGCCGCACGCGACATGGCGCGATCGCTTCTTCACCGCATGGGCGCGGGCGGTTACGGCGCGCCCGGCGCTGACGCTGGTCGTCGGCGTCGCGTTGACGGGGTTGGCTGTCCTCCTGACGCTTCGCGGGCTTGAGTTCCGCAGCGACCGGAGCGACCTGATCGATCCTTCCCTCCCGTGGCAGCAGCGGTACGCGGCGTACCGAGCGGATTTCCCCCGTTGGGACGACGCAGCAATCGTGATCGACCGCGGCGAGAGCGATGAATCCCGCGCGACGGCGGAGCGGTTCATCGCGGCGCTTGAGGATCGGCTCAAGCGGAACCCGCACGTCGCCGTCGCGACCGCCGGGTTTCCGCGCGAGGACGCGCCGGTGTCGCTCGTCCTCACGCAGCCGATCGAGCGCGTGAGGGAGGTCGTGGACGAGATGAGCCAGGCTGGGCCGGTGGTCGGCGCGCCGACGCTTGACGCGCTCCTGGGCCTGTCCGCGCTCGGCGGAACGAACCTCGCCGATGCGCAGCGGGAGGGGCTGAAAGGGCTGCTGGAGCGCACGCACGCCGTGGCGACGGGACGCGGGGCGTCGGTTCTCGGGATGGAGCAATCCCGCGGGACGGAGCGGCTCGTGTCGTCCACCGGCCGGCTGATGACGGCGCTGGTTTCCCTGAAGCAGTCGAGCGCCGCCGACGCGAGCGCCGGGGACGCGGACGAGGGCGTCAATCACCGAGGGCGGGCGATCACGGCGCTGCGATCTGAGATCTCAGATCTCAAGTCTGAGATCGCCGAGTTCAAATCCATTCCCGTCGGCGTCACCGGCGTTCCGGTGCTGGAGAGCGACGAGACGGCCCTTTCGATGCGCGACGCCGCGCTCGCATCGCTGATTTCGCTGGCCCTGATCGCGGGGCTGATGCTGGCGGCGTATCGCGGAGTCGTCGTCCCGGCGCTCGCGGTGGTCAGCCTGTTGATCGGCATGGCCTGGTCGTTCGGGTGGGCGACGCTGGCGGTGGGGCACCTGCAACTCCTGTCGGTCGCGTTCGCGTCGATGCTGCTGGGGCTGGGGATCGACGTGGCGATCCACATCATCGCCCGGCTGGAACTGGTGCACGCGGACCACGATCACCTCGGGGAGGCGATCGCGCAGGCGTTCCGCGGCGTGGGGCCGGGGATTCTCACGGCGTCGCTCACCGTCGCGGCGGCGAGCGCGGCGATGGCGCTGACCTCCTTCTCGGGCGTGGCCGAGATGGGGATCATCGCGGCGGGAGGGATGGTGCTCTGCACGCTGAGCATCATGTGCTGCCTGCCGGCGATGTTCATGCTGATGCCGAGGCCGGAGGTTCGCCTGCGCTCGCACGTCGGCGGGGTGTCGCGGCCGTACATGGGCGCGCTGGGGCCGGCGTTTCACAGGCACCCGCTGCCGGTGCTCGCGGGGGCGGCGGTGGTGTTCGGCGCATTCGGCTGGATGGCGCTCGGCACACGGTACGACCCGGACCTTCAGAAACTGATGCCGACGAACACGGAGAGCGTGATCTGGCAGAAGCGGCTTGAGGCGGACGATGAAAAGAGCGTCTGGCACGCCGTGGTCGTCGCACGCGACATGCCGGAGGCGCGGGCGCTGGCCGAACGGCTGCGCGGGCTGGACGTGGTGAGCGATGTCGGCGGCGTCGGCATGCTGATCCGCCCGGCGGAGGAGATGAGTGAGAAGAAGAAGGCCCTGGCGCGCCTGCCCGATGTTTCCGCGGCCATTCAACTGACCGAGCGCGACGCCGCCCCGCCCAGCGCGACGGAGATCGAGGGCTTGCGCAAGACGGCGGCCTCGCTCGCCACGCGATGGAAGGAGAAGGACGCGGCCTTGTCGGCGTCGGCGTCGGCGGTCGCGGCCCTCGGGGACGACGACGCCGACCGTGCCATGGCCGGGTATCACCGCGATCGTCTCGGCCTGCTCAGGCGAATGAAGGCCCTCCGCGACGCAAGGGAGCCGGGGCCGGACGACCTGCCGCCGGCGCTGCGCGAACTCATGGTCGGGCGCGATGGGGCTCTGCTCCTGCGCGTCTATCCGAAATCGGACCCGGGGGGCGAGAGCGTTCTGGCTCCCGCGCGGCTGGCGGCGTTCGCGTCCGCGGTGCTGGCCGCGGCGCCGGGAGCGACGGGGCCGGCGATCCAGATTCACGAATCGACCCGACTCATCACACGGGCCTACCTCGACGCCGGCCTCTACGCGCTCGCGGCAATCGTCGTCCTGCTGCTCCTTGACTTCGGGGTGCATCCTCGCGGCGTGGGCGATGCGCTCTGCGCGCTCCTGCCGGTCGCGCTCGGCGGGGTGCTCATGCTGGCGATCATGGACCTGGCGGGCATTCCGCTGAACTTCGCCAACATGATCGTCCTGCCGCTCCTGATCGGGATCGGCGTGGGCTGCGGCGTCCACGCGGTGCGCCGCTGGCGGCTCCAGCCGAACGATCACCCGCTGGGGCTCGCGGGCGGCAGCGGGCGCGCGATCACGCTGACCACGCTCACGACGGTCTTCGGCTTCGCGGCGATGATGACCGGGCAGCACCGCGGCATCTGGTCGCTGGGATTCGTGATGAGCGTGGGGCTGGCCGCCGTGTGGGCGGTGACGATCCTCGTCCTGCCGGCAGTGCTGAGGCTCCGGCGCGGGCGGGCGTGATGCGGCTCGTCGGTCAATCGCGCACGCTCGGCATGAGTGGAGGGTCGCCGCGGCGAATCCCGCGGTCGCCCGGCGCGGGAATGAACGATGATCCGCATCATACGGACTCCACATGGTTTCCGGGCGTCAAAGAAGCCGCTTCTGAGCGAGTCTTCGAGTGAAGAGGCGGATGCCCCCGCCCGGAAATCATGTGGGATCCGTATCAGTCCCCGCTCGGCGTTCGCGGCGAATCGACGAGGAGGAGCGGGCGGACGAGGATGACCCAGTCGCGGATCGGGCCGAAGCGTCCGGCCTCGACGGCGATCGTGAGCGTCCCGGCGTCCACGTGCAGCGCGAAGGGCACGGCGCCGCCGTCGGCGTGGAGCCTGCGTCGGACGAGTTCCGTGCCGTTGAGATTGGCGACCAGTTCGCAATCGCCCCAGGGGGATGAGCCGGGGGCGAGCGTGGCGCTGAACGCGAGACGCTTCGCGCCGGGAGGGAGCGTCCAGGAGACGGTCATCGGCCCTGAAAACAGCAGGTCGGCCGCGCCGAGCGCGGGGGTGAGATCCTCGCGAGGCTGGGTGTCGTCCGCCGCCGAGACGCTCCGCAGCGGGGGCGCGTATCGGCGCTCCGCGCCGGCCTGCTGCGATGCGGGATCGAGGGCGGACAGCGGGCGGAGCCTGGCCGAATCGAAGAGCATCCCGCGAACCTGATCCCAGCGGAGCGAGACCGCCGGTCCCTGATCGACGGCGAACGACACGCGGAGCGAGGCGTCGATGGCGAGCCTTGAGACGGCCGCCGCCGCCCCGTCGGCCAACCAGACGCGTGGGCCGATCGGCTCGCGCGGCGCATTGGCGAGGCGCGCGCCGGCGACGCGATCGGGCGGGAGATCGACGACGCCGCCTTCGGTTTCGATGCGGATCGGGTTGCCCGCGGAGGCGAGGAACCCAGTCAGACGATCGCCGTTGGTGAGGACGAGAAGGTCGTTCGCGGACTGGTCCGGAATGCCCGCCGGCGCGTCGAATGCGGCGTGGCCAGGCCGGGTGAAGGCAAGGACGTTGTCGAGCGGACAGACCACCTGGCCGATCAACGGCTCGGCCCAGGCGATCGAGTCCGCGCCGCCGCCGGTGGGGACGAGATCGCCGGGAAAGACCTGGGCATCCACGAGGCGGAGCACGCCGGCTTCGGTCGTTCGTCCGGTCCCCCGGCGGCGCGGAGCCGGCTCGGCGATGGGTTGCGGGATCAGGGCGAGCACGGCGGGGCGCGCCAACGTCCGGCGGCGCTGCTGCTCATCGAAGTAAGTGAGCACGCGGTCGTCAAGCGAGACGACGACGATGGAGCGTTCGGCGAGTTGCTCGTCGATGAGGAGGGCCCGCGCTTCGGGAGGCTCGATGGTGTCCGCCGCGGCGAGGCACCGACCGAGCGGCACGACCGCCAGAGCGCCGAGCGTGAGCGCCAGGGAGCAACGAAGATCGAGGGTCGCGGGGTTCACTTCTGGAAGATCGGCAGGTATCGCTTGGGCATTTGCAGGATAATCAGGGCCATGGCGGTACCGTAGGCGGGTCCGGCGTAGGAATCGTCCCACATTCCGTCGGGATTCTGCGTCGCCACGAGTTCATCGCGGATGGCGGGCCACCACGTCGCCCAGCGTTCGCCGCCGGAAAGGTACATGCTCTGGACGGCGTAGTAGTGCCCGTAAAAGTAGTGGCTGCCCGGCGGGAGGCCCCGGTTCGGGGCCGCGTGGTCGATGAGGTAGGCCAGGCCGCGGTCGATCGCGTCATCGGTGTAGATGCCCGAGTAGTAGAGCGAGGCGACGCCCGCGGCGGTGCGGGGCCAGGCGCTCCCGCCGGACATGAGTTGATACCGGAACCCCCCATCGGGATTCTGGCAGGCGCGGACGTACTCGACGGCGCGGTCGATGGTCGCCTTGGGGACTTCGATGCCCGCGTTGCGGGCGCTGCGCAGGGCCATGATCTGGCAGATGGTGACGGAGATGTCGGCGTCATTGGGGACCGGGTTGTAGCGCCAGCCTCCCTCGGCGTTCTGAGTTTCGACGATGAGCCGACAGGCCTTGACAAGCGCTTCGTAGAGGCGGGCGGACTGCGCGGTGTTCGGCCCGCCGGCCGTCATGCCGTAGACCTCCCCGAGGAAGAGCGTGGCGAACCCGTGCCCGTACATCGGGCCGTGGGCCGTGTCCTCGGCGACGAGGCCCGTCTCGGCGACGGCGGTGAGGAGAAACTCGAGGGCGCGTTCGACGTTTTCCGCGTACGGGCCGCGCCCCGGGAGGTTGCCGTCGGCGAGGTACGCGATGCCGGCGAGAGCGGTGATGCCGACGTGGCGCTCGAAGCGCATGCCGCCCCAGGAGCCTTCCCTGGTCTGCATGTTGGCGAGCGTGCGGAAGCCGCGCTCCACCGCGGTGCTGAGTTCGGGCGTGATCTCGTTGGCGAGCGGGGCATTCTCGGCGGTGGACCGATCAGCGGCGGGCGCGGGATCGATCGGCGGCGCGTCCTGCCGGGCGTGCGCGCCGGCACCGAGAATCGAGGCGGCGATCAGCAGGCACGCGCGCCGATGGCGCAAAGGCCGGGGCTTCGTGCTTGTGTCCCGCGTCATTCCTTGGCCTCCTCGGCAATCTTCTTGTAATAGGCTTCGGTCATCGCCTCGTAGAGCGAACTGAAGTAGTCGCTCGAGCCTTCGAGGAGCGATTCGCGGATCCGTTCCGGCAGGTTGCCCCAGGCGGCACGGGCCATGTCGAGCCTGGCCTGGCGTTGGGCGGGCGTCATGGCCGGGGGCATGCGTTCGCCCTGGTTTTCGCCGGGCCCGGCTTCCTGGTTCTCCCCGCCGCGCTGCTGCCCGCGCTGCTGGGCGGCGCGGCGGGCGTCGGCGTCCTGCTGACTCGACGACGAGGACGAGGATGATGAAGAACTGCTCGATTGCGCGTTCTTGATCAGTACGTCAAGGTTGCGGAGGATCTCCTCGTGGAGACGCTGCGTCGCAATCCCGATGTCGCCGGCGCGCTCGATCCGGTCGGCGGACTCGCCCATCTGGCGCACGGCATTCTCGAACTTCTCCGCGAGTTCCTTCGCGGTCAACTTGCGTTCGAGTTCGGCCTTGTTGAGGTCTTCGGGCTCCTCGGCGGGTTGGTCGGGCGGGGGCGCCTCGCCCTCGGGCGGCGGTTGGCTCGGCTTCTTCTGCGAAGGAAGGCCGAGGAGGGAATCGAGATCGGGGAGGGCGTCCTTCTTCTTCTCTGTCGCGGGCGCGCCTTGCGGCGGGGGCGGCGGGGCGTCCTGCGCGAGAGCGGCGACGGCGAGGGGCAGGGAGATGCCGAGGGCGAGAAGGCTCACGCAGGTCGAAAGCGGGCGGTCATGGTCCATCCGGCCCCTCCTTCTCCGGTTCGGCGGGCTGGATGTTCGGGGTACCGGGTTGTTGACTCTGTTTGAGGCGATCGACGAACTCCCGACCGACGTTCATGAGTTCGCGCTGTGCCTTGCCGAGATCTTGCAGCGAGTCCTTCGGCGGGGCGCCCTCGGCTTTGCTGAGAAAAACCGTCTCCTCGGCGAGGTCGGTCTGCATCTGGCGCAGGAGCATGAGTTCCTTGACGGGCGGAAGGAGTGCGCCCTGGTTGGCTCCGCTGCCTCCACCACCGCCGCCGGCGCCCTCGGCGAACTTCTGCTCGTCGGGCTTCGGATCGTCGAGCGATTTGATGACGTTCTTGAGCGTCTTGATGAGCGATGCCTCGGCGGCGAGGGCGTCGCCGGCGCGCGCGTCGTTCAGTGATTCCGCCGCGGTTCGGCTGAGAGCGTCCATGCGGACGTGGGCATAGTCGAAGACCTTGGCCTCCTTCATCTCGGCGGTCTGCGTGAGCAGTTGCCGCAGATCGCCGCCGACGGCGTCCTGGCGTTCGGCGAGGCCGCGCGCGAGCATCCGGTCGCGGCGCGAAGGCTCGGCGATTTCGGCGAGGGGTTGGGTTTCGCCCTGGATCGCCACCTGCCGCTCGAGGATTTCGCGGTAGGCGCGTTTAAGTTCGCCGAGGCGCTTTCGGCGTTCGCGTTCGGCGGCGGCATTGTCGATTTCCTTGGCTTTTTCGAGGGCCTGCTTGAGCAGTGTGAGGCTTCGGCCTTCGTATTCGCGGACCATGGCGGGGCCGACGACGGGTCGGCGAATCTCGGTGATCGCGCTGGTCTGGGCGTCGCCCGCGCGCGACACGAGGGTCCCGATCGGGGCGGCTTCGGGGCCGGCGGCCTTGATCTGGTCGGAGACTTCGAGGGTGTTCTGGTTGAGCCGGATCATCCCGTCGTCGAGGCCGTCGAGGTCCTTTCGCGCGCGGATGCGCTCCTCGAGCGAGGCGAGTTCGTCCCCCTGCCTGCGGATGAGCCCTTCGAGCGTTTCGATGATGCTGGCGAGTTCTCGGCGGAGGACCTCGTCGCGCGCCTTATCGACCCGATCGAGATCCTCGAGCATCTCCTCCAGCGCTTCCTCGGCCTGTTGCTGCTGGCGGGAGGCGCGGGAAGTCTGGTTCTGCCCGGCTTCGCTGGCGGCGTTGCGCATGGTCTGCGAAACCTGCGACTGCTCGGCGCGGCGCGCCGCCGCCGCCATGCCCTGGGCCGCCGCGGGGTCCTTCTCGCGGAGGGACTCCTCGCGCTGCCGCATGTCGCGCGCAAGATCGCCGGTCTGGTCGGCCAGTTGATTCTGCTTCTCCACGATCTGGTCGAGTTCGGTGCGCTGGGCCGAGGTCAGTTGGTCGGCGGTCTTGCCCGCGGTCTGCCGGCCCGCCTGCTGCGTGTGCTCGCGCAGTTCCTTCTGTTCGCGGAGGATGCGCTCGATCGTGTTCCGCGCGAGCCAGTTGTCCTCGCCGCGGTCGAGCAACTCGATCAGCGTGCGGAGTTGATCCTGCACTTCCTGCTGCGCCGCGGCGGCTTCGCGGAGATCGGGGTCGTCGGTGGGAGGCGGCTCGACGGGGCCGGCGTCGTCCTGCGCCGTCGCGTGCGGGGGCGATTGGCCGGGATCGGGCTGATTCTTCCGCGGCGGTTGCGCGCCGGCGGAGTCGGATGGGCTTCCGGATTGAGGCGATGACTGTTGCCCCGGTGTTGATTGGCCTTGCTCGCCGGGAGATTGACCCTTCGGGGAGCCGGTCGGGCTCTTGCCTTGGGATTCGGGAGAGCCCGGAGTTGGCCCGTCGGCTTCGGGCTTCGACGGGCTTTCGCTTTCGCCACGGGCCGATGCCTGCTCAAGAGAGCGTGAGGCGCGGCCCGAGGCCTGGCCCGCGTCGTTCATGGTCGCTTTCGCCCGACCGAGGAGTTCGTCGAGCCCTCGCTCCTCAAGGCGGTTCTCGCGCATGCGCTCGATGAGTCGCTGCACGGTTTCTGACTGGCGGGCGAGACGGTCGGTGATGCTGCCCTGACCTCGGCGGACATCGATATCGGCCCGGCCGATCTGCGTCTGCTCCTTGAGGCCCTGCTGTTGCTCGCTGACGCGGATGGCGGCCTGGCGGACTTCGGCGAGGGTGCGCTGGACCTCTTCAACAAAGTCCTCTTCCGAGATGACGCGGAGCGTGCGCGGCGCGGAGCGCGTGGGCGAGCCTGAGCCGTTGCCCGCGGTCCGGACGTCGACCGCGAGCGCGGTCAGGCGGACCTCGTCGCCGGGCTTGAGATCGAGCGTCGCAAGATCGACCTCGATGGAGGTGCGGGCGAGAGTCTGGCCGGCGGCGTCGATGCGCGCGGATGCGACGGCGTCGCCTCGCTGCTCGAGCGCGCCGCCGGGAGGGCTTTTCGCGCCCGGCTCGCCGGCCGGAGTCCAGACGGTCTGTTCGAGTGAGACCCACGCAAGCCCGACGTCGTCGCGTCCCTCGGCGGACACCGGCACCACGGCCGAGGGCAGCACGGTGCGGTCGGTCGTCGGGTCCACAATCGTGGCGGCGGCGGGGCGGTCGGTCAGGGCCTCGAAGCGGTAGACCGCCTCGTCAGCGCTCTCGATGCCGAACTCGTCGCGGAGTCGGATCGGCACGCGGAGAGACTCGGCGAGCGTCCAGCGGAAGAGCCACGTGGACCCGCGACGCTCGATGACGGGGCGGTCCTCGGCCTCCATCGGTGTCTCGGGATCAACAAACACCTCCGCGACGGCCTCGGGCATCTCGACGGGCTTGTTGAGCACGACGGTCAGTTCCACTCGCGACCCGGCAAGAGCGGGAGGAGCCACGGCCCGCTCGTCGGTCCCCGGCCCGAGATCGGCGGTCGTCTGCTCGGCACGCCCGCCGGCGTTGCCGTCGGCGAGGAGTTGGCGGGCATACTCAGGGGGCGTGATGAGCGCGCTCGCCGAGACGACCGCGGGGGGCGGAACGAGGCGGATTTCGCGCCAATTGGTCGCGTCGTCCTCGGTCTCGAAGCGGAACTCGATGGCGTCGGCGACCGGCTCGACGAGACGCTCGAAAAGGGCGCCCGGCTCGGCGTAGGGGGTCTCGACGTCGCGCCCCTGCCAGGTCAGCAGTTCGCGGCGCTCGCCGGACCGCTCGCCGCCGGCGACGAGGCGGTAATGCACCGCGACGTAGGTCTCGTCCCAGGGGCGGTTGGACTTCACGACGGCGGCGCGGAGGGGGAGCGCGGTGCCGCGCGCATGCACGGCTCCCTCGGTCATGTCGGCAATCCCCGTGCGCTTGGGCCACGCCGCCCCCATCCACGGGGCCGAGAGACGCAGCGCGCCGATCGTCCAGAGAGATGGAGAGAGCCAGGCGAGGCTTGTCGCGACGCCGAAGGCGGCGAGCATCAACGCTCCGGCGCGCAGGGAGGCGCCGGGCCGGATGAACCTCGCGGCGCCCGCGCGGCGCCATGCGTCGTCGGCCCGGCGGCGGACAATGCCCGCGAGGCTCTCCGACAGCCGACTCCCGCCCGCGGCGCGCGAGGCGTCTCCCGCCGCGGCGAAGTCCACCGCCGACGCCAGCAGCCCGCGAACCTCGGGCCGATCCCGCTCGACCCGGAGCGCGAGGTCCGTCAGCGACGGCGCGAAGCGCCACGCCGGCCTGACGAATCGCCAGAGCGAGTACCCGATGCCCCCAACCCCGAGGGTCCAGTGCAGCCAGCGAATCCACTCCGGCAGGCGGACAAGGTAGTCCGTGAGCCCAAGCACCACCGCCCCGCCGAGAATGACCGCCAGGAGCAAAAGGACCCTGTTCAACACGAGCACGAGGCGCATTCGCGCCCGCAGGCGAGCGAGCGCGGCGACAACCTCGCTTGCCACCCCCGCATTCAGTTCTCGCCGCTCGTGGATCATCCGTGGCCCTTCATCGGACGCACTGGCGGTCGAATCGCCAGCGGCATGCACTAGATCAACCTGATAACTCTACGGCCCAGCCATTCAAGGGTGGCGATCAGAAGAAAAAGGGCAAGGGCCAGAGGTGTATCCCAGAGGGCCTCGGTCCGCTCATTCAGCAGGCGGATCTTGCGGTTCGGGATACGCTCGGGGAGCGACGCGAGGTCGGCGACGGGCAGGATTGAACCGCCCGTGTCGAGGGCGAGCCGTTCGAGCAGGCCGTGGTCCGCCTCGGGGGTACGAAGTTCGTCGTCGGGAAGAGCGACCTGCACCTCGGCCGCGAGTTGCATCCCGCCGAGTGAGGCGTCGGTCGGTTCGGCGATCCATGCGCCGGGTTCGGGGGGCAGCCAGATCGCCGCGAAGACCCGGCCGTCGTCGCGCTCCGGGCGGAGAGTCAGTTCGACGGCGGCGGGCGGAGCGGTATCGCCGGCCGAGGGTCGGCGGGCGAGGCGGACCTGCACCGACGCCAGTTTCTGTTCGAGGAGGAGTTGGTCGAGGATCTCGACGGAAACGCGAACGGGCTGGTCAACGTCGCAGCGCCGCGGCGTGATCTCGATGACGGCGGGTCGCCCGGCGCGCGCGAGGCTCTCGCGGCCGAGGAGTCGGATCATCTGGAGCCAGAATCGCTCTGGAAGCGTTTCGCCGCGGGCGTAGCGCCAGCGCCAGATTTCGTCGGTGGCGACGTAGAGCGATCGCCCGGCCCCGTAGCGCATCGACATGACGAGCGGCGCGGAGTCGATGTCGCCCTCGGCGAGGACGTCGGCGGTGGGCTTCAGGCTCTGGCGGGCGATCCGCTGAGCCCAGCGCAGGGCGGACCAGCCCGTGGCCGGGTCGCTGAGGATGGCAGGCCAGGGCTCGTCCGCCGATTCGCCCAACTGGAGAAGCCCAAGGCGTTCGGCGGTGGGAGTGGGGCGGAGCAGCACCGAGCCTTCGATGGGCTTCCCGTCAGTTGCACCCTTGGAGAATGGGAGCAGGTCCGCGAGGGGCGAATCGAACCACGCGACGGGAGTGGCCGAGGGACCGGCGATCCAGAGCAGCCCGCCGCCGCGACGCGCGATGTGCTCGCGCAACTGCACGAGTTGCTCGTCGCTGAAGACCTCGGGGGACACGTCGCCGAGGACCACGGCGTCGTACTCGGCCCAGGCCTCGGGCGAGTCCGGGATCGTGTCGATCTCGACGTCGCCCTCCTGCATGTATCTGCGCTCCGGCGCGAGGATCAGAGTCGA
This sequence comes from uncultured Phycisphaeraceae bacterium, assembly GCA_964490785.1. Lineage (GTDB taxonomy): Bacteria > Planctomycetota > Phycisphaerae > Phycisphaerales > UBA1924 > JAEUIV01. The sequence goes on from CAZBDZ010000080.1 coordinate 11,164, forward strand.
GCACGTGATCGACTTCTCACGGATGAGGAGGTTGCGCAGGTAGCGCTGCTCCCAGCGCGGGTACCCGTCGATGTAGAGGACGCGCATGGGGCGGTCGACCAGATCGATGGCGAACTCCGAGGAGTTGTTCCCCGCGACGAGGTCCGGGCCTTCCGGCAAAACCTCGACCATCCAGGTTCGACCCCCGGCGGCGTCGGGCTTGGTCGTGAGCGTGGCCGAACGCGAGCCGGAGTCGATCTCGATGCGACGCTCGTCGAGCGTCAACCCCGTCGCCTTGTCGATGAGGCGGACAACCGCGGCGGCGGCGCCCACGTCGATGCCGAGACGCTCCAGTTCGACGCGCACCGGCGTCGCGTCGTTCACGAACGCCACGCGCGGGGCATCGACACGCCGCACCGCGAGGTCGGCCATCGGAGTCGCGCTGCCCAGCGGGACGACGTGAACCGGAACACGGTCGGCCTGCAGGCGGCGGATCGCGGCACGCGAGGGTTCGCTGATCGTCCGCCCGTCGCTGATCAGGACGACGCCGGCGAGCGGCCGGGCCGCGGCACGGGCCAGCGCCTGATCCAGCGCCGCGCCGATCGACGTGCGTCGGCCCTTCGGTTCGCCGAGGGATGCGGAAACATCCGTCGCCGCACCGTCCGCGGCCATGTCCAGATCGAATGCGCCCGCATCAAAGCCGAGCCACTGCACGACGCGGTCCTCGGCGAGCGCACGCCACATGGGCCAATGCGACTCCAGCGCGGCCCGGACCTGGCTTTCGCGCGTCGCCTGCCCCGAGCGTGGCGCGTCCGCGGGCGCGTCGGCGATGGTCATGGACGCGGAGCGGTCCACGAGGACGACGACCCAGTCGCGCTCGACGCTTTCCTCGCGCTGGACGAGTTGCGGGCCGCTGATGAGCACCATCAGGAGGATGATCAACGCCGCGCGAAGAACGCCGAGCGCCGCCCTGATCCATGCCGGCCCGGTGAGCCGGGTGTACGACCACAACGCCACCCCGAGCGACGCGGCGACGATGCCGATCCATGCCCACGCCGGGATCGGGCGCTGGAACCCGATGTCCACGCCGGCCGAGCCGATGCGGAGCGTGTCGAGGTCCAGGAGGCGGGAGAGGAGGTCGTTCATGCTCAGGAGGGTCGTGGGTTCATGTCAACGTGCGAAAGCATGGCTGAAGAACCGGGCCATGACCAGTTCGATGAGGGCGAGAGCCATCGCGGCAGCGAGCAGCGGGACGCTGAAGGGCGACTCGACCTGCGTCGCGGCGAGGGCGGGCGCGTCGCCGCCGCGGTCGAACCACTGAACCCGCTCTTCACGGAGGCTTGATTCCGCGGCCCCGAAAATCCCGCCGAGCCACGAGCGCACGGCGGCGGGGTCCTGCGGCGTGGTCCGGCCCGCGTCCGTGTCGGCGTTCACGGCGACGATGCCGCGGGGTCGCCCGGCCTCGTCGAGCGCCGTCCAGAGCCCCGCGCGCCGAATCGGCTCGGCGCTGAAGCCCGCGGGCGAGACGCCCATCGTCTCTCCCGCCCCGTCCCCGGACCGAGCACGGAGCGAAGCCGTTCGCGCGGGCAGGGCGACGGGGCCGCCGGCGCGGGCCGCCCATGATCCCGCCGCCCGGCCGAATCCCTGCCGCGAGAGTTCCTGCATCAGGGGGACCATCAGAGGCTTGGCGGGCAGATCGGTCCAGGCGAGCGCGGGCGCGGACGCGAGGTAGATCACGAGGCCGCGGGAGCCGTCGACCCGCGGCTTTCCATTCGCGGACCCTTCGCCGGTCCGGTCGCCTCCCTCCGACCCCGGTTCATCGGCGACGACCCAGGGCGAGCCGTCCTTCAGGCGGAGCAGCACTTCCGCCTGTCGTCCCAGGTCTTCGGGCGGAACGCCGCGGAACACCGACACCGCCTTCACGAGGCCCGGCAGTTCGGCGGCGATGAGGCTGAGCATCGGCGAGTCGAGACGCTGATCGTCGAGGGTCATCGGCGTGTCGTACTCCCGCGGCTCGCGGGCGAGCCGCCAGGCCAGACCGAGGTCGCGCGCCATCGCATCGGTCCACAGGTGAACGGTCGCTTCCGCGGCGGGGCTGACCACCAGAAGCCCGCCCGCCTCGACGAAGCGCCGGAGCCTCGACCAGTCCTCGTCCCGGATGAGGTCCGGCGCGGGGACGAACAGGACATCAACGGCGGCGAGCACGGCGGCGTCGATCGAGGAAGGGTCAATCTCGATGGTGTCGATCGGCGAGCCGGCGGAGGGACGGAGCGCGAGCCTGATCCAGTCCGCCGGTCCGAGCCGGTCGATCGAGAGGTCCGCCCCGAAGCGCGCCCGGGCCGCCACCCCCACACGCAGGGATTCGCGCACGCCGATCGGCCTGCGGAAGATGTTGTCGCCCGGCAGCGCGTCGCGGTCGATCTCGACGCCGACGATGGTCCGTTGCCCGGCGTCGCCCGACTTCGCGGCGGCGCTGATCTGAACGAACACGCCCGCTTCGACCTGTCCAGGCTGCCAGCGCACAATGCCTTGCGAGACCGGGCCGTCGGGTCCCTCGATTCCGGTCCGGACGCGCGCGGTCGTCGTGCCCCCCTCCGCGACGGCAGGACCAGACCTTCGGAGCAGGATTCGCACCTGCTCGCGCTCTCCCCCGGCGGAGAGGGCGTCGCGGCCGCCAGTCAGGATCAGAGGCCGAAGCGGCTCGACAGCGGTAATCTGGACATTGCTGGGCGAGGCGGAAGCGTCGGCCGGCCGGCTCGCCATGATTGACACGTTGTTCCGCTCGCCGAGCGAAGGGGCCAGGGGGCGAGAGAGGTCCGCGCTGCCCAGCATGAAATCGCTCAGGATGACGACCGTCGTCGGGCGGAGCGACTCCTCCTCGGACTTCCCGGCGGCGTCGCCGATCATGCGGAAGGCGCCGTCGAGGTCGGTCGCGGCATCGGTCGGCTGTGCGTCCTCGACAAGTCGGCGCACCGCCGCGATGTCCGCTGAGGCCGGGAGAACGATTCCTTGTGCCGGAGCGCCGAGGAGGATCAGGCCGGCGCGATCCGCCGGGCCGAGGGAGGAAAGCAACTCCGTGGCGGCCGCCTTGTGCCGGGCCAGGGCCGAGGAGTCTTGAGTCGAGCCTTCGCGCACAGTGGCGGCGAGCCCCGTGTCGAGGAGGATGTAGACGGCGCGGCCTCCTTGACCCGCGAGGAGTCCGGCGGCGTCCATCAAAGGGCGGGCCAGCGCCGACCCGACCGCCGCGACCAGCAGGCACCGCGTCGCCAGCAGCAGCAACTGCTCGATCCTGAGACGCTTGCGTTGCCGGCGGTAGGCCTCGATCAGGAAGCGCATCGCCCCCCACATCACAGGCTTCCGCCGCTGACGCAGCAGCAGGTGAATCAGGATCGGGATGGCGACGGCGGCCAGCCCGGCGGCGAAGAGGATGGGGTGGAGGAAAGTCATCAGGAACGCCCATTCACCACGGAAGCGCGGCGAAAACAACGAAAGCCAAATGGCCGGACGGCTCGCGGCGTCTGGAAGCCATCATGCATGCCCGCGACGAAAACATGCCGGTTGCCGGACCCTTCATCATCGACTCCTCTATGTTCTCCGTGTCTCCGTGGTGAATGCCTTCTCGTTTCGGGGTCAGCCGCTCTTGCTCCGTTTCAGGACCGCGTTGCGTCTCGCGATGAACGCCGCCAGCCCCGGCCCGAGCCAGTCGTGGGTCGCGACGCGCAGGTAGTCGAAGCCGAAGGAGCGCGCGGTCTTTTCGATCGTGTCAAGGTGCTGATTGAAGATGTCAAGGTACGCGGAGCGGACGGCTCGCGGATCGATCCGCAGTCGGCCTTCGTTCTCGAGCCCCTCGAAGGGGGCGGTCTCCGTGTAGTCGAAATCCTGCTCGCGCCGGTCGATGATCTGGCAGAGAATGGCGTCGTGCTGCCGGTGGCGGATGCGGGCGAGAGCCGTGCGCACACGCCCGGGGTCCTCGAAAAAGTCGCTCAGCAGCACGATCAGGCAGCGGTTGTTGAGCTTGGCGAGCGTCTGGTCGATCACGTGCCCGAGGTCGCTCGGCCGCGAGACGGGATGGTGCGCGAGGATGCTGACGATCCGGCGCCATTGCCCCTGCGCGCTGGAGCGGTCGGCGGCGTCCACGAGCGAGTCGGCGAAGATGCCGAGGCCCACCCGGTCGCCCTGCCGCAGAGCCATGTAGGCGAACGCCGCCGCGGTGGCGACGGCGTGGTCGTACTTGCTCCAGATGACCTGCCCGCTCGGCCCGATCTTCCGCGCGACGCCCGACGCCTCGGCGAAAAGCCTCGATCCGAACGCCATCGACCCCGAGCAGTCCACCAGCAGCACGAGGTCGAGGCTCGTCTCCTGCTCGTACTGCTTGAGGTACAACTTGTCCGATCGGCCGAAAACCTTCCAGTCGAGGTGCCGGACGTCGTCGCCCTTGACATAGGGCCGGTGCTGGGCGAACTCGACGCTGAACCCCTTGTAGGGCGAGCGGTGCATCCCGCTCATCACCCCCTCGACGATCATCTTGGCCCGCAACTCAAAGGTCCCGAGCCGGGCCAGCGTCTGCGGGTGCAGGTACAGCGTCGCGTCCACATCGCTGGGGATGGCGGCGGGGTTCAGGGTGAATGACGCGTAGGGGTCGGGCATCGGCGGGCAGGGATCGTATCGGGTACCGGCCGGAACGGTGCGCCCCGCCTCGATGCCTCGTTGCCTCCTCCCTCCTGCCTCTCTTCCCATCACACC
>CAZBDZ010000081.1:0-15506 GCA_964490785.1 uncultured Phycisphaeraceae bacterium
GGGCCCGGCCTTGGCGAGGACGCCAAGACCGGGGCAGCCGGGGGGGTGGATGATTCGAGGTCTTTTTCCGTTACTTTGCCGCCGGGGCCTGTGCCTCGGATTGCGGCGAGGTCGATGCCGCGCTCTTCGGCGATTTTTTTTGCGAGGGGTGTGGCGCGGATGTCGGTGGTGGTGTCGTGTGCCGGCCTTGGCGAGGGCGGCGAGGGCGGGGCGTCGGGGGGTGCGGTTGCGGATTCGTCGATAGAGCCGATGACGGCGCCGACCTTGACGGTGGCGCCCTGTGTTGCGGCGTGCTTGAGGAGTCCCGCGGCGGGCGAGGGGAGCGGCATAGTTACTTTGTCTGTTTCGAGTTCGATGATCTCCTCGTCGCGCTGGACATATGAGCCGTCGGGCTTGAGCCAGGCGGCGATGACGGCTTCGGTGATGGATTCGCCGAGAGGCGGGATCTGGATGGTCGTGGGCATGGGGGGTAGTTTATCCGCGGGGAGGGGGGGAGAAAGCGGAAAGCGGAAAGCGGAAAGCGGAGAGCGGAAAGGGGGGAGGTGAGGGGGTGATGGGGTGAGGGGGGATTGGAGATGTAAGAGTTGAGAATTTAGAATGAGTTGGGATTCTGGTTGGCTTTGTGGTTTTGTGCTGCGGGGGTTGTGGGGTGGGGGGTTGGTTGTGTTGGGCTTTGGCTTGAGGGGGGCGGGATGAGGAGGGAGAGGGAAGCGTCGAGGCCTGGGGTGTAGGAGTCGTCGCGGTTCGCGGCTTCGATCTCGTTGAGCCATTGCTTGGTGGCGGCGAAGGCGGCCGGGGGTTTTTCGGCGAGTTTGACGGCTTCGAGTTGGGCGCGTGGGAGTGTGTCTTCGGGGAGGTCGACGAGGCGGTGGACGAGGCCGATGCGGCGGGCGTCGTGTGCGGTGATGAGGTTCGGGTCGAGGAGGCGTTCGCGTGCGGCGCGTGGGCCGACGGCGAGGGAGAGGAGGTAAGCGTTGACGGCGGGGCTGATGCCGAGTTTGACGACGGGGTAGCCGAAGGTCGCGTGCTGGTCGGCGATGACGAGGTCGGCGGCGGCGAGGAGTGCGCATCCGCCGGCGATGGCGGCGGCGTGGGCGGCGACGACGACGGGCTTGGGGGCGCGGCGGAGGGTGCGCGTGGCGGTGGAGAGGGCGCGGAGCATGTCGGCGAGGGCGCCGGGGTCTTCACGGCAGAGGGTGAGATCGAAGCCGGCGCAGAAAGCGGGGCCCTCGCCGCGGATGAGGATGGCGCGGCAGGCGGGATCGTCGGCGAGGGCGCGTGCGTGGTGGTCGAGGGCGCGGAGCATCTCCGGCGTGAGGGCGTTGCGTTTCCGGGGGCGGTCGAGGACGATCTCGGCGACGGGTGCGAAGCGTGGGTCTGGGTGTCGGTCGAGGCGGATCATCGGGTGGTGAGGGTCCGTGCGAAGGCGGCGGCGTCGGCGAGGCGGTCGGGATCGACGGTGGTGGTGTATCCGGCGTCGTGGATGGCGCGGACGAGGGTCTCGGTGGCGATGTTGCCGGGTGCGGGCTTGTCCTTTGTTCCGGCGTAGGGGCATCCGCCGAGGCCAGCGACTGAGCCGTCGAAGGAGCGGACGCCCATGTGGAGGGCGGCCTTGGCGCATTCGGCGGCGCGTGCGCGGGTGTCGTGGAGGTGGATGGTGATCTGGTTTTCGAGGAGGTCGTCGTCGAAGTCGCGGAGGAGGTTCTCGATGTCGGGCGGCTCGGCGGCGCCGATGGTGTCGCCGAGGTCGATGTCGAGGGCGGCGCGTTCGGCTGGGGAGTCGAAGAGGTTCAGAAGGAGGTCCGCGACGTTGCGGACAGCGGCGGGGGAGATGGGTCCCTCGAAGGGGCAGGCGACGGCGCAGGAGATGTAGGCGCGGATGGGCATGTGTTCGGCGACGGCGCGTGGGAGGAAGGCGCGAAAGCGATCGATGGATTCGGCGATGGCGGCGTTGGTGTTTTTTCTGGAGAAGGTTTCGGAAGCGGCGGTGAAGAGTGCGATTTTGAGCGGGAGGCCTGAGGCGTGGACGGCGAGGGCGCGGTCGAAGCCTTGGGCGTTGGGGACGAGAACGGAGAAGAGGGGGTCCGGGGGAGGGTCGCCTCGCGTGGGCGACGTGCTCGTTCTCTCCGCGACCGCGTGCTGAATCAGGCGGACCACGTCATCGAGCGATTGCAGGACTTCGTCGTTTGTTACACGGAGTATTTCCAGACCTTGCGAGCGCATCCACTCATCGCGGCGGCGATCGTGTTCGGCGGCGTCGGCGGTGCGATGGGTGATTCCGTCAACCTCGATGACGAGTCCGATCGCGGGGCAGAAGAAGTCTGCGATGTACGGGCCGAGGGGATGCTGCCTGCGGAAGCGTGCGCCGAGGATTTGATCGCTCTTCAGGCGAGACCAGAGCAATTGCTCGGGGAAGGTCATGGCCTTTCTGAGTTCGCGGGCGCGCGGTATTGCGAGCGGGCGGTGCTTCTGGTGATCGTCAGGATGCAGCGGGAGGAGGGGGTAGTCGGGCGCGTGGGGTGTCCCTCCCCCCCGGCTTGGGCCGGACCCCCTCCCAAGGGGAGGGGGAGTTGAGGCGAGTCCTTTCAGGAGTTCTTCGGCGTCGGCGAGTTGGGGGACCCATTTGGGGGAGACGAAGGAGGTGACTTCGATTTCGTCGACGCCGGTGTTGCGGAGGAGTTGGACGAGGTGGAGTTTGTCGTGGGTGGGGATGATGCGGGGCTCGTTTTGGAGGCCGTCGCGTGGGGAGACGTCGGTGATGCGGACGGTTTCGGGCACGTGGTCATGGTAATCGCGTGTCGGCTGCTCGGCGGACAGGTGTTGGTGTTTCGTAGGAATACTGCCTGAGGGGAGGCGCGGTGCGCGCCGGGGGCGGCTTCGCGCGGCGTTTGGAATGGTGTCGTCCGAACCAATTACAACCCGTGAAAGGGAGTGCCCCATGAAGAGCCGGAATGCGCTGTGCGTTGTTGTCGTTCTGGTGGCGTCTGCCGGGTCGTTGGCGCAGTTGACTCCGCCGCCGGGGCCGATCCAGGCGACGGATCGCGTGCGGATCAACCAGCAGGGGATTGCGGCGTTTCCTTATGTGATCACACAGCCCGGCTCGTATGTGCTGACGAGCACCATCGTCGTTCCGGGCGGGCTTGACGCGATCGTGATCGAGGCGGACGACGTTGCGATTGACCTGAACGGTTTCACGATCCGCGGGGCATCGGGATTCGGGGCGACGAGCGGGGTGCGGACGAACGCTGCGCACCGGGGCATCTCGGTGTTCAACGGCGGCGTGGTCGGATGGGGCGGGAGCGGGATCGACCTGTGGTCGTCGGAGCAGGTTCGGGTGGTGGACGTGCATGCGCAGGGGTGCGGGGCCGACGGGATGTTTCCGACGCTGTACGCGGGGATCACGGTGGGGGCGCAGGCGACGGTCGAGCGGTGCGCGTCGTCGTTTAACTCGTTGAACGGGATCGTCGCGGGCGACAACGCGGTGATCCGGGGGTGCACGGCGCGGTCCAACGGGCGATCGGGGATCGAGGCGCAGAACTTCGCGGTGGTCGTTGACTCGGCGTGCTCGAACAACGGCGACCGCGGGTTTTTGGTGATGAGCAACGCGCGCATCGAGGGATGCACGGCGGACGGGAACGGGTACGGTTTTCTCGGCGATGGGACCGGGGTGCGGACGCACACGTTCGCGGTGGTGAAGGGGTGCGCGGCGCGTGGGAACGCGGGGAGCGGGATCATGTGCACGTCTCGGTCGCTGGTGGCGGATTGCACGGCGAATCAGAACGGGGACTGCGGGATCGCGGCGGGGTACGCGACGACGGTGCAACGGTGCGTGGCGAACGACAACGGGACGGGCGGCGATGCGCGTCCGGCGGAGCGGGGGGCGGAGTGTTCGGTGGCGGGCGAGGCGCCGCGGCGCAACTTGACGCCGGAGGATGATGAAACGGGCGAGCGCGGCGGGAATCGCGGGGTGTTTGACAACGACGGGATTTCGGTGGGGGACGGGTCGTCGGTGCTCGACTGCGTGGCGCAGGGGAACGCGGACGATGGGGTGGCGGCGTATTTCGGGTCGCTGGTGTCGCGGTGCGCGGCGCGGTTCAACGGCGACGCGGACCTCAGCATGGATTACGGGGAGGGGTCCATCCTCGACTGCACGAGCGAGTATTCCTACGGCTACGGCATCCGCGCGGGGCAGAAGACCAAGGTGGCGCGGTGCACGGTCAACCGTGCGACGGCGGACGGCATCTCGGCGGCGGATGAGTGCGAGATCGTCGGGAACACAGCGACGCAGTGCGGGTTCGCCGGGATCAGCACATATGGGCAGCGCACGCGGGTGCATGACAATCTCGTGTTGTCCAACCAGACGGGGATCGGGACGCTGATGTCCTTCTGCGTCGTGACGGGCAACCGGGCGTCGGCGAACGCGATGAACTACAGCCTGGCGTTCGGGACGGTGCAGGGGCAGATGGTCAACATGACGGGCGGAGGGACGATCTTCGTCAATGATCCGTGGATGAACCTGGAGTATTGAGCAGGCACCGCCGCGGCGCAGAAGACGCGGAGGTGGGCTGGGCTTTGGCTTCGGTGCGCTGCGGGGGTTCGCGGAGTTCTGAGACGGATGCCGTCGAAACTCGGGAGTGATACGGACTCCAAGGAGCCCTGATCAGCCGGCATGCAGGAGTCTGCGGTGCATTGGCGCCTCCGTATTCCACGGCAAAGATGAAGACGAGGGGCAGGCTGAAAGCCTGCCCCACCGGTTGTTCAGAGATCCCGGAAGAGACGGATTGCAAATCCGTCCCACCGAGGTGGATGGGCCTTGTGTGAGGCACTTGCTCTGCTGGAATGGTCGCACATCGCGCGCGAGCTGCACCCCTTCAGGGTGCGGACAGAGGTTCTGAGGGTGCGTTTTCCGGGGGCGGCGCTCGAAGACTCGCTCTGCCCCCGGCTATTGAATACCAGCCTTTCAGGCTGAGGACAGGACTTTTCAACAGAGCATTAGGCACTCCTGGAGGGATTGACTTGGTTGGGGTCCATCGGTGAACCACCTCGGGATTCGTTGCGCGGAGCCTGCGCTCATCCCGAGCGTGCGCACGAGGAGGTGTTGAAGGGTGTGGGGCTTCAATCGGGAGGCGTTGATGATCGGCGGATGGTGTTATGGGTCCTGTGGTGGTCCCCGAATTGGGGCGGCGTGCGGAAGTATGGGGGCGTGGTGGCCGATGGTTTACCGGGCGGGGGTTGCTCGCCCGTTGAGGATGGCGCGCGCATGGCGACGCAGGGTGTTGTTGACACGAAGGCGATGCAGGCCGCCGAGGGTTCGGAGGACGGTGGCGGCGCGCGTGGGGTTGAGGCGGAGCGGGAGCGGACGTTTCGATTGCCGGTGTGGGTTCGGGCGGCGGTGATGATTGTCGGGGTGGCGGCGTGCACTGGGGCGGCGGTGATCACGGGGGACGCGCTGGGGTTCCCGACGCGTCAGGCGGTGATTCTGGCGTTGCCGGCGGGGGCGGCGGTGGGGTTTCTGTTCGCGTTGCTGTTGATCCTGATGCCGGAGTGGCGTTCCGCGGCGGATCGGAAGTGGCTGGTCGGGTGCCTTGCGGACGTGTCGAAGGTGGACCGCGAGCAGCGGTTTTCGGCGCTGCTGGCGCACGGCGAGGACCACGAGTTGCACGACTTGGCGAAGGCGATCCACGCGGCGATGCTGTCGGCGCACCGGGACCGCCTCGAGGCGGCGCACCTTCGGCGGGAGCTGGATGCGCGCGTGCAGAGGCGGACCAAGGCGGTCGTCGCGGAGTTGAGCCGTCTGTCGAACACGGATGAGTTGACGAAGTTGCTGAATCGGCGCGGGTTCGACGGGGCGTTCAACGGGCTGTACGACCTTGCGGCGGCGACTGGGGAAGAGTTGGCGCTGCTGGCGATCGACCTCGATCATTTCAAGCAGTTGAATGACGCGTGCGGGCACGACGTGGGGGACGGCGCGCTGCGTGCGGCGGGCGAGGTGATGCTGACGCAGCTGCGCGACGGGGACCTCGCGGGCCGGATCGGGGGCGATGAGTTCGTGATCGCGTTGCGGGGGACGGGATCGGCGCAGGCTCTGGCGGTGGCGAAGCGGCTGATCGAGTTGTACGCGAGGTCGCCCGGGGCGGTGGGGCTGGCGGCGCCGTGGCCGACGTTCTCGATCGGGATCGCGTGCGCCGGCGAGCATCGGAGCGATTCTCCCGAGAGCATGCGGAAGATGGCGGATCAGGCGTTGTACGCGGCGAAGCGCAAGGGGCGTTCGGACGCGGTGGTGTTTTCTGCGTCGGTTGTTCCGATTCCCCCGGCCAAGGCGGCGTGAATCATGGGGGGCGAACCACGGTTCGATTGTCGGCGTATGATGCTCCGGCGCGCAGGCTTATGAATCAGACTCCCACGATCATCCTTCGGCTGTTTCTGGTGCTGGCGGCGTACTGCCTGGCGACGGCGGCGGCGGGGGTCTTTGTGGCGTGGCGCGGGCAGCAGTGGTATGTGCTGACGTTCGAGGTGGTGGTGGTGCTTTCGGCCCTGCCTTGCATCGGGCTGGCGGCGAAGCGGGGGCGGCCGGGGCATGCGCTGGGGATGCTGTGCCTGGGCGGGGTGGTGTTCATCACGGCGGCGCTGGCGGATCCTGAGTTGGTCAAGGCGATGATCCAGAGGCAGACGCCGCGGATGCAGGCGGTGGGGGGCGTGTCGCTCATGCCGTGGATTTTGTCGCACATTGTTGTCGGGGTGGGTTTGATCGGGTTGTCGGGTTTGACGGTGTTGCTGCGGCGGCCGGGGCGGTCGTTCGGGTTGTTGGCGAAGGGGATTGCGTTGTCGCTGCCGGTGTTGGCGTGCGGGGCGGCGGTGGTGGCGCCGTCGGTGCGGGGCAAGATTGTCGCGTTGCCGGCGGTTCTGCAGATCGTGCTGGCGATCGCGGGGACGGCGATCCTGGCGGCGCTGGTGGCGGCGAGCGGGCACCTGATCATCCGGGCGTTCGAGATCGGTGCGAAGAACGAGGCTTGATGGGGCTGGGGCGGGCAAAACGGGGCGAGGGGGAATCCGAATAGGATTGGGGATGATCCTTTTCTTTGGCGATCTTGCGGCGGGTCACTCCGGGATTCGCTGCGCTCATCCCGCGCGTGGGCGGGGACTCGTGTTGACTCGTGAACGGGAGGTTGCATGAGCCAGTCGTTGATTCTCGTCATGGTGATTGTGGGGCTGAGCGTTGTGTGCGGGGGGCTGGTGGTGGTGTTGCTGAGGCGGAAGGGGCGCGGGGGCGCGCCGACGGAGGTTCGGATTCAGAGCGTTGCCGAGCGGATTCGGGCGGTGGGGAAGCTGGTGGGTCTTGAGGTTCACGCGAAGGAGATCGCGACGAGCACGAAGGGGTGGTCGTGGATTCCGCCGTTGCTGCTGTCGCAGGCGAAGATCGCGATGATTTTTCATTTCGAGAAGCAGTATTTCGTGGATTTGTCCGGATTGCGGGGGGTGGATGTCGAGGTGGTCGAATCGGGGCCCGTCGGCGCGCGGTTCCGTGTGCATCTCCCGGCGGTGGAGGGGGCGTTGCGGCTGAGCGACGTTACGCCTTACGACATCCAGGCGGGTCGGATGCTGGGGCTGCTCGACGTGATCCCGATGAACGCGGAGACGCAGCGAGAGTTGATGCGGACGGCGCAGGAGCAGGCGGGGGAGTTGTTCAGGCGGAACGAATCGAAGTACACGGAGAGCGCGCGGCGGAGCATCGAGCAGCACCTGGATGCGCTGCTGCGGCTGTTCGACATCACGGTCGAGATCGCCTGGCGCGGCGACGAGGGGGGCGCGCCGCGGCTCGACCTGAGCGGGACGATGGCGGAGCGGCTGGCGGGCGGGTGAGGGGTTCATCCGGACTCCACGGGCATTCCGCGCTCCGTGCGGGGTGCGCGGGAGCCGGTGTGCGGCGGGCGACTCCGCCGGTCGCCGCGGCGGCGTTCAGAGGGTTTGCTTTGGTCGGTGTTCAACGGCTTGCGCCGGTGGCTCACGGCGTTCGCCGCTCCGCGGAGGGAAGGCGCGGATTGATGCAGGAATGCGTGTGAGTCGGCGAGGTTGACGGGGGGCGGGAGCGTGTGCGACCGTTGGCGGCGTGTGTTGGGTGATCGGGCGCAAGCGTGGTCCGCACTGGCGGGCGAGCCGCCAGTGGCACGGGGAGGGGCCGGGGTGTCGTGCTTGTATGCTGGTGTGATGTCCGGTGACGCGACGAGGCGCGGCGGTTTTGATGCGTTCGCGATTTCGCGGCCGGCGGCGGTGTTGATGCAGTATTACGCGGTGGCGTCGCTGGCGTCGGTGGTCGCGTTTCCGGTGGTGCTGCTGGTGCTGTGGTTCAAGTACGAGACGTTGAGGTACCGCTTCGATGAGGACGGGATCTCGATGTCGTGGGGGATTCTGTTCCGGCGCGAGATCAACCTGACGTACCGGCGGATTCAGGACATCCATGTGACGAGGAACATCGTGCAGCGCTGGATGGGGCTGGCGACGGTGAGCATCCAGACGGCGAGCGGGAGCGCGTCGCCGGAGATGCAGATCGAGGGGATTCTCGAGTACGAGGCGCTGCGTGATTTTCTGTATTCGAGGATGCGCGGGGCGAAGGGGATGGTCGAGGCGGGGGCGGAGGAGGGTGATGATGAGGCGCTGGTGCTGCTGAGGCGGATCGCGGCGGATCTCGGTGCGCTGCGGGCGCGGATGGGGAAGGGGGGCGAAGCGTGATGGCGGTGGTGTCGCGCAGGGCGTCGGAGTGGGTGTACAGCGGGGTGTGGGCGATGCTTTCGGGGCTGTTCCGCGTGCCGAGGGAGGCGCCGCGGCTGCCGTCGCTGTCGGGGGAGGAGCCGCGGGCGTTTCGACCTTGCGAGGGGTGGCTGAGGTACCGGAAGATCGTGTTCTGGGCGTTGTGCGCGGTGATTGATGTGGCGTTGTTTGTTGTGTGGGCGGCGGTGTTCGCGGAGCGGCCTGCGGTGGCGTTGTGGCTGGCGCTGCCCTGGGCGGTGGTGATGATCGTGCCTGATGTGTTGGCGTATGTTGCGATTCACCTCGGGTACGACACGACGTGGTACATCGTGTCGGACCGTTCGATGCGGCTGAGGCGTGGGATCTGGGTGATCCACGAGACGACGATCACGTTTGAGAACGTTCAGAATGTGAAGGTCACGCAGGGGCCGATCCAGAGGGCGCTGGGTTTTTCGGATGTTGTGGTCGAGACGGCCGGCGGGGGCGGAGGCGGGCCTCATGGGCATGGGGCGGCGGGCGCGCACGTGGGCGTGTTGCAGGGGATCGAGGATGCGGCGGCGATGCGGGAGATGATTCTGGAACGGGTGCGTGCGTCGCGCGGGGCGGGGGTGGGGGATGAGCGCGCGGAAGGTCGGGGAGCGGGGGACGTGCGGTTTGCTTGGGGGAAGGCGCATCTGGCGGCGCTGCGGGACATCGCGGCTCATGCGGCGGCGCTTCGCGGGTAGGGAAACCGCCTGAGGGCGACTGACGGAATGAAGGAGTCGGCGGGGATGGAGGTGCGCTGCAGCGACGGGCGACTATTCGGGATCGACCCAAGTCAAAGGCACTGCGGCGGGGTCCGGCTCCGGGACGGCCGAGGGGGCCAAGGGGCGAACGATCGCGGGCCGCAAGGAACATAAGAGTGCCTAACACAATGCAAGACGTAGAAGGGGTAGAGACGGGTTGCAAACCCGTCCCACCGAGAACGGGTAGGCCTTGTGTTAGGCACTCTCAAGGGGGCGAAGGAGGCGTGTTGCGAGGCGCCGCGCGCCGAAGTGCGATGCGACGGCCGCCCCATCCGGGGCTTCGGAGGCGGCAACTTCCTGATTCCCCGGACTTCGTCCGGGGCAAGGGACCTGCGCCCGCTCCGCGGGCTGTGCAACACGTCGGTCGCAGCAAGAATGCGATTGCCTTGGCCGTCGTTGGCACGGGGAGCGGGAAGGTGCGCCACTCGCTGGTTGCCAGCCGGTGCGAATTGTTGGAGGCGTGCGTTGGGTGATTGGACGCAAGCGTCTTCCGCACTGGCGGACAAGCCGCCAGTGGCACGGAGTGCACTGGTAGACGAGCCGTCGGTGGGAGGGGGCAAGGTGGCGCGGCGAGCGGGGGTATCATGCTGTCCGGCCGGGGAGTGCAACCCGAGGAGGCGCGCATGGGCGACACGTTTCACTGGCTTGACGTGGACCGCATCGCGGCGGAGTTGGCGGATGCGTTTCCGGATCGGGACCCGTATGAGGTTCGGTTCGTGGACCTGCGGGAGATGGTGCGGTCGCTGCGGGGGTTCCACGAGGATCCCGGGCATCCGGTCAATGAGAAGATTCTGGAGGCGATCCAGGCGGCGTGGTCGGACGAGCGCGGCATGGTCGATGACGAGGAGGACTAGGCGAACTTCTTGACCACGGAGTCCACGGAGGGGCACGGGGTGAGAAGGTGGGATTCTTGAGAGTGCCTGACACCATGCAAGAAGTCGATGTGGTAGGGTCGCCACGGCGACTCTCCGAAGAGCCTGCCCCACCGATTGTCCGGTGATCCCAAGGCGTGAATGGATCCGGATGATCCTGAGATATTGACGGAATAGCCTGCGCGTGCTGATGCCGGGGCGGCGTATCGGTGAAGGTGCTTCGGGAGTTCGGTTGTCGGCGGAGGCGGTCATGGAGCCGATTCTTGCGATTTCGATGGCGCTGCAGTGGGTTGCGGTGGGGTGGGCGGGGTACCTGCTGTGGCGGATGCGGGACTGGCGCGTGGGGCTTTTGCTGGTGTTGCTGGTGCTGATGGCGTTGAGGCGGGTGCTGAACTTCGTGGAGGTTGAGTCGCCTGGGCGGCTGATCGGGCCGATGCCGGTGCGTGCGGCGATGGAAGGGGTGGTGCTGGCGATCAGCGTGATGTCGGTGGCGGCGATCGGGTTTTTGCATCGGTACCTGCATCAGAGGGCGGCAGGGCTGCGTGAGGTGTCCTTGTTGGCGTCGGCGCTGGCGGATTCGGCGACGGCGATGCTGATCACGGACGCGAACCCCGGGCCGGGCGGTTTGCGGATCGAGGTGGTGAACCAGGCGATGCTGGGGCTGACGGGGTTCTCGCGGGGCGAGATGGTGGGGCGGACGCTGCCTGACGTGTTCGGTCTGGATGCGGAGCGGGACACGCCTGCGCGTGTGAAGTCTGCGGTGGCGTACGGTCAGGCGGTGGTGACGGAATGCACGATGCGACGGAAGGACGGGACGGCCCGTTGGGTGGCGTGCTCGATGTCGCCGATCCGGTCGGCGACGGGGAAGGCGACGCATCTTCTGTGGGTGAAGCACGACATCACGGAGCGGAAGGAGACGGAGCAGAAGCACCGTGCGGCGTTGCTGAAGTTGTCGTTCCACGTGGACAACTCGCCGTTGGCGGTGATCGAGTGGGACAACAACTTCCGGGTGGCGGCGTGGTCGTCTGGGGCGGAGCGGATTTTCGGGTGGAAGGCGGAGGAGGTGCTGGGGAAGCACCCGGACGACTGGCGGATTGTGTACGAGGCGGACGCGGAGAAGGTCGCGGTGGTGATCGACCGTCTGAACCGCGGGGCCGAGCCTCGGAATCTCTGCCTGAACCGGAACTACACGCGCGGCGGCGGGGTGATCTGGTGCCAGTGGTACAACTCGGTGCTGTTTGATGATGGGGGGCAGGTTGATTCGGTGCTGTCGCTGGCGCAGGACGTTACGGAGCGTCATCTGGCGGAGGAGCGGCAGCGGCTGCTGATGCTTGAGCTCGATCATCGTGTGAAGAACAACCTTGCGATGGTGCTGGGGATCGCGCAGCAGTCGCTGGCGGCGACGGCGTCGCCCGAGGCGTTCGGGAAGGCGTTCGTTGGGCGCGTCGAGGCGCTGGGGCGGGCGCACGGTCTCTTGGCGAAGGCGTCGTGGGAGGGAGTGGATCTGCGGGAGTTGTGCGAGCGGGTTCTGGAGCCTGCGATGCTGGGCGCGACGAGGCCGATCGTGCTCGAGGGTGATGGGGTGAGGTTGTCGTCGTCGCAGGGGTCGTTGATGGCGCTCACGATGCACGAGTTGATGACCAATGCGATGAAGCATGGGTCGCTGTCGGCTGTTGGGGGGACTGTGCATGTTCGGTGGACGATCGAGGCGTCGGGCGGGTTCCCTAGTTTGCGTGTTGATTGGACGGAACGTGGCGGTCCGGCGGTGTCGCCGCCGGTGCGGAGCGGATTCGGGACGACATTTATTACGACGGGGATTGCGTATGAGCTCCAGGGTTCGGCGGAGTTGTCCTATGATGTGGGCGGGTTGAGGTGCCGGATCTCGTTCCCGATGCTGGACGATCGGCGCGGCGTTGGGCCGGCCGGGGCGTCGGCGGGAGGCGTCGCATGATGACGACGGAAGAGCCGACTCAGTCGCTGACGGGGAAGCGGGTTTTGGTGGTGGAGGACTCGTATTTCGTGGCGGTGGCGTTGTCGAAGCAGTTGTCGGAGTTGGGGTGCCGGATCGTCGGTCCTGCGCCGACGGTGGCGGCGGCGTTGTCGCTGCTCAAGACGGAAGCGTGCGATGCGGCGGTGCTGGACATCAATCTCGGGTCGGAGACGGCGGAGCCTGTGGCGGACGCGTTGCTGGAATGCAAGAAGCCGTTCCTGTTCATCACGGGGTATTCGAGTCCTCGTCTTCTGGCGAAGACGTACAGCGCGCACCGTCGGCTGGTGAAGCCGGTGACGCCGGAGATGCTCCGAGATGCGCTGGCGGCTGTGTTGGGGGGGTGATGAGGGGTTCTTCATCGACTTCGCGTCGAATCGCCTCGGGATTCGCTGCGCGGAGCCTCCGCTCATCCCGAGCGTGGGCGTGAAGGGGCGTCGTTTCGCATTACACTGCGGGTGTGGCGCTGCTGTGCGTGTCCATCATGGTGGAGGATGTCGAGGCGGCGTTGTCGGACGCGGCGGCGGCCAGAGCGGCGGGGGCGGACCTCGTGGAGTTCAGGATTGACGGGTTGTTTCACGGGGACCATGTGCAGCGGTGCGCGCGAGCGGTGGGTCGGCTGTGCGAGGAGGCGGCGCTGCCTTGCATCGTGACGTGCCGATCGGCGAGCGAGGGTGGGGAGTACGAAGGGGATGATCCGGCGCGTGCGGCGCTGTGGGAGGTGGTGGGGCGCGGGGAGCATCCGCCGAGGTACGTGGATGTGGAGTTGGCGGCGTTTCAGAGGTCGGCGGAGGTGCGGCGGAAGGTGGGGCTTGCGGTCGGGGGCGAGACGGGGCTGATTCTGTCGGCGCATGACTTCAAGGGTCGGCCGGGGAACCTGACGCGGGTGGTGGCGGAGATGTCGGGTGAGTCCGCGGCGCGGGTGAACAAGGTGGCGTGGCGTGCGCGGTCGATCCGGGACAACCTGGAGGCGTTCGAGATTCTCGGGGAGGCGTCGCGGCCGACGATCGCGCTGTGCATGGGGGAGTTCGGGCTGATGTCGCGTGTGCTTGTTCCGAAGTTCGGCGGGTTTCTTACGTTTGCGTCGTTGCGTGAATCATCGGCGACGGCGCCGGGGCAGCCGACGGTGCGCGAGTTGCTCGGGCGGTACCGTTTCCGTTCGATCGGGCGCGGGACGCGTGTGTATGGGGTGATCGGGTGGCCCGTGGGTCATTCGGCGTCGCCGGCGGTTCACAACGCGGGGTTTGACGAGGTCGGTTTCGACGGGGTGTATGTGCCGATGGCGGTTCCGCCGGAGTGGGAGCATTTCAAGGCGACGCTGCATGCGCTGCTGGACTTCGGAGGTCTGGATTTCCGCGGGGCGAGCGTGACGCTGCCGCACAAGGGGCACCTGGTGAGGTTTGCGCGCGAGGATTCTTCGCGGCGTTGGTCGGTGGATCGGGTCGCGGGGCGGTGCGGTGCGGGGAATACGCTGGTGGTGGGGGAGGATGGTTCGTGCCGGGTGATGAACACGGACGCGGCGGCGGCGGTGGGTGCGGTGCGCGAGGCGGCGGGCGAGGTGGGCGGGGTGCGGGTCGGGGTGATCGGGGCGGGCGGTGTGGCGCGGGGGGTGGTGGCGGGGTTCGTGGAGGCGGGGGCGCGGGTGGCGGTGTATGCGCGGGATCGGTCGAAGGCGGAGCGGCTGGTGAGCGAGTACGAGGGGGGGCGGGTTGAAACGGGGGTGCCGAGGGTGGGGGAGTGGGGTCGTCGTGGTACGGACGGAAACCGAATCGTGGTGAACTGCACGCCAATTGGGATGAAAGGGGGTGGGAACGAGTCGGAAATGCCGCTTGAAGGTGTAGAAGGAATGGAGGCATCGACCGTGATTGTTGAGACTGTGTACAGCCCGATCACGACGCCGCTGGTCCGGGCGGCGAGGTCCGCGGGGCTGAAAACGGTCGCGGGCGATGCGATGTTTGTTGGTCAGGCGGCGGCCCAGTTCGAGGCTTGGACGGGTCGTCCGGCGCCGGCGGCGTGTTTCCGCCGGGTGTTGCATGAAACCCTTGTCAGGGAGGACTCGTAGGAGTTGGTGTCATGGTGAGGGAACCGGTGCTGTATCCCCGGCTTTACCCGTTGTACGTCGCGGTGGCGACGCTCGACGTGCTCCTCACGTGGCTGATCCTCTCGACCTTCAACGGGGTCGAGTTGAACCCGATCGCGGCGGGGGTGATCAACAGCGGCGGGATGACGGCGGCGACGTTCTACAAGTTTGCGACGGTGATGTTCGTGCTGTGGGCGTGCGAGTTTGTCGGCCGGCGCAAGGCGCTGGCGGGGCGGCGACTGGCGATGTACGCGGTGGCGCTGAACTGCGTTCCCGTGACGGCGAGCATGGCGCAGTTGGCGGTGATGGGGTGAGGGGATACGGAAAGCGGTAAGCGAAGAGCGGGGGGGGGGAACGAGGGGTGAAGGGGATTACCAGGCGTCGATGCCGCTTGTTCGCAGGAGCGTTCTGAAGGCTTCGCTGAAGACGAAGTTGTGTTCGGGGAAGGGTGTGGCGGTCATGTTCTGGTCGAGGTGGCTGAACATGAGGTCGATGCGGCCGATGGTGGTGATGGTTGGGGGGCGTGGGTCCGAAGGCGGACTCGGGCTGCCCGCGGGCCACTCGATGAGTTCGATGGTTCCCTTCGTGGCAGCGCCGGTGGTGTCGTAGCGATCGAGTTCGGCGGTGTAGCGGAGGGTGGTTCCGGGTGTTGCGTCGCGGGTGAGTTCGGCGGCGTTGACCTTGGCGAGGATGACTTTTTGTTTGAAGTGGCCGGCGTGGCCGACGAGGATGCCGGCGGATTGGGCCATGCCCTCGATGATGAGGGAGGCGGGCATGATCGGGAGGGCGGGGTCGCGTTCGTCGGCGGGGAAGTGGGCGTGGAGGTGATCTTCCGAAAGGGAGATGCTCTTGATCGCCACGAGCCGTTGGCGCGGCACGAGTTCGATAATGCGATCGATCCACATCCAGCGCATGGGGTTGGGTCGCGGGGCACCGCAGGGAGGGGCACCGACCATGCAGAGCCATGGTCGGTGGCACGGGAGCACCGACCATGCAGAGCCATGGTCGGTGGCACGGGAGCACCGACCATGCAGAGC
>CAZBDZ010000082.1:0-15180 GCA_964490785.1 uncultured Phycisphaeraceae bacterium
CACCCCCGCCGGGTCGTCCGCCCCCTCGAACCCCTCCGCGAACTCCGCGGGCCAGCCGAACTGCCCGAACAGCACCGCCAGGTCCGCGCCGTTGACCGTGCCGTCGCCGGTGAGGTCGCCCAGTCGGCCGCCGCTCCCGGTGGGGCCGCTCGTCCACTGCCCCACCAGCGCCACGGCGTCGTCCTCGTCCACGTCGCCGTCGGCGTCGAGGTCGCCCGGCAGGCCGGGGAGGATGAAGTCCTCGCCCGCCACGCTGTTCGACCACCAGAACTCGTCCACGGTTTCGCCGGGCGGCGCGGGGAGCAGGAACTCGCAGCCGGGCGCCCCGACCATGCCGACGCCGACCCGGATCGCCTCCGCCGTCCCGGTGGACATGACCCACCAACGCCACCGCAGACCCGTCGCCTCCGGCTCCTCCGCCGTGGGCGCCGCCACGATCTCCAGCCCCGCGACGACCAGGTCCGGCAAGCCGTCGCCGTCCTGGTCCGGCACCGCCGCGGCCCCCGTGCCGAAGAGCAGGTCAAGCGTCGCCTCGGGGTTCGCAATCTCCTGAATGAGCGACCCCCCCGCCCCGGAGATCAGGTCCACCCGCCCCCGCCACGCCGCCCGAGGCCCCGCCGGATGCTCCGGCCCGCGCTCCGCCTCCAGCAGCGCCGCCGGGGCGGTTACTGCCAGATCCTCGATGCCGTCGCCGTCGAAATCGCCGATCGGGGCGACGAACCAGCCAAACAAATCGCTCGGCGTCTTGGAAGAAACAGGCAGAATCTCCGCCCCGTCCACCCCTGATACGAACACAACCCGGCTCACCACCGGTTCAGTCGCGTGAATCCGCAACTCCCGGCGGACGGAATCCCCTACCCCGTCGCCGTTCAGGTCGACCGCGACCTGGCCCAGGGTTTCACCCCCGAGCGCCACGATGCCGACCGCTGAAATCCGCCTGATCCACGCCGAAAACTGCCTGCGGAACCCCATGGGCAACCTCCCGGCCTCCGCGGAACGCTTCGAGGCCTCAGTATCACAAAATACCGCGCCGAAGCCAGCGTGCAAGTACAACTTGGATTATTCTTCTTCACCGACCTGCGGAATGGCAGCCTCAGCACCGAAACGCCCGGCTTAAAGACGGTTTCAGCGCCGATGCAAAAGGCCCGCGCCTCTTGTGAAGCACGGGCCTTTGATTTACTTGTTCGAATGTCTATCTTACCCGAGCAACTGCAGAGCCGCCTGAGGCTGGGAGTTGGCGAGCGTCAGCACCTGCGTCGCCGAGGACGCGAGGATCTGGTTCCGCGTGAGCGATGCGGTCTCGCTCGCGAAGTCCGCGTCGCGGATGACGCTTTCCGCCGCCGACGTGTTCTCGCTGGCGACGCCGAGGCTGCGGATGGTGGCGCCGATGGTGTTCTTCTGGAAGGCGCCGAGGCGTCCGCGGAGCGAGGCCGTCTCGCGGATCGCCTGCTCGACGACGCGCTGCGCGATCCCCGTGTCGCCGGTGGCGACGTTGAGCGCCCGCCCCGCGCCGAGGTCGGCGAGGTAGTACGCCGTGCCCGAATCGACGGCGCGTCCGAGGTTTCGCGCCTGGATGTTCTGGATGCCCAGGCTCACCTTGCCCGCGATATCGACGCGGCCCGCGAGTTGGAAGTCGGCCCCGCCGCCGGTGATCTGGAAGGCGGTGATGGCCCCGAGGCGCTGAGCCTCGGCGTTGCTGCTGGTCCCCGTCTTCAGGTTGATCTCGACGTCGAGGAAGTCGGTGTTGATGCGGGCGATCGTGCCGGTCGTCGTCGCCGTGATGCCGTTGATCGTCGCGGAGACGTCCTGGCCGTAGTCCGTGATCTTGTTGTTCGCCGCGGACCAGAGGGTCGGGCCCGAGGTCTGCGCCGCCTTGTTGTTCTGGGTTTGCAGCACATAGATGCCGGCGGCGGCGGCGGCGGTGTTGATCGATCCGCTGCTCACCGTCCGCACCGAGACGAACTCCGTGTCGCCGAACTCCGTGCTCTTGAGCGCGAGTCCGGTGCCCGACAGCGCCGCGCTCACGCCTGTAACGTCCGTGAACGAGTTGATCGCGTCGCGGACCGCGCTCACCGCCGTGCCCGACGCGAAGGAGAGTTCGCGCGACCCCCGGCTACCCGCGATCTCGATCACGAACCGCGCGGCGGCCGCCGTCAGGTTGATGTTTCCGGAGCCGAAGGAAAGGAAGAACCCCGCCACCTGCGCCGACCCGGTTACGACGACATCCACATCGCGCGACGCGCCGAAGTTAAGTTTCGCGCCGTTGACCCTGTACGCGGCCACGTTCGAGTGCACCGTATCCGTGTTGAAGTCGAGGTTTCCGTTCAGAAGCTTGATCCCCTGGAACGACGCCGCCCCCGCGACGCGGTCGATCGTCTGGATGATCGAATCAATCTGCAACTGGTTGGCTTCCTTCTCCTCCTTCGAGAGCCCCTGCTCGTTGGCCGTCTGCGTCAGAAGCGCCTGCAGTTCGTTCAGCAGCCCCGACACCTCGTCAAGCCCGCCTTCGGCGATGTTCACCACCTGGTCGGCCCGTTCGGCGTTGGCGATCGCCGAGTTGATCGCCGACTTCTCCGCGCGCAGGTTCTGCGACGCGATCAGGCCGGCCGGATCGTCCTTCCCGCGATTGACCCGGAGCCCGGTACTCAGACGCTCGAGCGACAGGGCCAGACCCCGGTTGTTCTGATTCAGCACGCGCTGAGCAATCTGCGATGCAACGTTGGTATTGATGCGGCTCATCGAAGTCTCCGTGTTCGCGCCCGCGGCGCTGCCTGTCGCTCGTCATCCCGTCTCGCCAGGCCCGCCTCCTGCGGGCCTCGCCCGTGCGCCTGCCGACACAGCCTCGACGCACGCGGCACCTCATCGGGGTCCCCGCATTTTCGGGCGGAAACCCGCATGACGGCGATAACATCGACCCCGCCGAGCCTTCCATGAAGTGTTCCGAAAAAAAAGTGAGGCGATAACCACGGAACGTCCCGGAACAAACGGACCACGTTGTGTTACTCCCTCGCCCCCGCTTCCCATGAAGCCGGGCCGCCCGCCTGATTCAGGTGGAGATAACCGCCGCGGAATCCCCAGCGCGACCGCTCGACCGGCCGGATAACCGCCGCGGCCGGCGCCAGGCGGGGAACCCATGCCCGTTTGCACCGAGACGGGGCCTGCGTCGTTCGAGGAATGCCGAACGCCGACGCTCCGGTTCCAGCGGTCGAAACGCCGGATCAAGCAGTGGCCGGCGCGTCCAAGCCACACCGACCGCCTCGGACGGCTCCGGGAAACCCGGATCAGCATGCCGCGCGGGACGAACCGAACGCCGCGCTATCCATCCTTCAGTCCGCCCAGTTCGTCAGCACGCGCAGGATGTCCTTCCAATCCACCTTCCCGTTGAGGTCGATGTCGCCGGGGATGCTGTACCGCTCGTTCCCGACCTCTCCGCCGAAGGACTGCAGCACATTGACGAGGTCCGGCGCCCCCGTCGGGCGAAGCGCCTCGGGCCTCGGCGAGAAGTCCACGCGCCACGCCACGCCGTACTGCTGCTCCGCCAACGGCTGGTCAAGCATCACGTCATAGTCCGTGTCCACCCACCGCACGCGGATGAGATACAGGCTGCTGATCGGGATGTCCGTGAAGATGTGCTCCACGTTGTACAACTCCG
The DNA here is from genome assembly GCA_964490785.1 of uncultured Phycisphaeraceae bacterium. GTDB lineage: Bacteria > Planctomycetota > Phycisphaerae > Phycisphaerales > UBA1924 > JAEUIV01. The sequence continues at coordinate 3,653 of CAZBDZ010000082.1, forward strand.
ACGTCGACGCGCGGATCGGTGCCGCTCCGATTTCGATGTTCCCCAAGGGATCGCACGGGAACAACTGCAGGTCGAGATTCTCCAACTCCAGCGTTTTGACGCTCCCGATCTTCGGATCGTCCGGGTTCGTGAAGTTCAACTCCTGCAGCACGAACAGACGCTGCCAGCACAGCGTCACCGTCAACTGGTCCGCGGGCAGCAGCGTCCCGCCCGGGTTCGCCGGGTCGGGCCTCGCCGCCAGAAGCGGGACATTAATGATGTAGTCGATGTACCCGTCGGGGATCGACTGCCCCGCCGCCTGCCTCACCGCCCGCTGGTCGATGTTCGCGTGATCCCATCCCATCGGATCAACGAAAATCGGACCGATCTCCCTCGGCGTGCGACCGGGATCGATTGCGCCGGGAGGACCGCCGGGAGGACCGGAACCCGGACCCTCTCCCAGGGACGGAATCTGGAACGGCGTCTGAGGCCCCGTCGTCGTAAAGCCGGGACCGGGACCACGCGGACGCTTCAGATCCGGCTGCCGCCCACGCACCGTCTGCATGTCGCGCACGACCATCGTCTCGGGCCGAGGTCCGCGGTTTTGCCGCGTCAGAATCTCCAACTCCTCGTCCGTCAAAGGACGCGAAGGCTCCGATACCCCCGGCTCGCCCACGCCCTCTCCATCCTCCTCGCCCGCGGGCCGACTCCCGGGAGGACCGCCCGGACCCGTCGGCTCATACGGATCGCGCATCGTCGGCACGCTCGGATCCGTCTCCGGCGGATCCATCGTCGGGCCGTCGAACTGCGCCTGCGGCGGCTGCGCCTCCGGGTATCCGGTGATGAAATTCTCCAGGCTCCTTCGGAAGTTCACCACCCCCGCGCCTTGCGCCGAATCGAGCGGGTTGTCCGTATCGTTCACGATGTTGTAAATGAGCGGAGCCTCCGGGTCGTCTTCCAGATCGGGGTTGCGGTCGAACCCATCGCGCTGATCCTGAGGCTTGCCCGGCCCGTCCGGAGCGTTCGTCCAACCTTCCATCTTCTCCGCACCGTTCAGGATGATCGCCTTGATCACCGAGGGGTGCGTGCTCAGGGGCTCGGGCTGCTCGGCCGCCGCGTCGTGCAGCAACGCCGCCAGACCCGCCACGATCCCCGCCGAAACGCTTGTTCCCTGCACCAACTGGAAAGAACCCGTGTTCGCCGGGCTGTCCGGGTCATCGCCCGGATCGAGCGACGGCAGCAGCAGCAGACTCAGAGGCTCCGGGCCGTCATACTCGCACGGGTCCGGCGGCACCCCGCCGTCAGGCGAGAAGTCAGGCGGAATCGTCGCCAGACCCGTCCCGATTGCGAGCACGTCGATCCCCGGCCGAGCATTGGCCAGATCCGCCCCGCCCAGGATATTCGGCGAGGAGTCGATCGGGCCACGCGACGAAAACGCCGCCGTGACCACCGGCATCTCCGTGAACTCTGCCGGCGACGTCACCGGGTCCACGAACGCCACGCTCCCCACGACGATGCTGTTGAAGGACGTCGCCGGCGGAATCACCGAGCGCGAGCCCAGGTACAAGCCGCCGGGTGCGTTCGGGTCGGTATCGTTCAGGATCGGGCAGTTCTGGAACGAGCGTCCCTCGGCCTGGCCGTTGTTGCCCGACGCCAATACGAACGTCGAGAGGCTCTGCGACGCCACCACGTCGAACGCCTGCGAGATTGTGTCCTCGCCGTTCAGCCCGCGCCCGCCGCCGCCGAACGTGCTCACCACGACCGACGCCGCGCCGGGCAGACCCAGCGTCCCCGCGAACGCCGGGTTCGCCAACCCGAGCAGCGCGTAATACAGCGCGGGCTTCCCGACCACGAAGGTCCCGTCGCCGTACACCTGCGTCGCCACCGTCGCGGATTCCAGCGTTGCCTCGGACGCGATCCCCTCGAACGCGCCGATCGGCGCCCCCGCCGCGACGCCCGCCACGATCGTCGCGTGCGTTCCCGCCGATGTCGCCGACGCCCCCGCGCCGGGCCAGTTCACCTTCGAGATCGTCCGTCCCGAGAACACGTCGTGCTGCTCCACAACGTGCTCGCCGTCGACCACACCGATCGTCGCCGACGTCCCGAAGAACCCCTCATCCCGGAACGCGGTGACCTCCATCTGCTCGAAATACCGGTCGGATTCCACGCCCGCCTCAAGCAACGGCGTCTCCACCGTGATGGTGATGTCGTACAACTGCACGTCGTTCACCGCGTCCCCCTCGATGCTGATGAAAAACGAACCGGCGGTCACGGGAACATCCACGGATTCCCCGGCCCCCGCCGCGTTGGGGTTGAAGTCGGAGATCGTCACCAACTCGTTCGTGAACGGGTCGTACGACTCGATCTTGATCACGAGGTCCCGCGCCAGCAACGCGTCCGCATCGAACGGCGTGCCGGCGCAGCCCCCGCGGATCACCGAATCGCCAGGCGACGTCGACTCCACGAAAAGATCGTTCACATACGCCGACCCGCGGGGCTCGATCGACACCGTCAGCGTCCCCGAGATCACCGACTCCGGAATCCCCAGACGCCACCGGTCAATATCGCCCGTGTCGTGGATGCTCAGCGCGATCGACCCGTCAGGAAACAGCTCCTCCGGCAGCCCGAGGTGCGGCGCGTACGAGAATGTGTTCGTCCCGGGAATCGGCTCAAAGAAAAGATCGCGCGCATCCGTGTACGACGTCGTGTTCGCACCTTCTTCCCACGTGTCCAGAGGATCGCCGAAAAGCGAGTGCACCGAGCGAACGTCGTCCTCCTGCAACTCCGTGAACGTCATCGAGGGCAGCGGCTCCTGCACCTGAGGCGCCCCGGTCGGCTGGCTCCAGTCCTGCACCTGCATCAATGCCACCGGAACATCGGGATCAACCGGACACGCCGGATACAGCCCGATCGCAAAGCCGATTTCCCGCGTCATCACCACCGACAGCAGGTTCGGCGTCACCGGGTCGTTCCACCTCTCCTCCTTGTCGAGGAGGATGTTCCCGAGATACCCGAAGTTAAACTCATCGTCGTCAGGATCAGGCGTGTTGTTGTCATCGATCGCGTCCTGCGGCGGCGGGAAGGTCGGGTGATACGTCCAAGCCAGAATCCCCCCGTTCGATCCGTCCGGCTGCGTCGGGCCGTCGAGTTCGCACATCGCAATGCGAATCGACCCTTCCCCGGCGTTTCCCGCCGGGCTCCCGAGTGCGTTCAGATCCCAATCGCCGCCCCCGTCTCCGTTGACGTTGGCCGAAACCGCGTCCGCGTCATCGATGGTCACGTCCCGGATATTCGGGTTCTCAGGACGCGTGCTGGCCTGCCCGCCGGGAATGAAAATGAAGTCGATCGAACTCACCTGCTCCCATCGGTTGAACGAGTCCTTCACGACCCGTTGCCACGTCCGCTGCCCCCCGTCCTGGCCAAAACCGAACGGCCTCGGCAGGTTGTTCAGACGCTCGAAGATCACGTTCTGGAAGTCGTCGAAGTCGCCGTTTTCAGGCTCCAGAGGCTCGACCTGCTGCCCCCACTGAATTCCGTTCTGCCTGAACAGCGTCGCGTCCGAAGGCTCCATCGCCAAGCCGTCCTGCGCGTAACTCCACCAGATCTCGAACGTTCGGTTCTGCGGAAACGTCTCACGAATATCAACGCCGACGAGAAGCCGCCGCCCCACGCTCGGCGTGAACCGCTCTGCCGGCAGATGTCCGTCCTGCGCGCGAGCCTCCGCGACCGCGTTCAGCGTCTCCTTCACCCGCCGGACATACTCAGGCCGGGTCCCCGGCGCAAACGTCGTCCCCGATGCAGACGCCGCCCCGGCCAGAACCACCAGCACGCTCGGAAGAAACCGCGACCACGCAACGACACGCTGCCTGCGATTCATGCTGAATCCTCTCGATCTCCCCGCCCGCGGCGGCGGGCAGGTCCTGAATCATCCTCTGTTTCTCACACCAACGCTTCGATCCCGCCAAAACACCCCCCACGCCAATCAAACCGAACTCGCGCAACTCCTTGATACGACAAGACTTCTCTACGCCCGCCCCCCCATCCCGGATGCGTCAAAGCCTTAGCATTCGCTCACAGAATAACAAACCCGTCCCCCCCCGGCCGCTTACCCCCACGAGCCCTCGCCACAAACGGATGCTTCTTCATCCCCCCTTCAGCCCCAGCCCCACCCCCAAAGACTCCAAGTCTCAATCCGCCAGGCAACACGACCAACCCGCAATCCCCACCATCCCGCCGCGGCGCACCCGTCCGCGCCTTTCCCGCTCCCCTTACGAACCCCGTATACTCCCCCCGACCCCGAATTGCCCCCGCGAAACGAGAGAGGTGCCGCAGCCGCCATGTTCGGTGGAATCCTTGATTGGAACGAGAACGCGCTCGACGCCGGCGAAAAAGCCCGGCTCGTCCACGGCGTGTGGCTGACCCGCGCGCTGGGCATCGGCGGCGGGCTCATCCCGCGAATCCCTGTCCGCAGGGTTTCGGAAGGCGGGTTCGCCGCCCTCATGCGAACCCGCGAGGGTCGCGGCTGGGCCGAGGGATGGTGGGCAAGCGCCTTGACCCGTCTGGACGATGTATGAACACCCGGGCGCAAGCCGGCGCCCATCCCGGAGACGCCATGACTGAAGACACCCGACTGACCACCCACATCAACGGCAAGTGGCTGACGAAGATGGCGATCTTCTTCGTGCTCCTCGCGGGGCTTGGCGTCTGGGCGACCTTCGACGCATTCTGGGCCTACCCGGCCCGCGGCCGCCACCATGTGGACTTCGCCCTCCGCGACTACCTCGAGTGCCTCAACAAAGAAGGCCGGCTCCTCGGCTCGGCATCGGTCGAAGACCCCGCCGCCACCCTCAACGCTCTCGACGCCGCCAACGCGATGGAGACGTCCTCCTGCGACGCGTTCAAGTACGTCTGGCTCGTCTCGCTCTCCCGCGTGCAGAACCTCTCCGCCCTCGCCTCGCATAACAAGGCCGCCCTCGCCTCGCCGCCCGCGGACACCGACACGATCTTCGCCAACCCGCAGGGAAAACTCGACGACCTCAACCAGCGCCTCGGCACGCAAAACGCCCCCAAGCCCCTCGCCGCCTACGACATCCCGCTGCAATACCTCTTCATGCTCATCGGCTTCGGCGGGGCCGCGTGGCTCGCGCTGTTCCTCGCCAAGTGCCGCGGCGTCTCCTACGCCTACGACCCCGCCGAGCACCGCCTCTTCCTCCCCGGCGGCCGATCGTTCATCCCGGCGGAGATCAAGGAAGTTGATAAGCGCGACTGGCATAAATACTATGTCTATCTTACTCTCAGCGACGGCTCGAAGGAAATGAAACTCGACCTCCTCCGCTACGCCCCCCTCGAGGAGTGGATCCTGGACATGGAGAAACTCCACCCCAACTACGAGCCCCCGCCCCCCGAGCCCGAGGAGCCCGTCGCCGAAACCTCCGAGGAAAAACCCGAAGAAGGCTGAGGACGCCGCCGGTGGCGCTCCCGAGCGCTCTATCCGGAACGCCAAGCCTTGGACCCTGAATGGCGCTGCTGGCTGGAACATTGCTGAGCGGGGCATGCGTGCTGTGCGTGGCGCTGACGGTGCTCGGCCTGCCGGGAACGTGGCTGATGGCGCTGGCGGCACTGGGGGTCGAGGCATGGCGGCCTGAACTCCTCTCGTGGGAGGCGATCATCACGGCGGGGGTGCTGGCGCTCGTGGCGGAGGCGGTGGAACTCGCCGCAGGGGCTGTGGGGGCGAAAAAGGCGGGCGGGTCGCGCCGGGCGGCGGTCGGGGCCGTGGCGGGGGGGATTCTCGGCGGGATTGTCGGGACATTCGCCCTGCCGATCCCGGTTGTCGGGACGGTGCTCGGCGCGGCGGTCGGATCGGGGGTCGCCGCGGCAGTGATGGAGTTGACCAAGGACGGACGAACGTCGGCGGACATCCGCCGCGTCGGCGTCGGCGCATTCGTGGGCCGGCTGGTGGCGACGGTGCTGAAGTCCGCCTTCGCCGTGATGATCGCGGCCGTGCTGGTCGCGAGCGTGTGCATCCGCGGGTGGTGAACTTCCTCGAAGTGCATGTGGATTCGTGCTTCGTCGGCGGCTCCCGGAGAACGTCTCCCGCCCTCCGTGGAACATACGGCTGCGGCGCGAAGGGGCAAGCGGCATTCGGCGCATGGCCGTGATTGGGCGCGCAAGGAAGGCGATGCACCCGCGGAGTGCGCTGGGTCGGGGGCGCGGGTCAAGTAGTGGCACCCGGCGGGAAACGACGATAAAAGGGCCATGACGATGCCTGTCCCATCCGGCGAGCGAATCGATCGAGTGCTGTGGGTCTTTGTGCTGGGGGTGACGGTGCTCCTGGGCGCGGTGTTTGTGCGGGTGGCGCAGTTGCAGGTGGCGCCGGGGGCGGAGTTGCGGAAGCACATCCAGGACCGGATCACGAGGCGGGCGCAGTTGGCGCCGCGCGGGGACATCGTTGATCGGCGGGGCCGCCTGCTGGCGTCGACGCGGCAGGGGTTTCGAATCGTGGTCGATCCGCATGCGCTGAAGGCGCCCTACGGCGAGACGATCGCCGCGCTTGCGGGGGTTACGGGGCTGCCCGAGGAAGCGGTTGCGGAGCGGATCGTGGGGGCGGTCTCGCGCAGCCGGGAGCGGGAGCAGGCTGGGAAGAAAGGGCTGTATTACACCCCCCTGGGCGGGCTGCTTGATGAGCACCAACTTGAGCAGGCGCGGAAGGTGAGGATCGAGGGCGTGCACCTGGAAGCGGTGCCCGTGCGTGAATCGCCGGGCGGGCCGGCGACGGCGTCGCTGGTCGGCAAGGTGGGGTTCGAGCACACGGGGCTTGTCGGCGCGGAGCGAGCATTCGAGGAGGAGATGCAGGGCGAGGCGGGGCACCTGGATTATGTGCGGGATTCGCGGGGCCGGCCGATGGTGGTCGAGCCGACGGGGTACAAGCCCGCGGACCGCGGCGACGACGTTCGGCTGACGATCGACGCGTACCTTCAGGATGTCGCCTTCGAAGAACTGACAAGAGGCGTGCTTGATGCCGACGCGGCAGGGGGTCGGCTGGTGATGGTCGATCCGCGGACAGGGGATATCCTGGCGATGGTTGACCACGTTCGGCCGGGGCTGTCGCTGGAGGAGCCGCCGAGCCGGGAATCGCTGACGGGGCGGGAGATTCAGCCGGATTCGTCGGGGCACCGGTACCGGACGATCCGCGCGGACTCCGGGCGCGAAGTTCATCCGTCGCTGGCGCGGAACCGCTGCGTGGAGGACCTGTACGAGCCGGGATCGACGTTCAAGAGTTTCGTGTGGGCGTCGTTGATGGAGCGCGGCGTCATCACGCCGGACGAAGTGGTGGACACGCACGACGGCGTGTGGCAGACGGACTACGGGCGGGCGATCCGGGACGTAACACCGAAATCATCTCTTAATTGGTGCGAAGTCCTGGTGTTTTCGTCGAATATCGGGATGGTGCAGGGGACGGCGAGGCTGCCCTTCGAGAAAATGCGGCGGGACATCGTGCGGTTCGGGTTCGGACAGCGGGTGAACATCGGGCTTCCCGGCGAGTCGCCCGGCATCGTGACGCCGATGTCGCGGTGGACGAAATACACCCAGACGTCGATCTCGTCGGGGTACGAGGTGGCGGTCACGCCGATGCAGATGGTGCGGGCGTTCTGCGCGTTCGCACGCACGGGCGACCTCGCAGGGACGCTGCCGAACCTGCGGCTCCGGCAGCGTGAGGATATTTCGCCGGAGGACGAGGTGCGGGTGCGGGTGCTGCCGGCGTGGGTGGCGTACCTGACGCGGGACACGCTGAAGCGCGTGGCGTCGATGATGGAGGAGCGGTCGAGGCGACGGTTCCCGGATGAGCCGGGCGTGCGGTATTCGATGTTCGGGAAGTCCGGGACCGCGGAGATTCCGAGGCCCGACGGGAAGGGGTATTTCGACGGGCAGTACAACTCGAGTTTCCTGGTCGGCGCGCCGGCGGATGAGCCGAGGGTCGTCCTGGTCGTGGTGATCGATGATCCCGGGCCGGAGCAGATTCGCAGGCGCGCGCACTACGGGACGGCGGTGGCCGGACCCGTGGTTCGACGAGTGATCCGGCGGACCCTGGAATACATGGGCGTCCCGGCGGCCGAGGACGCGGTGGCGGCAGCGGGAGAAGGAGACGTGGAGCGGGATTGAGACCAGCGCTCAACCAACCCCGCGCCGAATCACCACGAGATGCGCGCCGCGGAGCCGCCGCTCATCCCGAGCGCACGGACGAAGTTGATTCACTGAGCATCAGAATGTGCCGGCGCAAAAATCCTCCCGAGTTTGAGGGTATACCGCCCGGTTTCCCAGGCGCTCGGGACGGCCTCGATGTACTCGATATGCCCATCGAGGAAGGCGGCGCTGGAGCGGAGCCATCCGCCGTGGTCTCCTTTGACGGTCAGCCCCGCGATTGCGGCGACGTCCATTGTCTGATCGTGCAGCCAGATGAACCGGGCTGGCGCGATCATCGAGGCCTTTTTGAACTGGAACTTGGTGGCCTGCCAGATATCCCACTTGCTCCGGCCGCTGGTGCCGTTGGGGTTCTCGTTGCTCTCCTGAATCGCGACGCGGAACCACTTTGTGTTCATGTGGTAACTCGTGCCGACATCGTCGTAGCAGGAAATGCGCGGATCCTTGCCGAAGCCGGGACGAACAGGCCACCAGCTCTGGCGCTGGTATGACCCGTCGTCCGAGGGGCAGTTGAACGAGGGCATTTCGACTCTGTGATCCACGTTGTTGTCCTTCAATCGACGGTCCGGTTCGACATAAGGATTGACCTTTCTTGTTTCGATCGGGTGGAGCAGCAGGCCTCGATAGCGGAAGCGCCAGTAGTTGTCCGCCGTCTTGCCGCCGTAGGTCCAGGAGTCGAACTCGGTGTCGCCGCCAACGAACTCCCATGCCGGGATGACGGGCCACATTCCGTCGCGCTGGTCGTCGGCGTAGAGCATGGCGCCGATCGTGATCTGCCGGACGTTGTTCATGCATTGCACGAGGCGGGACGCCTCGCGGGCGCCCTTCATCGCCGGCAGCAGTATCCCGATCAGAACCGCAATGATCGCCGCCACCACAAGCATCTCAATCAGGGTGAACCCTCGCCTGTCGGCACCGATCGCCCGTGCGCCGGACGTCGAGTACTCGGGATGGCTGTTTCGCCTTGTTCGCACCGAACGGCCTCCGGCGGGCGGTTCCGCCTCAAGTGTACCCCTGATATGTCGAACGCCAATCGGGGGCCGAGGCCAGTTTTTGGGGGGACGGGGGGGAGGGGGGGGTGGGGGCGCCCTCGGCCTGACGCCTGGGTATCGGTGGCACCCGCGGCGACTGCCACGATGGCAGGCGGGCCGTGGTCGGTTGCGGCATCGTGTCATCGCGACGGACGCCCCGGCGGGCTTCGGGGCTGTCTGAGGGCTGGATTCGGGGGTGGCGGGCACGGCGGCGCGTGGGGCGGGGCGTGATGGAATGGCATCCGGGTTGCCGGTGGACGTGGCACGTCATGGTGTGCCGCGGGTTCGCGGCCGCGTGGCGCGGGCGGGCCGACGGCGGCCCGGACCCAACCTTTGACCGCACCAGGATCCCAGAATCGGAGACCCTTTCGATGGCAGCCAAGAACCTCTCGTTTGATACCGACGCTCGTCAGGCCCTTCAGTCGGGTGTGCAGAAGTTGGCGAAGGCGGTGAAGAGCACGCTCGGGCCGAGGGGGCGGAACGGGGTGCTGGACAAGTCCTGGGGCGGGCCGACGGTTACGAAGGACGGCGTGACCGTCGCGGAGGAGATCGAACTGCGCGACAAGGTCGAGAACATGGGGGCGAAACTGGTGAAGGAGGCGGCGTCGAAGACGTCGGACGAGGCAGGGGACGGGACGACGACGGCAACCGTGCTGGCCGAGGCGCTGTTCACGGAGGGGCTGAAGTTCATCGCCAGCGGGGTGGACGCGAACAGCCTGGTGCGCGGGATGAAGATCGCGGTCGAGGCCGTGGGCGGGGACATCGGCAAGCAGTCCCGGCCGGTGTCGGGGAAGGGGGATATCCAGGCGGTGGCGAGCATCTCGGCGAACAACGACGCCGAGATCGGCAAGATCATGGCCGAGGCGTTCGAGAAGGTCGGCAAGGACGGCGTGATCACCGTCGAGGAGGGCAAGAGCCGGGACACGCTGGTCGAGGTCGTCGAGGGCATGCAGTTCGACCGCGGGTACCTGTCGGCGAACTTCGTTACAAACGTCGACGAGATGAAGGTGGAGGTCGAGAAGTGCCTCGTGCTGGTGTACGAGGAGAAGATCGAGAACATCACGAAGTTGGTGCCGCTGCTCGAAAAGGTGATGCAGGCGAAAAAGCCGCTGCTCATCATCGCTGAGGACGTCGCGGGCGAAGCCCTCAGCACGCTCGTCATCAACAAGTTGCGCGGAACGCTGCAGGTCGCGGCTGTGAAGGCCCCCGGCTACGGCGACCGCCGCAAGGCGATGCTCGAGGACATCGCGATCCTGACGGGGGCAAAGGCGATCATGAAGGACCTGGGACTCGAACTCGATCAGGTCTCGCTGAAGGACCTGGGGATGGCGAAGAAGATCGAGATCGACGCGGACAACTGCCTGATCCTCGAAGGGGCGGGCGAGAGCAAGGCCATCAAGGCCCGCTGCGAGCAGATCCGGGCCGAGGTCGAACGGACGACGAGCGACTACGACCGGGAGAAGTTGCAGGAGCGTCTGGCGAAGTTGTCCGGCGGCGTCGCGCAGATCAAGGTCGGGGCCGCGTCCGAGGCCGAACTCAAGGAAAAAAAGGCACGCGTCGAAGATGCGCTCCACGCCACGCGGGCCGCCGTCGCCGAGGGGATCGTCCCGGGCGGCGGCGTGTCGTTCGTCCGCGCGACCCGGGCCGTCGAATCAATGAAGGAATGGAAGGCGGTCTTCGGCAAGGACTCGCACGCGACCGCCGAGGACGTCGGGCACGTCAAGTTCGACTTCGCGGCCGGGATGGAGTTGGTCCGCCGGGCGCTGACCGTGCCGCTCCAGACCATCGCGGACAACGCCGGAGCGAAGGGGCGCGTCGTCGTATCAAAGGTCGCCGAGGGCGACTCGAAGATCGGCGCTTCCTTCGGGTTCAATGCCCTCACGCTGGAATACGGCGACCTGCTGAAGCAGGGCGTCCTCACGCCCGCGAAGGTGGACCGCACCGCCCTTCAAAACGCGGCAAGCGTCGCAACGGTTCTCCTCACGGCGGACTGCGTGATTACTGAGACGCCGCAGGAGAAGGACGACCACGCCGGCCACGCCCACGGCGGCGGTGGCATGGGTGGCATGGGCGGTGGTATGGGCGGCATGGGCATGGGCGGGATGGGGGGGATGGGGTTCTGAGCGGGCGGCATACTTGCTGCTCTGAGCAAGCATGCAAGGAGGTTGCGTAGGACATGAAGTTCCGCATCGTGATTGAACAAGGCGAAGACGGCAAGTTCGTGGCCTCGTGCCCGACGCTCCCCGGCTAATCAACGTGAAGACTTACCGCGCCGAATTCCGCCGCGCCGCGCTCAAGCAACTGGAATCACTCCCCGAA
>CAZBDZ010000083.1:0-14848 GCA_964490785.1 uncultured Phycisphaeraceae bacterium
GCCCCCCCGGCCCCCCCGGCCCCCCCGGAATGCGCCGGACCCCTCCCAGGGGGAGGGGGAGTTACGCGCACACATTCCCAAACTGCGACAGCACCGCCGTGATGTCGGCGAAGTCCACGGTGCCGGAGCCGTCGGCGTCGCCGGGGATGTGGGGGGGGCCGGTGTCGGCCCAGTGGGCGAGGATGGAGGTGATGTCGCCGAAGTCGATCACGCCATTCCCATCCGCGTCGCCGAAGCAGGGCGGTGGCACGGCGGGGCCGCCGAGTTCGCCGTCGGCGTTGATGCGTTGGGCGTAGGCGTCGTTGCTGCCGTTGCGGGTATCGGTCCATGCGAGGATGGTGGCGTCGTTGCCGCCGCGGGTTGTGTCGGGTGCTTCGATGATCTCCGGGTCGTCCTTGCCGCTCAGGACGGAGCACAAGTCTCGCACGGCGGGGGCCCAGGCCGGGTCGCCGTTGGCATCGAGGCGTTGGGCGCGGATGTAGTTGTTGGGCGAGCCGAAGGAATCGAGTTGGAAGTAGGTACACACGACGCCGTTGTCGGAGGTGTTGCGGTGGCGGATGCGGCCGGTGCTATTCGCCTGCGAGAGAGGGACGATGACCTTGCCCTCGCTGCCCCACATGAGGTTGCCGGCGGCGTCGATGCGGTTGGCGTACACGCCGCGGAATGCCTGGGCGGTGTCGCGTTCGTCGAAGAGGACGGTGATCTCGGCGGCGGCGGGGTTGAAGGAGATAGAGGGCGAGTAGCGGTAGCGTGTGGCGTCGGTCGAGGGGCTGATGCCGTTGGGTGAGCCGGGAAAGCCGAGGGTTCCGTCGGCGAGGAGTCGCTGCACGGCGACGACGTTCGGGGTACCCGCGGAGCGGTGCCAGCCGACGACCGCGCCGCCCGAGCCGTCGGTGATGACTTCGGGGAAGTAGCCGATGGGGACGGACTGGGCGAGGACGATGGTGGGGACGGTGGCGTTCCAGAGCGCGTTGCCCGCGGCGTCGAATCGCTGGGCCCAGATGTTCCTCGGGGAGGAGAATGTCTGGATACTGCGCAGCCAGACGAGGATGACGTCGCCGGCGGTCGAGGGGACCGCGCGGACGAAGCCCGGGCTGTTGGTGGCGCCCGTGTTGGGGACGATGAGGCCGCCGAAGGGATAGAGGACGGTTCCGTTCGGCATGATGCGCTGCAGGCGCAGGTCGTTGACGCCCGTGCTGGGGTCGCGGGCCCACGACACGGCGCAGTCGCCGTTGGACGCGATGGCGATGGCCGGGGCCGCCTCGAAGTCCGGCGTATTGCAAAGATTGATGCCGTCAGGTCCCCACGGGGTGCCGCCGGTGGGCGTGACCATTTGCACGCTGACGTCGAGGGTTGAGTTGTTGCGCTGATCGGAGTAGGCGAGGTAGCAGTTTCCCGCGGCGTCGCTGGTCATCGACCAGTTGAAAAGCGCCGTGTTGTTGGGCATGTCGCTGACGACAATCCCGCCCGTTGGGAACTGTTCGTAGCCCTTGTCGTCGTAGCGCTGGACGCGGAGTTCGAAGTTGATCGGGGCGGCGACGGACTCGAACCATCCGACCCAGATACCGCCGTCGGGCGCGTGGGCGACGCGCTGGTCGTACTCGTTCGCCGCGCCGAACGAGACGCGGTTGTTGACCATGGCGTCCATCGACCACTGAGCCTGAACCGAGGCGGCTCCGAGCGCGATGGGGAACAGACCGATCAGGCCGAACGAGCGAAGCATCATGGATTCTCCTCCGGCCGGCGGTCCGGATATCCGCGGCCCATGCATGAAAGTACACCGGGATCGGGTCCGGTGCGAGGGAATTCCCTCGGTTTCTCGCGGTATTCTGGCGCCGATCACACCCAAACGGGGGCGACGCCCTCCCTGTCCTCGAGCAATCGCATGATCACTTCCGTGGCCGTGGGCGGCTGGATTTGGTCCTCAGCCGGCAACGCGGCCGCCGGGCCAAAGCCCCGGAGGGGCGAAGAAGGCATGTTGTAAGCCTTTGCGCCCCGAAATGCGGTGCGACCGTCGCCCCAACCGGGGCTTCGGAGGTGGCGACTTTTCGAAGCCCCGGACTTCGTCCGGGGCAAGGAACCTACGCCCGCTCCGCGGGCTGTGAAGCACATCGAAGCGATCATGCGATTGCCCTGCTCCCTGTCCAGCGCCGAAACGCCCGCGGAGGCAAACCGCCGCTCACCCCCCCGCGCTCCCCTCGCCTCCAGGCAGCGTCATCGACCACGGGTTGAGCAACTCCTTCAACTGCTCCTCCGGCAGCAACTTCTGCTCCAGCGCCAGTTGCCGGACGGTCTTGCCTTCCTTGTACGCCTGCTTCGCCAGTGCGGCGGACTTGTCGTAGCCGATGACGGGGACGAGGCTCGTGCACATGGCGAGCGAGCCTTCGATGAGTTCGGCGCAGCGTTGCGTGTCGGCTTCGAGGCCTTTCAGGCATTTGTCGGTGAAGGCGTCGAGTGCGCCGGCGAGGAGGTTGGTGGATTCGAGGAGGGCCTCGGCCATGACCGGCATGGCGACGTGCAGGTCGAGGATGCCGCCGACGCCGCCCAGGCCGCAGGTCGAGACCACGGCGTCGTTGCCGATGACGCGGGCGCAGACCATCATCACGGCCTCGATCATCACCGGGTTCACCTTCCCCGGCATGATCGACGACCCCGGTTGCACCGCCGGGATCTTCAGTTCGCCGAAGCCGCAGCGCGGGCCGCAGCCCATGAGGCGGATGTCGGAGGCGATCTTGCTCACGCTCACCGCGATCGTTTTGACATGCCCCGAGGCGGCGACCACGTCGTCCTTGGCGTGCTGGGCCTCGAAGTGGTTGGCGGCCTCCCGAAAAGGCAGGCCGAGGGACTGCGCGAGGCGTGCGGACACGAGCCTCCCGAAGTCCTCGTGGGCGTTGATCCCGGTGCCCACGGCGGTGCCGCCGATCGGCAGTTCCATCAGGCCGGCGAGGGCCTCGCGGGCCCGTGCCTCGGCCTTGTGCATTTGCTGGGCGTAGCCGGAGAACTCCTGCCCGAGGCGGATGGGGGTCGCGTCCTGCAGATGCGTCCGACCGATCTTGATGATCTTGTCCCACGCCTTGGCGTGCTGGTGCAGCGACTCGGCGGCGCGCTTGAGGGCGGGGATCAGTTTCGAGTGGATCGCCACGGCGGCGGCGAGGTGGATCGCCGTGGGGAAGGTGTCGTTGGAGGACTGGCCCATGTTGACGTGATCGTTCGGATGCACGCCCCCGCCGGAGGAGTCGCCGATGTAGTCGGAGTTCTTCGACGAGCCGATGGGCTTCCCGAGTTGGAGGCAGACGAGGTTGGCGATGACCTCGTTGGTATTCATATTGGTGGAGGTGCCCGAGCCGGTCTGGAAGACGTCGATGGGGAAATGTTCGAGGTGCCTGCCCTCGGCGATTTCCTCGGCGGCCTTGGTGATGGCGCGGAAGCGGGCGTCGTTCAGCCGGCCGAGGGAGTGGTTGACATGGGCGCAGGCGGCCTTGAGGTGTCCGTAGGCGCGGATGATCTCCGCGGGGACGGGTCTGCCCGAGATGGGAAAGTTCTCGACGGCTCGCTGGGTGGATGCGCCCCACAGGGCGTGGGCGGGGACGGACATCTCGCCCATGGTGTCCTTTTCGGTGCGCGTGGGACAGGTCGTCGATGGCGATGGTGAAGGCATGGCGATGGGTCTGGCTT
This sequence comes from uncultured Phycisphaeraceae bacterium, assembly GCA_964490785.1. Taxonomy (GTDB): domain Bacteria; phylum Planctomycetota; class Phycisphaerae; order Phycisphaerales; family UBA1924; genus JAEUIV01. The sequence continues at coordinate 3,676 of CAZBDZ010000083.1, forward strand.
GGAAACGTTGAGTTCGGGGCCGTGTGCTTCGGCACAGGGCGCATTCAGCGTAGCATTGCACGCAGGTCGAGCGCGCGGAGAACCCCCCCCCGGAACCCCGGAACTCCGGAACCCCGGCCCCTCCGGACCCCCTATCGCCGATGGCCTTGTATCGGCGGCGCGGGGCGCGCGGCACCGGTTCCTCAGGGGAATCGGCGGCACGAGGAATGTATGCCCATCGGCGAACGACAAACCATCGACGGCGTCCGGCAGGAGATGTGGCGATTGGGGCTTCTCCTGACCGGGAGCGAAGACGGGGCGAGCGAAGCGCTGGTCCGCGTTCTGGGGGCGCATGACAACATCCTCCGGCTGTCGGAGGACCGCCGGCGCCGGCTCGTCGTGCTGGGGGCTCGTGAATGGCGCGCCCGCGTGGCGGGGATCGAAGGCGACGACGGCAGCCCCGAGGGGCGCGCCTCGAGGCTGGCGAGTTCGCTGGAGTCGCTGCCGAGGGAGGCGTGGGCGCTGCGGGACGTTCGGCAGTGGAGCGACGCGGAGGCGTCGCGGGCGATGGGCGTCGCGCGATCCGCGGTGGCGACGTATCTTGCGGAGGCGCGGGCGAAACTGAACGCGGCGCTCGGTGAGGACTATCCGGCAGCGGTCGCGGCGTTGAGCAGACGATGGGAGTCGATGGACGTTTCGCAGGGCGTGAGCCGGGCGGTGCAGCGGTCGCGCGGGAAGGCGCGCCGGCGGCGCGTTCTGGCGCTGGTGAAGTTGTTGGTGCTTCTGTCGGCTCTCGCGGCGATCTCCTGGATCGGGAGCGACCTCCTGGATGCGTCGAAGCGCGAGCGGTCCTTCAAGGCATTGCAGGACGCGGTTTCCAATCCGATCCCGGAGCGACCGGCGCCGACGCCCCCCCGGGGGGGGCCTAGCGAGGACAAGCCATGATCGGCGGAGCATCAGCCTCCGGGGGGAGTGGATCGGCGCTCCGGCGGTCGTCGCGGTGGCTCCCGACGCGGATCAGGAGCAAACTGATCTTCCTGCACACGACGTTCAGCCTTGGGCTTGCGGTGCTGCTGCTGTTGATCCTGCAGCCGGCGCTGCGCGAGTTGACGAGCGAAGCCGACGGCGCCGAGGCGCGGATGGCGCTGGAACTGGATCGGCTGGCGCCGAATTCCGGCGATCGGCGTCCGATGGAGAATGTCGATGTGCGTGTCGGCTCGGCGGGGCAGATCGGGCTGGACACGGAGTTGGCGGAGCGCGTGCGCGGCGCGCGCGGGGAGGTCGTGCCGGTGCAACTCGCCGGGGGCCACTTCCGGGGGGGGCGCGGGGCGGCGCGGTGGGATGAGGCTCGGAGCGCCTTCGTCGTCGCGACGGCGCAGAACGCCGCGGCGCGGGCCGCCCTGAACAGGCTGTACCTGCTGCTGACGATTGTTCTGCTGGCGGTGTACGGCTTGGTGGCCCTGACAATCGAGGTGTTCGTGCTCCCGAAGCACGTGTACGAGCCGATCGAGACGCTGCGTGCCGCGGACGACGCGGTGCAGCGGGGTCGGGGCGATGAGGGGCTGATCCCCGACCCGCGCATCCCCGCCGACGAGTTCGGCGAGATCATGCGGTCGCGGAATCGGACGATCGTGAAACTGCGTGAACAGGAGGTGGCGCTTGCGACGGCGTTGCAGCGCGTCGAGGCGATCGCGACCGAGCTGAAGCGGAAGAACCATCTGCTCGAGACCGCGAGGCGGAACCTCGCGGACCAGGATCGGCTGGCGAGCCTCGGGATGATGTCGGCGGGGATCGCGCACGAGTTGAACACGCCTCTGGCGGTGCTGAAAGGGTGCGTCGAGGAGTTGTGCGACGCCGGGGCTGAGGGGGTGCCTCCCGCCCCCGCCCCCGGGGGGCGGGCGGCGTTGATGCGGCGGACGGTCGGGCGGTTGGAGCGGCTGAGCGAGAGCCTCCTCGATTTCGCGCGGGCGCGCCCGGCAAAGACGGAGACGGTCGCGCTGCGCGCCGTCGTCGATGAGGCGTGGACGCTCGTCAGCCTCGATCGGTCGGCGGCTTCCGCGGGGGGCGTCGATATGAGGAACGACGTGGACGGCGGGCTGATCGTCCTGGGCGACGGCGATCGCCTGACGCAGGTGATGGTGAACCTGCTGCGAAACGCGGTGGACGCGATGGACGGCGGGGGCATGATCCGGGCGACGGCGGACCTGTCGCATCGCGAAGGGCGCGAATGGGTGTCGCTGTCGGTGTCGGACACCGGGCCGGGGATTGATCCTTCGGTGCTGGCGAGGCTGTTCGAGCCGTTCCAGTCGACGAAGTTGGATTCGCATGGCGCGGGGCTGGGGCTGGCGGTGTCGGAGGGGATCGTGCGCGAGCACGGGGGCGTGCTTCTCGCCAAGAACGCCGAGGGGGGCGGAGCGGTGTTCGAGATGATGCTGCCCGCCCCTCCCGGAAGTGGAAGCGGGCGCGCCGCGGCGGGTTCCACTTCCGGGGGGGGACCATCCGGTGGGCTTGACGAGGGTTCCGCGCCGTGAATAGGGCCATGGCACTATCAATCGGGTGCCCCGGCCTTGCCGTCCGCGGCAAGGCCGGGACGCACTGGCACCCCCGCCCGGCCTCGCTGCAAAGCCAGCGAGACCGGGGCACCCACGATCATGCGATTGCCCTGGCGCCGTGATGGAGTCGCGGATCGGACCGCGTACACTGATGCCGATGTGCAAGGTGATGCACGCTCTGGAAGGAGGTCGCCGATGATTCTGAGGTTCTTCCTTGCATTCGTTCTGGCCGCGACGCTGATCGGAGGCGAGGCGTTCGGCAGGGCGGAATCGGCGGCGGAGATCGTGGCGCGGATGCGCGAGTCGCTTGGGCTGGCGAAGATCCGCGAGGCGGGAGCGATGCGGCTCGCGGGGCGGACGACGTTTCTCAGAAGGGAGGCGACATTCGAGTTCATCTTCGATGCCGAGGGGCGGTCCCGCTTTGAGATCAAGGGGCCGCTGGGCGCGACCTATGGCTTTGACGGGGCCACGGCGTGGACGCGGGACTTCGGCGGCGAGATCCGCCGTGAGTCCCTGTGCGTGCGAGAAGACTTGATTCTGCGATCGCTGATCCTGACGGGGCTGGCCTTCGGCGAGGGGTCGGGCCTGGCGTTTGATGAGGACCCCGAGCATTCTTCGGAGAAGGTGGCGAGCCTGAAGTTCCGGTTCAAAGAGGGAAGTCGCACGGGCTGGGTGGCGATCGACCGGGAAAAGTGGAGGCCGATGGCGTGGGTCCTCGACGGAGAGCCGACGCCCGGGACCTGGCAGCCGTTCACATGGGTCTCGGTTCGGGGCGTGATGTTCGCGATGCACATCAAGACGGGATCGGAGTACTCGTTTCACGGGGACCTGGAGTTCAACACGATCGAGCGGTTCGTGCCCGAGGCGGGTTGCTTCGACATGCCCGCGGTGAAGTACGACGACACGCGCTTCGATCCGCTGGCCCCGAATACGCCGGAGGTCAAGCGGGCGAGGTCGGGGCAGTTGCTGCTCAAGGCGAGCATCGACGGCGGGCCGGAGGGATGGTTCCTCCTCGACACGAAAGTCGGCGGGACCGCGCTCGACGCGGGATTCATCAAGGCGCATGAGTTCGTGCTTCTCGGCGAGGTCGCGACGGAGGGAGGCGAGAGGCCGATTTCGGCGCCGCTGGTGCGCGCTCGGTCGCTTCGCGTCGGCCCAATGACGATTGATGGCCCGTTGTTCCTCGGCCACGACATGGCGCAGTTCTCGGAGGGGCTGGGCGTGGATGTTCAGGGGATTCTCGGGTACGGCCTGCTCGCGCGCTGCGTCGCGGAGATTGACATGGCGACGCCCGTGATTCGACTCCACGATCCGCGGACTTTCGCCCTTGAGAAAGGGGAATGGCGCCCGCTGACCCTGGTGGACAAGGCGCCGGCCATCGCCGGGTCGATCAAGGGCGACGACGGGTTGTTCATGCTCGACACATTCTCGGCCAACCTGATCCTTTCGGTACACGCCCCGTCCGTCCGGCGGCTCGGGCTCCTCGAGGGCATCGAGACCGAACCCGGGGACGCCCACGGCATCGGCGGTCCGGTGAAGGGGCGAGTCGGAGTCCTGAAGTCCTTCGAGTTGGCGGGAATCCCGATTCAGCGTCAAGTCGTCGAGTTCGCCACCGAGCGCCTTGGCCCGGCGGCGGAAGTAGTCGCGCTTGGCACTGTGGGCGGCCGCGTCATCGCGGCGTTCCTGCTCGTGCTGGACTACCAGCGCGATCGTGCGGCGATGATCCTGAATCAGCCGATGCCGCCGGCCCCCGCGCCCCAGGGGGCGCCCGCCGACGGACCCGTCGGGTAGGGCGGACGATCGCCCGAGCATCTCCGCACGCCGCCCTCCGGGGGCACGGGGGGCGAGTTGTCGCGTGCTCCGCGTGGGGCGACAATGGGTTGATGAGCGCTTCGGTCCACATTCCCGACACGAAGGCCGCCCCCAGGGGGGGCGGTCGGCTGTCGATCGCGGCGCTGGACGACGACGCGGACTTCCGGGAGTACCTCCGCGAGTCGCTGGCGGCGCAGGGACATGAGGTCCGGGCCGTGGCGACGCCCGATGAGTTGTACCGGAGCATCGAGGCGAATCCGCCGGACGTTCTGCTGTTGGACATGAAGATGGGTCGGCACAAGGGGGAGGACGTTCTCACGGCGGTGCGGAAGCGCTGGCCTCGGCTGTGCGTCATCGTGGTGACCGGATATCCCTCGATGGAGACGATGCGCGAGACGTTCAAGCAGGACGTCTTCGATTACGTCGCCAAGCCCTTCTCGATGGACGAGATGCGCCGCGTGCTGGACCAGGCGGCGCGGTCCCTCGGCCTGGGCGGCACGCCGCACGACCGCCTGCGCTCGGAACTCGGCCGACAAATCCGCCTCACCCGCGCCGAGCGGGGCTGGACGCTGAAGGAGCTCTCCGAAGCCTCGGCGGTCAGCGTGAGCCAGTTGTCAAGCATCGAGCGGGGCACTCACCTGCCGAGCCTGGAGAGTTTCCTCGCCATCGCCGCCGCCCTGGGCGCCAGGCCGAGCGAATGGCTCAGGGGCGCGGGGTTCTGAAGGGGGCACCAAGGCGAAAGACGGAAGCAGGACGCCGATGGGCGTGGTGCGGGCGGGGAACACCTCGGCGTTTGGTAGGCTTTCCGCATGGCGTCTCCTCGGATACTGGCGAAACTGGTGTCCACGGCGTCGAACATCAGCGCCGGGGCTGTGTTGGCGCAGCGCGACCCCTCGCGTGCGGCGGAGGCCGTGCCGCCGATCGTGCGCGAGGTTCTTTCGCTGATCGCCGAGACGATCTGCGTCGGGGCCAAGCCCGAGGCGGCGGTCGTTCAGGAGACGGAGGCGCACCTCGCCGCGCTGATCGAACGCTACGGCACGATGCGTCTCGCCATCGAGGCGCTCGCGAGCGGCGGGCGGAGGCACCCCGGCATCTCGCACGAGAAGGCGCATGCGTGGATGCTCGTGATGGGGGCGTCGCTGGCGCAGGTTGAGTCGGTGTTCCGGCGCTCGCCGCACCTCGTGCTGGTCGTGGGGAAGTGGATTGCGACGCAAGGGGACACGCTGGAACATCGGCTTGACGCGTACCAGGGGTGGCTCGACAGCCCCGTCGCCGGGAGTGGGGCAAGCGTGCCGGATCAGCCGGCGGCTCGCGCCGAGGCCGCGACTGCACCGCCCGCTCCGGCCCGTCCCGCGGCGCCCGTGAACGGCGATGCGGCGGCGGTGCGCCGGGCGTTGCTCGAGGAGAAGCGCGTGCTGGAGCCGGGGAGCGCGGCTCGTCGGCTGCGGCTGCCGGAGGCGGTCCGAGTCATCGCCGAGCGGCTCGCGGCGGCGCCGGAACCGTGCTCGAAGGCGCTCGGGCTTGTGGCGCTCGGCCGGTTCAAGGAGGCGGAGAACTCGCTGCCGGCGCTTCGCGGCGTGTGCGACGAGGCGGACATGTGGACCCTGTGGGGCGACCGGTACTACTTCGAGGGCCGATACGAGGACGCGGCCGAGGCGTACCGGAGCGCACGCGGCGCGCGCGACGACCTCGCGGCCCGGCGGAACCTCGCGGCGGCGCTGCTCAGGTCGTCGAAGCCCGCGGCGGAGGCCCAGATTTCGGCGGCGATCGATCTTCTGGCGGAGACCGTGCGGACGCTGCCGGCGCACTCGCCGGATTGCCCCGCGCTCGAAGTGATGCTCGGGGCCGCGTGGCTCAGGCACCCGGGCCTCGACCGCGACGCGGATATCCGCCGGGCGATCGAGCATCTTGAAAAGGCTATCTCGTCGATGGATGCGACGAAGCCCTGCCCGGCGTGGGCGGAGGCTCACCTCGAACTCGGCTCGGCGTGGCTGCACCTGCCCTCGGGCAAGCGATTGGAGAATGTGCAGCGCGCCATCACCTGCTTCGAGCGCGCGGGGCAGTTCTGGACGCGCGAGTCCGATCCTGATCGCTGGGCGGCGGTTCAGAATCACCTGGGCCAGGCCTGGGAGCGTCTCCCCGCGGGCGATCGGGCGACGAACCTGGAGCGCGCCATCGCGCATTTCCACCTCGCGCTCGAAGTGAAGACGCACGAGGCCGACCCGATCGGCTGGGCCACGCTCCAGAACAACCTCGGGATCGCGTGGGTGCAGATGCCCAACGTCGATCAGGCGGTGACCGTCGCGCGGGCGATCGAGTGCCATCAGCGCGCGCTCGACGTCTGGTCGGACCAGAACCGCCGGGGCGACTGGGCGGCGACGCAGAACAACCTCGGCATCGCCTGGGCGATGCTGCCGGCGCAGGGGGAGGAGCGGGAGAAGAATCTCCGCCGGGCGATCGCGGCGTACAAGGCGGCCCTCGAAGTGCGCACGCGGGCGGGGTACCCGCTGGAGTGGGCCTCGACGCAGAACAATCTCGGGAGCACCTACCTGCACCTCCCGCCCGGGCCGGACGGCGCGAGCGTGAAGGAGGCCATCGCCTGCTTCGAGCGCGCCCTGGAGGTCCGCACGCGGGATACCGCCGCCCTCGACTGGGCCAAGACCCAGTCCAACCTCGGCAACGCATGGGCGAAGATGCCGGGAGATCGCGTGGCGCACCTCAAGCAGGCCGCCGAGTGCTACGACCGCGCCCTCGCCGTGTTCACCAAGGCCTCGCACCCGCATCAGCACGACCACATCGCGCAGAAGCGAGCCGAGGCGATGGATGTGCTGGACGAGATGCAGATCATGGGCAAGGGGTGAGGTGGTGGGGCCTCGCCGACGCGCCGCGTTCACCCGCCCATGATGATCCTGAACTCCACCGCGAGCGTCCCCGGCGGCGAGGGACGAGGCACGTTCTCCAGCGGCTTGCCGGTCGCGCGCCACTCGAACACGGCGTCGATCACCGGGCGGTCCACGTCGGGGTTGCCGGATGAATGGACGAGGTCCACCTTGTCCACGCGCCCGTCGCGCCGGAAGTGAACGCGGACGACCGGGTCGCGCGCCGCGCCCATGATGCGCGTGTAGTGCGTCAGCCTGGGGCGGCGCGTCTTGATCTCCAGCCCCTTCCCGGCGAGCGGCTGGCCGAGTTTCTTCCATTCGGCTGTCAGTATGGACGCGGGCGTGCTTTCGCGGTCCGACTCCTTGCCGTCGTCGCCCGCACCGCCTCCGCCTGCCGCGACGGGAGCCGGATCGCTCGGCGGAATCGGCAGCAGCGGCTCGGGCGTCGCGCTGTCCTGCGGCTCAACAGGGGGCGATGGGACGCTCTCGGCGGACGGCGGAAGGAGTGGCTGTGCGACCTCCGGCGGAACCGGCGGCTCATCATCCGAGGGCGCAACGTCGATCGGCTCGGCGTCGTCGGCGCCCGTCGCCTCGCGTGGCGAGTCCTGAGGCGAGGTCGGCTCGGCCGGCCTTTCGGGTTGCTCCGGCACGACTTCGGCTGCGGGAGAAGGCTCGGGAGCCGCGTTCAGTGCCGGCAGGATTTCACCATTGCCTTCAGGCCCGGCGTTCCCTGCGGGGTCCAGCGTCAGCGCCGGCTGATCGACCTCGCTCGGCTCGGCGAAGTGCTCCTCGAACTCCTTGAATCCAAGCCAGGTCACCGTCGTGGCCTCGCCGTCATCCATGCCGAGGCGAAGTTGCTCAGGCTCCGGCTCCGGCGCGGGCTCGACGCCCGGCGGGTCCTCGGGTGTCGGATCAGGCGGAAGCCGTGCCGCACGCGAGTCGTGCGGGTCCGCACCGATCACCCAGCGCGCGCCGACAACCCCGCCTCCCGCATGAACCACCAGGCTCACGAGAAGCGGAATCAGGAGTGAAGGCGGCCTGACGCGCGAGGCGACCATGGCGCGAGAATGGTATGGCCCCGGCATGGCGGCGGGCACATGCGACTACAATCCGGCATGGACCTGCCGATCCGCATTCCCCAGCAGGCGCTCGCCGAGTTCTGCCGGCGCCACGGCATCCGCCGCCTCGCCCTCTTCGGCTCCGTCCTCCGCGACGACTTCACGCCGGAGAGCGACGTGGACGTGCTCGTGGAGTTTGAGCCGGGGCGGACGCCGGGTTTCGCCTTCTTCGGGCTGCAAGACGACCTCTCGAACATGCTCGGACGAAGGGTGGACCTCAACACGCCGCAATGCCTGAGTAAGTACTTTGTGAACGAGGTCTTGCGCGAGGCGAAGGATCTGTATGTCGCGGCATGATCCCCATGTCGCCATGCGGCACATGCTTGAGCATGCCCGCGAGGCTCGTGAATACGCGATGGGGCATCGACGCGACGACCTCGACAGCGACCGGTCATTGCACCTGATTCTGACGCGGCTCGTTGAGATCATTGGGGAGGCCGCGCGGCGACCGCATTATCGCTTCGATGTGCCTCACAGCCCGCGGAGCGGGCGTGGGTTCCTTGCCCCGGACGAAGTCCGGGGTTGTGAGCAGACGCCGCCTCTGAAGCCCCGGACGGGGCGACGGTCGCACCGCAGTTCGCCGCGCAACGCCTTGCAACACGCCTCCTACGCCCCGCTGGGGCTCTGCCCAAGTTCCCGCGAACCCCGGCCCCCCCGGACTTCGTCCGGGGCAAGGAACCGGCGCCCGCGTTGCGGGCTGAGTACCAATCCAGCCGCCCACGACCTAGGAAGTGATCTTGCGATTGCCCTGGAGGAGGCCGCGCGGCGTGTCCCGCCGAACATCAGGGAGCGCTACCCTTCCGTACCCTGGAAACAGATCGTGGGGACTCGTGACAGATTGATCCATGGCTACGACGTGGTCAACAACGACGTGCTGTGGTCGATTGTCAGCAATGATCTCCCGCCTTTGATCGGCGCCTTGGAGGTCATCCTTGGCTCGTCCGGAGGTTGATTGCCATGCCCTTTACCCTCATCGAAAAGCTCGCCGCCCGATTCGCCGTCGATCCTGCCGGGAAGCCCCTCCCGCCCGGCGTCGTCGTCCGCCAGGGCGATTTCATCTCGATCCGGCCGAAGCATGTGATGACGCACGACAACACGGGTGCGGTCATCCCGAAGTTCAGGTTGCTGTTCTCAGGTGGGGGCGGGGCGGCAGGGGGAGGAGCATGGGCTGGAAAGCCCATGCCACCCAGGATCGCCGACCCGCGTCAGCCCGTCTTCGCCATCGACCACGACATCCAGAACACCACCCCCGAAAACCTCGGCAAGTACGCCAAGATCGAGCAGTTCGCCCGCGAGCATGGCGTGGACTTCTACCCCGCGGGCACCGGCATCTCGCATCAGGTCATGGTCGAGCAGGGCTACGTCATCCCCGGCTCAATGGTCGTCGGCTCGGACTCGCACTCCAACCTTTACGGCGCCCTCGCGGCCCTCGGTACGCCCGTCGTCCGCACCGACGCCGCCGGCATCTGGGCCACCGGCGTCACGTGGTGGCAGGTGCCGCCCGTTGCCCGCGTCGTCCTCAAGGGCCGGCTCCAGCCCGGCGTCGTAGGCAAGGACATCATCATCGCGCTCTGCGGCCTGTTCAACCACGATGAAGTGCTGAACCACGCCGTGGAGTTCTCATCCGGTGGGACGGATTTGCAATCCGTCTCTTCCGGTGGGACGGACTCGCAATCCGTCGCTTCCGGTGGGACGGATTTGCAATCCGTCGCTTCCGGTGGGACGGATTTGCAATCCGTCAATGAAGGCGTCGCCTCCCTCTCGATGGACCAGCGCATGTCCATCGCCAACATGACGACCGAATGGGGCGCGCTCGCCGGTGTTTTCCCGTTCGACGAGGTCTGCCGCGACTACCTTTACGACCGCGCCGATTACTTCGCCAAGGGCGACCGCCCCGGCACGCGGCGCGAAGGCTCGCTTGCCGGCTACACGCGCGCCGACGTGGACCGCTGGTGGGCCTCGCGCCACGAGTGGGCCGCGGACGCGGACGCGGGCTACGCCGTCGAACTGGAACTCGATCTCTCGACGATTGTCCCGCACGTTTCGGGGCCGAACGACGTGAAGACCATGCACTCGCTCCCCGAGATCGAAGCGAAGCGCGTCCCGATCAACAAGGCGTGGCTGATGTCCTGCGTCAATGCGCGGCTCGAAGACATCGCCGTCGCCGCGGGAATCGTGAAGGGCAAGAAGATCGCCCCCGGCGTCGAGTTCTACCTCGCCGCCGCGTCCGCCGACGTGCAGCGCCTCGCAACGGAACAAGGCCACTGGCAGGCCCTCCTCGATGCCGGCGCCATCGAACTCCCCCCCGGCTGCGGCACATGCATCGGCCTCGGCCGCGGCACCATCAAGGCGGGCGAGGTCGGCATCTCCGCCACCAACCGCAACTTCGAGGGACGCATGGGCGACCGCAAGGGCGAGGTCTACCTCGGCTCCCCCGCCGTGGTCGCCGCCTCCGCACTCGCGGGATACATCTGCGCGCCGACGGAGTACGCGGACGCGCGGGCGAAGTTCTCAATGCGTCGGCGCGAAAGCGGAAAGCGGAAAGCGGAAAGCGGATATCAGAGCGCAACGGCGCAGGTCATCGAGGGGTTCCCGACGAGGGTCGCCGGCCGACTCTGGTTCATGGACCGCGACAACCTCAACACCGACGGCATCTACGCCGGCAAACACACGTACAACGACACCATGACCAAGGAAGAGATGGCCGCCGTCATCTTCGAGAACTACGACCCCGACTTCCGCGCCAGCGCAAGGCCCGGCGACGCCATCGTCAGCGGCCTGAACTTCGGCACCGGCTCCAGCCGCGAGCAGGCCGCCACCGCCCTCAAGCACT
>CAZBDZ010000084.1:0-14815 GCA_964490785.1 uncultured Phycisphaeraceae bacterium
GAAGGAGGCGTGTTGCAAGGCGTTGCGCGGCGAACTGCGGTGCGACCGTCGCCCCATCCGGGGCTCCGGAGGCGGCGACTTCCCGAACCCCCGGACTTCGTCCGGGGCAAGGAACCCACGCCCGCTCCGCGGGCTGTGAGGCACATCGAAGCGATAATGCGATCGCCCTGGGCAAGGTCGCAGTCGCGAGACTCGATCGGCCTGAGACGCCTATCATCACCCAGCATGTTCCCCCGGTGAGCCCGCGCAAATGACCTCGAATGCCCGCCATGCTTCTGATCTCCTCTGCCGCATCACGGTCGATCCCGAACAGTGCGGCGGGCGCCCGTGCATCCGCGGACTGCGCATCCGCGTGACGGACGTGCTCGACCTGCTCGCCGCCGGGCTGACGCCGGACCAGGTGCGCGGCGAACTCCCCCTGCTGGAGCCTGACGATATCCGCGCGGTGCTCGAGTATGCTTCCCGCCGACTCGATCATCCTCGCCTCGTCGCCTGAGCGACCCCATGGAGGTTTGGCTCGATGCCCATCTCCCGCCCGCTCTTGTGCCGTGGCTCGGCGAAAGGTTCGGGCTGCAAGCCCGGTCGATCATCGACCTTGGCCTGGCCGAACGGAAGGACCGCGAGATCTTCGATCGGGCGCGGGATGCCGACGCGATCATGATGAGTAAGGATTCCGATTTCGCAGACCTGGTGGCGCGCCTCGGGCCGCCGCCGCGGGTCATCCACCTGACGATGGGCAACTCCTCGACCGCGGAACTGAAGCGCGTGCTCGGCACCGCCCTGACCACCGCCCTCCGCCTGCTCGAATCGGGCGACTCCCTTGTGGAGATTGCCGGCGGCGGATGATCCCCGCCTACACGTTGAACAGGAAGTGGCACACATCCGCGTCGCGCATGACGTAGGCCTTGCCTTCCTGGCGCATGCGGCCCTTTTCGCGGATGGCCTTTTCGCTCTTCAACTCCGCGAGGTCATCGACGGAGTAGATTTCGGCCCGGATGAAGCCGCGCTCGAAGTCGGTGTGGATGGTTCCCGCGGCCTGCGGGGCGGTGTAGCCGATGGGGATCGGCCAGGCGCGGACTTCCTTGGGACCCGCCGTGTAGAACGATTGCAGCCCCAGCACCTTGTACGCCGCGCGCGCCACCGAGTGCAGCGCGGGCTCGTGCAGCCCAAGCGATTCAAGCATCTCCTTCTTGTCCCCGGGCGAGAGGTCCGCGAGTTCGCTCTCGATCTTGGCGCAGACGGGGACCATCTCCATCCCCTCCTCCTTCGCGCGGGCGCGGACGCGGCCGGCGTGCGTCCCCTCGCCCCGCACGTCGTCTTCGTCCACGTTCGCGACGTAGAGCACCTTCTTCGCGCTCAGGATGCCGAGGGACTTGAACTCCTTGCGCTCCTCGGGCGCGTCCAACTGGTGCGCCTCAAGCAGCGTCCGCGCCGGCGTGCCCTCGCTCAGCACGGGGAGCAGTTTCTGGAGCACGGCGTACCGCGCCATCGCCTCCGCCTCCCGGCTCTTGGCGGCGCGCTCGGCCTTGGTCATCGCCCCCTCGACCGTCTGCAGGTCCGCGAGGATCAGTTCCGTTTCGATGATCTCGATGTCGCGGATCGGATCGACCGACCCCGCAACGTGCGTGATGTCCTCGCCGCCCGGCGCTTTCTCGAAGCAGCGCACGACGTGGACGATCGCGTCCACCTCGCGGATGTGGCTCAGGAACTTGTTCCCCAGCCCCTCCCCCTGCGACGCCCCGGCGACCAGCCCCGCGATGTCCACCAGTTTCATCCCTGCGGGCACGATCTTCTGCGGCGGGATGAACGAGGCGATCAGGTCCAGCCGCGAGTCGGGGATCACGACGACGCCCACATTCGGCTCGATGGTGGCGAACGGATAGTTGGCCGCGAGCGCCCCCGCGTTGGTGAGCGCGTTGAAGAGGGTGCTCTTGCCGACGTTCGGCATGCCGACGATGCCTGCTTCCATGGGGAGGGTCTCGGGTGCGAGGGTCTTGAATCGTGCGCCTTGAGGACCTGAGTCCAAAGGGGGAGCGATGGTAGCGAGGGCGCACGGCAGCATCCGCTTCTTCACTCGAAGACCCATTCAGAAGCGGCTTCTCCGTTGCTTGGGTTCGTTCGCCGAGTATCATTCCTCCGACTTCTCCGATGGACCGCACCCTGCTCATCAAATGGTGGAACGACGCCTGGGCCGAGGGCCTCTGGGCCGCGTCGTGGGAGAAATCGCTGAAGGGGCTGACGCTGGCGCAGGCGACGTGGCGGCCCGGGCCGGGGCGGCACTCGATCTGGCAGATCGTCCTGCACATGCTCTTCTGGCGCGAGGATGCGCTTGCCCGCCTCGCGGGCAAGCCCAAGCCGACGGACGACGAGGTCAAGCGCCTGAACTTCCCCGAGCCCCGGGGGGGCCTGACGCTCGCGGACTGGGAGGGCGCCGTCGAGCGCTTCGCCCTCTCGCAACGCGCGATCGCCGAGGTTCTTGCCGACCCGAATGCGGACATCTCGCGCATCGCGTACATGCTGCCGCACGACTGCTACCACTTCGGGCAGATCAACCACCTGCGGGCGCTTCAGGGGCTGGCGCCGATCGAGTGAGCCAACAGCCCACCTCAGGCCAGAGATCCGCGGAAGCGATCGCCGTTGCCAGTCTGGACAGGTACTCCTCGCGCGGGATCTCGATCCCGCCGAAGCCTGCGACGTGATCCGTAACCATTTGCGTATCGAAGATCGCGTAGCCCGCGTATGAAAGGGCGCGGACGAGGGTTACAAGGCAGACTTTGCTCGCGTCGGTGCCGTCGAGAGGGTGGCGGGTGCCGTCGGAGCGGCGCGGGCGGGGGCGGCAGAACATCGACTCGCCGAAGAACGCCGCGCCGATGGATAGGCCGTAGAGGCCGCCGACGAGGTTCTGCTCGCCGGTCGCCGGGTCGCGTGCCCAGGCCTCGACCGAGTGGGCGTGCCCGGCCCGGTGCAACAGGGCGTACCAGCGGATCAGGGTTTCGTCGATCCACGAGCCGTCGCCGGCGTCTTCGTCCGCGGATGCCCGTCTCGGCATGGCGCAGCCCCGCATGGTTTGCTCGAACGCGGAATCGACGCGGATCTCGAAGGGTCGTTGGCGGATGCGCTGCGCGAGGCGGCGGGAAAGGTGGAAGCCCTGCTCGGCGGTGAGGGGCAGTACGCCGCGCGGGTCGGGGCTGAACCAGTGAATTTTCGCGGGCGGATCCGCGGGCCAGCCGGTGTTGGCCATGGGGAAGAACCCCCGGCGGTAGGCCGAGAGAAGCCCTTCGACGATCTGCTGGTCCGTTGGAGGCCGACGGCTCATCGGGGGATTCTCCCGGCCGGGGGTCAAAAAACAAGCGGCCCCGTGCATACGGGGCCGCTCGAGGTTCGGAGGGATGCAGTGAATCCAGGTCGGGTCAGCGGCGGCGGACGCCGAAGACCATCACGCCCGCGGCGACAGCGAGGCTGATCGCGCCTGGGGTCGGGATGACCGGAACGGTGGCGGTGAACGCCGCGTTCGACTGGAAGTTCGCGAAGAACTGCTCGGCGGAGCCGGGCGGGGTCATCAGGCTGACGACCGGGGTTACGCCCGTAAGGGTCCAGGACGCGTCGCCGATGCGGGTGTTATCGAAGCCGGCGAAGGCGTAGCCGAAGCCCGTGAACTCGCTGAGGAGGTCGGCATGGAAGGTCATGTTGAACTGACCCATGTTCATCAGGCCGTTCGCCGTCAATCCGCCCGAGGTGCGGAGGATCGAGAGCGATGCGTCGGTGAACGACCCCGAGATGAGCAGGGCGTTATCCGATTGGCGGCGGTACGAGAAGGTGCCCGTCGAGGTCGCGAGGTACTCGTTGGGCTGGGCGCCGGCGCTGGCCGGGCCGACGTCGATGTCCAAATCGAGCGTCGAGGTCAGGACCAGCGCGCCGAGCCCGAAGTCCGAAAGGTCGAACGACAGGTTGAGCGGGACCTGAGTGTTGTACGTGAGGTTCCCCAGTTCGGCGGCGGAGGCGGGCTGGAGGTACCGGACCTCGCGCTGCCCGACCGGGTCGCTGAACGTGAGATAGATGTTCTGATCAAAGACCCCCGCGTTGGCGGATGCACCAGCAACCGCGGCGAGAATCCCTGCAACTGCCGAGCGCGTAAACAAACGCATCTCCGACTCCTCTCTCTGTGGCCCCTGTGCGGGAGCGCGTTCTCTCTCTTCCAAACCTTCTGCGGTCAACCCAAAAGCCGCAACGACTGCTGCTCCTGTGCAAAACTGGATTTGGGCTGTCTGACTCTGCGGCCAAGCCTTGTGCGAGGCTTGGACTCTGTGAGAATACCACAATCCAGGCTCAAGGCAAGCGAACAAACCGAATCCAGCGCAGATTCAGCAGAATTTCACGCCTGACGATACCCAAACATGCATGTTGACCAAGCGATAACCCCGGTCAGACCCCGATAAGGCGGCCGTGAAGAGTCAAAAGTCTCGAATCTACGATGGAGACCCGGGCCACATGGCCAATCAAGGCATCGGGCCTCACGCCGGACGGGCAATCGAAGACGACGATCAGGTCGCCCTCGGTGCGGGAGGTCATCTGGATCTTCGACGGGGCTGGGACCGCATGGGCAGCGGCGGCGGTCATGTCGCCGTTGCGCCCGCCGATCGTGAGGCCGACGAGGCCTGTCGATGCTGGTTCGGGGCGACGCTTGCGTTCCTTGGCGCTCACGCCTTGGACGAAGACCTCTACTGTGGTCCCCACGAGTTCACGTCCGACCTCCTCGGAGATGGTCTGCTGGATCGCCAGGAGTTCGTTGACACGGCGGCGTTTGGCATGCTCCGGAACGTCGTCCGCCAGGCGATCGTGGGCGGCGGTGCCCGGGCGCGGGGAGTATTTGAAGATGAAGCAGTTTTTGTAGCGGACGCGGCGGAGGAGCGCGGCGGTGGCCTCGTGGTCTTCCTCGGTCTCGCCGCAGAACCCGGCGATGATGTCCCCGGCGATGGTCAGGCTCCGGCCTTTCTTCGGCTCGTCGAGATAGTGCCGGGCACGGTCGATGAACTCGAGGTATTCACCCGCCGTGTAGCCCCGGTTCATGGCCTTGAGCATGCGGTCGCTGCCCGATTGCGCCGGCACGTGCAGATACCGGCATATCCTCGGCGATTCGCGGATGACCTTCAGAACATCGTCGCCGAAATCACGGGGGTAACTGGTTACAAAGCGCAGGCGCCGGATCGCGGGCGCCTCCTCGTGGATCCGATGCAGGAGGTCGGCAAAGGTCGTGGTGTCCGCGCCGGCAAAGGGGTCGCACCGTTGCCCGCCGCCCCCGCCCCGGCCCCCGGAATAACTTCGGCCCTTCTGGGGCTGCACGAGGCCCGCCACCGTGGCCATCGCTCCATGCTCGAAGCGGTAGTGGTTCACGGTCTGGCCGAGCAGTGTGACCTCGATCACGCCCGCGTCGGCGAGGCGCTTGCACTCATCGACGATGTGGTCCGGGGGGCGATGGATCTCGGCCCCGCGCGTGTTCGGGACGACGCAATAGGTGCAGAACTTATTGCACCCGCGGGTAATGCGGACGTAGGCGGAGCCCTGATGATCGTCGGGCGAGACGGCCCGCGAAAGGTCGAGGAGTTCGAGTGAATCCTGGGCCGCGGCGAGGGTGGCGCTGCGGCGTGAGGCGTTGCCCTGCAGGGCGATCTCCCGCGCCGAGGTCAGGGGGTTCGCGTTCTCGTCGCCGAGGAACGAGTCGCGGGTGCGCACGGCGTTGTCGAGGAGGGAGGGGAGTTTGTCCAGTTCGCCCGGGCCGCAGAGGATGTCCACGACGGGCATGCGCCTGATGAGGCTCTCGCCGTCGCGTTCGGCCATGCACCCGAGGACGCCGACGACGACGCGCGGCTCGGCCTGCTTGCGCAGGCGCATCTCGCCGAGGCGGGAGCGGACCTTCTGCTCCGCGTTTTCGCGGACGCTGCAGGTGTTGTAGAGGATGACATCGGCCCCCTCGACGCGGTCGGTGAAGCGATACCCGAGGGCGCGGAGTTGGCCCGCGACCAGTTCCGAATCGAGTTCGTTCATCTGGCAGCCGAAGGTCTCGAGATAGACGGTGCGGGCGGGCATCTGCGGGGGCTACTGTAGGGGCGCATCGCCGCGGTAGCACACGCACACGCCGAAGGTCATGGGGGTCGAGCGGATGTCGGAGAAGCCGGCGTCGCGCATCGCCGCGGTCATGGCCTCGCGGGTGAGGAAGGTGGTGATGCTCCGCGGCAGATACTTGTACGCGCCGGAGCGGTCGCCCGCGATGAGCGTGGCGGTGCGGGGCATGATGACGGAGCAGTAGAAGTCGTTGAGCCAGGCGATCGGCGCGAATCGGGGCCGGCCGAACTCGAGGATGATGAGCCGGCCTCCGGGGCGGAGCACGCGCCGAAACTCGCGGAGCGCTCGGGCGGGGTCCGCGACGTTCCGGATGCCGAAGGCGATCGAGACGATGTCGAAGGAGGCGTCGGCGAATGGGAGATTCGTGGCGTCGCCTTCGATGTACTCGGGGATGCACACCGTGGGACTCCAGGCAATCCCATCTTCCCGGATCGACCGGATCGGTTGCCCCGGTCTCGCTGGCTCTGCAGCGAGGCCGGGCGACATGGCAACACCGCCCGGCCTCGCCGAAGACGGCGAGATCGGGGCACCCGCATCGCGGTGATCGGCGTCGTCCGGCCACGGCCGACTGCGCTCCGCAGAGCCTGCGCTGCGCTGGCCCCGGCACCCGGTCTTGGTTCGTGCGATGTCCAGCATCTCCGGCGTGAAATCGAGGCCCACCACGCGGGCGGCGCCGGCGTCGGCGAAGGCGCGGGTCAGGTCGCCCGTGCCGCAGGCCGCGTCGAGCACTTCATCGGTCGGGCGGACCCCGGCGATGCGCACGGCGGCGCGGCGCCAGGCCTGGTCGCGGCCGAAGGAGTGCAGCCGGTTGTTCAGGTCGTAGCGGCGCGCGATGGCGCCGAACATCCGGCGGACTTTGTCGGCTTTTTCCGCGTGCGCGTGGGGGTTTGACGCGAGGTCGTCGCGGGTCCACGCGGGGGAGGATGACGCCGGGGCGGGCATGGAGTGATGGTAGTCTTCTGAAGCGCCCCCGCTTGCTCGGGAGGCTTGATGAAGGAGAATCCATGCTCACGTCCACGGCGCGGCTGATGTTGGCTTTGGTTCCGGCGCTCGCGGGGTTGATCTGCTGCTCCGGTTGCGCGACCAACGCGGCGACGGGGCGGACGCAACTGGACTACCTCTCGCGCGAGGACGAGATCGCCATCGGCGAGGAGGCGATGCCGCAGTTGACGCAGGAATACGGCGGGGCGATCACCGATCAGCCGCTCAATCAATACATCTCTCGCGTGGCGATGAGCATGGTCGAGCACACCGAGAGCGACTACCGCTCGCTGCCTTGGAAGTTCACGCTTCTGAACTCGGACGTGATCAACGCCTTCGCGCTGCCGGGAGGAAAGGTGTTTGTTTCGCGGGCGCTGGCGGAGAGGTTCACGACTGAGGCGCAACTCGCCGGGGTGCTGGGGCACGAGATCGGGCATGTCACGGCCGAACACGCGGATCGGATGATCTCCAAGCAACTGGGTCTGGCGATCGGCGCGGCGTTGCTTGGGGCCTTTGCGGGCGATGATGAGAATCTGCAGATCGCCGCGGGTTTGCTGGTCACCGGCGCCGGCACGTTCGCGCTGACGTTCGACCGCGACCAGGAGAACGAGGCCGACAAGTTGGGGATGCGGTACATGTCGCGGGCGGGGTATCACCCGAAGGGGATGCTTGAGGTGATGAAGGTGCTTGCCGCCGCGGGGCGGGGCGACAGCCCGCCGGAGTGGCTCAGCACGCATCCGGCCCCCGAGACGCGCATCGGGATCATCGAAGAGCGCCTGCGGAACAAGACCTATTCGGAACTTATCGCCAAGGGCGGGCTGCAGGAATACGAGGCGCGGTTTCAGAGCGAGTTCCTGAGCCGATTGCGCACGATCCCGCCGGCGGTGAAGTCGCAGCGCGGCGAGGTGGACCCCGATCATCCGGAGACGTGGTGTTGGCACTGCGCTCGGGGGGCACTCACCACAGAGGCACGGAGACCCCGAGAGGGATCCTGAGAGGGAAAAAGTTGGCTGTGGCTGACCGGCACCGACGCCAGCATTGTCGGGGCGGCGGCTAATGAAAGGGCGCAAGGCACCGAGCCCAGTTGGCCCATGCGAAGCCTTCCACCTCCTCCTCGCTCCATCCGCGGGCGCGGAGGCAAGTGAGGATATTCACGAGGTCGCGTGGGCGGTCGATGCCCAGCGGGAGGTCGTCGGCGGTGATCCCGCCGTCCATGTCGGTGCCCAGCCCCACCGCTCGTCGGTGGCCGACGAGTTCAGAGATGCGTTCGACGTGTGCGACGGCCTCGTCGATTGTGGGACGGGGATCGTCCTTCCCGTATTCGCGGGGCGGGATGAAGTTTCGCACGAGGTTCAGGCCGATGACGCCGCCGCGACGGGCGATTTCGAGGATGGACTCGTCGCGCAACTGACGGTGGTTCTTTCCCTCCGGGCCCATGTCGCCCTTCAGGATCGCGCGACAGTTGGAGTGCGACGCGATCACAGGGCGGTCGGTGAGCGCCAGTAGTTCGTCCATGGCGCGGTCGGAGAGGTGCGAAACATCATGGACGATCCCGAGGGCGTCCATCGCCTTGACCATTGCACGGCCGAGGTCGGTCAGGCCGAAGGCCGCGTCCGCCCCGCCGTTGCTGAAGGGCCGCGGGCCGTTGCCAGTTGCGTAGCGCGATGACCTCGCCCATGCGAGCCCCACGGCGACGACGCCACGCCCTTTCCACCAAGCAAGCTCGTCGGGCGAACGGATCGGGTCCGCGTTTTCCATGAGGATGCCGATGTGGAGGCCCGTGGTGGCATGGGTTTTCCAGCCCATGCCGCCTTCGAACGCCCCGGTGCGTGCGGCCTCTCGCAGCATCGCCGGCAGATCGATCACGACGTGCCCCGCGTCGCGCCAGGACTCGTACACGGCGAGTTGCTCCCGCCCGCGCTGGTGCGCGGCTTCGACATCGCCGGCGGGGTATCCCTCCTTCTCCTTGCCGTCCGCCTCGGTGAAGATGGTCGCGAGCGCGAGACGCACGCCTCCCTCGGCGAGTGAAGGCAACGTTACGGCCCCCGGCGGCCACGGGCCGCCCGCGTTCTCCGGCGGCGCAAGCATGTCGCGGCCGTGGACGGCGAGGCAGGCGAGATCGAGATGGGCGTCGAAGAGAAGCATGGTTCACCGCAGAGGCGCAGAGGACGTAGACGGGAGGGGAGCAATGCAAGTCAGACGGAGTGCGGTCTCGGCGGGCGCGTCATGCGGACGCCGCGAGTGGAACATCGGCGACCACGAACCCGGCCTTCGTCTTCGCCTTCACCTCGTCGACGGCGACTCCCGGCGCGAGTTCCCTGAGGACGAACGTGCCGGATTTCTTGTCCATCTCCATGGTGCAGAGGTCGGTGATGAGCAGGTCCACGCAGCGCCGGCCCGTGAGAGGCAGCGTGCATTCGTTGAGCACCTTGCTCTCGCCCTTCTTGTTGCAGTGCTCCATGACGACGACGACGCGCTCGACGCCCGCGACGAGGTCCATCGCGCCGCCCATGCCCTTCACGAGTTTGCCGGGGATCATCCAGTTGGCGATATCGCCCTTCTCGCTCACTTCCATGGCGCCGAGGATGCACAGGTCGATGTGCCCGCCCCGGATCATGGCGAAACTCGTCGGCGACGAGAAGAACGAAGCGCCGGGCAGGGCCGTGACGGTCTGCTTGCCGGCGTTGATGAGGTCCGGGTCGATCTCACTCTCGCGCGGGAAGGGTCCCATGCCGAGCAGGCCGTTCTCGGATTGGAGCCAGACTTCCATCCCCGCCGGGATGTAGTTGGCGACGAGGGTGGGGATGCCGATGCCGAGGTTGACGATGTAGCCGTCGCGGAGTTCGCGGGCGGCCCGCTGGGCGAGTTGTTCGCGGGTCAAAGGCATGAAGACAGGATACAAAGAATCCATCTCGAAACCTATTTCATCGCCCGCCGTGGCGGGCAATCCCCGTTTGCCACTCGCGCAACCCGATGGACCCCGGTTGCATCACCATTCTTCCCCAAGCCCGCGAAGCGGGCGTCCGCCGTTTGCCACCGGCGCAAGCCGGTGGTGAAGGCAATACGACCCTCTGCCCCAAGCCCGCGACGCGGGCGCCTGCGTCGCGGGCTTGGGGGAGAGGTATCAAATCACCTTTCCCACCGGCTTGCGCCGGTGGCAAACGGCGGGCGCCCGCTTTGCGGGCTGAGAGACCATCTCGGAACTTCGACAGTCCGCTTCATTGCCCGCCGGGGCGCGCGGCGAAGTGTGTTTCGAGATGGATTCAAAGCGCGGAGAAAGACAAAGGAAAACGGAGCGGCAAGAAACTGGATTGGGTCGGCCTGAGCGGTGCGTGGCGATTGGGCCACGCGGGGCAGAGGAATGCCCGCGCTCGATCACCGTCTTCCACTGTCTACCTCTGCGTTCATACCCCGATGGTTGAAATGAGAGCCGCCAAGTCGGAGACCGTCATGTCGGGCCGCGCCTCGTGCTCGCCGCTGGCGCTGGATCCGCCCGATGGATGGCGGTTCACCCAGACGGTCCGGAAGCCCATCGCGTTCGCCGGCCCGATGTCGTGGTACCGGCTCTCGGCGACGTGCAGCACCTGCTCCGGCCGCAGACGCAGGCGGCGGAGCGCCTCCTCGAAATGCGCACGCCCCGGCTTGTACGAGCGCACCTGCTCGGCGGTTACAAGTTCATCCAGTTGAACGCCCAGCCGCGGACGCGAGCCTTCGAAGAGGTCGTCGTCGATGTTCGACAGCACGGCGAGACGGAAGCGCTCTCTCAACGCGCGGAGCGCCCCCGGCGTCTCGGCGAACGCCGGCCAATCCTTGATCGACTCGGCCAGGACCCCTTCGTCCCCAGGCCTCAACGCGATGCCCATCTCCGCCGCCAGTCGCCGGGCGACCTCCGCCAGTACGTCCCGGTAAGTCATGTACGCCCCGGCCTCGACCTCCCGCTCGTGCCGGGCGAAGGCCCGCAACACCGCCTCGCGCGCCCCGGCGGCGCGCCCACCCCCGAACATCCGCCCCAGCGCCGCCAAGAGCCCGCATTCCCAGTCGATCAGCGTGCCGTAGCAGTCGAAGGTGATGGCATGGATGCCGTGGAAGTTCATACGCGCCCCGCGGGGACACCCTATCCCCTCGTCGCGCTGGTGTGAAGCCGGGGGGCCTGTGCGAGGACCAGACAACACGGGTACTGCGGCCGGCGCCCCGAAGGCTCTGCGGAGCGCCGTCGGCCGTGGCGGGGCGCCTGTTGTGGCCGATTCCTGAGCGGCTCATGCGAGAACGGGCGCGTGGGGCAGGCCGCCACGGCCGACCTTGCCGGCCATGGCCCCCCCCGGGGGGGGAGGAATTACCGACAACCCCCGGACGGGTCATCGGCGGTACGAGGAGGTATCTTGGATGGCCCCGGGGACCCGAGGTTGCAGCCATGTCGTCCAATCCGATCACACCTGAGTTGCTCGCGGTGTCGCGCGGGGATGCCCCGGCGGATGTCGCGTTCGTCAACGGGCGCATCGTCAATGTCTTCACCGGCGAGGTCTTCCGCGGCACGGTGCTGACGGCGGGGCGGCGCATCGCCGCGGTCATCCCGGCGCGCGAACCCTTCTCGGCGGGCCGCGCCGTGGACCTCAGGAGCGCCTGCCTCATCCCCGGCTTCATCGACGCGCACATGCACGTCGAGAGCACCATGATGCCGCCCGGCGAGTTCGTCAAACTCGCCGCGATCCACGGCACGACGGGCGTCGTCCTCGACCCGCACGAGATCGCCAACGTCCTGGGCGTCCCCGGCATCAAGGCGATCATGGACAATGCACGGGCCGTTCCGCTGAACTGCATGTTCGCGCTCTCGTCGTGCGTCCCGTCGTGCCACCTCGAGACGAGCGGGGCTCGCCTCGAGGCGAAGGACCTCGAGCCGCTGTTCGACGATGAGCGCGTCGTCGCCCTCGCGGAGATGATGAACTTCCCCGGCGCGGCCCTGGGCGACCCCGGCGTGATGGCGAAGATCAACCTGGGCCTGGCGCGGCACCTCGTCGATGGGCACGCGCCGGGACTCACCGGGCGATGGCTCCAGGCCTACGCCGCGGCGGGAATCACCTCGGACCACGAATGCACGCGCTTCGAGGAGGCGCGCGAGAAGCTGCGCCTGGGCATGCGCATCTTCATCCGCGAAGGCTCCGCCGCCCGCAACCTCCAGGCCCTGCTGCCGCTCATCAAGCCCGAGACGCGCTCGCGCTTTTGCTTCTGCACCGACGACCGCCACCCGGGCGACCTGCTCCGCGAGGGGCACATCGACCATGTCGTGCGGCTCGCCATCGCGGCGGGGCTGGACCCGGCCGCCGCGATCGCCATCGGCTCGTTCAACGTCGCGCAGCATTACCGGCAGCGCGACCGCGGCGCGATCGCGCCGGGCTATTACGCCGACCTCGTCGTCTGCGACGAACTCGACGACCTCCGCCCCAGGCAGACGTGGTTCGAGGGCACGCTCGTCGCCGAGAACGGGCGCTACGTCGGCCCGCGGATCGATCCGGGCTCGGCAGCGAAGAAGTTCCCGGCGTCGGGCGTCAAACTCCCGAAGAAACTCTCCGAGGCGTCGTTCCGGATCGATGCGCCCTCCGCCGCACCGCGCATCCGCGTCATCGGCATGGACCCGCACCAACTCGTGACGGAGCACCTGGCGGCGGAGGCGAAAACCGAAGACGGCGCCATCGTGCCGGACCTCGCGCGCGACATGCTCAAGATCGCCGTGATCGAGCGCCACTCGGGCAAGGGGAACATCGGCCTGGGCTTTGTCCGGGGCTTCGGGCTCAAGCGCGGGGCCATCGCCAGCACCGTCGGGCACGATGCGCACAACCTCGCCGTCGTGGGCACGAGCGATGCCGACATGCTCGCCGCGGCGCGGGCGCTCGCGGAGTGCGGCGGGGGGCAGTGCGCCATACGCGATGGCAAGGTCGTCGCCCTGCTTCCCCTCCCCATCGCGGGCCTGATGTCCGACCAGCCCGCCGAGACGATCATCGCCCAGCAGCACGGCCTGCACGAAGCGACACGATCCCTCGGTTGCCCCCACGCCGACCCGTTCATGCCGCTGAGTTTCATGCCCCTGCCGGTGATCCCGAAGTTGAAGTTGAGCGACCTCGGGCTGGTGGACGTGGAGCGGTTTGAGGTGGTGCCGCTTCTGGTGTGACCGAGGGCTGATTCACCATAGAGAGCGCAGAGACCACCGGAATGCAGGGATTGGAGTTGAGGTCGTGGAGGTCGCGGTAGATCTGGGCTTCAAGCGATCGCCGGTACCATTGGATTCTGCGCTGCGCAAATATGTCTGGAGGAATATCCATGCCCACCAACGCTGTCGTCGCCCAATCGGGCGGTCCCACCGCCGTCATCAATCAATCTCTTGTCGGGGTCGTCGAAGGTCTGCGCCTGCACGCTCGCGGGTCAATCGGCGCCATCTTCGGGGCGCGGCATGGCGTGAAGGGGATGGTCGAGGAGAACTTCGTCGATCTCACGGCCACGCCGCAGGACGTGCTCGACGCCGTCGCCGCGACCCCCTCGGCCGCGCTGGGGTCGAGCCGCGACAAGCCCGACGCGGCGTACTGCGAGCGCATCCTTGCCGCGCTCCGCAAGCGCGACATCCGGTATTTCTTCTACATCGGCGGCAACGACTCGTCCGACACCTGCCGGATCGTCAGCGAGATGGCCGCCGCGGGGAACTACGAACTGCGCTGCGTCCACGTGCCGAAGACCGTGGATAACGACCTGATGATGAACGATCACACGCCAGGGTATGCGTCAGCGGCGCGATACGTCGCCAAGGCGTTTCTCGGCGACAACCTCGACAACGCCTCGCTGCCGGGGATCAAGATCAACGTGGTGATGGGCCGGCACGCGGGATTCATGACCGCGGCCGCCGCGCTGTGCCGCTGGCGTGAGGACGATGGGCCGCACCTCGTCTACCTGCCGGAGGTCCCCTTCGACCTCGACCGCGTGAGCGCGGAGGTCGAAGCGGTCTTTAGGAAGCACAAGCGCTGCCTGATCGCCGTGAGCGAGGGCGTACAGGACAAAGACGGCACGCCTCTGCTCGTGAAACTGACGCCCGCAGGGTCGGAGAAGGACGCGCACGGCAACGTGCGCCTGTCGGGGACAGGGGCGCTGGGCGACGCGCTCGCCGCGGAACTCTCGAAGCGCCTCACCCCCGCCGGCGGCAAGGCCCCGCGCACGCGGGCCGACACGCTGGGCTACCCGCAGCGCTGCTACCCCGACGCCAGCCCCATCGATCAATCGGAAGCGCGGCTCGTCGGGCGCTTCGCCGCCCGCACCGCGTGCGAGGGCGGATCCAGCGGCTCGATCGCCATCCAGCGCACCGCCGGCCCCGGCGCGCCCAAGCCCGATCAGCCCTACGCCGTGGAGTTCAAGCGAGTCGAACTGAAAGACGTCGCCGCCAAGACGCGCCACATGCCGGCGGAGTTCATCGCGGGAACCAGCGGCGTAACGCCCGCGTTCTGCGATTGGCTGCGGCCGCTGGTGGGCGAGATGCCGAAGGTCGGGAGGGTATAAAGGCATCGCATGGTTGCGCCAGCGCCGCTTGTATTCACCGCGCACGCGCGACAAGCGACCTGCGGGCGCGGAATCCCGCTCGAATGGGTGTTTTCCGCCTACGCCGATCCGGATCGGATCGAGGAACCAGGGCGATCGCATTATCGCTTCGATGTGCCTCACAGCCCGCGGAGCGGGCGTG
>CAZBDZ010000085.1:0-14803 GCA_964490785.1 uncultured Phycisphaeraceae bacterium
GCCCCCGCTATTCGCATAACCCCCGGGTCGCGAGACTCGGGGGTTGTCGTTTCAAGAGAGCCGGGGCTAATTCGGCAGATCCTTCAGGCGGGACTCGACGGCGTTGCGGAGGATGGCGGCGGTGCGGTCGTATTCTTCGCGCGGGCCGCCGATGGGGTCGGGGATGTCTTTGGCGTTTGGGTCGAGGAGGAAGGCGCGGTCCGCGGCGGAGGGATCGAGGCGGCAGATCGCGTCGAGGTGAGAGCGCGTCATGGCGAAGATGACCTCCGCCTCATTGAGGAGTTCGCGCGAGAGCGGGGTCGAGGCGTGCCGGCCCATGTCGATGTTGAGGGCGCGGAGGGCGTCCGCACCCTCGGGCGTCGCCTCCATGCCGAAGCCCGCGGCGACGCCCGCGGACTTGACAGTCGTGGGGATCGCGCCCCCCCGGGGGGCGGGGGCGTCGGCGAGGAGGTGCCTGGCGATGGCGGCGGCCATGGGGCTTCGACAGGTGTTGCCCGTGCAGACGAAGAGGATGGTGCGGGCCATGCGCTTGTGGACGGTGCGTTCGTCGATGGCGCCTTCGCGGGCGATGACATAGCCGTCGGCGGGGAGGAGCCGGATGAGCGTGGACTGCCTGGAGTACGTGGCCGGGCCGTCGTCGAGGATGAGTTCGGGAAGGTCGGCGCCCGCCGCGCCGCGGAGCGACGCCTCGGCGTCGTCGGCGGTTCGCGCCAGCCGGGGTTCCGCGAGCGCGGCGACCACGACCGGCAAGGCAGCGCGGGCGAGGATGTCGCGCGTCGTTGATCGGTCGGGAACGCGGGCGAGTAGTTCGTTCCCGTCGTCGAAGACTCCCGGAGCAACCGCGAAGCGCTGTCGCAACGCCGAGAGTGCTCCGGCGGGTGCGGGGATCGCCAAGGTTACGGGGCCGGGGACGAAGAGGCGGAGGAGTCGGCGGTGGATGGGTGTTGTGTCGATGCCGGCCGAGCCGAGGGCGTCGGTGAGTGCGTCGGCGGAGGGATGATGCCATGCGAGCGGTGCGCGGGCGGCCTTCGGCTTCAGCCGCCAGAGGCGGTCCATGGCGGCGGCATCGGACGCCGGGGCCGCGATGCCGTAGACGGTCTCCGTGGGCAGGATGATGAGCCGACCGGCGCGGAGCGATTCCGCGGCGCGCGCGATGGCGGTCGCGTGGTCATCGGTCGAGGCGAGTCGGATGATCTCCGGGGGCACCTTGGAAGTATGCGGGGAGGTCAACGATCCGGCAAAGTCGGTTCGGCGGGCGTGGATTGACGCGGGCCCCCCGGGAGTTCCGGGGGGGCGGGGTTGGTGCGACAGGTAACAAGGATTCGGCCCGGCTCGCAGCGGATGGAGAGGAGGTCGATGGATCGGCCGTCGTCAAGGGTGAAGCGGGCGGGGTCGAGGACTGGCGCGAGGCCTTGCAGAACGGCCTCGATGGCGGAGCGTTCCTCGGCGGCGGCTGATTCGAGCAGGCGCTGGGTGAGCGCGCCGCCGAGGGATGGCGTGATCCATGCGGGGAACTCGATCCGGCCGAGGATGATGCGGGGATCGGTGAGGTAGAGGGCGCGATGGTCAAGGCGGGGCGTGAAGGCGAGGCCGATGACGCGCCCGCCGGCGTCGATGCCGAGACGGAGGCGTGCGTCCTCGATGCGGATGCGCGGCGGGGGCAGTGCGGAGCCGTCGGTCGATGTCGGAAGCGAGATGTCGGCGTCGCGGTTTTCGGACCATTTGTTGAGGCGGTGAACGAGCCAGGCGTTGGCGTCAGAGTCGGAGATGGCGATGGTCCAAGGAGCCGCGTCGTCGCGCGGCTCGGAGATGGCGCGCGACCCGCCGCGTTCGAGCGCTTCGGCGCGCTCGGCGGCATCGATAGGCAGGGCGCCGGCGGCGGACCACCAGCGGGGGGGCGTCGTAAGGAGCCACCGGAAGGCGAAAAACGCGGCGAGGATCGTCGCCGCGATGAGCAAGCCCCCGACGGCACGATGGCGGCGGCGCTTGCCGTGAGTCGCCACGCGGGAATCGCCTTGCATTTCCCGGCTCATGGCGGAAGCGTAGCAGGGCCAAAGCCCGGCGCCGGCGCTACTTCTTCTTGTATCGCTCCTGGAGGGCCGCGAAATCGAGGCGTGTTCCCGGATGCTGCGTCAGCAGCGCGTCGGCGGCGGCGGGATCGGAGAACGCCGCGAGGCCGGTGGCCATCGGGGTTTCGAGGGTCTGAGCGTAAATGTAGTGGGCGGTCTCGGCGGGGATCCATGTCTTTGATGGATGATCGTGGACGAATCGGCGGACGATGGTGATGCCGGGGTTGTCGCGCTCGTACTTGAGCATGTCGCCGATATCGTCGAAGAGCAAGGGAAGGATTCCCTCATCGGGGTCGTCGGCGAGCGAGGCGGCGGAGAAGCGCTCGTCGCTGATGATCATGCCGCAGTCGATGCAGGCGTCCTCGCCGTAGCGGATCGTCGGCGGGTCGAGGGAGGCCTTGCGCTTGCAGGCGGGGACGAAGGCGAAGATCAGGATCGCAAGCCCCGCGCACAGGATTCCCCGGCCTCGCCGGCTTTGATGGGAGGCTGGGCGCCGTGGCCACTCCGCCCGGCCTCGCCGCGGACGGCGAGACCGGGGCACCCAAGTCATGGGCGAAAAGGCGCGGCCACTCACAGCGGCGACCTCCGCGAGAAGATGAAGAGCGAGAGCATGACGGGGATGATGATCCATGCGGCGAGGACGGCGCGGAGGATCCAGGGGAGCGTCTCGCCGTAGGTCTGGGTCGCGTAGAGGCCCGCGGGGCCGAGGACGTCGAGCGAGGCGTGGAGGTTCTGCATGACGGTGAACTTGAAGGCCTGGAGCGGGTTGGCGACGGCGAGGGCGAAGAGTTGCTCGACCTGGAGTTTGAAGACGAGCGTTCCCGCCATCAAGCCGAGGTCGCTGATGAAGACGAGGAAGAGCCAGACGAAGAGTGCGACGCCCGTGGCGACCCCCGTGCGGCGAGCGTAGGAGGAGATGAGCAGCCCGAGCGAGAGCATGGCGAGGGCGAGGACGTAGGTGTAGGCGACCATCGAGACGAAGTCGGCGACCCCCGCGGACTCGGAGCGGAGGGCGAGGAGCGCCGCCGAAGCGCCGAAGCCGAAGCAGAGCGAGGCGAGGAGGGCGAGGCTCAGGCCGAGGAATTTTCCGAGCAGGACCTCGCTGCGCGAGAGCGGCTGGGCGAGGAGGTAGATGAGCATGCCGCGCTCGCGTTCGCTCGTGATGGAGCCCGCGCCGATGGTCAGGGCCATGAGCGGGACGATGAGCATGATGAGGTTCAGCAGTCCCGCGGCGGTGCGCCCGAAGCCCGCGAAGCCGTAGGCCCCCGTGCCCGCGAGCGAAAGGAACGAGAGAGCGACGGAAAGGATGGCGAACGCCACCGTGTAAAGCAGGAACCACTTGTTCGCCAGGGCGTCGCGGAGTTCCTTGCGGGCGATGGTGTGGAGGTTGCGGAGTTCGATGAGGCGCGGAGAGCCTTTGGACGATGAAGAGGCGATGAGGTGAAGAGGTGAGGAGGTGATTGAATGGTGCGCGCTCATGGATTCACCCCCTCGTTGTGCGGGTCGTGGTCGTTGATGAACTCGAAGTCATGGACGTCGATGGCGGCCTGGGTGAGGATGCGGATGGGCGTGGCCTTGGCGGAGAGGGGGACGTTGACGTAGAGGCCCTGGCCGTTGGCGCGGGCTTCGTATCCGCCCGCCTGGAGGGTGCGCACGGCGAGTGGCACGGCGTCGGTGGCCAGCAGGAGTTTGAGGACGCGCATGTCGGCGCGCGGGGCGCGGAAGTCCGTCGGCGTCTGCTCGGCGGTGAGCCTTCCCTTGTCGAGCACGAGGATGCGGTCGGCGAGGGCCGCCACTTCCTCCGCGCGGTGCGAGGCGAAGAGAATGGTCTTGCCCTGCTGCTTGAGCGAGACCAGCGTGCGGACGACGTCGGCCCGGGCGGCGGCGTCGAGGTTGCTGGTCGGTTCGTCGAGGATGATGATCGGCGGATCAGAGATGAGGGCGAGCGCGAGGGCGAGTCGCTGCTTCATCCCGCCCGAGAGTTCGCGGACGCGCTTGGCTTCCTGCCCCGCGAGGCCGACGGTCTCGAGGAGCGCGTGCCCGCGGGCCGCATCGACGCGGCGGATTCTCGCGAAGAACCGGAGGGCGTGGGCGACGCGCATGTCGTCGTGGAACGCGAGTTCCTGCGGGACGTAGCCGACGAGGCGTCTCGCGGCCTTGCCCTTCCGGCGGGCGTCGAAGCCCGCGACGGTGATGGAGCCTTTGTAGCGGTACAGCCCGAGGAGGCAGCGGATGATCGTCGTCTTGCCCGCGCCGTTGACCCCCCAGAGCGCGACGGCCTGCCCCGGCTCGACGGTGAACGACACGCCGTCCACCGCGCGGATGCGGCCGAATCGCTTAATGAGTTGGGTGATCGTGATCATGCGCGTGCTTTCGAGAGGAGGAAGCCGGGGAAGGCGAGAAGAGTACCGATCGAGAGGAGCGCGGCGGCGCACCAGCCCATGGCGGACGCAGTGGCGGGCGGCGGCGCGGGCGTGTCGATCTCCGGGAGCGACATCAGCGGCGAGGGGTCGGAGAACTTCGGCTCGGGCTGGATCTCCGGGAGTGCGCGGCCGGTGAACTCGACGGCCTGCTGCGCGGGGGTGTGGAGGAAGAGGCGCAGGCGAGGCTCGCGGTCCATCAGGCTCTCGAAGAGGCTGACGGCGGTGTAGGGCATGTCGCCCACGCCGTCGCGGTCCTTGTCGAAGCCGGTGTAATCGGCCCAGTAGTTTCCCCGGCCCTCCTTGGCGAAGTCATTGTCCTTGAACTCGCCTCGCCCGAGCAGGGCGACTTGCTCCTGGTTCTCGAGGAAGGCGTTCTCCCAGAGGATGTTCCCGCGCACGGCGGGGGCGAAGGCCATGCCCTGATCGTTGAACCCGATGACGTTGCGGGTGATGAGGCCCTGCGAATCATCGGAGAAGGGAGAATGATCAACGTAGATGCCGACGCGGTTGGCGGTGATGAGGTTGTGCTCGATGCGGATGTCGTCGGCGTCCTTGAGGCCCAGGCCGTAGCCGCTCGGTCCCCGGCTGTCGGCGAGGACGTTTCGCCGCAGGTGGATGTGATTCGAGTACATGATGTACACGCCGACGGAGTTTCCGCGGAGGTCGTTGTCCTCGAGCACGGTGTGGTGGGTGTACATGAAGTGGAAGCCGTAGCGTCCCCGGCGGACGGTGTTCCGGCGGAGGGTTACATGTTCCGAGTACCACAGGATGGCGTCGCGGCCGTCGTGGATGGTGTTGCCCTCGATGAGCGAGTTGTTCGCGCGCCAGAGTCGCAGGCCGTCGCCGCGACGGGCGATGTCGAGGTCTTTGCCGCCGATGCTGTTGCCGCGGATGACGCAGTTGGGGGCTTCGCGGAGGTCGATGCCGAAGAGGATGTCTTCGACGATGTTGTTCTCGACGAGGATGTCGGCGGCTTCGACGCGGATGCCGGTGTTCTCGCGGTCGAGGTCCTTGCCCGAGCCGCGGATGGTGAAGCCTCGGAGTGTTACGTTCGGCGCGGAGATCTGGACGACATCGCCCTGTCCGCCGGCGTCGATGACTGGGTTGCCCTCGCCGACGAGGACGATGGGCTTGGTGATGTGGAGCGTGCCCTGGTAGACGGCGTGGGGGACGGTGATGGTTTCGCCGGGCTGGGCCGCGTCGATGAGCGCGGCGAGTTCGGCGACGGGGCGGGGCTGTGCGGCACGCGATGGGGAGGTTGCAACGAGCGCCAGGAGAAGCGACATCGCGGCGACGGAGGCGGGGCGCCATCTCGCCGCATTCCAGCCGCGGAGCGGACTCCGCCAATAGCCCCCGGCGTCAGCCGGGGGTAGGCCGACACCGATTTCCCTCTTGGCAATCCTCATATCCGACGACCGGCCAGGCTCCAAGGCAATTGCATTGAAGTGGGTGCCCCGGTCTCGCCGGCTTTGCAGCGAGGCCGGGCGGGGTTGCAAGTGCGACCCGGCCTTGCCGCGGACGGCAAGACCGGGGCACCCTCGATCATGCGATTGCCCTTTGGCACGCTCGCCCGACCTTGCCACGGAAAGCGGGTCCGGGGCAACCGTTGTCCTCATCGGGTGTTGTCTCGGCTCATGGTTCATTCGGTGCCGTTCTGTGCCGCATCGACCCAAGGCTTATAGGCGCGCCGGTGGAAGAAGAGGGCGACGATGATCACGACTCCCGCGGCGGCGGCGAGGTAGAACCCCTCGCCGGCGGAGGCGATCGTCTCGAACTGCCCGACGTTGCCCGTGCCGAGGACCGGCGGCGTGAAGGGCTTGATGGACGCGGAAAGCGGGGCCTCCGGATTGAGGTTCTGGCCGAAATGGCTGAGCCAGAAATAGAGGTCGAGGAGGAAGAACGGGGTGAAGAAGATGGCGGGTGCGGCGAGGATGGCGATCCACTTCGTGCGGATGAAACCCGCGCCCTCGATGAAGAGCACCATGGCGATGATGAGCCAGACGGAGGCCGCCCGCTCGAACTGGGCGGCTTCCTCGAGGCGGCGCATGCCGATGTAGTGGTTAAGGGCGTCGATCTCGGCGACGTCGCCGGTGAGGTGGTTGACGAAGGCGGTGACATGCAGACCATCGGGGTACTGCGGCGCGTGCAGGGTCATGCGCCAATAGGGGAGGAAGATGGAGGAGAGGAT
This sequence comes from uncultured Phycisphaeraceae bacterium, assembly GCA_964490785.1. GTDB lineage: Bacteria > Planctomycetota > Phycisphaerae > Phycisphaerales > UBA1924 > JAEUIV01. The sequence goes on from CAZBDZ010000085.1 coordinate 6,681, forward strand.
CATCACCCTCGCGATGGTGAGGAGGATGTTGGGGATGCGGTAGCGCCACCTGCGCTCCTGGAGTTCCTCGTGAGGTATGCGCGGACCGATCACATGCTTGAGAGGGGACATGGAGGGATTCCCTATGGGGTGCGAATCGGGAGGCGGCCGCTCTCGCGGGCGCCCCCGCGTGTGTGTGGTCTTATTGCTTGGGCTTGACCGTGAGGTAGCCCATCATCTCAAGGTGAAGGGCCGAGCAGAACTCGGTGCAGTAGAAGGGGTAGGTGCCGGGCTTGTCGGCGACGAACTCGAACTTGGCGGTCTCGCCGGGTTCGAGGCTGAGGTTGATGCCGTACTGGGGCACGCAGAAGCCGTGGGTCGCGTCCTGGGCCCGTTCGACGGCGGTGATGCGCCAGACGACGTGGTCGCCCTCGTTGACTTCGATCTGTTCAGGATTGAAGTGCGAGCGGACGGCGGTCATGTAGATCTCGACGGTGCTGCCGTCGCGGACGATCTTCTCGCCGCCGGGCTTGGGCGCGGAGGGATCGACGGCCATGGTGTGCGGGTCCCAGCCGACTTCGGGGTAGACCTTCATGGGCTTGAGTTTGTCGGCCTTGATGATCTGGGCGTAGTGCGGCTCGCCGACGCCGATGGGCAGGTCGTAGAGGACCGGCATCTTCGTGCCCGGCTCGGAGATGTCGATCAACTGGAAGTTCTGCGGGAGGAGCGGGCCGGTGGGATAGAAGCGGTCGACGGACCACTTGTTGTAGGCGACGAGGTATTTGCCATCGGGGCTGACGGTATCGCCCTCGGCGGCGCCGAGGTGGCCGACGTTGTACTGCACGGGGGTCTTGGTGACGAGGGTCCAGGGCTTGTCGGGGTTGAGTTTGTCGTAGTCCCCGCCGAGCGTCCAGCGTGCGACGGCGGTGTCGAGGAAGAGCGAGGTGTAGGCGTAGCCCTTGTCGTCGAACTGCGTGTGCAGGGGTCCGAGGCCGAGTTCGACCTGGGCTTCCTTGACGGCGTCGAAGTCGAGGATCGGGATGCCGTATTCGTCCTTGTTCGAGAACTTCTTGTCGGCGATGGCCTGCTTGATCTTGGCGATGTTGTAGATGGTGACGTGCGGATCGAGTTTGCCGGCGACGACGATGAAATCGCCCTTGGGCGCGACGTCCACGCCGTGGGGGCTCTTGGGCTCCGGCGTGAGGTAGAGGAACCCGTCGGCGATGGAGGTTTCAACGGAGAGGACCGGGAAGCCGTTGATGTTCTTGGCCTTGCCTGCCTTGAACGCCGCCTCGGCCTTCTTCCAGTCGATGATGTGCAGGTAGTCCGTGTCGCGCTTGGACACGCCTGCCTCGAACGGCGGCTGCTTGTTCTCGATGCCGCCGGTCGCCATCTCGGAGTTGAAGGAGTTGATGAACATGAACCCGTCGCTGGCGAGTTTGCCCGCGTCCGCGAGGTCCTGCCAATAGGGCGGGAGTTCGAGCGCGAACGACTGCGCCATGTCGATCCGGCCCTTGGCGCGGTCGAACTTCCAGAACGTCGCCATGCCGCGGTAGGACTTCTTGTAGTCCGAGAGCGGGGCGTAGGTCATCCCGAGCGGAACCGAGTATTGCGAGGATTCGATGACGTAGTCCGTATTCGGCGTGACGAAGGCGGCGCCGTGGTTGCTGAGCGTCAGCGGGTTCTTGACGATCTGCTTGGTCTCGAAGTCGCGCAGGTCGATGACCGCGAGGCGGGCGTTCGCCTTATCGCCGATGAAGAGGAACTGGCCGTCGTAGTCGCCGGCGGTCTCGGACAGTGCCGGGTGGTGCGTGTCGCCCCAGTGGACGGGCTTGCCGTTGACGTTGCCGCCCTTGAGGATCTCGTCGCCCGTCCCGAAGCCGTAGCCCTGCCACGATTCGGGTGTGAAGACGGCGATCGAGCGCAGGAGGCGCATCGACGGCACGCCGATGACGAAGACCTGCCCGCTCTGTCCGCCCGAGGCGAAGATCAGGTAGTCATCGTGCCGGCCGCTGGGCATGTAGGTCTTGGCGGCGGCGAGGAGGTCGTCGTTCGTGAGTTTTCTTTCCGCGGCGATCTTCTGGACCTCGGAGAGCGACGCGGTGCTCTTCGGCGGGTCGGCCGCGAGCGCGATGGACGCGACGAATCCCGCGGCGCACGCGGCCGCGATCGTCGTCGCATGGATGTGGGTGCGTTTGTCCTTCATGGGTGAATCCCTTCCTTCAAGATGGCGGCGGGGCGGAGCGGTCGCGCCCCGAGCCGCGTGATGCGATCACTTTTTCGCGGAGGCCTGCAGACCGCGCAGGAACGCGACGATGTCCTTGATGTTGTCCCCGTTCAGCACGGGGTTGCCTCCCTTCGGAGGCATGTCGATGCCGGTGGTGTTCGCCGGGTCCCACGATGGGCGGCCCGAGGTGATGAACGCGACCATCTGATCGTCCGTCTGGCTCTTGACGAACTCGCTCGTGAGCAGCGGCTTGCCGGAGCCGGGCATGCCCTCCCCGTTCGGCCCGTGGCACGCGGCGCACGTCCCGAGGTAATGCTCCTTCCCGCGGGCGTATGCTTCCGGATCCGCCAGCGCCGACACGTCGACCTTCGGCGGAACGTAGGGCGTCGGTGTGCCCCAGGCGACGAGGCGGTTCATGCCCAGAAGAGCGCCGCTGGCGACCGTGGCGGCGACGAAGCCGGTTACGATCACCGCGACGAAAGCCTGAGCGTCGTTGGACGGGTTGCGGAAACGATCAGAGGGCATCGGGGGCTCCTGGAATGATTCTCGATAACTGTACCTTCAACTCCACTTGTCGGCCCATAGCGTAGCACGTTTTCGTATTCTTGACAAGTGGAGTTTCATCTCCACTTTCACCACTCCGCGCGTCCGGAATTCTCAAAACCGAGAAACAGATGCGTTCGCGCCGCGTTCGGATCGATCGGGGTTTTGCCCTAGGAACGAGCCGCCCGGACCGGGGATCGACCGCGTGATTTGGACCGGACCGTACACAACGCTCCCGCGCCGCGCCCGGAACGGAGGAGGTCGCGGATCGTGGTCCGTCTGAATATATCTTCGACCGCATCGTTGGCGCTGTTGAGCAGGCGGTGGAGGGCGCAGAGCGGCTCGTGCCCGGGCTCCCCGATGGGGCAGCGGGTGATCCGCTCCAGCCCGCCGTCGGACGCGGCGAGCACATCCAGAACCGTGATGCGTTCGGGAGTCCGCGCGAGGGCGAATCCGCCGCCGATTCCCCGCTGCCCGCGGAGAATCCCGTCCCGCGCGAGCATCCGGAGGATCTTGTGCAGGTATCCCGCCGGGATTCGCGTCGCGGCGGCGACATCCTGCGTTACCGCCGGCCCGCCGCCGAGGCGGGCGAGATGGATGACGGCGCGGAGAGCGTACTCGGAGGTTTGGGAGACCATGAGGAAATGCCGGAGTAGTGAACCTTTATATACATAATCGGTCGCAAAGACAAGCGGCTTGTCGTGGCACGCCCTTTTCGGGGCGTGCCGGGCGCCACGCCCGCCGGAGCGCAGTCGGCCGCGGCGGGCAATCGCATTAATAGGTGGTTGCCCCGGTCTCGCCGGCTTTGCAGCGAGGCCGGGCGGGGTTGCAAGTGCGGCCCGGCCTTGCCGCGGACGGCAAGACCGGGGCACCCTTTTGATCATGCGATCGCTCCGCTGGCCGTGGCACCGAAACGCAACCCCCTTACACTCATCCCCAAGAACGTTTCCAAGACCCGATGCTCCGACTCACGAACATCCGGAAGTCCTATGGCCAGCGCCTTGCGGTGGACGGGTTATCCCTCGATATCAGGCCTGGGGAGATGTTCGGCCTGCTCGGGCCCAATGGGGCGGGGAAGAGCACGACAATCGCCATCGCCGTCGGCTTGCTCCGCCCCGATGCGGGTGAGGCACGCCTTATGCTTGCGGACGGCGACGCCGGCTGCCCGACCGACCCCGCTGTACGGGCGCGGCTGGGCGTCGCGCCGCAGTCCCTTGCGATCTATGACGACCTGTCGGCGGAGGAGAACCTTCGCCTGTTCGCGCGGCTCCACGGCCTTTCGCCCGCGGCGCAGCGGGAGCGCGTGAACGAAGTGCTGAGGCTCATCGGGCTGGAGGATCGCCGACGGTCTCGCGCCACGACCTTCAGCGGGGGGATGAAGCGCCGGCTCAACCTCGGCCTGGCTCTCATTCACGATCCGCCCATGCTGCTCCTCGACGAGCCGACCGTCGGCGTGGACCCGCAGTCGCGCAACGCCATCTTTGATCTCCTCATCAACCTGAAAACGCAGGGGCGCACGATCCTCTACACGACGCACTACATGGAGGAGGCGCAGCGACTCTGCGACCGCGTCGGGATCATCGACCACGGCCGACTGCTCGCGCTCGGCACGGTCAATGAACTCATCGACAGGCACCTCCCGGCGGGCGGCAGGAGCCTCATCACCATCGAGCGCGGCGGCCGCGGGGGGCGGGAGGAGATTGCAACCGACGACCCGGTGGGAGTGCTCGCGGCCGTTCTTGCCGGCGACGGAGCCGCGCCCGACGGGATACGCGTTGACAGGGCGAATCTTGAATCGGTCTTTCTCCGCCTGACGGGAAGGAGCCTGCGAGACTGATGGGCCCGATCCTCACGCTGGCGCTGAAGGATCTCCGCCTGATGGCCCGTGATCGGGTCGGGCTGTTCTTCACGATGGGCTTTCCCGTCGTCTTCGCCGTGTTTTTCGGGACAGTTTTCGCGGGCGGATCGGAAGGCGGCGGCGGAATCCGCATCGTCGTCGTCGATCAGGATCAGAGCGATGGGTCGAAGGCGTTCGTGAAACTGCTGGAGGAAGCGCCGGAACTGATGGTCGCCCGCCCGGGCGAGGGCGAGCCGGCGTTCACGCCCGAGTCGGCGGCGGACTTGGTCCGGCGCGGAAGGCAGTCGGCGTACGTGCTGATCCCGCCGGGCTTCGGACGCCGCGGCGGGATGATGTTCTGGGATCCCGGAGATGGGGGACGCAGGCTGGAGTTCGGCGTCGATCCGTCCCGCCGCGCCGAAGCGGGGATGCTCGAAGGCGTCCTCACACGGTACGCGTTCCAGCAGTTGAGTTCGCTCTTTTCCGATCCCGCCGCCATGCGGCGCGAACTGACGGACACCCGCCGGCTGCTCTCGGGAACAGAGGACCTTGAGCCGACGCGCCGGACGCTCCTCGACACGATGCTTGCCGGCATCGACGGTCTGTTCGCCGATCTCGAAACCGAGGCCAAGATCACGCCGGAGTCGGGCGGCGTCTCGGCCGGATTCAGCCCGATCCGAGTCGAGCGCAAGGACATCGCCGTTCGGCGCGCCGGCCCGCCGAACTCGTACGCGCTGACCTTCGCGCAGGCTCTGCTGTGGGGGCTTGCCGGGTGCGCGGCGTCGTTCGGGATGTCGCTGGTCCAGGAACGCACGCGCGGGACGCTCCTCCGCCTCCGCGTCGCGCCGCTGTCGTGGGGACAGGTCATCGCGAGCAAGGCGGCGGCGTGCTTTATCGCGTCGATCGTCGTGTGCGCGATCCTCGTCGCCTTTGCGATCATCGTGTTTGGCGTTCGCCCGGCGTCGTCGGCGATGCTGGCTCTCGCTGTGGTGTGCAACGCCGTGTGCTTCGTTGGGCTGATGATGCTGCTGGCGGTGCTGGGGCGGAGCGAGGCTGCGGCGGGCGCCATTGGCTGGGCTGTGATCCTTCCCCTGATGATGCTCGGCGGGGGCATGGTCCCGACCTTCGCCATGCCGAGGTGGATGCAGGCCATGGGGCAGGTCTCGCCCATGCACTGGGGAATCCTCGCGGCGGAGGGGGGCCTGTGGCGCGGCCTGTCGCTCGCGGAGATGGCCTTGCCTTGCGGAATTCTGCTCGGCGTCGGGGCCGTGGGCTTCCTGCTCGGCGTCAGACTTTTCAGGTTGACGGAAACGGGGGAGTAGTCGGCGAGGAGAAGCGCCCGGCCTTCGAGGTGAAGGTTGGGGGCGGCGAAGGGAAGCACGCCGGACGCCGCATCACACGGATCATCTTTCGCTCTCGCGCTGGGCGACCACGGGATTCGCTGCGGCGACCCTGCGTTCATCCCGAGCGTGCGCGATGGACCGGCGATCCGCATCACACCTTGAATCGTCCGACCAGGATCTGGAGGCGTTCGGCCTGCTGCGACAGGTTCGCGGCCGCCTGCGACGACTGGTCCGCGCCCTGCGCGGATTCGCATGTGACCGCCTTGATGCTCTCGATCGCCTTGGCAACCTGCTCGCTCGCCGCCGACTGCTCCTCAGCGGCGGCGGCGATCTGCTGGATCAGCCCTTGGATCTCGCGCGAACTGGAGACGATCCGGTTGATTGCCGTGCCCGACGTCTCGGCCAGCGTGACGCCCTCCTCGACGCATCGCCGGCTGGTTTCCATCCGGGAGACGGCGCCCTCGGTGCCTGTCTGAATCTCGCGGATGCTGCGGGCCACTTCCTCGGTCGCCTTGGTCGTGCGCTCCGCGAGTTTGCGGACCTCGTCGGCGACGACCGCGAAGCCTCGCCCGTGCTCCCCGGCGCGTGCGGCCTCGATGGCGGCGTTCAGCGCGAGCAGGTTCGTCTGGTCGGCGATGTCGTTGATGACTTCGATGATCTGCCCGATCTGCTCGCCCTTGGCGCCCAGTTCGGCGACGACGCTCGCCGCCTGCCCGACCTCGCCGGCGATGCCCTTGATCTTCACGACGGTCTGCGCGACGAGTTCGCCGCCCTCCTGCGCCTGGTGCCCCGCGCCGTCGGCGGCGGTCGATGCGTTCACGCCCTTCTGCGCGACCTCTCGGATGCTCGAGGCCATCTCCTCGCCCGCCGCGGACACCTGGAGCGAGTGCTCCTCCTGGCTCTTCAGTCCCGCGGCGATTTCGGAGGCGGAGGCCGCCACTTCCGTCGAGGCGGCGGCGACCTGCCTCGTCGTGTCGGCGATGTCGCGGATGATCGATTGCATCTTTTCCACGAACGCGTTGAACCACGTCGCCAGTTCGCCGAGTTCGTCGCGGCCTGATGCATGGACGCGCTGGGTCAGGTCTCCCTCGCCGCTGGCGATCTCTCGCAAGCGCCCCGCGATAAGCCGGATCGGACGCACCACATTGCGGGCGATGACGAGCGCCATGGCGATCGCCATCACCGCCGCCACGGCCCCCGCGCCCAGGAGCACCGTGAACACCCCGCGCATCGCCTCGGCAAGCCGGGACTGATCCTGCTCGATCAGCCCCTGCTGAGTCTTGATGAGCGAATCCAGCGCCGCCGCGAGCGACTGCGCCTTCGGCGCCGCCTTTGTTCCCAGCAGATGATTCGCGCGGTTCCAGTCCGGCGCCGCCCGGAGCGCGAACATCCGCTCGGGCATCGGCGCGAACTCGGCGCGCACAGCCTTGTACGCCGACCATCTGTCCGCCTGCGTCGGCGTGAAGATCGCTTCGGCGGCGACGATGCGTTCCACGGCGTCGGAGTTCGCCTTCCATTTCGCCTCAAAGTCATCGCGCCACTTCTGATCCCCCGTCAGGAGATACCCGCGGACGCTGGCGAGGCCCGCGGCGAGCGAGCCGCGCGCGTCCGCCATCGCGCCGAGCAACGCCTTGCGTTCGGCGGTCGCTCCCAGGGTCTGCTCTTCCGTGATGATCTCCGAGATGGCGCTGAAGAGGGCCGCGCCGCGCGGCGCGGCGTCATCGACGAGGACCTGCATCGCGGGGATGTTCTCGGGCGCATGGGCGATTTTCTCGATGTCGTCCTGCGCCGACCGGAACTCCGCGAGATCGGTCCGGATGGAAGCGAGGTCGTTGCCCTGCGACGAGCCGGAATCCGCGGCGGCAAGGGACTCGATCCGCGCCGCCGTCGCCCCGATCCGCTCCCAGACCTCGGCTCGCGCCTTGCGAAGGGCGTCGGCCTTCTGCGAATCGCCGCCAAGGATGATGTACCCGCGCAGCACCGCGAGCGACTCGTTCAGCCCGCTCTTGAGTTCGACGGAGGCCATCGCCGTCGGGAACCGCCGCTCGATGACCTGTCGCTGTCGCTCCGCCATGCGCCCGACCGTGGCATAGGTGATGGCCGACCCAAGCGTCGTCACAGCCAGCACAAGCGCGAACGCCAGAAGGAGTTTCCGGTTGATGGTGAGTCTCATGGATCGGGCTCCGGTGGAAGC
>CAZBDZ010000086.1:0-14607 GCA_964490785.1 uncultured Phycisphaeraceae bacterium
GGCCAACGGCGCCCGCGAAACCCGTCATGCAGGCGTTCGGTAGAATCACGCTTGCGCGGTTCCGAGCGGCCCCGGCCGCGGAAGACGGCGCGACATTGTGCGGCCCATCCAGGACTCTTCCGGCGGATCAAGGAGTGTCATCCATGCATCGTTGGCTTGTTTCCCTCCCGCTCGCGGCGGCCTTGGTCGCGCCGGCGGCGGCCCAGCAGTTGAACGTCGAGGAGTTCACCCTCGACAACGGCATGAAGTTCCTCCTGTACCCGCGCCACGAGGAGCCGAACATCATCGCCGCCGGATGGTTCGCCCGCGTCGGCTCGGTGAACGAACGCCCCGGCATCACCGGCATCAGCCACTTCTTCGAGCACATGATGTTCAAGGGCACGAACACCATCGGCACGCGCGACCCGGAGAAAGACCTCGAACTCCGGATGAAACAGAAAGCGGCACGCGACAAGATCCTCAACCTCACGTTCGCCACTCAGTACGAGCGATGGAAGAACGGCGAGATCGACGACCCCTGGGACCCCGCGAACGACACCGAGGAACTCGCCCAGGTTCGCGGCGAACTGAACGACCTGATGGCCGAGCACAAGGCGATCATCGTCAAGGACGAGTTCGACAAGGTCTACACCGAACTCGGCGCGTCGCAAATGAACGCCTTCACGTCCAACGACATCACCTTCTACTTCATCAGTGTTCCCGCGAACAAGTTCGAGTTGTGGGCGTGGATGGAGAGCGACCGCCTGGTGGACTCGGTCTTCCGGGAGTTTTATTCCGAGCGCGACGTGGTCCACGAAGAGCGCCGCCTCCGCACCGAGAGCACGCCGACGGGAATCTTCCAGGAGCAGTTCGACGCGATGTTCTGGCAGGCCTCGCCCTACGCCTGGCCCGTCATCGGGTGGACGAGCGACCTCAACTCCTACACGAAGGAGCAGGCGGAGGAATACTTCAACATCTATTACCGCCCCAACAACCTCTGCGGGATCGTGGTGGGCGATTTCCAGCCGGAGGAGATCAAGCCGGTGATCCAGCGGTACTTCGGGCGCCTCTCGCGCGGGCCGGTGGATCCGCCGGCGGTGGTGACGCTCGAGATGAAGCAGATGGCCGAGCAGCGGATGTACGCCGAGTGTGATTGCCAGCCGCAGATCGAGGTGCGGTACAAGACCGTCCCCTTCGGGCACGCGGACTCGTATCCGCTCCAGGTGATGCAGGACGTGCTGAACGGGCGTTCGGGCCGCCTGTACAAGTCGCTGATCGAGGGGAAGAAGATCGCCTCGCAGGCGAACGCGCAGGCGAGCGGGTTCTTCGGGGCGGCGAAGTACGCCGGCTCGTTCTCCTTCAACGCCGAGACCAAGGGCGACGCGAAGCCCGAGCAACTCGAGGCCGCGTGGTACGAGGAACTGGAGAGACTGCAGAAGGAGCCCGTGAGCGAGCGTGAGTTGCAGAAGGTGAAGAACCAGACGATGGCGAACCAGTACCGTCGCCTGCAGAACAACTTCTTCATCATGGTGCAACTGGGCATCCTCGAAAACCTCGGCGGGTGGCGGCACATCAACGACGACGCCGCACGCATCCAGGCCGTCACCCCCGACGACGTCATGCGCGTCGCCAAGAAGTACTTCGAGAAGACCAACCGCTCGACGGCGATCTACACCCGCCTCGCCGGCTCCGCGTCCGAGACGGAGGACCCCGAGTTCACGAAGATCAAGGAGAAGGTCGGGCCCCAGATGGCCGGCATGATCAAGAAGCAACTCGATCAACTCGCCAAGGAGACCGACCTCGTCAAACTGAAGCAGGCCGCCGAGCAGATGAGCCAGGTCATCGCGGGCGGGCAGGTTCCGCCTCAGATGATGGAAGGCGTCAAGTACATGCAGCAGAAACTGACCGACCGCATCGCGGAACTCGAAAAGGCCGCGAAATAACCGATCCGCACCACCCCACGAGAGAACACACCCATGAAAAACATGCTCAAGACCACACTGTGCGGCTCGGCGGCCATGGTCCTCGTCATCGGCGCGGCAGGCCCGGCGCCGGCCGAGGCGGGTGGCGTCATCCCCAAGCGCCCCGAAGAGATCAACTACAAGCCCCTGGACTTCCAGCCTCCCAAGGCCGCGGAGTACCGGCACGTCCTCTCCAACGGCGTGGCGGTGTACATGATCCCGTCGAAGGAGTTTCCGCTCATCAACGTGAACATGTCGTTCCGCTCGGCGGCACACATCGAGGATAAACCGGGCCTGGCGCAGATCACCGACGCCATGATCCGCCGAGGCGGAACCGCATCGGTCAAGGCCGAGGACCTCGACGAGCAGTTCGACTTCCTCGCGGCGAATGCGAGCAGCGGCTCGCTGAACGCCCTCCGCTCGAACTTCGACGAGGCCTTCGCCCTCTACATGGACATGATCCGCAACCCAGGATTCCAGGAGGACAAGGTCGCCGTCTACAAGGACGAGCAGGTCGAGTCCATGAAGCAGCGCAACGACGACGCCGACAGCATCCTCGCGCGGACCGGCGGCCTCCTGATGTGGGGCGATAAGCACGTCGAGGGCCGCGTTGTCACCAAATCACAACTCGACGCCATCACCATCGACGACATGCGGAAGTTCCACGCGCGCGTCTACCACCCCGGCAACCTCATCGTCGGCGTCACCGGCGATTTCGAGCCGAACGAGATGCTCGCGAAACTCGACACCGCCTTCTCAGGATGGGACAAGGGCGAGCCCGTGCCCGAGCCGACGGACACCGACCACCAGTTCACCCCCGGCCTGTACTACGTCGAAAAGGACATCCCGCAGGGCAAGTTCTGGGTCGCGCAGCGCGGCATCACGCGCGACGACCCGGACTTCATCGCCTGCCAGGTCATGAACGACATCCTCGGCGGGGGCGGGTTCACCTCACGCCTCATGAAGCGAATCCGCTCGGATGAGGGGCTGACCTACGGCGTGGGCTCGGCGTTCCAGCCGCGCGTCTACTACCCCGGCGTCTTCCAGGTCCGCACCTTCTCGAAGAACCGCACGGTCGCCCTGACCGCGAAGATGGTGTACGAGGAACTCGACAAGATCCGCAACGCCCCGGTCACGCAGGAGGAACTCGACGTCAGCAAGAAGTCCTTCATCGACACCTTCCCTCGGCAGTTCGAGTCCAAGGTCGGCACGGTCAATACCTTCATCAACGACGAATGGACGAAGCGCCCCGCCGACTACTGGCAGACCTACCGCGACAAGATGAACGCCGTGACGATCGAGGACGTGCAGCGCATGGCCCAGAAGCACATCGATCCGTCGAAGATGCTCATGCTCGTCGTCGGCAAGTGGAGCGAGATCGCCCCGGGCGACCCGACCGAGCAGCGCGAGAGCCACAAGGCGAACATGGCCATGCTCCCAGGCGGAGCGGAAGTGCGCCGCCTGCCGCTGCTCGATCCGCTCACGCAGGAGCCGCTGCCCATGGACGATGCCCCCAAGCCGTGAGGGGCGGTTGACGACCCGTTCATTCACGTCTCCGCGCCGACGTGATTCCCCCCGTGCCACTGGCGGCTCGTCCGCCAGTGTGCCTTTGGTGCCACTGGCGGCTCGTCCGCCAGTGCCATCCTTTGGTGCCACTGGCGGCTTGCCCGCCAGTGCCATCCTTTGGTGCCACTGGCGGCTTGCCCGCCAGTGCGTCTTTGGTGCCACTGGCGGCTTGCCCGCCAGTGCCGCGCCCTGAACCGCGAGTGTTCCGTCGGCCTATCGAGCCCGTCAACGAAGCGCCAAGCCGGCTTCGATCGCCGCGCATCTACCCCGTTTTCCCGAACATCACCCGAATACGACAGGATTGCACTTGCCCGGTCCGGATTTCATGCTACTCTTGAAACGCACACAGGGAAGCGGAAAGAGAGTCTGTCCATGACATCGTGCCGATCGTTTGCTGCGCTCGCGGCCATTGCGTTGGTGTCGCCCGCGCTTGCTCGTCCGACCTCCACGTTTGACACCGGCCCCGACGGGTGGACGCTCGCGGCGTCCACGCAATGGAACGCCGCCGGCGGCAACGGTGGCGGGTTCCTGTTCGGCGCAGTTGATGAGCCGACCAACGAGACGGCGGGGGCCTTCGCTCCGGCGGAGTTCCTCGGCGACTGGTCCATCTACAACAACACGGGCTCGATCACCTACGACTACTGCCGATTCGATAATGGGTCGGTGCCGCGCGAGTTCTTCCCGCTCACGGTCGTTATCGCCGGCCCCGGCGGGAACGCGACCTGGACCGGCGAGGTGATCCAAGGCCCGACGGACTGGGAGACCGTGGTCGTCCCCATCGCCGCGGGAGCGTGGTCCATCGGCGACGGGACCTGGGACGGCATCCTCGCCAACGTCTCCACGTTTTACATCCAGATCGAACTCGTGGTGAACGACGAAACGCCGGACGACACGGCGGGGATCGACAATATCTCGATCGTCCCCGGGCCGTTCGCCGCGGGCTTCCTCGCTCTGGGCCTGATGGCGGGCCGGCGCCGGCGCTGACCCGATCGCGCGGAATCCAGATTCCTTGCCGAAGCCCCAGGCCTGACCGGTCGGGGTTTCGCTTTTTGGGGAGGTTCTCGCGGCCCGATCGCCGGGCTTTCGGAACCGAGTATCCTTGCGGCTTCGTGTTGGTGGGGTGGGTCCTCGCGGGCTATCGACCCCTCGCCTTGTGCTCCTTGACCACACTCAGACCGTCGCTCCGTCATGGCTCATCACAAATCTTCCGATCCGAACATTTTCATTCTCCCCGACCTGGGCGAGGGCGTCCACGAGGCCGAACTCATCGCCTGGAAGGTCGCCCCCGGCGACCGCGTCGAGGAGCACCAGACGGTTGCCGAGATGAACACCGACAAGGCGCTGGTCGAGGTGCCGTCGCCTCGCGCGGGGGTCATCAAGGACCTGATGGGCAAGCCCGGCGACGTCCTCAAGGTCGGACAGGTGGCGTGGACGTACCAGGGGGACAGTGGACAGGGAACAGTGGACAGTGGACAGCGGAAGAAGGAGGACGAGCCCCGCGCGCACGCAAGGGCTTCGGAGAGCGTCGAAGCGCGCGAGGACGCCGGAACCGTGGTCGGCACGATGTCCGGGTCGCTGAGCGGGGTGACGAGCGAATCGGGCAAGGCCCTGGCGACTCCCGCCGTGCGCCGACTGGCGCGCGATCTGGGCGTTGACATCGATTCGATCGTGGGCACGGGCCTTGGGGGGCGGGTGACGGAGAAGGATGTCCGCGCCGCCGCGGAATCATCGTCCGCCGGGAGGGGATCGGATCGCCGAGCGCCGTCGCTGGCCACGACGGTCAAGCCGCAGATGGCGCGGCAGGAGGTGCTCGACGAGCGTCCCGCGGCTCCCGCGGCGCCTTCGCCGCGAACGGTGCTCGTTCCTGCGGGGGATACGACCCGCATACCCATCCGCGGCGTGCGGCGGAACATCGCGCTGCGCCTTCGCCAATCCATCGACCGGCACGTTCACTTCACGGTGATGGACGAGGTTGACGTTTCGCCGCTCGACGAAGTTCGTCGGCGGATGGCGGCGGCGAGCGGGGAGAAGTTGTCGTACCTGCCCTTCATCGTGTCGGCGGTCTGCCGGGCGTTGAAGCAGTTTCCCGCGCTGAACGCCGCGGTGGACGATGAGGCGGACGAGATCATCCGGTACTCGCACGTCCACATGGGCATCGCGGCGGACACGGAGCAGGGCCTGTCGGTCCCCGTGATCCCGAACGCCGACTCGATGGGCGTGCTCGAGATCGGGCGGAACATCGCGGACCTTGCGCGGATGACGCGCGATCGTTCGATCCCGCGCGAGCGGCTCATGGGGAGCACGTTCACGATCAGCAACGTCGGCGCGTATGCGGGGCGATTCGCCACGCCGATCATCAACTACCCCGAGGTCGGCGTGCTGGCGGCGGGGCGGGTGCGCGAGGGCGTCGTGGCGAAGCACGGGGGGATTCACGTCGCCAAGTTGCTGCCTTTGAGCCTGACGTGCGACCACCGGAGCGTGGACGGAGCCGAGGCGGCCCGGTGCCTTGCGTGCATCATGGAGTTGATGAGCCGGCCGGAGGATCTGCTGACGCCGGCGCGGGGGTAGGTCAGGAATTGGGGCCGATTCATGGACGATCCAGAGGTCGAATTCCGAGTCCATGCTCTTCGGCGGATGTTCCAGAGAGGAATCACCGAGATCGACGTCCGGGAGATCCTCGAGCACGGGCATTGCATCGAAACATATCCTGATGGTAACTCTTCAGCGGAATGCAAAGAGCACCAGTCTGGTCATTCGGGTCCGAGCTGAATGCCCTCGCTCGTGTGGCACCCTTTCAGGGTGCGGAAGAGGTTTCGGGGTGCTTTTTTCCGGGGGTGGCGCTCGAAGACTCGCTCTACCCCCGGCTATTGACTACCAGCCCTTCAGGCTGAAGACTAAGGCTCTGCAACCGCGCACACGGGTTCTTTTGCAAACGGCTGAAGAGATACTCCTGATGAAGTGCCGTATCCCGGCAGATTGCTGTTCGGCCTCGCTAATGGCCGTCCAATCCACATCGTCGCGCTGATTGACCCCGCGACCGGCAAGGCTATTGTAATCACGGTGTATCAGCCCGACCCGCTCTTCTGGCAGCCCGGATTCAAGAAACGAAGACTCTGATGAGATGCCCCATCTGCAAGCACGGCGAGACGCGACCCGATCGCGTTACCGTCGCCCTCGACCGCACGACGCCGCGAAACGTCACGGTGGTGTTCCGGAACGTGCCGGCTGAAGTCTGCGCGAATTGCGGCGAGGAGTATGTGAGCGAGACGACGACGGGCGCGTTGTTACGCCAGGCCGAAGCGGTTTCTCGTGGTGAAAAGGAGGTCGAGGTCCTGCAGTTCGCTGCATAGTGCGCTTCGAGATGCAGCGGCATTCACATGGGCGAACCAGATCATCGACGCGTGTGAAGGCTCCGCAGGCTCCTCGATGTGGACGTGTGGCTGATGGTCGCGAAGGAACGAGGAGTCGATCCGCACGACCTCGCCGATGGGGTGGCGGGGGTGACGTATCAGAGGATCAGGCTGGCGAGACGACCTGAGCGCGATCCACTGGGCTGAACGGCGATCGTGGTGGATTCCGGAAGCGGGAGAGGGTGGGAAGGTCGCGCGAGCCGAGTCGGGCCGCCCAATGTGATTCCCAGCGATTCCCCAGGCCGGCGCATCCGGTCTTTGGCTCGACGGCTCGCCCAGGCGCGGATTCGCTGGCACTTGCGCGACCGTGCTCCGCTCCCACAATCAGGAACCAGCGGGAATCGGGGGCCGACTGTTGTCTTGCAACTGAGAATCAATAGAACTTGTCTTCAAACTGCGTGCCTTGGCTTTGAGTGGCACGCCTTTTCCCAGGGCAATCGCATTATTGCGGCTGCCCCGGTCTCGCTGGCTTTGCAGCGAGGCCGGGCGGCGTTGCAAGTGCGTCCCGGCCTTGCCGCGGACGGCAAGACCGGGGCACCCTCTTGTTAATGCGATTGCCCTGGCCTTTTCCAAGGCGTGCGGCGTGCGGCATGGGCTGGGTCGCCACGGCGACTCCGCGAAAAGCCCATGCCACGGGGCGTGGCAGCGAAGTTGCTGTAATCTGGGGTGATGTTCCAGGTGCGTATTCATGGTCGGGGCGGGCAGGGGGTTGTGACGGCGGCGGAGGTGCTGTCGGTGGCGGCGTTTCTCGAGGGGAAATGGGCCCAGGCGTTTCCGAGTTTCGGGTCCGAGCGGATGGGGGCGCCGGTGATGGCGTTCTGCCGGGTGTCGGAGAAGGAGATCCGGTCGCGCGAGCCGGTGATGGAACCGGACGCGGTGATCATCCAGGATCCGACGCTGCTGAACCAGGTGAGCGTGTTCGAGGGGCTGTCGGCGAAGGGGTGGGTGCTGATCAACTCGGGTCGGCCTCTGGATCAACTGGGGATCGGGGCCATTCTGAGGAGGCTGCCCGCCGGGCACGTGCGGGAGTTGGCGGCGACGGAGTTGGCGGTGCGGCACGTGGGGAGGCCGGTGCCCAACTCGGCGCTGCTGGCGGGGCTGTGCGCGGCGACGGGGTTGCTGAGGCTCGAATCGGTGGAGGCGGCGTTGCGGCAGAAGTTCAAGGCGGAGGTGGCGGAGAAGAACATCGCGGCGGCGCGGGAGGCGTTCGCGCTCGTGGGCGGCGCGGCGTCGGGGGAAAGGGAGCGAGCGCATGCTCAGGCAGTGTGAAGGATCGCAGGCGATCGCGCAGGTTGTGGGGCTGTGTCGTCCGGAGGTGATCTGCGCCTATCCGATCACGCCGCAGACGCACATTGTTGAGACGCTGAGCACGATCGTGAAGGGAGGGTCGCTGCCGGGGTGCGAGTTCATCAACGTCGAGAGCGAGTTCGCGGCGTTGTCGGTGGCGATCGGCGCGTCGGCGATGGGTGCGAGGGCGTACACGGCGACGGCGAGCCAGGGGATTCTGTACATGGCCGAGGCGCTGTACAACGCGTCGGGGCTTGGGTTGCCGATGGTGATGACGGTGGGGAACCGGGCGATCGGGTCGCCGATCAACATCTGGAACGACCACACGGACAGCATGGCGGTGCGGGACGCGGGGTGGATCCAGTTGTACGCGCGGGACAACCAGGAGGCGGCGGACCTGCACATGCTTGCGTTCCGGCTGGGCGAGGCGTTGTCGCTGCCCGTGATGGTGTGCGTGGACGGATTCATCCTGACGCACGCGTTCGAGCGGTTCGATATCCCGGATCAGTCGGCGGTGGACAGGTTTTTGCCGGCGTATGAGCCGAGGCAGGTGCTCGATCCGTCGAAGCCCGTGACGATCGGGGCGATGGTGGGGCCGGAGGCGTTCACGGAGGTTCGGTACTTGGCGCATCACAGGCAGTTGCAGGCGCTGGAGATGATCCCGGAGTTGGCGGCGGAGTTCAGGCAGGCGTTCGGGCGCGACTCCGGCGGGCTGGTGCATGCGTACAAGGCGGAAGACGCGGAGTTGATCGTCGTTTCGCTGGGGTCGGTGGATGGGACGATCCGCGACGTTGTGGACGAGATGCGGGAGCAGGGGGTGAAGATCGGGGCGGTGAGCATCTGCTCGTTCAGGCCGTTCCCCGGCGCGGCGCTGAAGGAGGCGATGGGGCACGCGTCGCGCGTGGTTGCGATCGAGAAGAGCCTGTCGGTCGGGATCGGGGGGAACGTGTCGCACAACCTTCGGCATGCGTTGACGGGTTCGCGGGCGAAGATATCGACGGTGATCGCGGGTCTCGGCGGGCGGGCGATCACCAAGGCAGGCCTGCACCGGGTGTTCAGGGCGGCGATGGAGGACCGGCTTGAGTCGCTGACGTTCCTTGATCTGAACCGCGAGGTTGTTGACCGGCAGTTGGAGCGCGAGCGTGCGACGCGGCGATCGGGTCCGGCGGCGGAGTCGATTCTGAAGGACATCGGGGCCGTCGCGGCGAGGATCGGATGAAAGGATGCACGGCATGAGCGGGCCTGCGCACATCAAGTTCTACCAGACGGGGACGTTCACGGTGGGGAACCGCCTGCTCGATGTGAGCGTGCGGAGCGTGCAGGCGTCGTCGGCGCGGAACAACTCGTTGACGTCTGGGCATCGGGCGTGCCAGGGCTGCGGGGAGGCGCTGGGCGCGCGGTATGCGCTGGACGCGGCGATGCGGGCGACGGACGGGAAGGTGGTGGTGGCGAACGCGACGGGGTGCCTCGAGGTGTTCTCCACGCCGTACCCGGAGAGTTCGTGGCGTGTGCCGTGGCTGCACTCGCTGTTTGCGAACGCGGCGGCGGTGGGGACGGGGATGGCGGCGGCGTTGAAGGCGAAGGGGCGTGCCGATGTCCGCGTGGTGGCGCAGGGGGGCGACGGGGGGACGGTGGACATCGGGTTCGCGTGCCTGTCGGGGATGTTCGAGAGAAACGACGACGTGCTGTACATCTGCTACGACAACGAGGCGTACATGAACACGGGCGTGCAGCGGTCGTCGGCGACGCCGGCGGCGGCGCGCACGGCGACGACGCCCGCGGTGGGGAAGGAGCCGGGGAATGTATTCGGGCAGGGGAAGAACGTGCCGCTGATCGCGATGGCGCACTTCATTCCGTACGTGGCGACGGCGTCGGTCGCCGACCTGCGGGACCTGGAATACAAGGTTGAGAAGGCGATGACGATCCGCGGGGCGCGGTACCTGCATGTGCATGTGCCCTGCCCGCTGGGGTGGGGGTGCGCGACGGCGGACACGATCAAGGTGGCGCGCATGGCGGTCGAATCGGGGCTGTTCCCGATCTTCGAGGCGGAGCACGGGGAGATCACGGGCCGGCGGCGGATTCGGCAGCGCGTGCCGGTCGAGGACTACCTGAGGCTGCAGACGCGGTTCGCGCATCTGTTCGCGAAGGGCGCGGACCCGGCGCGGCTTCAGGCGATCCGGGACACGGCGGAGCGGAACATCAAGCGCTTCGGGCTGCTGGTGGGGGACACGGAATGAACAAGCCTTTCGCCATCACGCTGGATGTCGGGTCGAGCCTTGCGAACAAGACGGGGTCGTGGCGGACGGAGAAGCCGGTGTACGTCGATCGGCTGCCGCCATGTAACAATGCGTGCCCGGCGGGGGAGAACATTCAGCAGTGGTTATATCTCGCGGAGGAGGGGAAGTACGAGGCGGCGTGGCGCGAGATCATGCGGAACAACCCGCTGCCGGCGATCATGGGGCGGGCGTGCTATCACCCGTGCGAAGGGGCGTGCAACCGGGCGCAGATGGACCGCGCGGTGGGGATCCATGCGATCGAGCGGTTTTTGGGCGATGAGGCGATCCGGCTGGGGTGGAAGGTGCGCGTGGAGGCGGCGCGGTCGGGGAAGCGGGTGCTGATCGTCGGGGCCGGGCCTTCGGGGCTGTCGGCGGCGTATCATTTGGCGCTGCTGGGGCACGAGGCGACGATCCACGAGGCGGGGGCGAGCGCGGGCGGGATGATGCGGTTCGGGATTCCGCGCTACCGGCTGCCGCGGGAGGTGCTGGACGCGGAGGTCAGGCGGATCGAGGAGATGGGGGTGAAGATCCACCTGAACCGGAAGGTGAGCGACCTCGCGCGGACGATGAAAGAAGAGCGTTTCGACGCGGTGTTTCTCGCGGTGGGCGCGCACCTTGCGAAGCGTGCGTACATCCCGGCGGGGGATGCGTCGCGGATTCTCGATGCGCTGCAACTGCTGCGGGGCGTGGACGCGGGCGAGCAGCCGATGCTGGGGCGGCGTGTGCTGATCTACGGCGGGGGGAACACGGCGATGGACGCGGCGCGGACGGCGAAGCGTCTGGGGGCGGAGGAGGCGATCGTCGTGTATCGGCGGACGCAGGCGAAGATGCCCGCGCATGATTTCGAGGTGCGTGAGGCGATGGACGAGGGGATCCAGTTCAAGTGGCTTTCGACGATCAAGGCGGAGTCGGGGGGGCGGTTCACGGTGGAGAAGATGAGGCTGGACGATCAGGGTCGGCCGCAGCCGACGGGGGAGTTCGAGGAGATGGAGGCGGATTCGTGCGTGCTGGCGCTGGGGCAGGATGTTGATCTGTCGTTCCTGTCGAATATCGAGGGGCTGAAGGTTGAGGACGGCGTGGTGCGGGTGGGGCCGGACATGATGACTGGGTGCCGGGGAGTGTTCGCGGGTGGCGACATGGTGCCCGCGGAGCGGACGATCACGGTGGCCGTGGGACACGGGAAGAAGGCGGCGCGATACATTGACGCGTTTTTGCGTGGGACGAGGTATGAGCCGGCGGCGAAGCATGAACTGGCGGAGTTCAGGAGGCTGAACACGGCGTATTACACGGACGCGCCGCCGACCGAGCAGGCGACGCTGGACCTTTCGCGGCGGGAGGGGACGTTTGACGAGATCGTGTCGGGGCTGACGGAGGAGAACGCGCTCTTCGAGGCGAGGCGGTGCCTGTCGTGCGGGAACTGCTTCGAGTGCGACAACTGCTACGGCATGTGCCCGGACAACGCCGTGATCAAACTCGGGGCGGGGAAGCGGTTCGAGTTCAACTACGACTACTGCAAGGGATGCGGGATCTGCGCGGCGGAGTGCCCTTGCGGGGCGATACGGATGGAGGCGGAGCGGATTTGATGGGGTGAGGGGAATGCGGATAGCGGAAAGTGGAAAGGGATAGCACTGCGAAGGCAACTGGCTGACTCGGGACCGAATTGGGCGAGTATTCGAGTCAAAACGTGGAATGGAAGCGACGAAGCGTCTTTGTTTGCTTTCTTTGTCCCGCCCGGATTGGGGATGCTGTTGCGATGGAGAGAACTACGCGGCCGCGCACGTTTCCCTAAGTTGCGTTGTTTGCCTCGTTTGACCGCCTGCGAGTTTCACAGGCGGCGCAGAAGGCGCGGCGACGCATGGCATTCAACGAGGCGCGCGGGAGTTTCGGGGATTCCCCCGACCAGAGAGATCAGGGAGAATTCCGTATACCCAACGCCGGGAAGGCGTGTTAGGCTTTGAATGTTCGACGCCGAGCAGGCACGCGGAAGCGTCAAGAACGGGTGGGCAATGCGTTGGGCGCGTTCAGGTTGTTGCAGCGAGCATCGAGACATCAGGAGTGGAGAGTATGATGAGCACATTCAGCAGGAGTATTTCGAAGTCAGTCGTGGCGACGATTCTCAGCCTCGGCGCGGCTTCGCAGGTCGTGGCCCGGGACATTTCGCTTTGGGGCGTGAGCGATGTCAATACCGAATACACGATGGTCAGCGCTCCTCCCGGCGCGGCTAACATGGGCTACCCGCGTGGGATCGCGAATCTCGTTCCGGGCGAGCGCATCGTCGCCATGGATGTCGAGGACGATACGTACGACACGTACTACCTGGGGATGTCCGGGAACCTGTACCGGCGGTACTGGACGTTTGCGAACCCGCCGGTGGAGATGGTCGAGGTGGTCGGCGTGTGTCCGACGGGGGTGCCGTCGAACGGCGTGGGATTCGACGTGGACAGGTCGGCGTGGTGGGAAACGCCGAACATCTCCGTCACGATGCCGACAGGCGAGGCCTACACGTTCCGCACGGGGAGTGGGGACTGGATCAGCCGACCTACGACGCGTTACGCGGATAAGAGCCTTGCGAGGGTCCGGGGGTTGGCGTACTCATTGACTTTCTCCTACCAGTTTCCTCGGCCGGCGCTGCTCGGATTCGAATCGGAGAGGGGTAGCCTGGTGAGCGTGGACCCCGTGACCAGTGAGGTGTCGGACCTCGGGCAGGTGCTGCTGTTGGGCGGAGAGAATCCCACGCCGGTGGACTTCAGTCTTCTCTGTGGGATGGACTTCCAGATTCTGTACGGGTGACCTGCCGCTGAAAACCTGATCCAGGTCGAGTGAGAGTCTTTCGGGTACCAAGTACCCAGGGAGGCTCTCGATGAAACGGAAGCGTCACGGGACCGACGAGATCATTCGGAAGCTGCGGGAGGCCGAGGCGATGGAGGGCTCGGGGCAGTCGCCGGGGGCGATCTGCCAGAAGCTGGAGATCAGCGAGCAGACGCTCCATCGCTGGCGGAGGCAGTTCCGCGGGATGGAGGACGGACAGATCAAGCGTCTGAAGGCGCTGGAGGAGGAGAACCGCCGGCTGAAGAAGGCGGTGGCGGACCTCGTGCTGGACAAGCAGATCATCGAGGAGGTGCTGCGGGGAAAAGACTGAGCCCGTCGGCCGTGCGCGAGGGGGTCGAGCGTGCCGCGCGCACGCTCGACCTTCCCGAGCGCCGTGTGTGCAAGGCCGTCGGGCAGCCCAGGTCAACACAGCGGTACGAGGCGACGAAAGTCGAGTCGGACAAGCCGCTGGTGGCGGCGATGCTGGCGCTGGCGCGGGCGCGTCCGCGTTTCGGGTACCGGCGGATCCACGCGATGCTGAGGCGGGAGGGATTCCGGGTGAGCGCGGGGCGTGTGCACCGTCTGTGGCGGCTGCACGGGCTGAAGGTGCCGCGGCGGACGATCAAGCGGCGACGGCTGGGGTGCAGCGAGAACGGCGTGGTCCGCAAGCGTGCCGAGGGGATCGACCACGTGTGGACGTGGGACTTCGTGAAGGACCAGACGGCGGACGGGAGGCCCTTCAAGATCCTCACGATCGTGGACGAGTACACGCGGGAGTGCCTGGCGTGCGAGGCGGCGCGGAGCCTGACGAGCGGGGACGTGATCCGCGTGCTCGAGGACCTCTTCATCGTCCGCGGCCTGCCGGGGCACATCCGCTCGGACAACGGGCCCGAGTTCATCGCGCGGCGCTTGCGCTCGTGGCTGGAGGAGCATGCGGTCGGGCCGCTCTACATCGCCCCCGGGAGCCCGTGGGAGAACGCCTTCGGCGAGTCCTTCAACGGCAGGCTCCGCGACGAGTGCCTGAACCTAGAGCTCTTCGGGAGCCTGGCGGAGGCCCGCGTGGTCATCGGCGATTACATGCTCGACTACAACCACCGCCGGCCGCACTCGTCGCTGAACTACACGCCCCCCGCGGCCTTCGCGGCGGCGTGCCGAGCCGGGGGGAAGGGGGCCGCCCCCGCCGCCGCGCCGCGTGGTGCGTCTCCGCTCCGGCTCGCTGCGCTCGCCTCCGCTCCGACGCACCACGCGGGAAGACCATCCACGATAGACTTCATTCAACCAACTCTCACTCACACTGGCACGGAAAAGTGAGGCAGGTCA
>CAZBDZ010000087.1:0-13777 GCA_964490785.1 uncultured Phycisphaeraceae bacterium
GCGCGGGGGACATGGGCTGGAAAGCCCATGCCACATTCAAACTGCGACACTACCGCGGGGCGGGCCGGATTGCATCGTCGTCGCTTCGCGGAGTCGCCTTGGCGACCCAGCCCATACCGTCGGGCGCTCGCCTTGGAAGGGGCGTGGCACCTCACTGCGCCGCCGCCTTCACGATCGCGAGGAAATCCGTCGCCTTCAGCGACGCCCCGCCGATCAGCCCGCCGTCAATATCCGGCTGCTTCATCAGTTCCGTCGCGTTGTCCGGCTTCATGGATCCGCCGTATTGAATCCGCATCGCGTCGGCGACCGTCCGCCCTTGGAGCGATGCGAGCAGGGCGCGTATCTTTGCATGAGCATCCTGCGCGTCGGCGGGGGTTGCTGTTGCACCGGTGCCGATCGCCCACACCGGCTCATACGCGATCGTCAGCCGCCCCAGATGCTCGGCGGGGACGCCCGCGAGGGCCGTGCGCACCTGCCGCTCGTTCACGGCGTCGGTCTTCCCTGCGCGGCGCTCCTCGATCTTCTCGCCGATGCAGAGGATGCACTCCAGCCCTTCGTCGAGGATCGCGCGAACCTTGCGGCGGACAAGATCATCCGATTCCCCGATGACGTGCCGCCGCTCCGAGTGCCCGGCGAGGACGTAGCGCACGCCGAGGTCCTTCAGCATCGCCACCGAAATCTCCCCCGTGAAGGCGCCGTTCTTCTCGAAGTAAACATCCTGCGCGCCCAGCGCCACGCCGCCCCCCGCTTCACGCAGCGCCTCCCCCACCGCTTCCAGGTACACGAAAGGCGGGCACACGGCGACATCAACTCCACCGGGATTCCCCGCCGCGACCGCCTTCGCCAGCGCGACCGCCGACGCGCGATCGCCGTTCATCTTCCAGTTCCCGGCAACAAACGGCACGCGGTTCGGCACGCTCAAACCTCCGTAAAACGCGGAGTATAGTGCCGCCGATGACCTGTCTTCGGATGATCGCTGCCGCGCGCCGGGCAATCGCACTATCTCAATCCCGGGGCGCCCGTTGTTCTACGGCGAAGGCATCCTGAATGATGCCGGACGCGACGACGTCGGCGTTGCGCGCTCGGGCGTCGGCGGGCTCTCGCCGCGCTTGCGCATCTGCGCCGCGACGACCGTGCGTCCTTCGGCGTCCATGAGCGTTGCGACGAGTTCCCACGCCTCGCGCGACGGATTCGCCTTGGCGTGCCGCATCGCTTCGTTCGCGAGCCGGCGAGTTTCGCGGAGCGACCCGAGCAGGTCCTTTCCATCGAGCCGTCGGGAGGCGAGCGCGGGGTCCTCCCCGAGCGCCGCCGCGAGAATCGACGCCGCCTCGGCGGGATTCCCCTCGCCGACCATCGCGACCGCGAGCAACCTCGCCGCCGACCGGTCGATCAACGGGGCGCCCGTCGCACCCGCCTCGATCGCCCGCTGCTCCGCGTCGCGGCGCCGATAGATCGCGGCCGCACGCGCGTAATCGCGCCCGCGAAGGGCCTCGCGTCCTTCATCAACCGCCGACGCCGCGGGCGAGATCGCGGGCGAAGGAACGGCGGGCGCCGAGGCCCCATCAGGATCGACCCGCCGCGTCGTCTCAACCAGCGGCGCACCCTCGTACTGCGTCCGCCACCACGCCGGCGTCGGGACCACAACCTCCTGCCCCGGCGTCAGGTTGCCCGAGGGATAGACGATCGGAAACGGATACCCCGAGCGAATCCACAGATCCCCGCCGCTGCTCTGCACATACGGATACGACCAATAGACCCACGAATCGCAAGGCTCCGTGATCCCGATCGGGAACGAGGTCGTGTGGACCACGGGGTTGGGGATGATCGTGTATCGGCGGTCCGGCGGCTCGGGCGGCTGCACGATCGGCGGGGCGATGGGGCCGGTGATGCCGGGGATGGTCTGCCCGCGACGCGTTCCCGTCGGCGGGGCGTCGGGGGCGGAGGGCGGAGGCGCCGTCTGCGCCGTCGCCGTGCCGGCAACTCCAACGACCGCGCAGGCCGCGATGACGCGGCAGAGGCCCGAACGCCTGATGGCCCAGAGTTCTCGGTTGGTGATGTCGAGCATTGGATCGAACGCCGAATCGTGCGATACAGCCGGTCCCAAGGCCGACCATTGGCACCCGCCCGCAGGGTTCATTGGACGCGCGGAAATCATAGGCGTTCCCAACGAACTACATGCGATTTCGGGCCGAGCCGGGCATGCGGTACCATCCCGCCGTGCAGATCCGCAACCACCTGAGTCCCGGACGGTCGGCGAGTGCTCTGGCCGCCGCATGCGCCTGCCTGATGTCCGGATGCGCCGGCACCACGTCGCTCACCGTCGAGTCGGAGCGCTCGGCCCTCACGCCGACGATCCAGACCGCGGTCTACGGCTTCACCGACTCGAATACAGCGGACATCTACCTCAGCGACCTCCCGCCGGAGGACCTCGTCGCCCGCCTCGCGCAGGGCGTCGAGGGGGAGCCGGGCGTTGTCCTGCATCTCCACCTGTTCCTTGCGCCGAAAGCCGGCCGGACGCCGATCGACTTCACGGCGAGCAACGCCTCGGTCACGCTGCTCGTTCTCAACGGGGCCGCACGGGGCGTCTACGGCGGGGGGGGATTCATGCTCCCCTCATCCAGCCTCGGCGGGGCGACCATCGCCGGAGAGATGAGACAAGCCACCATCCGCCTCGTGGAGAGCGACGCGGGCTTTGGCGACGCGCTCGGGCTGGCCGAGGTCAGCGGCGATATCGCCGCCCGGCGGGACGATGCCCTCGCGGCACGCATCTCCGACGAGATGACGCGGCTCCTCCTGGAATGACCCCGTCGGTCAATGGCGATACGTGATCCGCGCGCGGGTCAGGTCGTAGGGGCTGATCTCGACCGTCACCTTGTCGCCGGGCAGGATGCGGATGTAGTGCTGCCGCATCTTCCCCGAGACGTAGGCGAGCACCTCGTGCTGGTTCGCGAGTTTTACGCGGAACATCGCGTTGGGCAGCGCGTCGAGCACTTCCGCTTCCATCGAGAATTTTTCGTCCTGTTTCGGCATGCAGCACTTCAGGCAGCGAATCCTGACGCGGAGTTATATCGGCGATCGGACTCCGGGGCCAGATCATAACGACTCCCCGAGGGGAACCCCCCGTCGCCCTCTCAGTACGCGCCCCGCGGGCCGCGGATCTTCGGCCCCTTCCCTTGCTCGTTTCCGCCGAGGAACCCGGCGTAGTTCCGCATCAGCAGATTCGCCTCGACCCGTTGGATGAGGTCCAGCCCGACGGACACGACGATCAGCAGCCCCGTTCCGCCGAGGAACTGGGTCACCGACCAGTCGATGTTCAGCCCCCGGTTCACGACAGTCGGGACCACCGCGATGACCGAAAGGAAGCCGGCGCCGACGAACGTGATGCGCTCCATGACGGTCTCGAGATACTCCGCCGTGCGAGGACCGGGCCTCAGCCCCGGGATGAACGATCCGTGGTCGCGCAACTGCTTGCTCATCTCCTCCGGGTTGAACTGGACCGTCGTCCAGAAATAGGAGAAGAAGAAGATCATCAGGATGTACGCCAACTCGTAGGGGAACTGCCCGATCACGAAGGAATCGCTCAGGAAGGTCGAGATGCTGTGGAACCACCCGCCCGCGGCCTGGGTCGCCGTCTTGAGGAAGCCGAACGCGACCGAAGGGATCATCATCAGCGACGACGCGAAGATGATCGGCATCACGCCGCCGTGGTTGATCCGCAAGGGCAGGTAGGACCGCTGCCCGCCGTAGACCTTCCGCCCTCGCGTGTGCTTGGCCTGCTGCACCGGGATGCGCCGCTGCGCCACCGTGATCAGCACGCACCCCGCGACCACGAAGAAGAACGCCGCAACGAGCGTCATCACGCCCATCCATGTGATCTGCGGCTCCTGCTTGTCGAAGCCGAACGTTGACGCGACGAAGCCGATTTCGCGGATCGGGGAGTTCTGGACGACCCAGAATGCGGCCTGAGGCATGTTGGCGAGAATCCCCGCCGTGATGATGAGCGACACGCCGTTGCCGATCCCGTACTTGTCGATCTGCTCACCCAGCCACATCAGGAAGATGCAGCCCGCGGTCATCGAGACCAGCGCCATCGCCCACCACAGCGGGTTCGCCGCCCAGTTGGGATACACGAGGCCCAGGCGGCTGATGTAGGTCAACCAGCCGATTCCCTGGATGACGCACAGGCCGAGCGTCAGGTATCGCGTCCACTCCATGATCTTCTGCCGACCCGTCGGCCCCTCCTGCTGCAACTTCTTGAGAGGCTCGTAGGCGGTCGCGATGAGTTGGAAGATGATGCCCGCGGAGATGTAGGGCATGATGCCCAGGCCGAAGATCGTGGACTGCGAGAACGACCCGCCTGAGAACACCTGCACGAACTGGAACATCCGCCCGACGCCCGTGGCGTCGCCTGTCACGTTGGTGCGGAAGAACTCCTGGAGTTGCGCCTGGTCGATGCCCGGGACCGGAATCCAGAACCCGATCCGGTACACCGCGAGCATCGCGACCGTGAACAGGATCTTGTTCCGCAGTTCCGGGATTCGGAAGATGTTGATGAGGGCTTGGAGCATTCGCTGGCTCTGGGGACGCGCGTCTCTGGATCAGGCCTGAGGCTGATCGCCCTTGGAGGGCTTGGGTTCCTTGGGCTGCTTGGCTTCCTTGGCTTCCTTCTTGGGCTTGCTCTTCTCGGCGGATTCCGCGGGCTTCTCGCCGCCCTCGGCCTGGGGAGCCTTCGCGCCGCCCCTCTTGCCCCGCTTCAGTTTCCGCGTGAGGTTCTTCGGCGTCTTGTCCTCGGCGTTGCGGTCGATGCCGCGAATCTCGTCGCGCCGCGTCCCCGTCTCGCTCACCGAGCCGCCGGCCTTGGAGACCAGATCGCGCACCTTCGCCGTAACGCGCTCCGCCG
The DNA here is from genome assembly GCA_964490785.1 of uncultured Phycisphaeraceae bacterium. Lineage (GTDB taxonomy): Bacteria > Planctomycetota > Phycisphaerae > Phycisphaerales > UBA1924 > JAEUIV01. The sequence continues at coordinate 4,901 of CAZBDZ010000087.1, forward strand.
TGATGTCCAGTTTCACGTTCAGCCCGGCCTTCGACGCCTCCCCGAGGTCGCCGAGAATCTTCAGCGGCCGGGTCGTGTCGCGGATCAGGCCCGCCTTGATCAGGCGCTCCGCGTTCACCGCGCCGCCCTTTGCAAAGTCCGGGTGCGCGATGATGTCGCCGAGGTTCACAATCCAGAACTCGACGCGGTAGTTGAAGTTTGAGAAGCCGCGCTTCGAGATTCTGCGGAAGTACGGCGTCTGGCCGCCTTCGAACGCCTTCTTCAGTGAATAGCCTGCGCGGGCGCGGGCGCCTTTGTGCCCTTTGCCCGAGGTCTTGCCCAGGCCGCTGGACTCGCCGCGACCGACGCGGGTCTTCCTGCGGTGCGGTCCCGCGAGGACGGTGATTTCGTGGATCATCATGGTCGTCTACTCCAGGGCGATCGCCCCGCTTGGATACTTGTTCAGTTCTGGGTGGCCCCGCCGCCGCCCTCTGGGGCCGGGGGCGCCGCCTCTTCGGTCCGTCCGCCGCCGCCGCCGCGCGGGCCGCGTCCACCGCGACCGCCGCCCGGTCCTCCGCGACCGCCGCGACCGCCGCCGCCGCGCTTGTCCTGCCCGATCGTGTTGACGGGCCCCTTCATGGGGGTCACGCCCTCTTTCTTCGCCGGTATGAACGCCTGCCCGCGCTCGAGGATGTCATCAACCTCGGTCTTCGGGATCGACACTCCCCGGAGATTGGCGATCGTCGATCCCGCCCGCAGTTGCATCAATGCCTCGACGGTCGCCTTGGCGAGGTTTTTCTGGTTCGTCGAGCCGTAGGCCTTGGTGAGGCAGTCGGTGATGCCCGCGAGTTCGAGGACGGCGCGGACGGTGCCGCCCGCGCGGACGCCCGTGCCCGGCGAGGCCGGCACCAGCCGGACCTTCGACGCGGAATACGCCCCCTCGACCACGTGCGGGATCGTCTTCCCGTGGAGCGTGATCTCCTTCAGGTGCTTCTTCCCGTCCTTCTGCGCCTTCTCGATGGCGGGCGGCACTTCGTTCGCCTTGGCGTAGCCCAGCGCGATCCGGCCGTTGCGGTCCCCGACCGCGACGAGCGCGCCGAAGGAGAAGCGCTTGCCTCCCTTGACCGTCGCCGCGCTGCGGAACACGCCGATCGTCGTGCTTTCGAGCGAACCTGATCCTTCGAGCATCTCAGCCATGTGTTGCACCTTCCGAATCGAACATCAGAACTTCAGTCCGCCCTCGCGCGCCGCGTCGGCGAGCGCCTTGATCCTGCCGTGATACCTGAACCCGCCGCGATCGAACGCGACATCCTTGATGCCCGCCGCGGCCGCCTTCTTCGCCAGCGTCTTGCCGACCGCGGTCGCGGCCGCCTTGTTGCCCGTCTTGCCGGCGGCCAGCCCCTCGACGCCCTCCCGGCTCGACGCCGCGCACAGCGTCTTGCCCGCGAGGTCGTCGATGATCTGCGCGTAGATGTGCTTCACCGACTTGAACACCGCCAGACGAGGCCTCAGGGGAGTGCCCGTGATCCGCTTGCGGATGCCTGTCCGGCGTCGGCCGCGGCGAACTGTCTTGCCTTTCTGCTTGTCCATGACTTTCCACCTCTGTCGCGGCCGGGCCGCGGACCTTCATTACGCTCCGAACGCCTTGCCCTGCTTCCTGCGGATCGTCTCGTCCGTGTACTTGATCCCCTTGCCGTTGTAAGGCTCGGGCTTCCGCTTCGAGCGGACCACCGACGCGAACTGCCCCACCGCCTGCCGATCCGCCCCCTTCACATGAATGAACTGCTTGTCCACCGAAACCTCGACGCCCATCGGGATCGGCACCTTGATCTGGTTCGCGAAGCCGACCTTCAGGTCCAGCGTCTTGCCCGCGACGACCGCGGTGTACCCGACGCCGACCACCTCGAGGCTCCGCTGGAATCCCTCGGTTACGCCCTTCACCATGTTGGCGATGTGCGCCCGGGTCGATCCCCATAGCGCCTTGGCCTGGGCGTTCTCGAAGTCCTTCTCGTCGATCGAGACGCTGACCATCTTCGATCCCGCGTCGAAGGCGACCTTCACCTCGGGCCGGACGGGCAGCGTCAGGCTCTTGCCGCCTGAGGACACCGTGACCTTGCCGGGCGCGACATCAATCTTGACATTGCCGGGAACGGGGATTGGTTTCTTTCCAAGTCGGGACATGACTCTTGCCTTTGCTTTCTTTGGACTCGGGACTCGGGACTCCGCACTCGGGGCTCAATACACCGTCGCCAGCAACTCACCGCCCACGCGCTCCTCCCGGCATCGCCGATCCGACAGCACGCCCTTCGGCGTCGAGAGGATCGAGATGCCCATGCCCTGCAGAGGCCTCGAAAGGTCGTCAACCCCGCGATAGAGCCTCCGCCCCGGCTTGGATTCGCGCTTGACCTCGTGCAGCAGAACCTCGCCGCGCGGGCCGTACTTCAGCCGGATGCGGATCTGGCCCTGCCTCCCGTCCTCGATCGAGTCGAAGGAGTCGATGTAGCCCTCCTCCTTCAGGATCGCGGCGATGCCCTTGCACACTTTCGTGCTCTGGACGTTCACGGTCTTCGCCTTGTTGGACACGGCGTTGCGGATCCGCGTCAGCATGTCGGCGATGGGGTCTGTGGTCGTCATACGTTGATGCCTCGATCTTCTCTTCTGGTCGCTGCCTTGTGCGGGATCACCACGACGCCTTGCGCATCCCCGGAATCTTGCCCTCGAGGGCCAGCTTGCGGAGCATGATGCGGCTGATGCGGAACTTGCGGTACACCCCGCGCGCCCGACCGGTCAACTCGCACCGGCGCACGATACGCGTGCTGAACTTGGGGGGACGCTTGCTCTTGGCCGTTTGTGCCTTGGTTGCCATGGATCAATCCTTCCCCTTCTTGCCCTTGGGCGTCTCCTTGCGGAACGGGAATCCCAACTGTTCGAGCACGAAACGGCTCCTCTCGGGATTCGAGTTCGCGAACACCATGTTGATGTTCATGCCGTGGGTGAAGTCCACCTCGGCCATGTTGATCTCCGGGAACACGCCCTGCTCGGCGAGGCCCATCGAATAGTTCCCGTTCTTGTCGAACGCCGACGCCGACATCCCGCGGAAGTCCTTGATGCGCGGGATCGCCAGGTTGATCAGCCGATCAAGAAACTGCCACATGCGGTCCCGGCGCATCGTCACCATGTACGCCGTCTCGGCCCCTTCGCGGACCTTGAAGTTCGACACGCTCTTCTTCGCGTAGGTGATCACGGGCTTCTGACCCGTGATCTTGCGCAGCGTCTCGACCGTCGTGTCCTTCTTGACGGCGGGGATCTTGTTCCCCTCCAGGTAACGACCGAGGTTCACGTTCACCACGATCTTCTCGAGCCGAGGCTGGGACATCCGGTTCTTCTCGCCGAACTTCTCGGCGAACGTCGCGGCCACCTCGGCCTTGTACTTGTCGCGGAGGCGCGCCGGCGCCGGTGGGCCGGTATCCGCCGGTCCTCCCTGGTCCTCGCCCTTTTTGCCTTTGGTCTTCGCCATGGTCTTGCTCCGAATCGGCGGGGCTTACGCCTTCGCGCCGGCTTTGCTCCTCTTCTTCGCGTTCGCCGAGCGAACCGTTCCCAGTTCCTTCAGCGCCTTGCCGCCGCGCACCGCGACGCGGACTTTCGACCCGTCGCCCTTGGTCTCGAAGCGCACGCGGGCCGCCTTGCCGTCCACCGCGGGGCTGACATTCGACACGTGGAACGAGCGGTCCACCGTCACCTGCCCGCCCTGCGGGTTGACCTTGTTCGGCTTGAGCGTGCGCACCACGCCGGGAATCTTCGGCCCGCGCACGACCACGCGGTCCTGCTTCGTCATCATGCGGATCACCGTTCCCGTCGCGCCCCGGAAGTCGCCCGAGCGGATGATCACTTCATCACCTTTGCGGATGTGGTTCGGCATGGTTCAGATGACCTCCGTCGCGAGCGAAATGATCTTCATGTGCCCCCGGTCGCGGAGTTCGCGGGCCACCGCCCCGAAGATGCGCGTGCCGCGGGGCGTGCCGTCCTCGTTCAGCAGGACGACGGCGTTGGCGTCGAACGAGACATAACTCCCGTCGGCCCGCCGCGTCGCCTTCTTCGTCCGGACCACCACCGCCTTGACGACGTCGCCGGCCTTGACCTCGGCGCCCGGCAGCGCCTTCTTGACGCTGCACACGACCCGGTCGCCGATCCCCGCCGTCCGACGGGTGAACTGCCCGCGCCCGGTCGAGCCGCCCATCACGCGGATCACGTAGGCGATCTTCGCCCCCGAGTTGTCCGCGACATCGCACCTTGTTTCTGCCTGGATCATGGGTTCACATTCCGTTTCTCAGGCCGCGGGCGCCCGGTCAACCACGCGCACGAGTTTCCACGTCTTGGTTTTGCTGATGGGCCGGCACGGGGCGATCTCGACCGTGTCGCCCGCCCTCGACTCGTTCTTCTCGTCGTGGACGTGCAGCACGGTCCGCGCCGCGACGAACTTGCCGTACTTGGGGTGCGGGGCCGAGAACTTGACCACGACCTTGCGCGTCTTGTCGCGCTTGTCGGACTCGACCCGCCCGATCCGCGTCGTCGCCTTCTTTGCAGTGGTTGCGCTCATCAGTTGCTCCCGCCCTTCTTCACGAGGCGCGCCTTCCGCTCGGTCAGCAGCCGGGCCACGTCGCGCCGAACCTTCCTGAACAGGCTTGGGTTCTCGATCTTCTCCGTCGTCGCCTGCACCCGCAGGTCGTACAACTTCCGCCGGAGTTTCGCCAACTCCGAATCGATCTCGTCGCCCGTCAGCCTGTGAACTTCCAACGCTTTCATCGCTTGATTCCTTCGCCTTGAACCGGACTCAGACCTCCAGACGACGACCCACGAACCGCGTCTTCACCGGCATCTTCATCGCCACCCGCGTGAACGCACGCTTCGCCACTTCGATCGGCACCCCCGCAACCTCGAAGATGATCGTCCCCGCCTTCACCCGGGCGGCCCAGTATTCGACGTCCGCCTTGCCCGTCCCCATTCGCGTCTCCAGGGGCTTCTTCGAGATGGGCTTGTTCGGGAACACGCGGATGTACAACTTCCCCTGCCGCTTCAGGAAATGCTGGCACGCGATGCGCCCCGCCTCCAACTGCCGGCCGGAGACCCAGAAACCCTCCGTCGCCTGCAACCCGTAGTCGCCGAAGGCCACATAGTTGCCCTTCGTCGCCTTCCGGTCGCGGACGCGGCGCATCTCCTTGCGGTACTTCACTCGTTTCGGCATCAACGCCATGGTCGTCGTCCTTTAGTGCTGCTTCGTCATACACTTCTACTTCTGCTTACTGGTTGCCCGCGCGGATTTCGTCAACAATCGCGCCCAGCCGCCGCACTTCCGAGTTGCGGTCTTCCTCGGTCATGGTCCTGATCGCGTTCGCGAACGCCTCGATGGATTCGTAGCCCATCAAAGCGAGCGCCTGCGTAATGATACCCGCCGCCGAGGCCGCGTCAGAATCACGCTCAAGCCCGATGCGGGTGAATCCGTCGGCGCCCGATTCGCCCATGCTCGCCGAGCACGCGCCGCCGCAATAGGGAGCCAGCCAATACGTCAGGACGGCGGTGAGATCGGCGAAATCGATGTCCCCATCGCGTTCGGCGTCGCCCAACGTGAAACAACCAACCGGATTGCCGAAGTTGTTCAGTACCGTTGTGACGTCGTCAAAGACGACGCACCCGCTGTCATCAGCGTCGCCAAGCGCGGCGCTCGTCGTGCCGCAGATGTAATAGACCATGTCCGGGTAGATGGAGACCGGCGGGTTCATCCCGTTCGGCAAATCGCATTTCAGGTATGGCTCGGATTTCGAGGCGTCGATGTTGAGCGAGACAGTGTAACGATAGCCGCGCATGAAGCGCTCGCCCGTCACGAGCGGGTCTGGATCGGCCGGGCGAATGATGACGACGCTGTGATCATCGGGGTCGCGCGTCTGCGTGAAGTACGACGTGACGTCCTGCTCCACCGCCCCCTCGATCAATGCGAGTCGCCTGATCACATACGGCTTCGGCGCGCCGGGATCCTCCATATCGGCCCACACGATCGGACCGTAACTGCGCATGAACATCGGGTTCGTATCGCTCGGCGCATCCTCCGGCTGAACGATGATCGGCTGCCCGTCCGGAGCCTCCGCCGGCGCGCAGTCGAGCCGGTGGAGGTTGAACGGAACCTCGCCCACCGAACCGCCGCCAAGTTCGGTGTGAAGATTGGAATAGTGCGGCAGCGGCGCGAGTTCGGTTCCGCTCTGACCCCCGACGCGAACCGAACCGTCGAGAGTTCCGCTGCCGGCGCCGGCGTTGACGATGATCCGCCCGGGAAGGCCGGGGCTTCCGGGTGCCCCGGTAATCACCGAACCGCTGGCCAGTTGTGAGCCGCCAATAAGCAGCGTCCCCGACAGCAGGCCGCCGAAGGATAGGGAGCCCCCGTGATCCCCGAGAATCTCGATGGTCTGTCCCACCGGCAGGTTCCCCGTGATGCTGATGGATGAGCCGGCGGCGGTCGATGCGATGGTAGCCGGAGCGTTGAGGGGTCCGACGACGCTCGCCGATGATGCGAGAACCCCCAGGCTGATGGCGCCGCCGGTCACTCCCGCACCAAAGCGGATGGGAGTATTCACGCCATCGCGCACGGTCAGCGTGCCGGATGAAGCGCCCGAGAAATCGACGGCGTTGGTCCACCCCTGCGCGGCGAGCTTCAGCACCCGGCTGACGTCGATAGTTCCCGAAAAGGTGGTCCCCGTAACGCGTTGCAGGGAATCATCGGCGTTGTTGGCTGTCGCCGTCGCGGTGATATTGGCACGCACCGCGCCCGATGCGTTAATGATATTGATCACTGGCGCCGAGATCACGGACGTCCCCGACGTATTTCCGATCGCTCCAGCGGCGCGCACTTCTCCAATCCTGACTGAGGCTGTGATGTTGCCCGTCACATCCGCGCCCGAACTCCTGGCGAGGACAACGGTCTTCGCGGAGATGCCGCCGGTGATTGAACCGGTTGTCGCAAGTACGCGGGTCAATGTGCTGTTCGCGCTTGCACTCATATCGGTCAGCGCGACATTGGCGTTTATCGAAGCTCCTTCCACCGCTGCGAATCCGCCGTTGTTGTAGGTGGTGTCGGCGGTGACCGACGCCTGAATGGAGCCCAATGCCTTAAAGTACGCCATTTGGCCAACGTCGATGAACCCAGTGAGAGATCCGTTGACAGAACCAAAGAACGCGGTGGGGTTCGTCGTATTTGCATCAATGCCCCGCAGGTCATTGCCGATTGCCGACGGCTGCACGTCTCCCGAAGGGATCTGCGCCGGTGCCAAGTCCGGGTTCGGAGTCCCCGGCACGAAATAGAGTTGGACGGGCCCAACCGCACCCGCGGGGCCGTTGTTTAAATTAATGCGCCCGATGTTGGGTTGCGTCGTCCCTTGATTGAGGTGTGTCGAAACAAGCACATGCTGCTCGCACGGTCCCAAGGAGATGTTCGACGTCGTACCGGAAGTTTGGTAGAGAGTCCGCGTATGCAAACCATTGCAACCGCCTTGAGATCGATTCCAAATATCGAACTGGACGTACGGCGAAGGAGGGTCGGGCGGCGAGCCGGACTGCGCGACTGCGGAACACGAAACGAGAAATGCCGAAATCAGAAAGAATCCAGTGTTCATGACTTCCTCCGGTTCGTTTTACATGTTGTCAAGGCGGCCACGAGGAAAACCCCAATCGATGCCGGCGCGGGAATTGCCGCGGCAATTCGCAAACCCGAGGCCGGGTAACCGCCCAAGAATGCAGTCTGACCTCCCGCGAACACTTGAGTCGCAACCCTGCGATACGACTCGGCAGCGCCCGAATCGTCCGCAGGGCTCCCGGCGAAGGAGCCAAGTGTCAATACCGAATCATGAGCCGCGTTGTTTGGATTCGGGTATTCGGAGACCACTTCTTCGGTGGCTCCCGCTGTGTCAAACAAGCCCCACGGGGACATGAATGAATATGCCCATAGCGGGATTTCCGACACTGCCGTTCCAAAAAAGGGCGTCAACGGGATCCCCGTGCTCGTCTGCGCACCAGGATCATTGGGATAGCCTGTTACTGGTATTTCGTTGCTGCCATATGGCCGATCCCACCAGCCGCCTTGACTCTGTCCAAACCGATTCGAGTCGTAGAATGCCGCTTTCCCCCACTCGTCAAGCGTAGGAATCCAAAACCGCGCGCCTGCCTGATGTGTCAACGAATCGGTGAAAGAACCAGTTGTCGGATCCTGGCCCCACGTTGCCGTGTCATAAGCACCCGACAGCAACGATTCCCATTCGGTCGTCTTGGCGTTATGCAGCCAGTTGCTGTAGAGCGCCGCCATTCGCCATGAAACCCCCCACACAGGGAATCTGAAAGCCTCCGGCGTCGATTGACGGAGTTCGTACCTGGCCGTCCGCGCTAGAGGATCGAACTCGATACGTGTGCCGCCAAACCAAGTGGGGCCATCATAAAACTCGTTGAAAGGGGTCACGAGCGCACGAACGCTTTCAGGCATTGGACGAGGTGAAAATGTGTTCAAAAACTCGATCCACTGTCCGCTCGTAACCTCAGTCCGAGCAATTCGGTACTCGTAGGAGACAGACCCTCGACCGATCCGGTCATTCCCGAATCCAGTCCAATTGACGGTCGATCGCGGATATCCGGCATTGCCCGCATCCCCGACGGTCACGAACTCGATCCCGTATTCGTGCGACACCTGCACGCCCGCCGGCGCGGGAGGCAGCGATCCCGCCCACGCGCGCACGGCCGCCCCGCCCACCATGCTCAATCCCAGGATGATTCCGTTCGCTTGTTTCATGCCTTGCGATTCCGAGCCGACCATCACCTCCGCCCGCGAGCCCTCGGCCGCGCGCCCGCCGCCGTGCTCTGCTTCTC
>CAZBDZ010000088.1:0-13724 GCA_964490785.1 uncultured Phycisphaeraceae bacterium
ACGCCCGCTCCGCGGGCTGTGAGGCACATCGAAGCGATAATGCGATCGCCCTGGGGGAAGCGGGTATTGTTTGGCGGCGTGAAGCAGCCAACGAATCACATTTTTCATTTCACGGCGGAATCGCTGCGGGAGTGGGCCATGGCGCGGGGTTGGCCGGGGTTTCGGGCGGATCAGATTCTGGAGTGGGTGTATCGTAAGGGCGTGGCCGACCCGGGGCTGATGACAAACCTGAAGGCATGGGAGCGGGATGCGCTGGCAAAGGAGATGACCTTCCTTTCGGGCGAGACGGTGGCGGAGCAGGCGGCGTCGGATGGGACGCGGAAACTGCTGATCCGGTGGGGTGAGATCGACGGCGAAGAAAGGCAGCAAGGCAGGGAGGCATCGAGGCACAAGGCTTGGGAAACCGAGTGCGTGATGATCCCGGCGGACTACGACGAGGATTTGGATGGTGGAAGGGGGGACTTTGCGAGGAAGACGGCGTGCATTTCATCGCAGGTGGGATGCCCGGTGGGGTGCGCGTTCTGCGCGTCGGGGATTGGAGGATTGGAAGGGAATCTGTCGGCGGGCCGGATCGTGGAGCAGGCGTGGCGGCTGGCGCGGCTGCCGGGGGTTGAACGGATTACGAATGTGGTGTTCATGGGGATGGGCGAGCCGCTGGCGAACCTTGGGAACGTGGTTCACGCGGTGCGGACGCTGGCGGCCGAGTGGGGCATGGGGATCAGCGCGCGGAAGATCACGATCAGCACGGTGGGGCTGCCGAGGGCGATCGAGCGGTTGGCGGAGGAGTTGGAGTTGCCGATCACGCTGGCGCTGTCGCTGCACGCGCCGAACGATGAGTTACGACGACGGCTGATCCCCTGGGCGGAGTACACGACGATCGAGGCGCTGCTCGAGTCGTGCGACAAGTGGTTCCGGAAGACGGGGCGGGAGATCACGCTGGAGTACACGCTTCTTGGCGGGGTGAACGACCGTGCGGAGCACGCGGAGGAGTTGGCGCGGGTGGCGAAGCGGCTGCGCGCGAACGTGAACATCATTCGGTACAACGAGGTGAAGGGGATGCCGTTCCAGAGGCCGGCGACGGAGGACGTGAGGCGCTTTCAGGAGATACTGAGGGAGGCGCGGGTGAACGCGCACATCCGCGCGAGCCGGGGACGGGATATCGCGGCGGCGTGCGGGCAGTTGCGGCACGAGCAGGCGGGGTCGTAGGCGCGTCAGGGGCAGAGCGAGCCCCAGTTTTCAAGGATTTTGGTGACATCGGCGAAGGTTACGGCGTCGTCGGCGTTGGCGTCGCCGAAGCCGCCCTCGCCGAGGGTGTATTGGGCGCCCCAGTTTTCGAGGACTTTGGTGATATCGGCGAAGGTGATGGTCCGGTCGTAGTTGGCGTCGCCGAGGCATGCGCCGGTTCTGAACCAGAAGGGGCCGGGGAGCGCGGTCGTGCTGCCCGCGGTGTTCGAGGCGATGACGCGCCAGAAGTATCGCGTGCGGTAGTTGAGGGTTCCGGGGGCGATGGCCATCGAGCGGAAGCCTGTCACGGCGTTGAGTATCGGGGCGGAGAAGGAGGGGTTCTCGTCGAGTTGGAGGCGATAGGACTGCGCGCTGCTGGAGGCGGCCCAGGAGAAGATCGGGGACGTGTCCGGGAGCGTTGATTCGTCGCCCGGCTGAAGGAGAAGGAATGGGCCGGGGAGTTGCGGGGGCGCGATCGGCTCGGGCCTGAAGTTCGTGATGGTCGGGGCGTTGAGATTGATGGCTTGGGCGTTGAAGCAGGGACTCGGCTCATTGACGGGGACGCCCATTCGATAGCCGTAGTAGTAGACGTTGGGGTTGGAGAAGTACGGGAGGCGGCTGCCCGGGGGATAGGCCATGACGGTGCGGTAGAGCGAGTTGGAGGTGCGGAAGCCGTAGGCGTAGGAGTAGGAGGCCGGGCCGGCGTTGGCGCGGTCGTGGGCGCAGCCGAAGTTGTGTCCGAGCTCGTGTGTGAGGGTGGAGCTGGAGATGCAGGGAAGGGCGGTTACGCTGAAGGCGCTATCTTCAAAGCCCGGGCCCACGCTGACCATGATCCAGGCGATTCCACAGTAGAACGTTGGCGAGTTGACGATGAGGGCGACGAGGTCGGCGCCGTGGGTTTCGCGCAGGGCGTGGATGTTGTCCATGGAGCCGTCGGCTGGGTCCGTGAGGCGGAGAAGGTCGGTGTACATATCGGGGTCCTGCACGTAGTTCGTCTCGGCCTTGAACGCGGCGCGGACGCGCATGGAAATCTGGCTGTTGGCGAGGATGAGGTTGGTGTCAGCGATGGCGGTGTCGAGAAAGGCGGACACGGTGGCGGAGTTTCCGCCGAAGGAGGCGAGGACGGCGGAGGTGTAGACGAGGCCGACATCGGCGTTCGTGGTGGTGCGTTCCTGGCCGGCGTCGGCGTGGGGATCGCGTTCGTTGTCGTTCGGCTTCCCGATGGCGAGGCGGTCGTCCGTGCCGCAGGAGGGCAGCGTGTCGAGGTTGACTTCGCGGATCGAGGCGATTCCCGGAGCGACGAAGGCGATCTCGAATCGGCCGAGGCGCTGCGAGACGATGCGTCCCCAGAAGGACTCGTCGTTCCTGACAAGGATGATGTACGCGGCCTGCTCGCCCTCGATTTCGCCGAACCAGAGCGGGGTGTCGCCGAGGCCGAGGTCGCGGTCGCGGCGGGTTGCGGTGATTGAGGTGCCGGGGAAGATGTCGAGGCGGATGCGTTCGGCGGCGGGGGCGTCGCGCCCCGCGGGGTCCGCGTCGGTGAAGAGCGCGTCGAGGTCGATGCTCACGAGGCGCGTGCGACGGCTCCAAGGGTCGTGGTCGGCTGCGGGATTGTCGATGTCATGGAGCACGGAGACAGGCGACGGGATGTCGCCCAACGCCGCCGTGCGGAGCATCAACGATACGAATCCCATCGCGAGCCGAGAGACGAAAGTTGTCCGCCGCATCGCAACCCCCTGTCAATATCCATCTATCCGGTCGGATGTATCTCACAAGGCGCGGCTGCCGGGGGGATTTTGACGCCTGAGGCAGGGCGCTGTTCCAACTATTGTGCCATAGGATTGTGTTTGAAGCGAGTAGAATTTTGGAATAAGGGCGGCGGGATTCACCGGTCGGAGGGGAAGTGCTGCGAGCATTGCGCGGCACGAGTTGCCCAAGGCCGAGTGATGCGCGGCCCACTCTTCAACGTTTCGCGGGGGCCGTGCCGACGGTTTCCTGTTGTTGAAGCAATTCCAGAATCTGCTCCTTGCTTTCGGCGGCATAGATCTTGTTGCGGAAGTCCTCGGTCGCCATGAGGCGGCTGACCTTGGCGAGGGCCTGGATGTGGTCGTTGGTTTTGTCGATGGGGCTGGCGAGGAGGACGATGAGGCGGACCGGCTTGCCGTCGATTGAGGTGAAGTCGATGGGCTGAGCGGGCTTTCCGACGGCCATGCAGAGGGTGGAGATTCCCGAGGCCTTGCCGTGGGGAATGGCGAGGGCGTGGCCGATGCCCGTGGTACGGGTGGTTTCTCGCGTCCAGACGGCGGCCTTCAGACCGGCGGGGTCGGACACTTTCCCGGCGGCGGCGAGGAGGTCCACGAGTTCATCGATGGCGGCCTTTTTGTCGGTCGCCGACAAGGGCACCTTCACGCATGCGGGATTCAGGATCTCACTGAGGTTCATCGACTCGCTCGCAGGGCTGGGCCGCTCATTCTCGAATGAGCATGCTATCAGACGGGGCGTGCGGGGCCCGGAAGGCCGGATCCCGATGATGCCGAGTCAAGCGACTTCGAAGACGAACTCGACTTCGACCGGCGCGCCGAGCGGGAGGCTTGGGCATCCCACGGCGGCGCGAGCGTGCTTGCCGGCGTCGCCGAGAAGTGCGACGAGGAGGTCGCTGGCGCCGTTCGCCACTTTGGGATGTTCCGTGAAGCCGTGCTCGCACGCGACGAAGACGCCGACGCGGACGATGCGGCGGATCCTGGCGAGGTCGCCGATCTCCGCCGCGACGGCGGCGAGGGCGTTGAGAGTGCATTGGCGGGCGCATTCCTGCGCCTGCTCGATCGAAACGGAGCCTGGGACGGTTCCTGCGGCCATGAGCGAGCCCTCGCGGAGCGGGATCTGGCCTGCGATGAAGACCAACCGGGCCGACGGACCGACGGCGACGGCGGGGATATAGGAGGCGACCGGCTTGGCCGGTTTGGGAAGTGTCAGGTTCATCTCGGCGAGGCGTTCGAGGATCGTGGGCATGGATGGACTCCGGTGGGTGTGAGTGCGAGGAATGTGGAACCGGTGGGGATTGACTTTCGTATCGGATACCGTATCGTGTCAGTGTCAACTTGGTGAGCGCGGGCCGGAACTCCATTCCGATCCCTGAACCGTCCTGATTCCCATATTTCCGTCATACGGAAGGGGAGAGGTCCGCCGCAAGCCGACAACCCGTTTTGGACGCCGCCGCTGTCGTTGTGATGGCGGTCGAGTGTCGGCCCCTCGGACAAACTGGCGAGGACTGAATCCGCGGCAACTGCGTGCGGTTCAGGTTCTTGCGTCCGGTCGGGGTGTTTGGCAAGCGTTTGGAGTGCCGGCTCGCGAGTTCGGGTCGGCGTGGACCTTTTTCACGGAGATCGAACCATGAAGACCGGTCGGAATCGCGGCTTTACGCTGATCGAGCTGCTGGTGGTCATCGCCATCATCGCGCTGCTCGTCGGCATTCTCTTGCCCGCGCTGGGCAAGGCCCGCAAGAACGCTCAGCAGTTGAAGTGCGGCACGCAGGTGCGCGGCATCACGCAGGCGATGGTGAACTGGGCCGGCGACAACAAGGGCAAGTTCCCTGTTCCCAGCGTGACGGATGCGAACAACCAGACCATCACGACCGACAACAAGAACCGAACCGGCGCGATCTACTCGCTGATGATCTGGAACCAGTCGGTGACGCCGGAGTTGTTCGTCAGCCCGGCCGAGGTTGCGAAGGTGCAGCCCATGACGGACTACCAGTACTCGAATCCCGCGGCGGCCGGTGCGCAGGATGGCAAGTACGCGGTGTTTGACCCGCGGTTCCTCGGCTCGCCCAAGGACATCTACGACGGGACGGATTCGGCGGCGATGCCGCCGCAGGTCGGGAGTCCGCCCTCGTCGATCTCGAACAACTCGTATGCGCATGCGTGCATCGAGGGCGGCCGGAAGGCCAACTGGCAGTCCACGCTGAACGCGTCGCTCCCCGTGGTCGCGAACCGCGGGCCGGTGTATCAGCAGGAACGGACGCCCAACCAGGGCGATACGTGGCAGCTTCACACGGCGAACAACAACGCGTACGGGGCGCTGTCCGAGACGCTGTTCATCCACGGGTCTGAAACGAAGTGGGAAGGCAACATCGCGTATGCCGACGTCCACATCGAGTTCTCGCTGACGCCCGATCCAGAGTCGGCGACGTTCGTGGATCGTCAGACGAGCACGACGGACCCGATCAACCAGCGGGACAACCTGTTCGTGGACGAGACCAACGAAGGCGCCGACGCCAACGCGCTCACGACCCGCAAGAACGCGTATCTCCGCATCTGGAAGCAGGGTATTCCGTATCGGAACACCACGTTCTCTTCGGATCACCTCATCTTCACGGGCAGTTTCGTGTGGGTTGACGGGCAGCGGTAAGGCCACTGACGCATTCGATCCGGCCCTCGGCGCGGGCTGCTCCGCCCAAGGGCACGTCAAAAGGAGTTCGATTCAACATGACGAACACGACTCGCAAGGGCTTCACGCTCATCGAACTGCTGGTGGTCATCTCGATCATCGCCCTGCTCATCGGTCTGTTGCTCCCCGCGCTCGGGAAGGCCCGGCGGAACGCGCAGCAGATCAAGGACTCGACGCAGGTTCGCGGTCTCCACCAGGGGTGCATGGGCTGGGCCCAGGACAACAAGGAACGGTATCCGATGCCGTCGATTGTCGATATCGACAGTCTCACGGAAGAAGCCCCCACGGGCGGCGGCGCGGCGAGCAAGAACAGGACGGGCAACGTCCTCTCGCTCATGATCTTCAACAAGATCATCTCGCTCGACATCTGCGTCAGCCCCGCCGAGGCGAACACCAACATCGAGCAGATGACCGATAAGGACTACGACTTCAAGAACCCGGACACCGCCAGGTATTTCGCGGCGGACACCAACAAGGCGCCGCGCGCCCTGTGGGATCCGGACTTCCGCGGCTCGCCGATGGAGGCGAACGATCGGACGTTCCGGAACGCGGGCGATCCGACCAAAGGCAACAACTCCTACGCGCACCAGCCCCTCCGCGGGCCGCGGCTGGAGAACTGGTCGTCGGTGAACCAGGTCTCGACGGTGCCGATCTGGTCAAACCGCGGCCCCGTCTACGACGTTGACAATCGCCCCCCTGTCGGCAGCGACGCCGAGTGGGTGCTCGCGTCCGGGGCGCTGGGCACGGAGTCCGAGACTCTGCTCATCCACGGCGGCAAGGATGCGTGGGAAGGCAACGTCGCGTACAACGACGGGCACGTGAACTTCGAGACGATCTCGAACCCCAAGGAACTGACGTTCCTTGTCACGATCGCCGATGGGCGGTTCGATCGGGATAACCTCTTTGTCGACGATGACAACGAGTACGAGATTCCCAGCAACGGCGAAGAAGGCGTGGAGGAGCGCACGAACGCTCTGATGCGCATCTGGCGCCAGGGCATCCCCGACCCGCTGACGCAGCCCAGCGTTGCTCCGCTCACCGCGAACCTGCTCGGCGGCGATGCCGGCAACGGCCAGGGGCCTTGGGTCTGGGTTGATGGGCAGCCGATGAACTGAGCGCAGTTCCCGCATCGATCTTCCCCCGGCGGCCCCGCGGCCGCCGGATTTCTTTTGGTTCGGGCGGGCCTTGGTTCGCTTTCACGAAGACCGTATGGGCTGGAAGTCCGTGCGACCGTCAACCGAACCAGTGCCCTCTCAGGGCGATCGCATTATCGCTTCGATGTGCCTCACAGCCCGCGTTGCGGGCTGAGTACCAATCCAGCCGCGGAGGGCCTCGGAAGTGATCTTGCGATCGCCCTGAGTGCCCTCTCTGGGCAATCGCATTATTGTGGCTGCCCCGGTCTCGCCGGCTTTGCGGCGAGGCCGGGCGGCGTTGCAAGTGCGACCCGGCCTTGCCGCAGACGGCAAGACCGGGGCACCCTTTTGATAATGCGATCGCCCTGAGTGCCCTCTGACCTGGCTCTCCGGCATAGGGCGCGTCGGATAGACTCCCCGCCATGCGAGCGATCGTTACCGGCCAGATCGGGATGGACAAGAAGCAATACCTCCAGGGGGCGGCGGATTTCGCGGGGGGGCAGGGCGAGAGCATCGCGCTGTACCACATCGGGGACATGATGTACGCGGAGGGGCGGGACATCAGGCCGGGGCGCATTCTTGACCTGCCGTGGTCCCGGCTGACGTCGCTTCGGCGGGCGGCGTTCAAGGACGTGATCTCGCAGGCCCGCGATCAGAAGAACATGATCGTGAACACGCACGCGACGTTTCGCTGGCGGCACGGGCTGTTCTCGGCGTTCGACTTCGATCAGATGCACCTCCTGGCGCCGGACCTGCTGGTGTGCCTCGTGGACAACATCGAGGTCGTTCACCACAAACTGCACCGCGACCACGAGATCGACGCGACGCTGAAGGACTGCATGGTGTGGCGCGAGGAGGAGATTCTGGCGACGGAACTGCTGGCGCAGGCGCTGCGCAAGCCCTTCTACATCCTCTCGCGCGGCAGGCACCAGCCGACGGCGGCGACGATGTTCCGCCTCGTCTGTCGGCCGGCGATGAGGAAGGTGTACCCGTCCTTCCCGATGTCGCATGTGGTCGATATGCCGGACGTCCTGAAGGAGATCGATGACTTCCGCGCGGAGTTGGCGCGGCACTTTGTTACGTTTGACCCGGGCGACGTGGACGAGAAACTCCTGCTGGAACGGGCGACCGCCGCGACGCGCGAGGGGAATACCGACAAGCACCTTGAGGTTCAGCCGCACTCATTCGGCGGGTCGAAATCGTCGGACAAGCCCATCCGCGTGAGCGTTCGGCAGGTGCTCGATATCGCGGGGGACATCGACGGCCAGATCTACATGCGAGACTTCAAGTTGATCGACCAGTCGGACATGATCGTGAGCCTGATCCCGGAGTTGCCGGGGGGGACGCCGGGGCTTTCGAGCGGCGTGGAGCGCGAGTTGCAGCACGCGTTCGAGCACACGAAGGGGGTGTACGTCGTGTGGAAGCCGAAGAAGCACCCAAGCCCGTTCATCACTGAGACGGCGACGAAGATCTTCAAGAGCGTGCCCGAGGCGCTGGCGCACTTTGAGGCGGAAGGGATGTTCGCGCCGGGGAACCTGTTCGGGAACTGAGGCGACCCCGGGGTTCGGGCGCCTGGGGGCGCGGTCATGCCCTCGTTCGGCCTCCGGGGAGGCGTGTCAACTCCGTTTTTCCCTCGGGAATAGTGGCCGATAGCCCGAACTGGGGGTAGACTAGAAGGACTTCGGCTGAGGAGCACACTTCGGCCCTGGAGAGGAGAGTCCACATGCGGATCGGCGTGATGCTGTGTGTTGTGTGGTTGGGCGCCCCGTCGGCGTTGGCGCAGTTTGACACCGCGAACATCAACGGCGACGTGAACGCGTACGCCCTGGTCGCGTCGGGGGCGGGCACGGATGAGGAGAACAACGGCGGGCCGTTCAGCGGGTATTACGCCGGGTTGAATGTCATGTTCAACGCCGATGCGATGGTCGGGCCGACGCTTGCGTTCTCCAGCGCGTCGCAGGACACTGCCTTCACGCCGACGATGATCGTCAGCAACGCCTCGGTCGGCAGCGATGTCGATGGGTATGAAGAGGGGAGCAGCAAGGTCATCGCCAGCGGCTTCTCGTCGATGACCGTTGAGTTCACGATCACCGAGGCGCATACGTGGTCGTTCACCTACGGCTCGGTCGGGGGCACGCACGCGGGCGGGTATGTGCAGTTGTATCTCGTCGGCGCGCCCGCGGAGACGCGGAGCGCGCCAGTGTTCTACTACGACTCGATCGCCATGCCGACCTTCGATGGCGAGACCGGCGTCATCCAGGCGGGAACGTATCTCTTCAGTGCGGACATCTCGGCGTTCACAAACGGGGCCGACGGTTTCGGCGGCCTCTTCGCCGATGCGTCGTGGTCATTCGAGTTTGTCCTGACGCCCGGCAAGGCCCCGCCGCCCTGCCCCGGCGACGCCGACGGCAACGGCGTGGTGAACTTCGCCGACATCACGAATGTCCTGACGAACTTCGGCATGGACTACACCCCCGGCACCGGCCCCGGCGACGCGGATCACAACGGCATCGTGAACTTCGCGGACGTGACGAACGTCCTGACGAACTTCGGCGTGCCGTGCCCGTAGGCAAAAAGCAAGACGCGCCCCCGGATCCGTGCCGCGTGACCCGGGAGGCGCATCTCGCCACAGAAGGAAGGATTCAGATTCTTCGGAAGGTTCGGTTTCTCCTGCACAGGCGGAGGCGACTCGGCCGCGGGATGCCGCACGGGACACTTACCGCGTATCCAAGCGGCCGAGCCGCGCTCATGGGCGATGCCTTGCCGGCGCGTGTCAGCACGATGCAGCGGGGCGGCTTTACTCTCTCCGCTCCACGCCTCACTCACCCACTGCCTATTGCCGAGCGTGCCGGACTTCCTAACTCCGCGATACTCTTCGCATGAGGGTTCTCCCCGGTTTCACGAATCTGCGTTCCGGCAGGCCCGAAAACTGGGACGCCAGCCTCGATGCCTGATGCCTTGGTGCCGTTCTTCCCGTCAATCCAGGGCAATCGCATTATTGTGGCTGCCCCGGTCTCGCCGGCTTTGCGGCGAGGCCGGGCGGGGTTGGAAGTTCGTCCCGGCCTTGCCGCGGACGGCAAGACCGGGGCACCCTTTTGATAATGCGATTGCCCTGCCCGTCAATCCAAGGCCGGCCCCGTTCGCGCCCATCGTGCCTACGGAGCGCCGGCAGCGCGGCCGCCGCAGCAACATCCTGAGCCGCAGCCGGCGGAGGCGAGGGCCGGCTCGGCCGAGTCGCGGAAGACCTTGGCGCCGACGGTGGGGGCGAAGCGGGCCTGGAAGAAGCGGAGATATTTCGGCTCGTGGGTGAACTTCAGGCCGACGACTCGCTGCGCGTTCTCCATGAGTTCGATGACGGACTCGGCGGTCACGTCCATGTGAGCCTGGGTGTAGACGCGGCGCGGGATGGTGAGGCGGACGAGTTCGAGCGCGGGGAAGAGGTTCTTTCCCGTGTCCTTGTCCCGGCCGGCGGAGACGGCGCCGCGCTCCATCGAGCGGACGCCTGATTCGACGTACAGGGCGGCGGCGAGGGCCTGGGCGGGGAACTGCTCGCGCGGGATGTGCGGGAGCATTTTGGCGGCGTTGAGGAAGATGCCGTGGCCGCCGACGGGCTTGACGATCGGCACGCCGGCGCGGACGAGAATGTTGCCGAGGTATTCGACCTGCCCGATGCGGGCCCAGATGTGGTCCTCCTTGATGGACTCCTCGATGCCGATGGCCATGGCTTCCATGTCCCGGCCCGCGAGCCCGCCGTAGGTATGCAGCCCCTCGAAGAGGACGACGATGTTCCGGGCCTCCTCGGCGAGGGCGTCGTCGTTGAGGCAGAGGAAGCCGCCGATGTTGACGAGGCAGTCCTTCTTTCCGGAGTTGGTGCAGCCGTCGCTGTAGGAGCAGATTTCGAGGAGAATCTCGGCGATGGTGCGCGAGGCGTACCCCGGCTCGCGCTGCTTGATGAACCAGGCATTCTCGACGGCCCGGGTCGCGTCGAGCATGATCCTTATGCCGTGCTTATCGCAGAAGGCGCGCACGGCCCGGAGGTTGGCGATGCTGATGGGCTGTCCGCCCGCCATGTTGACGTTGCACTGCACGCAGAGGTAGGGGATCTTCGCCGCGCCGACCTCGTTGACGAGGCGCTCGAGTTTGGCGATGTCGATGTTCCCCTTGAAAGGCGATTCGTCGTCGGGGTCGTGGGCGGCGTCGCCGATGACATCGACGAAGCGCCCGCCGGCGAGTTCCTGGTGCGCCTTCGTCGTGGTGAAGTACATGTTCCCGGGGACGAAGTCGCCGGGCTTGATGAGGAGGCTGCTGAGGATGTGCTCGGCGCCTCGCCCCTGGTGTGTCGGGATGACGTTGCGATAGCCGTAGCGCCGGCGGACGACATCCTCGAGGTGGTAGTAGTTCGCGGAGCCGGCGTAGGCCTCGTCGCCGAGCATCATGCCGGCCCACTGGCGGTCGCTCATGGCGCTGGTGCCGGAATCGGTCAGGAGGTCGATGTAAACGTCTTCGGAGCGGAGCAGGAAGGTGTTGAAACCCGCCTCGGCGACGGCGGCCTCGCGGTCGGCGCGGGTGGTCATTTTCAGGTGCTCGACCATCTTGATTTTGTACGGCTCGGCCCAAGAACGGCGTTTCATCAGGGTTCTCCCTTGAAAAACGGGGGGGAATCAGGGGATCGGGAGGGCCATCATAGCCCGAAAACCGGACAAGGGCTTGACGCGGAGGCATTTTCGGGTCATATTCAGAGTTGAGTATCAAGATATCCCGAATACTGTCCCGGAGCCTCGCCATGCCGATTTCCAGACTTGCCCGCCGCCGCCTCGCGTTGTCCGCCGCCGCCGCGCTCGCCGTTGCCGCCGCCGCCGCCGCGACGATCTTCAACATGACGTTCAACGACTTCCACTTGCCCGGGACGCAGGTGGGGGACATTCTTCCCGGGACGATCCAGCACTCCGACAACTGCGCGCTGTGCCACGCTGACTACAACGCCAATGAGGAGCCTCACTTCAACTGGCAAGGCAGCCTGATGGGTCAGGCCGGGCGCGACCCTCTGTTCTTCGCGCAGATGGCGCTGGCGAACCAGGACGTGCCGACGGCCGGGTATTTCTGCCTCCGGTGCCACGTCCCCAACACCTTCGTGACGACGCATGCGTATCAACCCGACGGATCCACGATCGATCGTCTCGACAAGGATGGCGTGAACTGCCACTTCTGCCACAGCATGGTTGATCCGGTCTATGTGGCCGGCGTCAGCCCGCCTGAGGATCAGGCGATCCTCGCCGCGATGCCCGAGGTGCCTCAGTACTACGGCAACTCGATGTTCGTCCTCGACCCCACCGGCCTGCGCCGCGGGCCGCGCAATGAGGGCGAGGCGCCGCATCCCTTCATCGAATCGAACTTCATGCGCTCGGGCAACATGTGCGGCACATGCCACGACGTGGGCAACGTCGCGGTGACCCGTCAGCCCGACGGGACGTACCGCTACAACGCGCTCGACCAGCCGTCGCCGACGACCGACCTCGCCCAGATGTTCCCGCTCGAGCGCACGTTCACCGAGTGGAAACTCAGCGCGTTCGCCAACGGCGGGGTGAGCATGAGCGGGCGCTTCGGCGGGGAAGGGGCGGATGTCGTGAGCACGTGCCAGGACTGCCACATGCCGGTGGTCAACGGGCAGGCGTGCTACTGGGGCCCCGATCGCCCGGACATGAAGCGGCATGACTTCGCCGGTGCGGCGGCCCAGGTGCTTGACATCATCGCGGCGTACACGCAGGGCGATC
The DNA here is from genome assembly GCA_964490785.1 of uncultured Phycisphaeraceae bacterium. Taxonomy (GTDB): domain Bacteria; phylum Planctomycetota; class Phycisphaerae; order Phycisphaerales; family UBA1924; genus JAEUIV01. The sequence goes on from CAZBDZ010000088.1 coordinate 12,575, forward strand.
CCGACGTGGATCAGGCGGCGATCGCCGCAGGCCGGGCCAAGGCGGTTTCGATGCTCGAACGGGCCGCGTCGCTGCAGGTAAGCAACCAGGGATCGACGCTGAAGGTGCGGGTCATCAATGAGTCAGGGCACAAACTCCCGACGGGGCACATCGAAGGCCGGCGGGTGTGGGTCAATGTCCGGTTCCTCAACAAGCGCAACGAGGTCGTGCATGAGCACGGGCACTACGACATGGCTCAGGCCGAACTCGACGCGGCATCGACCACGGTTTTCGAGATGTTCGTCGGCCTGAGCGACTTCGCGGCGGGCGCGACGGGTCTGCCCGCCGGCCCGACGGGGCACATGGCGCTCGCCGACACGATCGTGAAGGACAACCGCATCCCGCCGCGGGGCTGGAACAATGCGGCGTACGCGGCGGGCGGCGCGCCCGCCGTCGGCACGGCGTATCCCGACGGGCAGTACTGGGCCGACGTGGAATACGCAATCCCCGCCGGTGCCGTCCGGGCCGAAGTCAACGTCTACTACCAGAACACGCCGAGGGAGTACATCGACCACCTCCGCGACGCGAATACGTCCAACCACTGGGGCCAGACGCTGCACGACCTGTGGACCGCCACGGGCCGCGGGGCGCCGATCCTGATGACGACTCGCACGCACACGTTCACGCACCCGTCGCTGTCGTCGACGGTGTCCATGGCCTTCCCGCAGGACGAACTCGTGACGCTTCTTTCCAACTTCGGCAAGCCCGTCGCCCGCGGCAAGCACGGCGACATCAACGGCGACGGCGTGGTGAGTTTCGCGGACCTGACGACCCTCCTGGCGACCTTCGGCAGGGACGTGAACTGATCGCGAAGTTTGGTGAGACAACGAGCCGCACACGCAAGCGCACGGACCGCGTGCTTGCGTGTGCGGCTCGTTGATTTGATTCGCGCCGTCGCGGGCCTTCACCGCATCGGCACATCCTCGTCCGCGGCCTCGCTCTCGCTGAGTTGCTCGGGGAGCGGGCGGATCGAGGGATGGGCCGCGAGCAGGCGGACGCAGGTGTTCCAGCGCAGGATCGCGTCGTCGTTCCTCGGCTCGGCGAGCGACCGGGCCCGCTCGAAGTGCTGCATGGCCTCGGTGATCCAGTGGTAGATCACCTGCCCCGGGAC
>CAZBDZ010000089.1:0-13690 GCA_964490785.1 uncultured Phycisphaeraceae bacterium
AACCACCTGGAGAAACCCCATGACCGCTTGACAAATCAACACAGTCGCTGGCTGCCTGCCAGCCAGTGCGAGCGCCGGTTGCGCCCAATCACAAACCACACCCCCCCGTCCCCCGCACTGGCTGACCAGCAGCCAGTCCCGCCCCGTGCCACTGGCTGCTTGCCAGCCAGTGCGAGCGCCGGTAGCGCCCAATCACAAAACGCACCCCCCCCCGACCCACGCACTGGCTGACAAGCAGTCAGTGGCACACAACCCCGCCCCGCGCATCGACACGTTTTGCGCGCGCAAAAACGGCGCGCGCCGCCTCAAAAATCACGTCTCCGCAAAATTCCTCCTACCCCTTGCCCCGCCACGACTTACATCAAAACCGCGAACCCGCATCGACCACGTTTGCGCGCGCAAGACCGGTCTCGCCCCCAATTGCAGAGGCGAGTGCTCCGCGAGCGAGCGCCGCCCGCTCCCGTCGGCGACCTCGAGGCGTCGGGCGAAGAGCGCATGGCTCGCGGCCTCCCCGGCAAGGTCAACCGCCGGGACGCGCGCCGGCGGATTCCGGCGCTACCGCGGGTGAATCCCGCACGTTTCGCCCATGCATGGGTTTTCGCGGAAGTCCCGACCCGAGCACCAAACTCCTATTCCGGCGCACAACGCATCCCCCGGACCCAACTCGTGGTTCAATATCCACATGCGCCATGCCTCCCTCCGATCCTCTGTCTTTCTCTGCGTTCTTCTCCTCGCCTCCCGCGCCGCGCGGAGCGACGCCTTCGAGCGCTGGTACATCGTCCAGATCGACGGCTCAAAGGCCGGCTGGGCCCGAGAACTCGAATCCCTCGCCGACAACCGCATCACCACCGAATCCGAAATGAAGTTCGCCTTCGCGCGCATGGGCCACAAAGCCGAGGTCGCCATGTCCACGCGATTCATCGAATCCGCCGCGGGCGAACCGCTGGAAATGTCGTCCAACCAGAAACTCGGCGAGCAGGAAGTCCGCGAAACCTACACCTTCGTCCGCGGCGTCGCCTCCAACGAGGTCCTGCACACCACCGATTCCGCCGGCAACCGCACCACGAGGCAGCACCCCTGGCCCGCGGTTCCGGCAGGCGAGTGGATGCCTCCCGCCGCCGCACGCCGATTCGTCGCCGAACGCCTCGCCGCCGGCGATGACACCATCACCTACTCCACCCTCGACCCCTCCGTCGGCCTGACCGTCGCCACGCTCACCGAGCGCATCATCAATCGCCACGCCGTGGTCGAAGCCGCCGGCAAGACACTCCCCGCCATGGAATGGGAAGTCACCAACTCCCTGATCCCAGGCATGAAGGGCCGCGACTTCGTGGACGACCAGGGCCGCGCCCTCCGCACCGAGATCGACCTCGGCGGAATGAAGATGGTCATGCTCGCGAGCGAGAAGGAAGCCGCCCTCAGCGACTTCAGCCCGCCCGAAATGATGGCCCAGACCCTCATCAAGCCCTCGGGCAAACCCATCGAAAACCCTCGCACCGCAAGGCGCGCCGTCTACATCCTCTCCATGGCCGACGGCAGCGACATCCCCGACCTGCCGAGCGTGGGCGGGCAGGTCGTGGAGAGAATGGATGCGAAGAAGGTGAGGGTGGAGGTGGTGCGCGGGCGACGCTCGAAGGCTGCCGAGATCACGCCTCCCCCTGATCCATTTGGCAAAGCCGTTCCATTGCCGATCACCGACCAGCACGATGAAGAACGGGACCCGAATCTCGCCCCTTCAACAATGGTGGATTCGCGGGATCCGCGTGTGATCGAACTCGCTCGGCAAATCCAGTTCCACTGGGCTTGGTTCAACGATGCCGACCTTCAGGCGGGCTTGCGGAGAAGTTACGCGGCTCATGTGGCGTCATTCGTGCGCGAGTATCTGAATGATGAGTCGCTCGGCGTGGGCCTTGCATCGGCATCCGAAGTGGCCCGAACCCGACGAGGCGATTGCACCGAGCATGCCGTGCTGACCGCGGCGATCCTGCGCGTGAAGGAGTTGGGACAGACACCGGCCCGCGTGGCCAGCGGGCTTGTGCTCGTTCTCGACCCTGACGGAGCGACGGTCTTCGGATACCACATGTGGACGCAAGCGCGGACGTGCGGAAAGACGGAATGCGATTGGTTCGATGTGGACGCAGCCATTCCGTCCTCGGGCGATGCCCCCGGCGTCGACGCCACCCACATCGCCCTCGCCACCTCAACCATGGCCGACGGCGACATGATCAACTCCATGGCCGCCCTCGTCGGCCTGCTCGGACGCCTCAAGATCGAGGTCGTTGAAGTGGAGTGAGCCGAATCCGGACACAACCGCCGGCGACCCGCGATCCTCCAATCCTGATCCCCCTCCGCGCTCTCCGCGCCTCCGCGGTGAATCCCCTCAGAACTCCAACACTTCCCCCTCCTGCAAAACCCGCATGTCCGTCGTGGACGTGTCGAACTCGTCGATCACATGCGTAATCCGCATCTTCCGCCGGATCGTCGCGGGCAGCGCGTTCAGCAGTTCGATCTGCGTGTGCGCGGGCCCGAGATTGGCCTCGTGGACGATGATGTCGGCGTTCGACAGCCAGTCGATGTGCGCCTGCTCGAAGCATGTGTCGCCCGACCACCCCAGTGTCTTCTTCCCGTCGCTGATCTTCAGCCCGATCGTCGGCACGGGATGGATCGTGAACCTCGCCTCGATCTTCAGGCCCACAAGTTCGATCGTCTGCCCCGGCTCAAAGGTCCGCACGTCGAAGAAGTCGCTGAGGACCGACTTCCGCCCGCCCCGGGTCAACGGCGGGTCCATCGCGGGCGCCAGCCGGTCCCACAACCGCTCCGCCGCCTGCCCGTGGGTGTGGACACGGGGGAGAACTCGATTCACGCCTTTGAGTTTCGACACGAATCGCGCCCACCCGAACGATTCCAGACCATTGACGTGGTCCCCGTGGAGGTGAGTGATGAGGATGTCATCGATGGAGTTGTAATCCACCTTCCACCCGGAGGACTCGCAGGCCTCGCGGATCGCCCGATGGATGAGGTCCGGGCAGTCGAGAAGAAAATACCCGCCCGGCCCCTCGATGACGGCACTCGTGCCGAAGCCCCGGCTTGTAAACGCGTCGCCGATGCCGAGGATGAGGGCGCGCATTGCTTCGCAAAGCCTCCTGCGGCCGAGCGGATGGGCGCAGACCCTGGCCGCCGCACGAAGTCAGGGATAGTACCTAATCCCCCATCCCGGGGCTATTCGGCCAAGCGGAGGCCCAGCCTGACCGGGACTTTAACCTCCCGGTCGTCCCGGACGACCGTAACCTGCACCGTTTCCCCCGGCTTGTAGTCCCGCAACGCCCGGCGGAGGTCGTAGAAGTTGTTGATCGGGGAGTCATCGATGCCGACGATCACGTCCCCCGGCACCCAGAACAGCCGACGGCGCTCCTGCACCTCGCGCGGCCCGCGGAGCCCCGCCTCGGCGGCACCGGTCCCGTCGTCGACCTGGTACACCATGACTCCCCGCGTCAGGCCGAAACGCCGCTCGAGGTCCGCGTTCATGCGGATGCCGAGCGAGGCCCGCGGCGGGCCGGCGGGAACGAGCATGTCGGCGACCACTTCATTGACGATGTCCACCGGCACGGCGAAACCAATCCCGGCCGACGCGCCCGAGGGACTGCGGATCGCCGTGTTCACGCCGACCAACCTCCCCGCGGAGTCGAGCAACGGCCCGCCGGAGTTTCCCGGGTTGATCGCGGCGTCGGTCTGGATGACCCCCGCCAGTTCCTTCCCGGATACTGCCGTGATGGACCGCCCGAGGGCGCTGATCACCCCGGTCGTGAGCGTCTGGTCAAGCCCGAAGGGATTCCCGATGGCGAGCACGCGCTGCCCGACCCTCAGGTCCGACGACGTGCCGAGCGGGATCGGCCTGAGTTTCTCGGCGGGGGCGTCGATCTTCAGGATGAAGACGTCCTGATCCGCCGAGCCGTTGATCTTCTCCGCGGGCCAGACGGACCCGTCCGAGAGGATGACCTCCGTCTCCGCGGCGGTGGCGGCGACGTGGTAGTTCGTGATGATGTGCCCCTGTTCGTCCCAGATGAATCCGGAGCCGGTGCCCTCGACGATCTGTTGATCGACGAAGAATCCGAACTGCCTGCGCTGCAACTGCTTTGTCGAGATGTAGACGACGGACGGGGCGATGCGCTCGAAGAGGTCGATGGTCGCGCGCTCGTCCGGGTCCAGCGGGCCGCGGGGCGCGACGCCTCGCATCCCCGGCGTCGCCGGCGCCTTGGCGTCGGCATGCGGCCCGGCGATCACGACGGCGAGAAGAGCGGCGACGGAAACGATGGTGATGCGTGGCTTCATATGGGTTGACTCCCCAAAATACGGTTGCACCACCTTATACCGCCGCGACCCAAGGGACGGTGCAACCCGTGGCATGCCCAGGGCAAACGCATTATTGTGGCTGCCCCGGTCTCGCCGGCTTTGCGGCGAGGCCGGGCGGTGTTGCACGTGCGACCCGGCCTTGCCGCAGACGGCAAGACCGGGGCACCCTTTTGATAATGCGATTGCCCTGGTGTCATGCCCTTTCAAGGGCATGACACGCCCGGCGTATGCGCCCGCCCCGGTCGCTTCGCGGCATGGGCTGAAAGCCCATGCCACCCCCGAATGCCCGGTGAAACAAGGGTTAGACTGATGGCGATGATCTACCTCGACAACAACGCGACGACCCGGCCCGATCCCGCCGTCGTGGACGCGATGCTGGGCATGCTCCGGGAGACCTGGGGCAACCCGTCGTCCGGGCACCGCGTGGGACAGGCCGCCCGGCAGAAGATCGACCTCGCCCGGCAATCGGTCGCCACGTTGATCAACGCCGTCCCGGCGGAGATCACGTTCACCTCCGGCTCCACGGAGTCGATCAACCTCGGCATCCGCGGCGTTCTCGCCGCGCTGTGGCGCGAGCAGCCGAAGCGTCGCACCATCATCACGTCGCCGATCGAGCACGAGGCGGTGCGGGACTTGTGCAAATCGCTCGTCGAGGAAGCGGGGGTCGAACTCCGGCTCCTGCCGCTGAAGAACACCGGGGAGGTCGACGCCGACGCGCTCCCCGCGCTGCTGGACGACTCGGTCGGGATCGTTACGGTGCAGTGGGCCAACAATGAGACGGGCGTCATCCATCCGATCGAGCGCATCGGGACGATCTGCCGGGAGCGCGGCGTGCCCCTGCACACCGACGCGACGCAACTGATCGGCAAGGCGCCGGTGGACGTGCGAGCCGCGCCGATTGACCTGTTGAGCCTGTCGGCGCACAAGTTCTACGGGCCGAAGGGAGTCGGGGCGCTGTACGCCCGCCGCGGCGTGCGGTTCAGGCCGATCATGCACGGCGCGCAGGAGCGCGAACGCCGAGGCGGGACGGAGAACACGGCGGGCATCGTGGGCATGGGGGTCGCCGCCGACATCATGCGGGAATGGCTCGCCTCGCCCGGGACGATCGACGCCGGGCGACGCCTGCGGGATGAGTTCGAGCGCGAGGTCCTGCGCGCGGCCCCCGAGGCGCGCGTCAACGGCATCGGCCCGCGGCTGTGGAACACGGCGAACATCGGATTCCCGAGGCTTGAGGCGGAGGCGATCCTGCTGCTGCTTTCGGAGCGGGGCGTGTGCGCCAGCGCCGGGGCCGCGTGCAGCTCCGGGTCGCTCGATCCGTCGCCGGTGCTGATGGCGATGGGCGTGCCGGCGGAGTTCGCGCACGGCTCGGTGCGGTTCAGCCTGGGGCGGCAGACGACCGAGGCCGAGGTCAGGGACGCCGCGAGAATCGTCGCGGAATGCGTGGCGAGGCTGCGGCAGTCTTCGACGTGATCATGCGCTGGCGCGATGCCTGCGGAGATCGACGGCGGGGAGAATCTTCGGCGGCGTGAAGCGGCAGGCGTAGACGGGGCGCGCCGCGTCGGCGTTGTCCACGCGGAGCACTTCGAGGCCGACGAGGCGGAGCACGCCGTCGCGTCCGGCCATTTCGATGTCAATCCGGTCGCCCTCGCGGAGCCTCTGGTTGCAGTGGAACCGCATGCCGCCGGTGGAGATGTCAAGGGCGCGGAGAACGGCATCGCCCGCGAAGGGGGCCGCGCTCGCCGCGAAGGCGATATCGCAGGGAAGTCGCGGGAGCGCGCGGCGGTCGCTCCCGAGGCCGCGGTGAGGATCGCGCATCGCGCTGTTCACCCTCTCTTCATCGGTCAGAAAACACCGCCGCCCGCACATCCCCGATGTCGGCGTCGGCGTGGGTTCCCGCGGCCTTGTCGAAGGCGGCCCGGCTCAGGAGAAGCCCGACCGGGGGAATCCCCGACTCGCCGCCGAGACGGCGCAGGGCCGACCGTACTCGTCGAGGCAGCGCCATGCGCCGGGCCAGCACGCGAAAGGCCCGCTCCTCCGGCATGCAGGCGCTTCGATCGCGCCAGGCCAGCATCGACAACCAGCAACCGACGGCAAGACAAAGCAGCAGGAACGGGCCAAGCCAGAGCCACACACCGGGGGGCAGAATCGCCTCCCCCGGCTGTGCCAGGCTGACACGATCCACGCTGAGGACGAGCGTCATCATGTGAGGTTCGCGGCCTCCATTGTCGGGATGGCGCGGTCAGTCTCGGCGCTCGCACGTGGCGAGGGCGGGCGGTCCGGCGACATCGCCCAGTCCCGCTTCGGCCGGCGCACGATCGCGCGCACCGCGGCGTGGGGCGAGCGCGCGAGCGTCGCAAGGAACGGCCCGAGGCTTCGGCGGCGCGAAGGACTGGCCGCCCGGTCGAGCGCGGCGGCGGCGGTCGCGGCGACCGCGGGGTGCGTGTCGAGCGCGAAGTCCTTCAGCAGTTCGTCCGTCGCGGGCGTGGGATGCAGCGCGGCGAGCGCGCGCACGGCGTCGAGTCGCACGAGCGGCGATTCGTCGGTCAGCCACTGAGGATCCGCCGTCAGCCGCGTATGGCGGAGCCAGCGGATGACGCCGCGGCGCGCGGATTCGGAGAGGCGGGCGACGGGCGAATCACACTGGGGATTCGCGGTCGTCGCGGGATTGGATGTCGCTGAAGCCGAGTCTGCCGTTGCGTCGATGCGCCCACGCATTCGCGGGATGGTCCGTGCCGCGAGGCCCGCCCGGCCGCGGGAGATGAGAAGGTGCGCGGAGGTGAGCGCGGCCTCGTCCCGAAGCACGCCGCGGGCCGCGAGCGCATCGCGGGCGATCCCCGCGAGCGCCGGCACGCCGAGCCACGCGACGAGTCGGGCGGATGAGACCTCCGCCGCCGCGGCGCGTGCGGCGGCACGGAGCGGCAGGTGCGCGGGCTGGGAGTGATCCGCGAGAAACGCCCTGACGGCCGGACCCGGCTCGTGAGCCGCCGCGATGACGGCGTCGATCACCCGGGCGAGGCGATGGTCCATGAACGCCGACGCCGCGTCGGCGAGCGCCGCGTCGATCGCACCGGCGAGCGCCGGCTTGCGGAGCATGTGCCGAACCGGGCAAAGGCGGTCGTGCGACCAGATGGAGAGGTCGGCTGCAATGAGTGGCATGGGCTTTCCAGCCCATGCCGGGGGAACACGCCCTGGAAAGGGCGTGCCACGGCTGACTTCGCTGGCCGTGGCACCCAAGGTGCTCTCCAGCCACCCCGGCAGGCCCGCTTCCGCAGCGGCGACGAGGGCAAGACGGGTTTCGGAATCCAGGGTCTCCCACGCCGCGAGCAGCGGCTCAAGGGCGGCGAAACCGGGGCCATGCGGCGTTTCCGCAAGGTCGAGGATTTCGGCCGCAATCCACCGGCGTTCCCCGGCGTCGGCGTGCGGCAGCGCCGCCGACAGGCCCGCCAGGCGCAGGGCCGGGGGTAAGGTTCGCAACAGGGATCGGGGGGCGGGGGCGCTTGGCATGGTTCGGGTTCTTTCTGCCTTCGGTCCGCACGGCGTTCGGAGTTGAACGTATGAACCCCGGCACCGCATTTCGCTCGAAAACACGCGATTCCAGCCCCCGGGCGGGGAAAAGTTTGGGAAAAACTCTTGCCAAACCGGAGTTGCCCAATACACTCAAAGCCCAACAAAAGGGGACGATCAAGCCCCTCCCGGGCGAACCCCGGCCATCGTTTCTGAGGACTGTCCATGAACCCCACGACCCGTTCTTCAAGTCTCCAGGCCTACCGCATGATCCTGTACCGCCGGGCGCTGCACCCCGAGTTGTTCCGCGTCAAATCCCGGCGGACGCTCGACCACGGCGAATACAAGTTCGAGGCGTGGCTCATGGCGGGGAGCCATCTCCTGCGGTTCGAGTACGGCGGTGGGTGCGCGACCGAACTGATCACGGACCTTGAGGAGGGGATCCCGGACCGCGGGGTCGTCGCCGCCGTGCCCTGCGCCGGCGAGCGCGACCACGAGCAGGCGTTCGGCGAGAAGATCCGCCTCGTTTCGACTCTGCAGACGGAGTCTCTCCCGGAGAGCCTCTACGCCGCCACGTACAAGGAACTCGTCGCGTTCGGAAAGGAGAACGACGCGATGGTTCACACCTGGCAGGATGAGGACGGCGGGAAGTGCGCCTCGATCCTTGACCTCCAGCGGTACCGGACCGAAATCCACGCCCAGTCGTACCACCTGATGGCGCAGGGCGGCCTTGTGCTGCGGACGCAGAGCATTTTCGAGCACAAGGAGTAGGCACGACTTCCAGCCCGATGAACCCCGCGGCCCCGGAAGTCCCGGGGCCGTTTTCGTTCCCTGTAGGATTTCAAGCGCTCACCGCGGAGCACACAGAGAGGCACGGCGGGAGGATTGAGTATCAAGTCATTGCATCCCCTCCGTGTGCCTCAGCGTGTTCCGTGGTGAAAACGGATTCAACGATGTCAACCGAGACCGGCGAGAGACAATCGAAGTACAAGGGCACGCTGAACCTGCCCCGAACGGCGTTCGCGATGAAGGCGAACCTCGTGCAGAACGAGCCGACGAGCCTGAAACGGTGGGAGGGGATGGGGTTGTACGCGCGCGTGCAGGAGCACCGACCGTGCGAAGCCGCGGTCGGCGGCACGAGGTTCATCTTTCACGACGGGCCGCCGTATGCGAACGCGCAGTTGCACCTCGGGCACCTGCTGAACAAGTGCCTGAAGGACTTCGTGGTGCGGATCGCGCTGATGGAGGGGAAGGCGTGCCCGTTCGTGCCGGGGTGGGATTGCCACGGCCTGCCGATCGAGCATAAGGTGATCCAGGACCTCGCCGCGAAGGGGAAGATGGAGAAGTTGGCGGGGCTTGAGGCGGACGCCCGGCGGATGGCGATCCGGCGCGAGTGCCGGACGCACGCGGAGAAATCGATCAAGGTGCAGATGGAGCAGATGAAGCGTCTGCTGACGCTCGCCGACTACGCGCACCCGTACCTGACGATGGACCCGGCGTACGAGGGGGCGACGCTGGAGGTGTTCGCCGACCTGGTCGAGGCGGGGCTGGTGTACAGGCAGTTGAAGAGCGTCCACTGGTCCCCGGCGAACGAGACGGCCCTCGCCGACGCGGAACTGGAGTACTACGACCGGGAGGACCCGTCGATCTACGTCGACTTCGAGGCGGAGGATCAGGAGGCGGTGTACGACGCTTTCGGATTGAAAGGCATTCACCACAGAGGCACAGAGAGCACAGAGGAAGGCGGGGAAGAAGGGACTGAGGCAGAAGACTCGGGTCAGATGACTCGGCCTTCGCAGCGGCCTTGCTTCATGATCTGGACGACGACGCCTTGGACGCTCCCGGCGAACGTGGCGATCGCCGTGCATAAGGATGCGGAGTACGCGCTTGTCCGCATCGACGGGAACATCACGGTCATCGCGAAGGAACTCGTCGAGCGCGTGGCCAAGGCGGGCAAGGCGGAGCAGGTCGAGATTCTGGCGACCGCGAAGGGCGCCGCGCTCGTCGGGCTGAAGTACCGGCATCCGCTGTATCACGGCCAGGCCCCCGGCGGCATGCCGGACTTCTCGACGTTGCCCGCCGAGGCGACCCGGCATACGGATCGGTCGTGGAAGAACGTCTACTCGCTCGTCTCAGCGGAGTATGTAACGCTCGACGACGGCACGGGGCTTGTCCACACCGCGCCGGGGCACGGGGCCGACGATTACCGCACCGGCCTGCACGAGAAACTCCCGATCTACTGCCCCGTGCGGGAGAACGGCTCCTACGACGCGACCGTCCCCGCGTGGCTCCACGGCATGTCCATCTGGGACGCGAACAAGGAGGTCGTCCAGTTCCTCGAACGCAGCGGGCACATGTTCTGCCATCACATGTTCACGCACTCCTACCCGCACGACTGGCGCGGGAAGTCGCCGGTGATCTTCCGCGCGACGGAGCAATGGTTCGTCGGGGTGGATACGCAGACAAAGGGACCCGCCGCAGCGGGCAGCCTCCGGGACAAGGGGATTGAGCGAAAGACACTGCGCGAGTCGGCGCTGGAGAAGACCGAGAGCGGCGTGCGCTTCGTGCCGGAGTGGGGGCGCAACCGCATGCGCGGGATGCTCGAATCGCGCCCCGACTGGTGCATCTCGCGGCAGCGCGCGTGGGGGCTGCCCATCCCGGCGTTCTTCGCGAAGGACGGGCGCGTGCTGCTTACGCCGGCGAGCGTGCGGGCGGCGGCGAAACTCGTGCGCGAGAAGGGCTCGGACGCCTGGTTCACCAACAACTCGGCGGCGGACCTGCTGAAGCACTACGACTACGCGAGCGACCCCGACGCGCCCAAGGGGCTGGATGTCGCCTCGCTCACGAAGGGGACGGACATCTTCGACGTGTGGTTCGAGTCGGGGTGTTCGTGGAACTCGGTGATGCGCGAAAGAAGGAGAGACGGGTTGCAAACCCGTCCCACCGTAGAGGGGGCAGAAAAGGAGGAGGATTTCCCGATCGATCTTTACCTCGAAGGCTCCGATCAGCATCGCGGGTGGTTCCAGGTGTCGCTGCTGACGGCGCTCGGCGCGACGGGCGTGCCGCCGTTCGAGACGCTGCTGACCCACGGGTTCATCGTGGACAAGGACGGGCGGAAGATGTCCAAAAGCGTGGGCAACACGCTCGACGTGGACGACCTGCTCAAGGAGTTCGGGGCTGATGTCTGCCGATGGTGGGTGGCGACGCTGGCGTACGACGGTGACATCAAGGCGGACATCGAGTTCTTCCGCACGGCGGGAGAGGCGTACCGCAAGGTGCGGAACACGCTGCGGTTCATGCTGAGCAACCTCGACGACTTCGAGGCCGCGTCGCCCGACAAGGCCTGCGGCTGCGGGCGCGCGTGCGTGCCGATGTCGGAGTTCAAGGGGACGGACCTGGATGGGTGGGCGCTCGCGCGGTTCGATGCGCTGTCGCGCGAGGTGCGCTCGGCGTACTCGGAGTACGACTTCCGCCGGGCGACGACGCTGCTCTACGACTTCTGCAACGAGACGCTCTCGGCGGTGTATCTCGATGCGGTGAAGGACCGGCTGTATTGCGAGGCGCCCGGAAGCCCGCGCCGGCGGAAGACGCAGACGGCGCTTTACGATCTTGTGGATGGGCTATGTCGGCTTCTCGCGCCGATCATGCCGCACACGGCGGACGAGGCGTGGCGGGCGCTCACGAAGACGGACCCCAGGGACGCCGAGCGGTCGGTGCATCTGCTGACGTTCGCCAGGGAAACAGGCGCGACCGCCGACCCTGCATGGGACGCGGTGATGAAGGGCCGGGAGTCGGGGCTGCTGGCCCTCGAGCAGGCCCGGCAGACGACGGACCTCGACAACCCGCTCGATGCGGCGGTGATCCTGCCGGACCCGGAGAATGTGCTGAGGAGATTCGACCCGTGCGACCTTGCGGACCTGCTTGGCGTGAGCCAGGTGAGGCTCGACCCGCACGCGAGCGAGGCGAAAGTGCTGGACCTGCGGGCCGAGCCGAGGTGCGAGCGCTCATGGAAGCGCGACGGGACGGTGCGAGAGAGGTCCGACGGCGGAATGCTGTGCGACCGGTGCGCGAAGGCGGTGGGGGCGTAGGCGGGCGAACGCTTACGCCGCGGGCAGCGGGCCGCCCGCGACGAGTTTCTTCTGCCGCGAGTCAACGCGGAGATTCTGCCCTTCGAGCGAGCGGGCGCCGAGAAGCGTGAGGTCGCCCTTCTCGCCGAAGACGACTTCGTCAACCGTGAAGGCTCCGTTGACACGGATGATGGCGAAGCCGACGCTTCGCGTGATAGTCTGCCCGTTGGTCATCACGAAGCGCAGGTCCTTCTTCTCGCGCACGACGCCGAGTTGCTCCAGCGTGGATTCCGGCAGCCATGTGTATTCGCTTCCGGTGTCGACCAGAAGTCTCGGAATGCGCACGGCCTTCCTGCGGTTCGCGTGGTGGACAATCGTCGCGCTGACATGGAAGGTGCCCATTCGCGGCGATTATAGCGCCGAATATCCGCGTTCGCGAACCGCATTCCCACCGGCTTGCGCCGCCCCGCGGCTGGATGCGCCGGGCGTTTGTGGCCGCCGTTCGGTTCATCCTGCATCAGGTTGACGCGGGCGTGCCCTCGCTTGAGGTCGTCCGCTGCGGGCTTGTCGCCGCACGCAACTTGGCCTGCAACTCTCGGCGCATCGTCTCGATCTCGCGCTTCAGCCGTTCGAGGGCGGCGTCGGGGCCGTCTTTGAGGAGTTCGCCCGCCGGGATCGGGTGGCCGAACATCAAGGCGATGCGGCAGCCGAAGAGACGCGGGATGCGGCGTGATCGCGGGAAGGCGTCGTAGGCGCCCTCGATCGCGCAGGGGACGACGGGGCACTTCGCGCGTTTGAGGAGGAGCGCGATGCCGCGCTTGAACTCGTGGATCTCGCCGTCGGGCGTGCGGGAGCCTTCCGGGAAGACGAGGACGGGCACGCCCTGTTCGAGGCGGGCGAGGATGGCGCGGATCGCGCCGATGTCGCTCTCCTCCTCGCTGACGGGGACGGAGTTGAGCGCGGTGATGAGCCAGCCGAAGAAGCGGTTCTTGAAGAGCCCCTCGCGCGCGAGGAAGTGGCACGGTCGCGTGGTGCATCCCATGCCGATGGCGGGCGGATCAAAGTGGGACTGATGATTCCCGGCGAGGAGCACCGGGCCGGTGCGCGGGATGCGGGCGGCGTGAAAGAGGCGCAAGCGATAGAAGAGCGTGAGCACGACGAGGCACGCGTGCCAGCAGAACCAGTAGATCACGCGCTGGGCGCGCGAGGGGGCGTGGGGAGGCGGGGGCATGCCGGGGAGGATACGGCGCGGGGTGCGCCCTTCCAGGGCGTGCGCCCGCGGCATGGGCTGGAAAGCCCATGCCACGCCCGGCACCCACGAGAGTCGGCGTCAGATGGTCGTGCCGGGCGGGGGGACGAAGGCGACGAAGACGTTGAAGTCGCCGATCGGGGCGGGGGTTGTCGAGGCGGCGGTGAGGCGGAGGGTCTGCGATCCGAGGCGGGCCTCGACGAGGTTGATGCGTCCCGCCGCCACGCCGTGGACGCGGCCGAGGTTGTCGGAGGCGGCGTTGCGCAGGCGGACGGTGTTGAGATCGTTCGCCACGATGAACGAGTTGAAGAAGGAGGCCTCTCCGTTCGTCAGGCCGCGGATCGAGACCTCAAGCAGCGACGACCCCGCGCGGAATCCCGTTCCCGACGACGGCAGGCCGTAAAGCCCCGTCGGCGCGCCGACGTAGATTCCCGAATCGATCATGGCGCCGGCGAAGAAGTGCCCGGCGTTGCCTGCGGCGCGGAAGTCGGTGCGTTCCATCCGTCCGCCGACGGTGAAG
>CAZBDZ010000090.1:0-13607 GCA_964490785.1 uncultured Phycisphaeraceae bacterium
TATTCCACATGGTTTCCGGGTGTCAGAGAAGCCGCTTCTGAGCGAGTCTTCGAGTCGAAGACCCGCCGTGGCGGGTGAAGAGGCGGATGCTCATGCCCGGAAATCTTGTGGGATTCTTATAACGCGAATCAACGCTCATGCACCCGCACGCTCGGGATGAGCGGAGGCTCCGCGCAGCGAATCCCTTGGTCATCCGGCGCGCAGCGGGAAACCTCGCCGCCGATCAGCCGCACCCGAGCATCTTCGTAAACGCCCCCGTCGTCAGCCCGAGGTGCGTCTTCACCTTCTCGCAACACCCAGTGTTGTCCTCGATCGCCATGATCGGCTCCGAAGGCCCGAAGGGCAGACTCCCGCCCAACCCCAACGCCGCCGCCACCCGCGCCGCCATCGACGCCGCCCGCCCCGGCAACGGCATCGCACGCTTCCCGCGAGCCGCCGCCGGCAACGAATCCCGCACCGCGCGCAACAAGTTCGGCCAGTCCAACGACTCGCTCCCGACCACCGGATACACCTCCCCCTCCGCCTCCGCACGCACCAACGATTCCACCACCGCCGACGCAACCTCATCCACATGCACCGGCTGCACCACCGCCGACTCCAACTCCGCCCACGGAAACCCACGCCTCATCCGAACCCTCGCAAAGTAAGGCATGAACACGAACGGCGGAGCACGCCCCAGCGCCCACGCCCGCGCCATCTCCATGAACTCCCCATCCGACCCGTGGATCAGCGAAGGCCGAAGAATCGTCCACGACAGCCCCGACTCCCGCACGATCCGCTCACCCTCGTACTTCGACCGGTGATACGCCGTCGAAGCCCCAGGCCGCGTCCCGAGCGCCGACACCTGCACGAACCGCCGCACGCCCCCACGCCGCGCCGCCCCGACCTGCAGCGCCGTCGCGCGCACATGCAGCCCCTCAAACGTAGCCCCCGGCGGAATCTCCCGCCGAATCCCGATGCAGTTCACCCACGCCCCCGCCCCCTCGCCCAGCGCCGCCGGCACCCGAGTGTCGCATACATCCCCGCACACCAACTCCACCCTCGGCATCGTCCCCAAAACTCGCGCCGCCCGCCCGCGATCCCGCACCAACGCCCGCACCCCAAACCCCCGCGACACCAGCGCCCTCACCACATGCCGCCCCACAAACCCCGTCGCCCCCGCCACCGCAACCACCCTGACGCTGGCATCGCCCATGCCGCCGAGTCTACAAGCCGCGACCACTCACGCCCGAGTCTCAACTGAAACCCGCATCACAAGTCCGCCCCAACGCCATTCAAACCCCACGCTCGGGATGAGCGGAGGCTCTGCGCAGCGAATCCCGTGGTAACCCGGATACCAGGCGATTCTCTGTCGCCACACGCCCGCTAACACCCCATGACCAGGTGCGCTCCCAAACCCGCGCGCAAAATGCCGATCGTCCCTGACATCACTCCCAAAGCGCCCCATCAGCGAAGCATGCAGGGCAATCGCATGATCGCTCCGATGTGCTTTGCAGCCCGCGGAGCGGGCGTGGGTTCCTTGCCCCGGACGAAGTCCGGGGATGCGAGCAGTTGCCGCCTCCGAAGCCCCGGATGGGGCGACGGTCGCACCGCGGTTCGGCGCGCCAAGGCTTGCATCACGCCTCCCTCGCCCGTTCGGGGCTCTGCCCATTGCCCGCAAACGCCGGACTTCGTCCGGGGGTCGCCGATTGCCCTGGCAAAGCATGCCTTGCCCTCTTCCCCCGCCACCCCCTTTGCTACAGTCCACACCTCCGATGTTCGGCCAAATCTCCGCCATCGCCCGTAACACCTTCCTCGAATCGGTCCGACAGCCGATCTTCATCATCCTTATCCTCATCGGCGCGGGCCTTCAGGTCGTCAACACCGCCCTCTCGGGATTCTCGATGGGGTTCACCGAGGAAACCGAGGTCTTCGGCGACGACAAACTCCTGTTCGACATGGGCCTCGCCACCGTCGTCGTCTGCTGCATGCTCCTCGCCGCGTTCGTCGCCACCAGCGTCCTCTCCCGTGAAATCGAGAACAAGACCGCCCTCACCGTCATCTCCAAGCCCGTCGGCCGACCCATGTTCGTCATCGGCAAGTTCCTCGGCGTCGCCGCCGCAATCCTCGTCGCCGCTGTCATCCTCGTCGTCTTCTTCCTCTTCGCCATCCGCCATCGCGTCATGTCCACCGCACGCGACACGATCGACGGCCCGGTCGTCCTCTTCGCCACAGCCTCGGTCCTCCTCTCCCTCGGCCTCGGCGTCTGGGGAAACTACTTCTACAACTGGGTCTTCTCCTCCACCGCCGTCTTCACACTCCTCCCCGCATCGCTCGCCGCCTACGCCATCACCCTCTGCATCAACAAGCACTGGCGATTCCAGGCCATCACCACCGACCTCAAGCCGCAGGTCATGCTCACCGCCGCCTGCGCCGTCATCGCCATCCTCGTCCTCACCTCCGTCGCCGTCGCCGCATCCACGCGCCTCGGACAGGTCATGACCATCGTCGTCTGCTGCGGCGTGTTCCTCCTCGGACTCCTCTCCAACCACCTCCTCGGCCGCCACGCCTTCATCAACAAGCAGATTGCCATCGTCGCCTCTGCCGACAACCCCAACAACCTCACACTCGCACGCCCAGGCGAATCACTCCAACTCAAACTCAAAGGCCCACCCAAAATCGAACTCCGACCGGGACAATCCCTCTACTACGCCTCGGACCCCAACGGCCTCAGCATCGCCGTCCCCACACACCCGCGATTCACCGCCGACTTCACCGACGTGAACAACGTCCGAGGCCCCAACGCCCAGCCCGCGCTCATCATCGCCTCCGTCGCCGAGGACAACGCCCTTACCCTCCTCAACACCGGCGGCCTCGCCGTCAAACGACCCCCGCAAGAAGGCGACTTCCTCTTCGACAAACCCACACGCATCAACTGGCCCGCCCGCGTCGCATGGTCGATCGTCCCGAATCTCCAGGTCTTCTGGCTCGTCGATGCCGTAACCCAGGGACACAGAATCCCACCGCGCTACGTCGCCACCATCGCCGCCTACGCCGCAACCCAGACCATCACCTTCCTCGCCCTCGCCATCATCACCTTCCAACGCCGCGACGTAGGCTGATGCGTTTCCCAGCGCGAATCCGCGCTCCGAAAAAGCCGCCCTGACGAATCTTCGAGAAAGTGCCGGATGCCACCGCGCCATTATTCCCAAAACCCCGCTCCCCATCACCCCATCACCCTCAACTCCCTCCGCATGATCTTTCCCGTCGCGTTCCGCGGCAGCCGTTCCACAACCCTGATCTCCCGCGGAACCTTGTACCCCGCAAGCCTCTCCCGGCACCACGTCCGCAACGTCCCCTCATCAAACGCCGCCCCCTCCTTCATCTCCACAAACGCACAGGGCAACTCCCCGCGCACCTCATCCCGCACCCCGATCACCGCCGACGCCCCCACCGACGGATGCTTGTCGAGCACCTCCTCGATCTCGCGCGGAAACACGTTCTCACCCCCCACGATGATCATCTCCTTCAGCCGTCCCGTGATGTACAGAAACCCGCGCTCATCCATCCGCCCGATGTCGCCCGTCCTGAACCACCCCTCATCATCAAACGCCCCCGCCGTCTCCTTCTCCAACTTGTAATACCCCCGCATCACGTTCGGCCCCTTGATCCGAACCTCTCCGTCCCGACCCGCCGGCAACGCCTCGCCCGTCTCGAGATCCACGATCCGCTCACGCACACCGGGCAGCGCCGGACCGACCGAATGAGGCACATCCTCCTCCGGCGGACACCAATTCGTGATCGGACTCGTCTCCGTCAGCCCATACCCCTCGTTGATCCGTCTCCCGAACCGCTCCAAAAACCCCGCCGCCACCGCGTCCGGCAACGGCTCGCCCCCGGACACGATGAATCTCAGGCTCGCAAAGTCCTCCGCCCCCGCATCCTTCGCGTGCAACAACGCGTTGTACATCGACGGAATCGCGATGAACGCCGTCGCACGATGCTCCCGGCACAACTTCACGATCCGCCCGGGCACAAACCGCGCCGTGTACACCGCACGCGCACCCACCGTCAGCGGCAGCAGCGTCAGCACCGTGAACCCGAACGAATGAAACTGCGGCAAGACCCCCAGCACAACGTCCCGCGACGTGAACCGCGCAAACTCCCGCGCCTGACGGATGTTCGCACAAATGTTCCCGTGCGACAGCATCACACCCTTCGGCCGACCGCTCGTCCCAGACGTGTACAGCAGAACCGCCAGCCCCTCGCCCCCGCACACCGCAGGCCAACGAGCCTCGGGAACCCCGCGAAACGAAACATCCTCCAGCCGCAGCATCGTCTTCACCCGAGGCGCCGCACCCAGATGACCCAGCATCGCCCCCGCCGACACGATCAGGTCCGTCTCGCAGTCGTCAACCACATACTGCAACTCCTCCGGCTTCAGCAGATAGTTCAACGGCACAACCGTCCGCCCCGCCATCCACGCCGCCAACGCCGCCATCGGAAACGCCCCCCCCGACGGCAGCAGCACCCCCACCGTCCATGACTCCGAACGCCTCTCGATCTCCGACGCCAGATGCATCGCCCCCACCAAAAGATCGATCCCGCGCCAACGCCTCTGATCGTCCGTGATCAGCACACGCCCCGCCCTCGCCACGCACGTCCGAATGATCGGCCAGTGAACGCTCACGAACACTCCTTGCGGCGGAACACCGCCGACGCCCGATGATATGGTTTCATACGGATCCCACATGGATTCCGGGCGTCAGAGAAGCCGCTTCTGAGCGAGTCATCGCGTCGAAGATCCGCCGTGGCGGACGAAGAAGCGGATGTCCCCGCCCAGGACTCATGGGCGGTCCGTCTCACGCCTCCCCCGCCCGCCTCCAAAAAGCCACCGGACTCGGCCATGCAACACATCACACGATCCACCTTTGTCCTCTTCGCGCTCCTCCTCACCGCCTGCTCCACCGCCGGCCCAAAGCGCGCCCTCGACCTCTACAACCAGGGCCAATACGCCGAGGCCCTCCGCGAGGCAGACCAGGCCTCGCAAACCACCAGGCCCCCCGCCTCGGACCACGCCGCCCTCATCGCCGGAATGAGCGCCTACGAACTCAAAAAATACCCGGAAGCCGAGCGATGGCTCCGCCCCGCCTCACGAAGCACAGACCGCGAGATCGCCGGACGCGCCTTGGCGACCCTCGGCCTGGTCAACGTCGCACGCGAACGATACTCCACCGCCGCCATCGACTTCTCCTCCGCCGGCCGCCGACTCACAGCCGACGAGGCCGCACGCGCTCACTTCCTCGCCGGAGAGTGCTACTCCATCCTCGGCCGCCTCGACGCCGCACAACGCGCCTACGCCCTCGCGGGCTCGCTCGCCAAGGACGCCTCCACACGCTCCCGCGCCGCCAACCGCATGACCGCCACCGGCTACACCCTCCAGATCGGCGCCTTCTCCAACCGCGCCAACGCCGACCGCACCGCCGCAACCGGAGCCGCACGCGCCGCCGCCGCCGCACTCCCCGCACCCGCCATCGTCGCAACACCAGACGCCACCGGACGAACCATCTACCTCGTCCAGATCGGCCGCTTCACCACCAAGGAAGACGCCGCCATCGCCAAATCAAAACTCCAAGGCGACGCCGTCATCGTCCAAATGCGCTGACCCGTGCCACTGGCGGCTTGTCCGCCAGTGCCGTCTTCAATACCACCCAACGCCGTGAACTGCCGCAGGTTCGTACTGATACGGTTCGTCGGTCAATCGTGCACACGTTCGGAATGAGCGGAGGGCAATCGCATGATCGCTTCGATGTGTTTCACAGCCCGCGGAGCGGGCACAGGTCAATGCCCAGGACGGGGCGACGGTCGCACCGCAGTTCGGCGCACAACGGCTTGCAACATGCCCCAGCGCCCGCGCCCGCGCACCCCGTCCCTACACATTGAAATACCGCGCCTCCGGATGGTGCACGATCACCGCGCTCGTGCTCTGCTCCGGCACGATCTGCCAGTTCTCCGTCAGTCGGCAGCCGATCCGCTCGGGACGGAGCAGCCGCCAGAGTGTCTCCTGGTCGCTCATCTCCGGACACGCGGGATAGCCGAACGAGTACCGCGACCCCCGGTAATGCTGCGTGAACAACTCCCTGACCCGCGGCGAATCCTCCCCGCCGATGCCCAACTCCTGCCGAATCCGCTTGTGCCACATCTCCGCAAGAGCCTCCGCACACTCCACTCCGAAGCCGTGCAGGTACAGATACTCCTTATATTCGTTCCTCTCAAACAGCCCGCGCGTCCGCCGGGACACCTCCTCGCCCATGGTGACGCAGTGAAACGCGACAACGTCGCGGCCCATCCCGCCTGAGACAGGCCTGAAGAAATCAGAGATGCACAGACGCCGCCCGCCATCCTGCCGCGGAAACGTAAACCGTTCGACCTCGCGCCCGCCCGCAGGATCATCCGGGTCGAAAACGATCAGGTCATCGCCTTCGCTGTTGCAGGGGAAATACCCGTACACAGCCCTCGGCCTGAGAATCCCCTCGCTCCTGCACGCCGCCGCCAGCCGCTCGAAAACCTCCGCACACTCGCCCTGAGTCTGCTCCGCAAACTCTTCGTCGCTCATCGCCCCCTTCCTGAACTGCCACTGCCCACGATACAGCGCGACGCGATTCACGAACGGATACACCTGATCCGGCCCAATCGCCTCCACAACACGCACGCCCCAGAAAGGGGGCTTCGGGATCTCGACATCCGTCCGCACATCCGATCGCACGCGATCCTTCAACCCCACGCGCTCGCCCGCGGGCTTCGACGCACGCGACCGCTCGCGCGCCTCGAACCGGCGATTCTTGTCCGACGACACCGCAAGCCCCTCGAACTTCGCCTCCGCCTCGGCGCGCTTCCCCGTGCGCCCGGCGATCTCTCGCTCGATCGTCGAAAGCGACCCCGCCGCCACGTGGTCCATGAATCGCAGCCCCTCGAACGCGTCCCGCCCGTAGAACGTCCCCGGATACGCCCGCCGAAGGTCTTCCTCCGCGTACTGCCGCGTCAGCGCCGCCCCGCCCAGAATCACCGGCGTCGCCAGCCCCTTCGCCCGCATCTCCTCGAGATTCTCCTTCATCACCCCCACCGACTTTACCAGCAGACCCGACAACCCGATCGCGTCCGCCTTGTGCTCCGCCGCCGCCTTCAGGATCGCCTGCAACGGCTGCTTGATCCCGAGGTTCACAACCTCGTACCCGTTGTTGCTCAGAATGATGTCCACAAGATTCTTGCCGATGTCGTGGACGTCCCCTTGCACCGTCGCCAGCACCATCAGCCCCTTCCGCCGCCCCGCCGACTTCTCCATGAACGCCTCGAGGTGCGCCACCGCACGCTTCATCGTCTCCGCGCTCTGCAGCACGAACGGCAACTGCATCTCCCCCGATCCGAACATCTCGCCCACCACCTTCATCCCCGCCAGCAGGTGATCGTTGATGATCTCCAGCGGCGGATACTTCGCGCGAGCCTCATCAAGCGACTCGATCAGCCCGCGCATCTCCCCGTCGATGATGTGCCGCTGAAGCCGCGCCTCCACAGGCAGATCCGCCAACGACGCCTTCTTCTTCCCCGACGACGCCCCACCTTCATCATCCGGGAACAGCCCGACAAACGCCGTCAACGGATCAAACCCCGCATCGCCCGCCCCGTTCGTCCCCGCCGCCCGCCGACGGTCGTACACCAGGTCCAGCCCCGCCTTCCACTTCACTTCCTCTATGTCCTTCCTCGGCAGAATCTTCGAGAAATGCACGATCGCCCCGGTCAGTCCGGCCTCCAGGCACTCGTGCAGAAACACGCTGTTCAGCACCAGCCGCGCGCCGGGCTTCAATCCGAATGACACGTTCGACAGCCCGATCATCGTCCCGCACTCCGGAAACTCGCTCGAAATCCGCCGCACCCCCTCCACCGTCTCCAGCGCCAGCCGACGATCCGCCTCCACGCCCGTCGTGACGGGCAGCACCAGCGGATCAAACAGGATGTCGTGCGCCGGCAGGCCGTGCTTCCTCACCGCCAGGTCGAAGATCCGCCGCGCGATCGCCACCTTTCGCTCCGCCGTCTTGCCCATCGCCTCGACGGGGTCCTCGTCGATCGTCCCCGCCACCACCGCCGCGCCGTACGTCTTCGCCAGCCCGCAGATGCGCGCCAACTTCTCCTCCCCCTCCTCCAGATTCATCGAGTTAATGATGCACTTCCCCGGCGCGTGCTTCAGGCCCTCCTCGATCACATCCGCCTGCGTCGAATCGATCATCAACGGCGCGGCGACCTGCCTCGAAAACCGCTGGATCACCTCGCGCATGTCCCGCACCCCGTCCCGCCCCACGTAATCCACGCACACGTCCAGCACATGCGACCCGTCGCGCACCAACTCCTTCCCCATCGACACCAGCCCGTCCCAGTCCTCCTTCGCCAGAAGATTCTTGAACTGCCGCGAACCGTTCGTGTTCGTCCGCTCCCCCACGATCAGAAACGAGTTGTCCTGCCGAAACTCGACCGCCGAATACAGCGACGAGCACCCAGCCCTCGGCACGCTCACCGTCCGCCCCCTCGGCGCACGCCGCCCCAACGCCCTCGACAACTCCGCGATGTGCTCGGGAGTCGTCCCGCAGCAACCCCCCACCACGTTCACCCCGTCATGCTCCACGAACCTCAGCATCTGCTCGACAAACGGCCCGGGTTTCAGCGGGTAATCAGGCTTCCCATCCAGAAGCACCGGCAGCCCCGCGTTCGGCATCACGCTGATCTTCCGAGCCCAGTGCCGACCCAACCACCCCACATGCTCGCTCATCTCCACCGGCCCCGTCGCGCAGTTCAGCCCCAGCGACAAAATCGGAAACCCCGCCAACGCCTCCGCAGCCGCGGAAACCTCCGTCCCCAGCAGCATCGTCCCCGTCGTCTCGATGGTGACCGAGCACATGATCGGCACATCCGCCACCGTCTTCCCACGCTCCGACAGCGCCCTCAGGCACCCGTTCACCGCGCACTTCACCTGCAGGATGTCCTGCGACGTCTCCGTCAGCAGCACGTCAACCCCGCCGTCAATCAGCCCCCGCGCCTGCTCCGCGTACGACCCGAGCATCTCGTCCCACGTCGCGTGCCCCAGCGTCAGCAACTTCGTCCCAGGACCCATCGACCCCGCCACGAACCTCGGCCGATCCTCCGTCGCAAACCTCCCGCACGCCGCCCGCGCAACCTCCGCCGCACGCCTGTTGATCTCATACGTCTCGCCAACAAGATCAAACTCGGCAAACACCAACCGGTTCGCACCAAACGTGTCCGTCTCCACAATGTCCGCCCCCGCCGCAAGGTACGCCTCGTGAATCCCCTGAATCACGTCCGGCCGCGTCCGCACCAGAATCTCCGTGCAGTTCTCCTTGCCCAGGTAATCCCGGTGGAGGTCGCAGTTGCAACGATGGATCATGGTCCCCATCGCCCCGTCGCAAACCAAGACCCGCCGTTCAAGTTCTTCGATGAATCGCGATCCCATCCGCAAACGCTCCTGACCCCCCGTCTCACCAGTATATCCGTTCATCCGGATAAAGCGAAGAAACAAAACCCATCGAAAAAACACCGAACAACCCTCACCGTCTATCGGGTAAACCCGCCCCTAACCCCCGCTCGGCCCCATCCCGCGCGCCGCAGTACCCTGCCTGATCCGGGACCGGAGACCAGGAATGCCCGAAAACGCCATCCTGATCGAAGGCGTCACCAAACGCTTCCGCGACAAGACCGCCGTCGACCGCCTCGACCTCGCCGTCCCAACAGGCTCCCTCTGCGGGTTCCTCGGCCCCAACGGCGCCGGCAAAACCACCACCATCCGCATGGTCATGTCGATCTTCTTCCCAGACGAGGGACGAATCTCCGTCCTCGGCAAGCACTCCGCCGTCGAAAGCAAGGACCGCATCGGCTACCTCCCCGAAGAACGAGGCGTCTACCGCAAGGCCCGCGTCGCCGAGTTCCTCACATACATCGCACGACTCAAGGGCGTCGACGCCGCGGGACTGCAATCCAAAATCGACGACTGGCTCGAACGCGTCGCCCTCCCAGGCGTGCGAAAAAAACGCTGCGAGGAACTCTCCAAAGGCATGCAGCAGAAAGTCCAGTTCCTCGCCGCCATCATCCACGACCCCGACCTCATCATCCTCGACGAGCCCTTCAGCGGCCTGGACCCCGTCAACTCCAGAATCATGCGCGCCCTCATCGAAGACATGCACCGCGCAGGCAAAACCATCATCTTCAGCACCCACGTCCTCCACTCCGCCGAGCAACTCTGCTCACGCATCTTTATGATCAACCAAGGCCGAAAAATCCTCGACGGCTCCATCGACGAAATCCGCACCCAGTTCGATCCCAAAACCATCGTCGTCGAAACCACCCGTGCCGCCGATCACGCCTCCGCGGAATCAGAACCCCCCCCAAACCTCCATACTCCATGGACCGACACCCTCCGCCGCATCGAGGGCGTCGCCAACGTCATGCACTCCGGCGAACGCGACGCCTACGAGGTCTCCCTCAAGCCCGCCGCCGACCCGCGGACCGTCATGGCCGCCGTCCTCCGCGACGTCCCCGCACGCCGCGTCGAACTCCGCCGCGCAACTCTCGAAGACGTCTTCGTCCACCTCGTCGAGCCGGGAGAATCGGAGGACGTGCTCCGCTCCATGCTCGGCTCAGGCGCCGACAAGTCCATCAACGCCGACGCCTGACCCAAACACGCCGCACCATCCGCCGACGCGAGCAACCCCATGAACCGCATCCACATCGCCGCAATCCGCGAGTTCAAGGCCACCGCCCTGACCAAGGCCTTCCTCTTCGGCGCCATCATCTTCCCCCTCCTCATCTGGGGACTCATGATCTTCTTCACCAGCCTGAAGATCGCCAAGCCCCCCATCGAGGGAACCTTCGCCGTCATCGACACCACCACCGGCGGACGCATCGCCTTCCACCTCAACGACTACTTCACCCCTGAACAACAGAAGAAGCGCTTCGAGCAGATGAAGCAGCAGATCGAGGCCGCACGCAAAGTGTCGGAGCAACTCGGCATGGCCGAGCAGTTCGACAAAGGCATCGAACTCCAGCAGCAACTCCTCGGCGAATCCGAGCACAACAAGATCGTCGTCGAAGTCCTCCCCACGGATTCCCCCATTGAAACGCAGCGCGCCCGCGTCAACGCCGGCGAAATCATCGCCCTCGCCGTCGTCGATGAAAAAACCATGGCCCTCTCACCCGCCGCACTCGTCCTCGAAACAGGAAACCGCGACGAGGACCGCGACGCCGTCGAAAAAATGGAGAAACTCCTCAAAGAAGGCCCGGGCTCATACGCCTTCTACCACGGCACACGCCTCCGGCCCGACCACGGGCAGGAACTCAAGAACGCCGTCGAGCAGATCGTCCGCGATGAACGCTTTCGCCGCGCCGGAATGGACCCGACCCTCGCCCTCGCACTCTCACGCCTCCCGGTCATCCCGCGCTCCGTCGTCGTCACCCCCGAGGGAGAAAAGGAATCCAACGACGCCCTCGCCATCCTCCTCCCCTTCATCTTCCTCATGCTCATCTACATCGCCGCCATGACCGGCGGGCAATACCTCATGATGGGAACACTCGAAGAAAAATCCTCCCGCGTCATGGAGGTCATCCTCTCCGCCATCTCGCCACGTGAACTCCTCATCGGAAAACTCGTCGGCCAAGGCCTCGTCGGCCTCTCCGTCCTCGCCATCTACGGCGCCCTCGGATACGCCATCGCCGACCGCTTCGGCGCCGCCGCTCAGATCCCCATGACCATCCTTCCCTGGGCACTCCTCTACTTCCTCATGGCCTACGCCCTCGTCGGCTCAATGATGCTCGCCGTAGGCTCCGCCGTGACCGAAATCCGCGAGGCGCAGGCCCTCTACACGCCCATCACCGTCACCATCATCCTCCCCTTCCTCCTCATCGCCCCCATCATGCAGAACCCCGGCGGCGCCATCGCACGAACCTTCTCCTACATCCCCTTCACCACCCCATACGTCATGATCATGCGCCTCGCACAGCCCTCCCACATCGTCCCACTCTGGGAACTCCTCCTCACCACACTCATCGGCGGCCTCGGCGTCGCCATCATGATCTGGGCCGCCGCCAAAATCTTCCGCGTCGGAGTCCTCATGTACGGCAAGCCCCCAGGCCTCATCGAACTCATCAAGTGGGTCCGCCTGGCATGAGGGACCTCCGAATAACCCGTGGGGCGGCCTTCCAGCCCGCCCGACGCCTTTGTTTCCCGCGAGGTATCTCTTCAGCCGTTTGCACACGAACCCGTGTGCGCTGTTGAAGGGCCTTTGTTTTCAGCCTGCTCTGTTGAAATGCCCTGTCCTCAGCCTGAAAGGCTGGCATTCAAGAGCCGGGGGCAGAGCGAGTCTTCGAGCGCCGCCCCCGGAAGGGGCCCCCTTCAGTCCTCTGTCCGAACCCTGAAGGGGTGCAACTCGCGCGCGATGTGCGACCATTTCAACAGAGCATTTTCAGCCTGAAGGGCTGGGAGTCAACAGCCGGGGGGGCAGAGCGAGGTCGCCGCGGCGACTCCGCCGCGGCGGGCGCCACCCCCGGAAAAAAGCACCCCGAAACCTCTTCCGCACCCTGAAAGGGTGCCACACGAGCGAGGGCATTCAGCTCGGACCCGAATGACCAGACTGGTGCTCTTTGCATTCCGCTGAAGAGTTACCAATAGCCGGGGGCAGCGCGAGTCTTCGAGTCGAAGATCTGCCGTGGCGGGCGAAGAAGCGGATGCCCCCCAGGGCAATCGCATGATCGCTTCCTTGTGTTTCGCAGCCCGCGTTGCGGGCGCAGGTCCCTTGCCCCGGACGAAGTCCGGGGTTTCGGAATGGTGCCGCTTCTGAAGCCCCGGACGGGGCGACGGTCGCACTGCGGTTCTTTGCGCAACGGCTTGCAACGCGCCTCCTTCGCCCCGCCGGGGCTCCGGCCCAGCACCCGCGAACCCCGGCCCCCCCGGACTTCGTCCGGGGCAAGGAACCGGCGCCCGTGTTGCGGGCTTAGAGTGCCTAACACAATGCCTACCGGTCTCGGTGGTATGGGCGTCCCGCCCGTCCCTACCACAACTACTTCTTGCATTGTGTTAGGCACTCTTAGTACCGAGCCAGCCGCACCACAGCGTCGGAGGTGATAATGCGATCGCCCTGGGGTATCTCTTCAGCCGTTTGCAAAGGGACCCGCGCGCTCTGTTGAAATGCCTTTGTCTTCAGCCTGAAAGGCTGGCAGTTCGTAGCCGAGGGGAAAGCGAGCCTTCGAGTCGAAGATCCGCCGCGGCGGGCGCCGCCCCCGGAACAAGCACCCTCAATACCTTTGTCCGCACCCTGAAGGGGTGCAACTCGCGCGCAATGTGCGACCATTTCAACAGAGCAAGATCCCATGAGTCAATCCGGATCACCACGACGCTCGGGATGAGCGCCGCGTCGCCGCGGAGCGGCGAAAGCCGTTTGCCACCGGCGCAAGCCGGTGGACACCGACCAAATCAATCCCTCTGAAGTCCGCCGCGCCGACCCACCAGCACGTCCCCTGTGCCACTGGCGGCTCGTCCGCCAGTGCTCCCCGCCCCTGTGCCACTGGCGGCTTGT
>CAZBDZ010000091.1:0-13471 GCA_964490785.1 uncultured Phycisphaeraceae bacterium
GTGCTGTACGTTGCCGTGCCTGATGCGGGTGAGGGGAACGATCACTTTGTCTATCTTGCGGGGACGAACGGTCCGGGGGCGATGCAGGCGGCGAACTGGGCGAAGGCGGGGCAGGTTGCGCGGTGGGACGCGTACCTTGCGGACGAGAACAACAATGATTTTGAGGGATGGTTCGACGCCGGCGGGACGCGGCAGGCGGCGACGGGCGCGAACGGGGGCGTGCTCGAGGGGACGCTGAATCTGCGAGAGGAGTTCGGGGGTGTCATGCCTGGGCGGGTGTATCTCGCGTTTGCGGCGTACGCGACGGCGGACGGCGGGGCGCTGATCTCCGCGTCGCAGGCGCCGGCGGCGGTCCTGGCGAACACGCACATCGAGGCGAATGAGTACGTCGAGGTTGATCTTTCAATCTTCAACCCGCCGCCGGCCTGCACTGGGGATGCCGACGGGGATGGGCAAGTGAACTTCGCCGATATCACTGGCGTGCTTGCGGTGTTCGGGACGGCGTGCCCGCCGACGGGCGAGTGTCCCGGGGATGCGAATCACGATGGGGGCGTTGATTTCGCGGATGTTACGGCGGTGCTGGTGAACTGGGGGGCGACGTGCGCGTGAGGTTGACGCGCCCTCCCCCCGCGGCGGGGGGTACCACGGGAATCGCTGGGCGGAGCCTCCGCTCATTCCGAGCGTGGGGGCGGGCGTGCGAGGGATCGCATTGTCCCCAGTCCTGGCTCCCGATTAGTCGCACGTCTGACCCCAGGCCAGAATCACGTCGGTGATATCGGCGAAGTTGACCGTTCCGTCATCGTTGGCATCGCCGGGGCCCGCGCCGATCGCCGGCGGATACGTGGCGCCCCAGTTCTCAAGCACCTTGGTGATATCCGCGAACGAGACGACGCCGTCGCTATTGCCATCGCCGAGACAGGCGACCTGTTGGCATTCATCGCAGATGCCGTCTAACTCCACGTCGAGGCTCGTGCCCGAGGAGATATCGCAAGCGTCGAGGATGCCGTTTCTGTTGCAATCGAGACCGGCAAGCGGATGAGGCTCGTCGCAATCGGGAACCGAGTTCACATTGCAATCGGTCTGGCAGGATTCGACGGACGGAAGCGGGATATCACCGGCGGCCGCGTAACTGGGGTCGCCGTTGGCGACTGAAGCGTCCGGCATGTCGTCAACGGAGATGACGAGCGGCTCGGTGCCGCTTCCGGCACCGGTTTGAACGGTCAGATCCAGTGCGTATACATGGATACCGCCGTCCTCGACGGCCACGAGCCGGGCGGCGAATGCCCCCGGACTTGCGAACGGTCTCGCAACGGTCGCGGAGTTAGAAAGGGGACTTTGCGAACCATCTCCCCATGAGGCACCGAACATGAATCGTTGCTGTTCGATCCCTTCGATTCGAACCTCCAGCGTCTGGCCGGCAACCAACGAAGCGGCGATCGGTGTCGAATGATCGAAGACTGGAACTTCCAATGACGCTCCCGCCGCCGCAGGATCGTCAAGGATGAGCGCAAAGAGAATGCCCGTGTCCCAACTTTGGGGAGGAGTTCCCGTACCCGTTTCGAGCGGGGATCTGAGGAGCAAGGTGCATGCCGCGGCGACACCGCACCTAGCGACCGGGCTTGTGATTGCCGCAAGGGAGTTCAGGAGCACGCTTGGCCGATCGATCCCGAGACTGCTGGAATTGGGCAGAGCAATCCCGGCTTGAGTTGCCGCCTCACGAATCCAATCGACGCAGTTGGCAGTGAACGGATGGTAGTCGGACGGCGCGGCAGTCTGAGCGGTGACAAAGCGAGAAACCGCCGAGTACTGCTCCGCCGTTACTCGATAGCAGATCCGCCTGACGCAGTTCCTGTGGGCGTCGTTGCCGATCACGGCCGGTCCTCCGAGAACCGCGCTGATCTTGCTTGTCGGGTACTTCCCCCGAACCACTGGTTGTCCGGATTCACCAACCAACTCGACGTAGGCGTGTCCAAACTCCCCCATGAGGTCGGCGGCGAAGCACACAGTGAGATCGCTCACGACGCCCTCGATGTACAACCCCATCACGCCGTCTCCAACCGGGCTTCCGCTCACCGCCAGCGCCATGGGAACCTGATCAGAGCAAGGCGTGAACGGGTAGAGAGTCTTCGGAAGCGTGTTCGACGACGTGTATGATCCCGAGAGGCTGCCAGCGACCGCAGTTCCTGTCTCGATCCACGCAACTGCGAAGTCAACGCCGGGGAACTGCGCGAAGTACGCGTCGAACAACGGAGTGAAGCTGGCGACGTTGCCAAGCCCCAACTGCTGCGCGCTCCGCACGGGGCCAGAGGTAAACTGGAACCCGCCGATCAACATGCCATTGGTCGACGCCTCGTAGCGGAAGGTCCAGGACGCGTTGACAGACCATTGAGTGACAGAGCCGGAGAAGCCTGCATGCGTAATGAGCTCTTCCGCCCTCGGAAGCTCCCCACGATAAGCCCTTGCCGGGTTGGTCGCGAGGGCTAGCACGTTTCCTGATCCACTCTCTGCCAGAGCAGCGACAGAGATATTCGAGGCCGGGTCAGCCTTGGCGAGGTCGCTTCCCATGAGCGCGCTCAACGACACTGCAACGGCAAGGACCGTTCTGAACATTGTTGCCTCCCGAAGATCGGCGGACCGCTGGTCAGCACAGATACGACTATTCAGGATTACACACGAATGCTTGGAATGCAAGTAGAAGGTGGCCATATCCTGTGAAGAAGACCCTCACTAGGAATCCTCCCTAGGGCAAAACCCTTTGCCGCCGCGTTTCGGCGGTAGTGCTGTTTGGCACTGGTCGGGCGATAGCGATTGGTCGGCGAACCATCGGATGAAATGCAACCCGAATGCCCAGCATCTCAGGCCCCGGGGATGCGAATCACGATGGGGGCGTTGATTTCGCGGATGTTACGGCGGTGCTGGTGAACTGGGGGGCGACGTGCGCGTGAGGTTGACGCGCCCTCCCCCCGCGGCGGGGGGTACCACGGGAATCGCTGGGCGGAGCCTCCGCTCATTCCGAGCGTGGGGGCGGGCGTCAGGCGTTCGTGGTTGGGCGATGCTGGTTGAGGGAGCCGCAGGCGGGGCAGATTTTGCCGTGCTCGCCGGGGCGGACGGTGGTGAGGTCCGAGCCGCAGGTCCAGCAGATGCTGTCGCCGAGTCGTTGGGTAATTTTGTTGACGGACATGGTTACGACGGCGACGGCGACGCCGACGATGGGGAGGGTGAGCCACGCCGGGCCGAGCGAGATGGCGCCGAAGGCGGCGAGGGGGACGCCGATGATGAAGACGATGACGCGCAGGCGGATCCGCGTGACCCATGCGAGGCGGGATTTCGATGGTTGGGGTGTGGTCAAGGGCGGCGTCCGGGAGCAGTCTACACCGGGTTCATCGGCCCGGCGACGGGTATCTCTAGACTTGGGGAGTGAAGCCCGCTTCCGAACTTGCGCTTGCGATTGAGGTCAGCAACCCGTCATCGGGCGGCGAGGGCGGTCGAAAGGCGGTGTGCGGGCCTTCGGTTGCTCTTGGGATGGCGGCGGGGGATGGGGGAATCACCCATCTGGGGAGCGAGGCGGTGCGCTCGGACTCTCGGCATGACGACGATCTTGTACCCGCGATGGATCGGCTTGTTCGGCGGCGCGGGTTTCGGGCGGCGGACCTTCGGCGGGTGGCGGTGAGCATCGGGCCGGGGGGGTTTACCGGGCTGCGCGTGGCGGTCGCGGCGGCGAAGATGATCTGCGAGGCGACGGGGGCGCGGGCGTACGCGGTTCCGACGGCGCGGGCGCTGATTCGCAGGGTTGATCCTGTTGCGCGGGCGGGGCGCGAAGTGCGGATTCTCCTGGCGTGGAAGCGCGAGGATGTGTGGATGGAGCGATACGGGGCGGACGGGGGCATGGTGCCGACTGGGCCGGGCGGGCTTGTGCGGGTTGATGGGCTGGGGCTTCGCGGGGGCGAGGTGGTGGTATGCGATGAGGCGTTTGAGCGCGTGCTGCGTGAGCGCGGGGTGATGCCCGAGGGTGTGGTCGTCGTGCGGCCTTGCTTTGATGCGGCGGCGGTGCTTGAGGCGTCGGCCGAGGTTGAGGCTGTCGATCCTCTCGCGCTTGCGCCGCTGTATCCCCGCGAGCCGGAGGCGGTTACGAAGTGGCGCGAGTTGCATCCGGGTCGCGGGTGAAGTTCGCCTCAACAGGCCCTTCGCGCGAGCGAAGGCGGTTCTTGTGTGCCCCCCCAACATCGCGCCCGCGCGGTTCCAGGAGTGCTTCACACAATGCAAGGCGGAGAAGTGGTAGAGACGGATTGCAAATCCGTCCCACCGAGACGGATTGGAAATCCGTCCCACCGAGACGGATTGCAAATCCGTCCCACCGAGGTGGGTAGGCATTCTGTCAGGAACTTGCTCTGTTGAACTGGTCGCACATCGCGCGCGAGTTGCACCCTTTCAGGGTGCGGACAGAGGTCATGGGCGTTTTCCGGGGGCGGCGCCCGCCGCGGCGGATCTTCGACTCGAAGACTCGCTCTGCCCCCGGCTATGGAATGTCAGCCTTTCAGGCTGAGAAACTGACGTTTCAACAGAGCATCAGGCACTCAAAGGCCGGATGCTCCTCGTCGAAAGATCTGTCGCTCGCATGCTCGGGCGTGGGCAGGAGTGGTAGAGGGCGCAGCACTGGCGGGCGAGCCGCCAGTGGCACTGAAGGCGTCAGCAGGCGTCGCCCCAGTTAGAGAGGACGGTGGAGATATCGACGAAGTTGATGAGGCCGTCGCCGTTGGCATCGCCTTGGGACCCGTTGCCGCCCCAGTTGACGAGGACGGTGGAGATGTCGGCGAAGTTGACGAAGCCGTCGCGGTTGGCGTCGCCCTGGCAGAAGGGAGGGACGATGGCGAAGGTCGCGACGGCGGGGCTGGAGTTGGTGGTGCCGGAGATATTCGAGGCGCGAACCTGCCAGTAGTAGCGGACTCCGGCGAGCAGGAGACCCGATGGGACCTGGTAGGAGGTTGCGGTGAGGCCCGACACGTCCACGGCGGGGCTGGTCATTCCCTGTTGGTCATCGACGAGGACGCGGTAGGAGTCGGCGAAGTTGGAGGTTCCCCAGGTCAGCAGTGGCGTTGTGGCGGGGATGTTCGAGCCGTCGGGGGGCGAGGTGAGATTGAAGTCTTCGGGGAGGATGCCGATGGTGTCGAAGGCTCGCATCGCCGGGGTCGAGGGTGTGGAGCCGATGGTGTTTGTGGAGAGGACCTTCCAGTAGTAATGGGTGAGCGGCTCCAGCGGCGTGCCGAACCATGTGAAGGAGCCGACGGTGAGTCCTGACGCCGAGATTGCGGGGCTGGCGAATGCGGGGTCGTCGTCGACGAGGAGCGTGTAGCCGTCGGTGTCGTTGGAGAGGGACCACTGGAAGGAGGGGTTTCGCGAGATGTTGACGGCGTTGTCGGCGGGGGTGAGGAGCGAGAACGCGGCGGGTGCGACGGCGGGCGTTGTAAAGGAGCGCGAGGCGGGCGTTGACGCCTGCGAGCCGAGGGGGTTGATTGCGGTCACGCGCCAGTAGTAGGTGACGCCGGGCTGGAGCGTGATCGGAGGCGAGGACGATGGTGAGAACGAGTTGGTCGAGAGCGGCTCCTCGAAGAACTCCGGAGAGGCGAAGGATGGGTCGTTGTCCACTTCGAGGCGGAAGTAGTCGGTCTGCTCCGCGGCTTCCCAGGTGAAGTCGGGGGTGCGGTCGGCGGTGGTTTCACCGTCGCCGGGGGTGAGGAGCGCGAAAGTGCCGGGCGGCTGGGTGAAGATCTGGCGCCAGGCGGCGATGGTCGCGGAGTTGTTGTTGATGGCGAGCGCGTTGTGGCAGGGGTTGGGCTGGTTGATGGGCACGCCCATGACGTAGCCCTGGTAGGTGACGTCGGGGTTTGAGAAGTAGGCGACGCGGGTTCCGGGCGAGTAGGCCATCACGGTGCGATAGAGGTTGTTGGGTGTGCGATAGCCGTAGGCGTAGGGCCAGGATGCGCTGCCGGCGTTGTCGCGGTCGTGTGCGCACCCCATGTTGTGTCCGAGTTCGTGCGGGAAGGTGAGGCCGCTGACGCAGGTGCGTGCGACGACGTTGAAGGCGAGGTTCTGGAAGGATGGGCCGACGCTGGTCATGATGTAGCCGATGCCGCAGGCTCCGCCGGCGGCGCCGTTGACGATGAGTGTGACGAGGTCGGCACCGTAGGTGTTGCGGAGCGTGTGTGCGTCGTCCATCTGGCCGTCGCTGGGGTTCTGGAGCGCGGAGAGGTCGGCGCCCATGTCTGAGGAGTTTTGTGTGTAACTGGTTTCGGCCTTGAATGCGGCGCGGATACGGAGGGTGATCTGGCTGTTGCCGTAGGCGACGTTTGCGTCGGCGATGGCGCCGTCGAGGAAGGCCTCCATGGCGGCGGTGCTGCCGAGGGCGGCGCGTGCGGCGGCGGTGTACATGATGCCGACGTCGGCGAAGATGAAGGTGCCGGTTTCGGCGCCGCGGTCTGGGGCGGGCTGGGCGTCGGCGGCGTGGTCGATGGCGTGGCCGGGGACGTTGCGGTCTTCGTGGCGATGGTTTGCGCCGCAGGACGGCAACTGGGCGGTGTCGACCTGGCGAACCGATGCGAGGCCGGGCATGACGTAGGCGATCTCGAATGTGCCGCGGCTCGGGGAGGAGACCTTGCCCCAGAAGGCGTCGGCGCGGGAGACGATGAGGACGTAGCCCTCCGGCTCGCCGACGATCTCGCCGAACCAGACGGCGGATTCGACGGCGAGGTCTCGCGGTCGGCGAACGGCGGTGACGGAGGTGTCGGCGAAGAGGTCGAATGTGGCGGTTTCGGCGGCGGCTCCGGCGCGGTCGGCGGCTTCGCCGAGGAGCGCGGCGGTGTCGATGTTGACGAGGCGCGCACGCTGGACCCAGAGTCCCTCGGCGGTGGTGTCGATGACGCCCCCCCCGGCGGGGTCGGCGTCTTCAAGGACGCGGACGGACGCGGTGGGGGCGGGCCCGGGGCCCCCCCCGGGGGCCGGAGCGGTTGCGAGCGCGGCGAGCGCGCAGGAAAGGAATGGTCTGATCGCGTTGCCCATGTCTCTGAATCTCCGCTCTCTGGTAAGTCGAACGCGCCGGGGTCGTGGGCGGCGCGTGTTCAGCACGAGCCGCCCCAGTTGGCGAGGACGTTCGAGATATCGACGAAGTTGACGGCGCCGTCGCCGTTGGCGTCGCCCTGGGGTCCGGTTCCTCCCCAGTTGACGAGGACGGTTGAGATATCAGTGAAGTTGATTTGGCCGTCGCCGTTGGCGTCGCCCTGGCAGACGGGGAGAATGACGGCGAAGGTTGCGACGGCGGGTGTGGAGTTGGTGGAGCCCGCGCCGTTGATGGCCTGGACCTGCCAGTAGTAGCGGGTGTTGTTGAGGAGGACGCCGGGGAGGACCTGATAGGAGGTCGCGGTGAGGCCTGCCTGATCGATGACCGGGGTCGTGAGGGTCTGCTGATCATCGACGATGACGCGGTAGGTATCGACGAAGGTTGCGTCCGACCAGTCGAGCAGCGGCGTGCGGGTTGCGATGTTGGCGCCGTCGGAGGGGCTGAGGAGGTTGAAGGCGCCCGGGACGATGCCGATAGTGGTGAAGGAGCGCGAGGCAGGGGTTGATGCGGTGGTTCCGACGGAGTTGGTCGCGGTTACCTTCCAGTAGTAGGTTGTGTTCGGATCGAGCGGCGTGCCGAGCCAGGAGTAGGCGGTGCCGATCAGGGCCGATTGAGTGATTTCGGGGCTGCCGAAGCCGGGGTCGTTATCGACGGTGAGTGCGTAGGTGTCGGCGTCGACGGCGAGGCTCCACTGGAAAGAGGGGTTGCGCGAGACGTTGACCTGGCCGTCGGCGGGGAGGCTCAGCGAGAAGGCGGAGGGCGGGACATTCGGGGTTGTGAAGGTGCGTGAGGCGGGAGTCGAGACCCGCGTGCCGATGGGGTTCACGGCGGTTACACGCCAGTAGTAAAGGGTGTTCGGCTGGAGCGCGAGCGGCGGGGCCGAGGGAACGGTGTAGGACTCCGTGGTCAACGGCTCGACGCTGATCTCGGGCGAGGAGAAGTTGGAGTTGTTGTCCACCTCAAGCCTGTAGTAATCGGTGTCCGCGGCTTCGGACCAGATGAAGTCGGGCGTGCGGTCGGGAGTCGTGGCGGCGTCGGCGGGCGAGGTGAGGTTGAAGGTCCCCGGCGGCTGGGTGTAGAGGGTGCGCCAGGCGGCGATGGTCGAGGCGTTGCGGTTGATGGCCTCTGCGTTGAAGCATGGGTTTGGCTGGCCGATGGCGACGCCCATGGCGAAGCCCTGGTAAGTGACGTTTGGATTGGAGAAATAGGGGGACCAGATGCCGGGCGAGTAAGCCATGACGGTTCGATAGGAGTTCCCGGGAGTGCGGTAGCCGTAGGCGAAGGGCCATGATGCGGAGCCCGCGTTGTCGCGGTCGTGCGCGCATCCCATGTTGTGCCCGAGTTCGTGTGCGTAGACGTAGTTGCCGCAGTTGGCGCGTGCGGTCACGCCGAACGCGGAGGATGCGAATCCCGGTCCGACGCCGATCATGAGCCATGCGATGCCGCAGGCGTTGGCGGCCGGTCCCGGGACGATGAGGTGAACGAGGTCCGCGCCGACCTGATCGCGGATGGTGTGGACGTCGTCCATGATGCCGTCGAAGTTCGTGATGCGGCTGAGGTCGACGCCCATGTCCTGTGGGTCGGAGGTGTAGTTTTCCTCGACAGTGCCGGCGTTGCGGATGCGGAGGTTGATCTGGCTGTTTTCGTAGACCATATTGGTCTCGGCAATCTCGGCGTCGATCCAGGCGAGCATGGCGGCGGTTCCGCCGATCTGTGCGGCGGCGATCGAGGTGTAGGCGGTCAGAACGTCGGCGAAGATGAAGGTGCCGGTCTCCGCGCCGCGTTCCTCGACGGCTTCACCCTCGTGCTCCCCGTGGGCGGGGGCATTTCCGGGGGCGCCGATGTCGTGGCGATTGTCCGAGCCGCAGGGGCGCTCGAGCGTGGGGTCCATTTCGTTGATCTCGGCGAAGC
Source organism: uncultured Phycisphaeraceae bacterium (assembly GCA_964490785.1). Taxonomy (GTDB): domain Bacteria; phylum Planctomycetota; class Phycisphaerae; order Phycisphaerales; family UBA1924; genus JAEUIV01. The sequence goes on from CAZBDZ010000091.1 coordinate 9,023, forward strand.
CTCCCTCGGGGGCGATGATCTCGAAGTTTCCGAAGACGGGCGAGACGATTTTGCCGACGACGGCGTCGTCGTGCTTGACGAAGAGGGCGTAGCCGTCGGCGTCGCCGGTGAGTCGGCCGAACCACATCGGGACGCCGGCGATGCCGAGGTCGCGGTGCTGTCGCGTGGCTTCGAGGGCGCGGTCGCCGAAGAGGTTGAAGACGAGGCGTTCCTCGGCCGGGGCTCCGCGTCGCGCGGCCTCGCCGAAGAGGGCGCCGGTGTCCATCGTCATGAAGCGAGTCCGCTTGCCGGAGAGGTCCTTCACGGTGGTGTCAAGGACTCCCGGCGCGTCGTCGTCAAACACGCGGACGATGCCGGGGGGCGTCAGGTCGGCGAGCGCGCCGCCGCAACACATGGACACGATGGCCGCCGAAAGAACCCGGTTCAGATGCTTCATGGTTGCTCTCCAGTTCGTCCCTGCGAAAGGGCGTTCATAGAAAGTTAGCCCCAAATGGGAGATCGGCAAGAGGGTTCGCGGATTTCCGCGAGAAATGCCAAAGTCGGCCCACCGAACATCGTCCGAATATCAGGGACAGACGTTCTGCCAGGCGGTCAGCACGGCGGAGAGGTCCACGGCGTCGACGCGGTGGTCGCCGTTGGCGTCGCCCAGAGGTCCGGTGCGGCCCCATTGTCCCAGAACCATTGTGAGGTCAGAGAAGGCGATGAGCCGATCGCCGTCGGCATCCCCGAGGCAGTAGGGGAGTTCCACGGCGAAGGAGGCGACGGTTGGTTGGCTGAGCGATTCGCCCCAGGCGTTCGCGGCGCGCACTCCCCAGTAGTAGCGGACGTGATCCGCAAGCAGGCCTGACGGTGTTTGCAGGCTCGTGGCGGTCAGCCCTGTTTGCGCGAGGATTGGCGAAGCGAGGTTTGGCAAGGTGCTGATCGCGACGGAGTAGGCGGATGCTCCCGCGCTTGGTTGCCAGGCGAGGATCGGCGTTCGTGTCGCGACGACGGCGCCGTCGGGGGGCGCAAGAATGGCGAAGGAGCCCGGAGGATCGCCTGCGGTTGTGAACGACGCGAGCGGGGGCGAGGCCGGGGTTGTTCCGCCGATGTTGCGCGCTTCGACGGACCAGTAGTAGGTGGTCAGCGGCGGCGTAAGGTTGGCGGGGATGGTGTATGAGTGCGAGGCGAGATAATCCCGGGTGAGAATGGGGCTTGCGAAGCCGGGGTCGTCATCCATGACAAGGCGGTACGTGGCGGCTTCCGGGGCTGGTTCCCAGGAGAGGATGACCGGGCGTGCGACGCCGACGGAGGCGTCGGGTGGGGTGAGAAGCGAGAAGGACCCGGGCGGATCGAACGGGGTGCTGAACGCGGCGGCGACGGCGGCGGGGAGGTCGGGCAGCGGGCCGATGTTTTCGGCGGTGTTGCCCGTCTGAGGGGTTCCCGTGGCGCGGAGGATGTCGCGGACCTGGGCGGGAGTGAAGACACTGCCGGTCGCGGCCTTCGCCATCGATTGCATGATGCAGACGGCCGAGGCGACGATCGGCGAGGCTCCCGAGGTGCCGCCGAAGGTGCGTGTGTAGTCGAGGTTCGGCCCTTCGGCGTTGTAGAGGTCGCCGTAGCCTGTTGTGTAGATGCGGTTGCCCCAGCCCTGGAGATCGAGGGTCCGGCCGAAGTTGGAGTACCACAATCGGCGGCGTGCCTGCCCGCCGCTCCATTCTCCCGCGCCGACGATGATGGCGCCGGAGTCGTTTTCGAGGAGGAACGGCGCGTGGCCGGCGTTGTAGATCGGGTCATCGAGGTTCTGCTGGCCGTTGCAGCCGGCTTCGACGACTACGATGCCGTTGCCGACGGCGGTGACGATGGCGTTGTACGAGGCGAGGTCCCATTCCACGGGGACGAGGCCGAACTGATCCGTCGGGTCGTTCGGGTCCGATCGAGGCCCCCACATTTGCTGTTCGATGAGGATCACATCACCGGCCTGGAGCGCGAGGGTCGCGCGATTCAGCGCGGCGGCGACATTCCACCCGGCGGTGGTGTTCGCGGCGACGACGCGCGCCTGGGCCGCGGGAGCGAGGCCGGTCGTGCCGAAGGCGTTGTTCACGCTGACCACTTCGCCGAGGACAGCGGTTCCGTGATTCGGGGAGTCGAAGGGGTCCACGGGGTTGGGGCCGATGAGACTGATGTTGGCAGGCAGGTCGAGATGCGCGAAGTTCCAGGAGTATTCGATGTCGGCGACCGTGGCCCATTGGCCGTCGCCGCCGGGGAGGCCGCGCACCATTTCGGCGCCGATTCCGCCGGGCGGAGAGGCGGCGTAGCCCTGCTGGAGTGTGTAGTCGGGCGGCAACGGGAGCGGGGGCGGCGGCTTGGCGGCTTCAACCCATTCAACTTCAGGCCGATCTGAGAGACGGTGGATGAGCGCGGCTGCGTCCGCAACTTCGGGGATACGGAGGAGGAACTCGAGGTTCTGATCGGCGACGCTCTTCCCGAGCCGAGCCTCGGCGGTGCGATGCAGCGCTTCGAGTTGCTCTTCGGAGATGTCAGGGAATGGGCGCTCCCAGGTGAATCCCTCGGCGGCCAGTTCGTCGAGGAGGGGGTCCATGGCGCGGAGGCGATCGCCGGCGAGATCGTCCGGCTTTCCTTGGCGCAATCGAATGGGCGCGCCCTCCGCGAACTTGACCCAGACGTGGCTCGCGTGCGGTAGGGCTTGCGCGTGGCCCCCCCCGGCGGAGGCGGCGAGCGCCGCCACGGCGAGCGCGACTGCGGGAAATGGTCGGCCCCGCCGGGGAAACGGAGGCGGGAATGGCTTGGCACTTTCTGGAATTGCAGCCCACCGCATGGGCGATTCCCTTGGACTGTTCAGCCGCAACTCGTTCCCCACGCCGACAGGACGGCGGTGATATCGCCGAAGTCCACGGCTCCGGAGTTGTCGGCGTCGCCGAGGGGGCCGGGGTTGCCGTAGGCTGAGAGGACGGCGGTGATGTCCGAGAAGTCGACGCTGCAATCGCCGTTGGCGTCGCCGAGGATGACGGGGACGACGACGCTGCCGCGGATTGTGCCGACGACGTGGAGGGAGCCGAGAGAAGGGTTGGCGGGGTCGAGGGGCGTGGTCTGATCGATGTTGGAGATGATCGTTACGAGTCTGCCTGGGCCCGTGGTGGCGGTGGCGTTGAAGTCGATGTACTGCGTGGGCTCGGTGGAGAGGTCGTCGGCATCGGAGCAGGGCAGGCCTGCGCCCGTGAGGGCGATGCAGACGAGTCCCGTGGCGTTGTAGTTGAGGACGCCTTCCATTTCTGTCGGGGCGTCGATGAAGGAGAATGCGCCCGCGACGACGGGGACGGGCCCCATCGGGACGCCTGGGGTGGCGTAATAGAGGCGCAGGCCGGCGACGGTCGCGGTGAAGTTGCTGCCGAAGCCGTAACTGATGAAGAAGTCGAGCGTCTCGGTCAGGCGGATGTCGAAGTCGAGGCCTGTCGCCTGGGTCGGCGCGTAGACGGTTGCGAGGTTGAGATGGACGCTGCCGGTTACTGGCGAGGTGTCGGAGTCAGATCGGCCCTGGAGGGTGAGCGTCGCGGTCACGCTGGATTGTGATTGGTCGATCGGAACGGTGAAGGTCTCCGCGGGCGCCGCCGCTGCCGCCATGCCGACCACGCCTGCCACGAATAGGCCTCTCATCATCGCCTCCTCCCGGGGGCACGGGTTGGGTGCCCCCGGGGAAAGCGTACCTCAAAAAACGGGCGAGTGCCCGTGGAATCGGCGAAAACGAAGCGGTTTTGTCAATCCTGGACGGTGGCCGAATCCTCCGCGCCTGAGGCGGGGGTCTTGTCGCCCGGGTCTTCGCCGCAGTGGCGGCCGAAGTTGATGAGGATGATCTCGATTTCGTGCATCCCGAAGTCGCCGCGCGGGGCGAACTGCGAGAGGACGTAACTGACGTCGGCGAAGTCGACGAGGCAGTTGTTGTTGTAATCGCCGGGGAGGGCCGGGCCGGGGAGGACGATGTCGTCCTCGCCGACGGGGGTTGCGGTGGACGGGGGCTGCTCGGCGGCGGAGGCGGCCAATGGGGTCAAGAGAGCAGCAAGTAGGACGGTTTTCTTATGTGGGCACATGACGAACTCCTTTCACAGGTTGCGTGTTTCCCGGCGGCCTATCCGCCGGGGCAAGAAGGGGAGCGTCAAGTTGGGCAAGACATTCGGGGCGGGGGCGTCGTCTTGTGAGGCGTCCGCCGGGCGGGCGACGGGGGTACCTCTCGGGGCTGATTCGTGCCGTCGTCGGCAAGAGCGCTGGACTCAATGCAAGACGCAGCAGAGACGGGATGCAAAGCCGTCCCACCGAGACGGGCAGGCATTGTGTGTGGCACTCCGTAACTCTTCAGCCTCTTGCAAACCGAGGTTCGTACACAGTTGAACGCGTTCGAGTCCGTCCGGCCCATGAAATGGGCCGTCGATGGTTGCCAGACGCGCCAGCGTCTGG
>CAZBDZ010000092.1:0-7459 GCA_964490785.1 uncultured Phycisphaeraceae bacterium
AGACTTCATTCAACCAACTCTCACTCACACTGGCACGGAAAAGTGAGGCAGGTCACGGGCTTCAGCCGGAGAGCAACATCATCTTCTTCGCGTTTAATGTTCCGGATCGGCCGCTCACGTCGTTGTACGCGATGCAGTTGCCTCTCGGGGGTTCCTGGGAGGGGCCTCATTACGCGATCTACCTCACGGATTTCAACATCGGCGGGCCGGTGCCGATGCGGTTCAGCGCATTTGCGACGATTCCGGGCGTCGGCGGCTTCGGGCTCCTCGTGCCGGCGGCGGCGTTGACGATTCGGCGCAAGCGGCGGCGGTGAGTTGAGATTTGGCGTAACTGTTCCGAGTCCGCCGGCGGTGGCCTGTCGGCGGAGGAGCGTCAACGGGCAGGAGGCAGGCGCCTGAGCCTCAGGCTGTTGAGGACGACGCTGATGCTGCTGAAGGCCATGGCGGCGCCGGCGATCATGGGGGAGAGGAGCCAGCCCGTGAAGGGGTACAGCGCGCCCGCGGCGAGGGGGATGGCGGCGACGTTGTAGATGAAGGCCCAGAAGAGGTTCGCGCGGATCGTGCGGAACGTGGCGTGCGAGAGGGCGATGGCTTCGACGACGGGGGCGACTCCGCCGCGGATGATGGCGATGTCGGCGGACTCGATGGCGGCGTCGGCGCCGGAGCCCATGGCGATGCCGGCGTCGGCGGCGGCGAGGGCCGGGGCGTCGTTGATGCCGTCGCCGACCATGGCGACGCGCAGGCCTTGGGATTTCAGGTGGCGGACGAAGTCGGCCTTGTCGGCGGGGAGGACGCGGGCGCTGAAGTCGTCGATTCCCGTTTCGCGTGCGACGGCGTGGGCGGTTTCGTGGGCGTCGCCGGTGAGCATGGCGATCCGCAGGCCGAGGGAGCGGAGGCGAGCGATTGCGTCGGCGGAATCGGGGCGGATTCGGTCGGAGACGACGAGGACGCCGGCGTCGGCGCCCGCGACGGCGACGTGGACGATTGAGCCCGAGGACGGAGGGTGCCCCGGTTCCGCGGCGGATGCCCCGGTCTCGCCGTCTGCGGCGAGGCCGGGTGTCGTGGCCGATTCTCCCGGCCTCGCCGCAGAGCCGGCGAGACCGGGGCATCCGGCGGGCGTCGAGACCGGGGCATCCGGCGGGGTTGGCTTGATTCCTTGCGACTCGAGGTAATCGCGCGTGCCGACGAGGACGTGGCGTGCGTCGACGCGTGCCTCGGCGCCGCCGCCGACGGCGGCTTTGAACTGTGTGGCGTTTGGGATGCGCAGGCCTTGGTCCTCGGCGGCGCGGACAATGGCCTTGGCGATGGGGTGTTCGCTGAGGCGTTCGACGCCGGCGGCGAGGGAGAGGAGTTGCGGCTCGGTGAATGGGGCGGTGGGGTGGATGGCGGTGAGGGCGGGTCGGCCTTCGGTGATGGTGCCGGTTTTGTCGAGGACGATGGCGTTGACGCGGTGGAGCGATTCGAGTGCGGCGGCGTTGCGGATGAGGATGCCGCGTTCGGCGGCGCGGCCGAGGGCGACGATCAGGGCCGTGGGCGTCGCCAGGCCGAGGGCGCATGGGCAGGAGATGATGAGGACGGCGACGGAAGCGGTGAGGGCCATCTCGACGCGGGCGTGCGGCGCGGCGAGGAGCAACCAGGCGACGGCGGCGGCGGCGGCGATGATGAGGACGATCGGGACAAACGCTCCCGCGACGCGGTCGGCGAAGCGCGCGATCGGGGCCTTTGTTGCCTGGGCTTCGCGGACGAGGCGGATGATGTGCTGGTGGACGGTGGCGGCGCCGACCTTTTCGGCGAGGACGGTGAGCGAGCCGAGGGTGTTCAAAGTTGCGGCGAAGACGGGGCTGCCGGGGCGTTTTTCGACGGGGAGGCTCTCGCCCGTGAGCATGGATTCGTCGGCGGCGGAGTCGCCTTCCTCGACGCGGCCGTCCACCGGGAACTTCTCGCCGGGGCGTATGATGACGCGGTCGCCGACGATGACGGCGTCGATGGGGATTTCGGTTTCCTTGGCGTCGCGTCGGACGCGGGCGGTGCGCGGGGCGAGGGCGATGAGGGCGCGGATGGCGCTCCCCGTGCGGCGGACGGCGCGTGCTTCGAGGTTTCGGCCGAAGAGGACAAGGACGATGATGACGGCGGCGGACTCAAAGAAGACGGGCGGGTGCGCCTCGCGGAAGAGTCGGGGTGCGGCGGTTGCGAGTGCGGAGGCGATGTATGCGGCGCCGGTGCCGAGGGCGATAAGGGTGTCCATGCCCGCGGAGGCGTGTTTCAGGCCTCGCCATGCGTTGATGAAGAATCGCCGGCCGAACCAGGCGACGACCGGCGTCGTGAGGGCGAGTTGGGTCCAGGCGGAGGCGGCGGGGGAGATGAAGCCGAGCCCGCCGTGGGACATGGCGAGGACGACAACGGTTGCGGCGAGGGCGGCGGCGATGAGGAGGTGGCGCGCGTGTTCGGCTGAATCGCGCGGCTCGGTGGCGGAGTCATCGTCGGCGATGGTTGCGCCGTAGCCGAGGGAGCGGATGGCGTCGATGACGTGCTCGGGCGCGAGGTCCGTTCCGCGGATGGTGGCGGCGGCGGCGGGGAAGTTGACGACGGCGTGGCGGCCGCCGGGGAGGGCGCGGAGCGCTTTTTCGATTCGCGCGGCGCACGCGGCACAGGACATGCCGGAGATGCGGATATCGACGCGGCGGTCGTGGCTCACGCGTGGAGAATAGCGGCGCGGGTCGCGTTTGAGTGGGGGAGGTCGGTCAAGAACCGGGCAATCGGATTATCGTGGATGCCCCGGTCTCGCCGGCTTTGCAGCGAGGCCGGGCGGGTTTGCCAATGCGTCCCGGCCTTGCCGCAGACGGCAAGACCGGGGCACCCAATTGCACCCCTGAAAATGCGCTTGCCCTGGGGTCAAGAGGCGGTGCGCGGCACCGCACAGGGGAGGCCTGCTTGTTGCCAGGCGAGCATGCCGCCGGCGAGGTTGGTTGTCTGGTAGCCCTTGCGTTCGAGGTAGGCGCAGGCGCGGGAGGATCGCATTCCGCCGCGGCAGGTTACAAGAATGGGGGTTTGCTTTGATAGTTTTTCGAGGTTTGCGGGGAGTCGTGTGTGGGCGATGTGGAGGGAATCGGGGGCGCGGAACTCTGCGACCTCGTCGGCGCGGCGGACGTCGAGGAGCCGGGCGGCGCCGCTTTTCAGCATGGCGGCGCCGGCGGCGGTATCGACTTCGGGCGTTGTTCGCCCCTTGCCGGCGGCGGCCCAGCGGTCCATCGCGGCGGGCTCGATGATGCCGACGACCTTGTCGAGGCCGATGCGGATGCACTGGCGGACGGCATCCTCGCCTCGCGAGGCGTCGATGACGATGTAGACGGCCTCTGTGTCCTCGACGTATGAGCCGATGATGGTCGTGAAGGCTTCGTCGAATGGGGCGAAGAGTGCTCCCGGGATGTGGCCGGCGCGGAACGAAGCCCAGGGCCTGGTGTCCACGACGACGGCGGAGCGCGAGTCCAGGCGGGCGGCTTCCTCGGCGGACATGGGCATGAGCCTGGGGAGCGAGCCGAGGACCTTCGGCCCGACCTTGTTGTCGCGTTTCATGCGTGCGAAGTACATGGGCGGCTCGGGCTGGCCTTCGAGGATGAAGTTGACGAAGGACTTCTCGTTTGTCGCGGCGAGGATGGCGGGGTTGAATCGTCGCTCGTAGCCGACGGTTGTCTGGGGCACGGCGCCGAGGGCCTTGCCGCAGGCGCTGCCGGCGCCGTGGGCGGGCCAGACCTGGAGGAAATCGGGGAGGGCGAGGAACTTCGGAAGCGAGGCGAAGAGTCGGCGTGCGGCGGGTTCCTTTGCGCCCTGGATTCCCGCGGCGGTTTCGAGCAGGTCGGGGCGGCCGAGGTCGCCGACGAAGACAAAGTCCCCGGTGATGACGCCCATCGGCTCGGTGGCGCCCGAGCCTCGGTCGGTGATGATGAACATCATGTGCTCGGGGGTGTGCCCCGGGGTATGGACGGCTTTGACGGCGATGTTCCCGATGTTGAACTCTTCGCCGTCGTTGAGGAGGCGGTGGTCGTAGGCTCCGCCGGCGGACTTTGTGTCGATCCACTGGTACTGCCAGTCGTCGCCGCCTTCGCCCGAGAGGTAGACGCGGCATCCGACGCGCTCGGCGAGTTCGCGCGAGCCGGAGAGGAAGTCGGCGTGGATGTGGGTCTCGGCGACGGCGGTGATCTTCACGGCGTTGGATTCGGCGATTTTGATGTAGCGATCGACATCGCGCTCGGGATCGAAGAGGATCGCCTCCTTGGTGCGTTGGCATCCGATGAGATAGGCGGCCTGGGCGAGCCCCGGGTCGTAGATCATTCGCAGGAGCATGGTCTCTTCCTTTGCCCTTTCGTCTCGGCGCCCGGAATGTCAAGACGATAGCAACCGCGCTACTTAAGAGGCCGACGGGAGCGGGGTGGTTTCCGGTGAAACGGTTTTCCTCCGAAGGTTTCCGCTTCCAGTCGGGAGGCCAGGCGTCGGAGGACGCCCGGCGGGGTGGTCCCGTCGGCGAGTCGGGCGCAGGCGTTTTGAACGAGGTCGAGTTCCGCGAAGACGCCGCGGCAGCGTTCGCAGAGGACGTCCGGCCCGATGGCGTCGCGGCCGCGGTCCATGGCGTCGAGTTTCGCGTTGAGGAGGTCGAGGCAGACCCGGCGGTCGTAGATCGGCGGCGGGGCGGGGAGTTTCGGGACGTGGCGGAGCATCTCGCCGCGGAGGAGGAGCCTTGCGCGATGAACGCGGGTCTTGACGGTCTGAGGTTTGATGTTCAAGGCCCGGGCGACCTCCGCGGTCGGCAACTCGGCGATGTCCTTCAGGACCAGCGGGACACGGAACGCCGGGGGCAGGCGGACGATCGCGTACTCGAGCGCTTCACGGGCTTCGCGCGCGATCTGGGTGTTCATTGGAGAGTCGCCCGTCGCGCCCTTCGCGGTGGCGGCGACGGTCGGGTCGCCGAACGGGAGCAGGTCGGAGAGCGGCGGCATGCGCCGACCGGGGCGGCGGTCGTTGCGGAGTTTCCGGGCGCAGAGTCGTGCGGCGATGACGTGGAGCCATGTTCCCGGAGCGGATCGGCCTTCGAAGGTGGACCATTTGCGGTGCGCCTGGAGGAAGGTCGTCTGGACGATGTCCTCGGCGTCGGCGGCGTTGCGGCAGAGGCGCAGCGCGAGGGCGTAGAGCCGCGGGCCTTGGGATTTCACCAGGTCGGTGAAGGTGCGATCGGATGCGTGCGGCATGAGGGCATGCTAACGGTGGGTGGGGGAGGTCGGGAGTTCGGCGGCGCCGGCCGCAGGGCAATCGCATTATTGTGGCTGCCCCGGTCTCGCCGGCTTTGCGTCGAGGCCGGGCGGCGTTGCAAGTGCGACCCGGCCTTGCCGCAGACGGCAAGACCGGGGCACCCTTTTGATAATGCGATTGCCCTGGCGGTGGCCGTCCCCGGGGGTGTGTCCTGGTGGGGCGGTAGCATCGGGGGATGTCCATGCTGGTTCTCGCCGCGTCGAACATGCCTGCGCCGCTTTTGCGGGACCTTGTCGTGATTCTCGCGGCGGCGGCGGTGGTGGCGCTCGCGCTCCAGCGTCTGCGGTTTGCGACGATCCCGGCGTACCTGATCACGGGTGCGGTGATCGGGCCGGGGGCGCTGGCGTTCGTGGCCGACGATTCGAACGTTGACGCGATCAGCGAACTGGCGACGGTGCTGCTGCTCTTCGGGGTGGGGCTGCACATGGACCTTTCGATCCTGACGCGCGGGCTGAACCAGATGCTCGCGGGGACGATCCTCTCGGCGACGGTATGCACGATCGTGATGTGGCCGGCGTGCAGGCTGCTGGGGGCGACGCACGCGGGTTCGCTGGTTGTGGCGGCGGCGCTCTCGTTTTCATCGACGGTGGTTGTTCTGCGGGTGCTGTTGCAGAGGCGAGAGTTGAATCATCCGTCGGGGCGGCTGGCGTTCGGGGTGCTGATTCTGCAGGACCTTGCGGCGATCGTGTGCCTGATGCTGCTCCCGCCGCTGGCGCGGTGGAGCGGGACGGGAACCGCGGGGGTGATCGAGGTTGACCACGCGATCAGCGGCTTCGACCTCGCGCTGGGGATGGTGGCGAACGGGCTGCTGGCGGTGGGTGGGATGGGGCTGATCATCGGGTTCGGGCGGTACATCCTGCCGCGGCTGTTGACGGAGGCGGCGCGGGCGCGGTCGCCCGAGGTTTTGATCGTGCTGACGACGGCGACGGCGCTCGGCGCGGCGGGGCTGACGCAGCAGTTGATCTCGAACGCGGCGGTGGGGGCGTTCCTGGCGGGGTTCATGCTGTCGGCGACGCCGTTCCGGCACCAGATTTCCGGGCAGATCGGGGCGATCCGCGACCTTTTCAGCGCGGTGTTCTTCACGGCGATCGGGATGAGCGTCTCGATCGAGGTGCTGTGGGAGCACTGGATGGTGATCGCGGTCGGGGTCGTGGTGATGATGGCGATCAAGGCGGCGCTGATGACGCTGTCGCTGTGGGCGACGGGCGCGACGGGGAACGTGGCGTTTCGCGCGGGGTTCGCGCTGGCGCAGTCGGGGGAGTTCAGCGTGCTGATGCTGGCGTCGGCGGCGTCGCCGGCGATCGGGTTGATCGACGAGGCGGTGGTGAGCAAGGCGGTCACAATCACGGTGCTGTCGCTGATCGCCACGCCGACGGTTGTGCAGGCGGCGACGAAATGGAACGCGCGTCTGCCGCGGATTCCGGCGCCGGCGTGGTCCCGGCGTGCGCTCGCGGGCGGGGAGGCGGCGCCCGAGGAGCGCCGGCTGCACGCGATCATCGCGGGGTTCGGGCTTGTGGGGCGGACGGTCGCGGATGAGTTGAGGAAGATCGGGGCGACGTACACGATCATCGACCTGAATCCGTCCACGGTGGCGACGCAGCGCCGGCTGGGGCGCGAGGTGCTGTACGGGGATGCGTCGAACGAGGACGTTCTGGAGCAGGCGGGGATCCACCATGCCGACTTTCTGATCCTGACGATCCCGGAGGAGGAGAGCGTTCTGCGTGCGTGCCGACTGGCGAAGCACCTGAAACCGGACATCTTTGTTCTGGCGCGGACGCCTTACGTTTCGCAGGGTGTTGTGGCGGCGGGCCTCGGGGCCGACGGGGTGGTGGTTGAGGAGATGGCGACGGCCCTCGAGATGGAGCGGATCGTGAAGAAGGTGATCGAGACGAGGCGAGCGGGGGCGGGGGCGGTCGCGGGGGACGCGGCGGCGTGAGGGATCGTCGTGTTTGTTCGGCGTGTCAAGGGAGGCGGCCGCGCTGCGGCGGGGGAAGCGGGGGGGTGGGATTTAAGATTTGAGGATTTCAGATTGCAGATTGCAGATTGCAGATTGCAGATTTCAGAGATCGGACTGAGGGGTAGTCGGGGGACACCGACCGTGCAAAGCCACGGTCTGTGGCACGACGAGCACGCCCTTGAAAGGGCGTGCCACGGCATG
>CAZBDZ010000092.1:7559-12969 GCA_964490785.1 uncultured Phycisphaeraceae bacterium
AAGCCACGGTCTGTGGCACGACGAGCACGCCCTTGAAAGGGCGTGCCACGGCATGATGGACTGATTTGCGCGGAGCGATAGCCCGGGGGACTGCGTCTGACATGAGATGTTGCGAGAGATGCGGAATCTTGCGGAGAAACGCTTGCCGGGGAAGGAAACCGCACTATTCTCGTACACAGAAGGAAGGAGTGCGGGGGCAGGAGGTTCGGACATGCGTGTGGTGTCGCTCGCTTTGTGCGTTGTCGCCGCGGCAGAGGCCGCGTCGGCTGACTCGATCGTGGTGCCCGCGTCGGCGGACAACACGTTGTACGAGGATCCGCTCGGCGGGGTGTCGAACGGCGCGGGGCAGTACTTTTTCGCGGGGCGGACGGCGTCGGCGCTGCTGCGGCGCGGCGTGGTGCGGTTTGATGTGTCGTCGATCCCGGCCGGTTCGACGATCAACGCGGCGACGCTCACGCTTCACCTGTCGCGGTCGATCAGCGGGGATCTCGCGGTTGATGTGCATCGCGTGCTGAGCGGATGGGGTGAGGGGGCGTCGATGGGGGCGTTCAACGAGGGGACGGGAGCGCCGGCGGAGGCGGGCGATGCGACGTGGCTGCACACGTTTTACGACGGGCTTTTCTGGGCGACGGCGGGCGGGGATTTCGCGGCGGGGGTGAGCGCGTCGCAGATGGTCGGGTTCGAGCCGGGATTCGTGGCGTGGACGGGGGCCGGGCTCGCGGGGGACGTGCAGGCGTGGGTGGTCTCGCCCGCGTCCAACTTCGGGTGGCTTCTGCGGTGCGAGGAGTTGCTGGACGCGTCGGCGAAGCGGTTTGATTCACGCGAGAACATCGAGCCCACGTTCCGGCCGAGCCTGCGGGTCGAGTTCACGCCGCCATGCGCCGGCGATTACGACGGCGATCTCGACGCGGATTTCGCGGACATCACGTTCATCCTGTCGAACTTCAACACCCCGTTTCAGTTCGGCGACATCACGATTGTCCTCGTGAACTTCGGGAACATGTGTCGGTGACGGCTCATTCTCTTGCGGCGTAGGCGAAGGAGACGATGCTGCGGTAGCCTTCGCGGTCGTAGGCGCGGACGCCGAAGTAGACGTTGTCCTTGCTGACATTGATGACGGCTTCGGTGGCGTTGCCGGCGTCCATGACGTAGTTCCAGACGGGGCTGGTGGTTTCGCGCCAGACGACTTCGTAGCCGGCGGCGTCGGGGTCGGTGCTGCGCGACCATCGGAGGGTTGTTGAGTTTCCCAGGGCGGCGGTGATGATGCGTGCGTCGGCGGGGGCGGTCGGGGCGCTCGCGAGGCATGCGGCGGCGGCGGCGTTGAGGCGGGCGACGCCGGCGAGGTAGTTCTCATCGACGTATCGGGGCAGGTCGCCGAACTGCACGCCTTGCTCGACGCGCACGTCCTGGTGCTGGCGGTTGTATTCCTCGTCGACTTCGGTGAAGCGAACGGCGGGGTAGCCTGCTTCGTGGAATGGGGTGTGGTCGCCGCCTCGGAGGAAGCGGTCGCCGCGGAAGATGATGATGGGGCGGACGTCGGTGCGGTGCTGCCACGCGGTTTCGTAGACGTAGCGGGCGAGTTGGCGCGAGGAGGAATCGCCGAGGGCGCCCTCGCGGCGGAGGCGTTCGATGATGGCGCCCCCGCCGCGGCCGGCGAGGGAGTCCCCGCTGCCGACGGGACCGGCGGGGAGGCCTTCGGAGTAGAGGCGGATGTGGGTGCGGGTGTCGCGGCCCTGTGGGGACGAGGGGTCGCCGACGATGTCGTTGTTGAGGACGGCGCGGATTTTGGCGTTTTCACCGGCGGCTTTTTCGACGTGCTTGCGCGAGCCGTAGAGCCCGGCTTCCTCGGCGTCGAAGGCGACGAGGACGATGGTGTGGTCGAACTCGCGTGTCGCGAGGATGCGGCAGAGTTCGATGGCGACGGCGGTGCCCGAGGCGTCGTCGTTGGCGCCTGGGGCGTCGCCCGTGCGGTCCATCTCGTTGCCGTTGCGGGAGTCGTAGTGGCCCGAGATGTAGATTCGTTCGGCGAGGCCGGTCGCTTCGAGCCGACCCGGGATGACGGCGACGACATTCTGGATTTCGACGGGTGTGTCGATGCGTCGGCCGTCGGGTTCGAGGCGGTGAGGTTCGAGGGCGACGTGCATGGGAGGGAGGCCCATGCGAGCGCGATCGGCGGCGGCATTGTCGAAGACGGACTTGATCCATCGGGCGGCGGCGCCGACGCCGCGGGAGTCCGAGGCGCGGTCGGAGAGGGTGTGCCGCGTGCCGAAGGAGACGAGGCGGTCGATGTCTGTCCGCAAGCGTGAGGCGGAGACGCCCTCGGTTACGCCGCGGACCATGGCGCGGACCGGATTTGCTGGCGGCGTGATGCCGCGTCCGCCGAGGGGGCGTTCCCGCGGGGCGGGGGCACAGGCGGCGAGGGTAATGGCGGCCGAGACGGCGGCGGCACGGTGGGTCGGGCGTTGGGGCATGACGGAATCCTAACGGAATTCCGCACGATTCCTTCTTGACACGCGATTGCATCTGCGACATGATTGCACCACATATGCAACAGAATGGCATCAACGTTGTTCCCGCGGCGGCGTGTCTCGCGCTCGTTTCCGCCGTCGCGTCGGGCCAGGCTCACCGCGACATTCACTTGTACGTCGAGGGCGGGGCGCTCAAGACCGGCGCCTTCGACTTTGACGCCGGCGGCGTCTTTATCCCTGACCTGCGCTCCTATCCCGGGTCCTTCGGCGAGGTCGCCAACGGCACGAATGACCCCGGGTTCACCGCCTCCACCGGGACCTTTCCGCCCGGAACCCTCATCTCATTCAACATCCTCGACGCCCTGCGTCGGTGGGACGGCTCGGACTTCGACCTCATCCCCGCCGAACGCCTCTTCGTCTCGCTCGGCGCGAACAACCGCCAGACTCCCACGACCGCCGACACCATCGTGTCCGGATTCAACATCACCGCCGCCGCGGGCGACGGTTCCATCCATCAACACATCAATCTCTTTCTCACCTCCCCCTTCTCGACCGGCATCTACCTCTTCAAGTTCGAGATGAAGGCCGCCAGCATCTCTGACCCGGCGCTCCCGATCTACATCGTCTTCCGCCAGGGGACTGACACGGCCGCCCACGCCGCTGCGATCCAATACGTTGAGGAAGTCCTGCTCGCCCCGCCGGCGTGCACGGGCGACGCGAACGGGGACGGCGAGGTCAACTTCGCCGACGTAACCAGCGCGGTCGTGAACTTCGGCGCGACCGGGGCTTCCGGAATCACGGGCGACGCGGACGGCTCGGGTGTCGTGGACTTCGCGGACATCACGTTCGTGCTGACGCACTGGGGGAACTGGTGCCCATGATCCGCCGGGCGTTTACGCTGATTGAGTTGCTCGTGGTGGTTGCGATCATCGCGGTGTTGATCGGCATTCTTCTGCCCGCGCTGGGCAAGGCGCGGCGTGCCGCCTTCACCACGCAGTGCCTGTCGCAAGTCCGGGGCCTCGCCCTCGCGCAGCAGACCTACGCCGTGGAGCATGAGGGGATGCTCGTGGACTACGGCTTGGCCCATGGGGGCGAGCAACTGGCGACGCCCTCCTGGGTCGTGGCGCTTCAGGAGTACTACGACGCGCCGCTCCTTCTGAAATCGCCGGTCGATACCAGCCCGCACTGGCCTGTCGCCCTCGGCGGCTCGGGAGTGCCCGCGCCGGTTGGCAGGCCGAACGTGTTCCGCCAGACATCGTATGGCCTGAACCAGATGGTTACCCCGCATCTTGCGGGCGTCCTCGACCCGGAAACCAACCAACCCTACCCCGTCATGTACGACCGAATGGACCGCCTCCCAGCGCCGCACGCCACCGTGCAGTTCCTCATCATGGCCTACACAGGAACCTTCTCAGGGGTCGACCATGTGCATCCCTACGGGTGGTGGTACGGCGACTTCGCGCCGAACGCGCCCCCCGAGGCCGCCGCATCCGAGACGCAGACCAATGCCCACGGCGGTCCTGAACGCTCGTGGGATTCTCGATCCAACTACGCCTTCCTCGACGGCCACGCCGCCACCCTCGCCTTTCGCGAGGTCTACAAGGACTACGCCGACAATGCCTTCGACCCCCGACGAGCCCATTAGCCCGCGCCGCTTCGCACGCGGCGCACAGCAAAGGAGAGAGAAGATGAAGAGCCTCATGTCCACAGCATCGATTCTCATCACTGCACCCGTGTTCGCGGGGGGGCCGGCGCCGCACGGCGGCGATATCGGCGTCGCCTTCGTCGGCAACAAGATCGTCACGTCGATCGTCGAGGAGGATGGGGGCGGGCACCGCCGCGGCCTGGGCACGCCGAGCCGCGTCTTTGAGTCCGAACTCGGCACCGTCGAGTTCGGCCCCTTCGGAAACGACGAGCCGGGATACACCTCGAATGTCCTGCCCGCGGGCGCCTCCATCGGCTTCAACATTCTCGACGAACTCAAGGTCTGGAACGGCGCGGGCTTCGACGGCGGCATCGGTGAGACCATGCAACTCGCCAAGTTTCTCGGCACGCCGGGCGAGATCTCCCGCGCCACCGCCTCGGGCTTCGTCTCCGGCTTCCTCTTCGCCACCGCCGACGCGAACGGCTTCATCGACGAGCACCTTTCGCACATGCTGCGCGGGCCGGACGTCCTGAGGGGCTTCGCCGATCCCGCCGACGGCATCTACCTTCTCGAACTCGAGCTCTTCACCGACGGTCCGGGCATCGCGAACTCCGATCCCTACTGGATCGTCTTCAATCTGAACATGGACGAGGCGACGCACGAAGCGGCGGTCGGATTCGTCCATGAGGTGCTGGTTCCGGGGCCAGGGGGGCTCGCGATGATGCTGCCGCTCATGCCGGCGCGCAGGCGGAGGGAGAGATCGAGTGTCGCGAATTGACGTGGGGTGCTGAAGGTCGACGGAGTGCGCGACGGCCGTCGGCATGCCCCGAAAAGGACAGGCCCCGGCCACACGGCCGCGAGCGGTACACTCGGGTTCATGTTGCGTGGACGATCAACGGCGGCGTTGCTCTTCGGGTCGAACGCGTTCATGACGTGGGCGTGGTACGGGCATCTGAAGAAATCGTGGGCGTTGCCGGCGGCGACCGAAGGCCAATACGACCCTCTGTTCCAAGCGTGCGACGCGGGCGCTCGCGTTGCAGGCTTGGGGGAGAGGAACGAAATCACCCTTGCCACCGGCTGACGCCGGTGGCAAACGGCGGTCGCCCGCTTCGCGGGCTTCGAGGCAAACGGTGTGGCAACCGCGTTCCATCGGTTTGCGCGGGGTTCAAACAGGGACCGCCCGCTTCGGCGGGCGATGAAGCAGACCGTCGGAGTCTTGAGATGGTTTTTTGGAGTGCGCAATGCTCTGTTGAAATGGTTGCGCGTCGCGAACCGGTTGCACCCCTTCAGGGTGCGG
>CAZBDZ010000093.1:0-12913 GCA_964490785.1 uncultured Phycisphaeraceae bacterium
ACCCGAGGCTCGGCGTACTGCCCCAGCGCGTCGGCGCTCGCGGAGCGCACGAGCGACTCGTCCTCGTTCTTCTCGATCGTGTGTTTCAGGAGGGGGGGGATGGCCTCGGCGTTGTGCAGGCGTTGCAGGGCCCTTGCGCACTCCCATCGCAGCAGACGGTCCGGATCATCGAACTGGGCGAGGACCAGCGGCACATGCTCCGGCGAGCCGTGCAGAGCCAGGCCTCGGATCGCCGCGGATCGCACGACGGGATCCTCGTCCGCCGAGGCCTTGGCGAACATCTCGACGTAGACCGTCTCCCCGCCGAAGGGCGCGTTGGCGAGGAGGAGGATGCCGCGGTATCGCTTGTCGGCGTCGTACTCGTCCGCCGCCCACGCCGCGGCCTGGGCGGGGGTCGTGGGCGTGAACATCTCGAAGATCGACTCGGGCTGGCCCTTGCCCGAGTGCCCGACGCCCTTACAGCCGACCAGACCCGTGGCGAGCATCGCACCGGCGCAGGCATAGTTGGACCATCGCGGCATGCGGACCACATTTCCCATACGCACGATGATACCGACGACCAGACGGCGTGCGATGACGGCAAGGCGAACTGGCGTGGCACGGGCTTTCCAGCCCGTGCCGGGGGGGCACAGCAAACGTTGACCCGCGGGGATGGCGGCGCCCGAAATACTCTGAACCTGTGTTGCTCTGTTGAAATGCCCCGTCCTCAGCCTGAAAGGCTGGCATTCAATAGACGGGGGCAGAGCGAGTCTTCGAGCGCCGCCCCCGGTACGGGCCCCCTCCAGCCTTCTGTCTGCACCCTGAAAGGGTGCGACCCGTGCGCGATGCGCGGCCATTTCAACAGAGCAAACCTGTGTGTGAAGAGGCATGCAGGCAGGAGCGGAGGAGAGTTGACGCCTCCGGCCGAACGACCGCCCCGGAGGTTTACCGGCCCATGACATGGGCGGCGGATCGGCGCTTCGCTCGCCCATTTCACGGGCGGTCGGAGGATCAAGTAATCGGCTGTCCAGACGCTGTCGCGTCTGGCAACCAACGTGCGCCCGCTTCACGGGCGAAGAAGAACGGCACAACCCCATTCCCCACAGGCTCAAGGGATGTGCGCGGCAGTTGTATGTGCGGTGAGGATTGGACCCTCGGGCGTGCGGCACCGATGACCCGCGGATGGAGCACTTTCGGTGGCGACCGCGCAATCGGTTGCACGGCAACAGCCGCCGGCGCACGCCACGGCCGACTGCGCTCGAAGACTCGCTCCGCTGGCCGTGGCGCCCGGCAACGTACTCTCAAGGCATGCCGTTCTCGCGTTACCGTCGCGCACCTTTCCGCCGTGCTCTTGCGCTGGCGGCGTTGGCGGCGGCGTTCATGCCGGCGTGTGCCCGGCGCATGGTGGGGGGCGATCCGCTCTCGCTCGAAGGGGCGCGGCAGGCCCGCGCCGCCGCGTTGATCGGCGACCTGCTCCCGTGGACCGACCCAGCCCGGGCCGGCGCGTCGTCTCTTGAGGCGCGGACGGGCGAATCCGAATGGACCGCGGCCTACGAAATCCTCGAAGGAGCAAATGCGGGCGGAATCCTCCTCCAGACGCGCCGCCCCGGCCTCGAACCGGGGACGTGGACGACCACCCGCCGCGTTCGCGGCGAAGCCGAGGCGCTCGAGGAACGATTCCAGACCATCGACCCCGCCGACGGGTCGCTTGTCCTGGCGCATTCGCTGAACTTCGAGCGCGGCGTGCGCGTCGAGATGACGCCCGCGCCGGTCGCCGTTCCGGCGCGGATCGAGCCGGGGCAGACGCTCTCGCGCGAGATGCGCATCCGCCTGCCCCTGCTCGACAACCCGAAGCGACTGCGCGAGAAAGGCTCGGCCCTCTCCGAGATGACGTACCTCGACGACCAGCGCGTGAACACCGCCGCGGGTCGATTCGATGCGGCTCATCTGCGCGAGGTCTTCACGTCGCGGTTCGCCGCGGCGACGGCGGTGCGCACGATCGACCGCTGGTTCGCCCGCGGCGGCGGGCTTGTCGCCGAGCGATGGGTCGAGGAGGTCCGCGTGCTGGGGGTTGTCGTCGAACGGACGCGGTTTGCGATACGAGTGCTGCCGCCGACGGCGATCGGGCAGCCCGAGCCCGCGGCGGGCACGCCCGAATCGAGTTATCGCCCCCCTTCCGGCGATCTCCCCTGAATCGGCTCCCGCTCCCGGTCGAAGTTCTGGGACGAAGCCCGCCCGCGCGATCGCGGGGGGACCCGGATCCCCATTATCTCGAGACAGGAGAAGACGCATGAAGACCTGGACCGCACTCTCGCTCGCCGCCGTTGTCGCCGCGGGCGGCGTGGCGCTCGCCGGCAACACCAAGCCCAGCGCCAACCAGCCGGCCTCCACGAAACAGTCGAACGCGACGGCGAATGCGTTTGACACGATCAACGCCGCGGGAAACTGCAAGACATTCATCGCCGCCGTCAAGGCCGCGGGGCTCAACGAGACTTTCCAGGGCAAGGAGCCTTACACGGTCTTCGTCCCCACGGATGAAGCGTGGGCCAAGCTCCCCCCCGGGACGGTTGAGACCCTCCTCAAGCCGGAGAACAAGGAGCACCTCGCCAACATCCTGAAGTTCCACGTGCTCCCCGGCACGATCACGGCCCGCGACATCGCCCGCATGCAGGAGAGCAGCCAGACGCTCCTCGGCCAGTCGTTCTCGGTCGAGTTCCGCGATAACAAGGTCTGGGTCGGCACCGCGCCGAAGTTGATGGCCGCCATCGGCAAGTCGGACGTGTACACGACCAATGGCGTGGTCCACTACATCGACGGCGTCATGATGCCGCGGCAGTAATCCAACTCGCCCCAGCAGATCGAGCGCCCCGCAGCCCGCCTCTCCGGCGGGTGGCGGGGCGGTTTCCTTTCTCTACAGGATGCGGCGACCGGGTGCCACGGCCAGCGGAGCGAGTCTTCGAGCGCAGTCGGCCGTGGCGGCATGTCCTGTGCGCCCGCTCTTGCGGCGATCTTGCGGGAGTCAATCGCAAAGGGAGCGCCGCCACGGCCGACTGCGCTCCGCAGAGCCTCCGCTCCGCTGGCCGTGGCACCCGGCGACGAACCCTTTCACACAGGCTCTGAAACCAGTGCCGAAGTCCGGGTGCGCCCGCGCCGTCCGCGGCAAGGCCGGGACGTTCTTGTACCGCTGCCCGGCCTCGCTGCAAAGCCAGCGAGACCGGGGCAGCCGCCAACATGCGATTGCCCCGGGGCTGAAAAGCCCATGCCGACGGACCCCGGTTTCTCCTCCCCTATCATCCCGTCATGCCCTTCGACCCAGACGCCGCCGCGAAGCCGGGTTCCGGCATCTTCGGCCTGCTTTGCACGCGCGAGGAGTCGCGCATCGTGCTGATCCCAGTGCCGTTTGACGCGACGACATCCTACGGCGGGGGCGCGTCGCTCGGGCCGCAGGCGATCCTTGAAGCGTCGTCCCAGGTCGATCTGTACGACCACCAGTTCGGGCGCGTATACGAGCGCGGCATTTTCATGGAGGACATCCACGAAGGCATCGCGTGGCTCAGCCGACGGGCGCGCGATATCGCGCGTCCCATCATCGAAGGGGGCGGCGCCGATCCGGCCGACACCGACGCCGCGGCGGCGCTCGCGGAGGTCAATCGCGCGAGCGAGCGCGTGAACGAGTTCGTCGACCGCAGGGTGCGGGCCGCGCTCGCCGAAGGGAAAGTCCCCGGCATCGTCGGCGGCGATCACTCCACGCCCTTCGCGGCGATCCGCGCCTGCGCCGAGACCGCAGGGCCGGAGGGCCTCGGCGTGCTCCAGATCGACGCCCACATGGACCTGCGCGAATCGTTCGAGGGGTTCATGTGGTCGCATGCGTCGATCATGTGGAACGTGCTGAACCTCGTGCCGCGGGTTACGAGGCTCGTGCAGGTCGGCATCCGCGACTTCGGCGAGGGAGAGTTGAAAGTGGTGAAGGAGTCCGGCGGGCGCGTCGCGACGCATTTCGATCTTGATTGGTTCACCCGGCTCGCTCGCGGCGAGCGGCTGGAGGCCCTGTGCGACGACGCCGTGGACGCGCTGCCCAGGGATGTCTACGTCTCCTTTGACATCGACGGGCTGGACCCATCGCTCTGCCCGCACACGGGCACCCCGGTTCCGGGCGGTCTGCCGTTCAACGCCGCGGCGATGCTCCTCAAGGCCCTCCGCGACTCCGGCCGGAAAGTAGCCGGGTTCGACCTGAACGAAGTAACCCCGGACCCCAGCGGCGAAAACCAATGGGACGCGAACGTCGGGGCCCGGGTTCTGTACAAAATGTGCGGGTGCGCGGCGTGATTTATTGGAGGGATTCCAAATTTGGTATTGGGGAGGCAAGGCCGACGGAGATCGGCGACGCCACCGGCGAGTGGATTCTCAGATTTGGGAATTTGATTTCTGTCCCCTGAATCCGGGTATACTCGGGAGAATGGTTCCAAGGGCGAGCCCTGCGAGGATCCGTGCAGCACAGTTCCGCACAATCAAACCCCTCGACCGGCGTCCCTACGGATGGTCAGAAGCATCCGAGCCGCATCCTGGTCGCGGACGATGAGCACCTTGTCGCGATGGGCATCGCGTCGGCGTTGCGCGCGGTCGGATTCGATGTGTGCGGCCCAGTGGCGGACGGGAGCGCGGCGATCGACGCGGCGCGAACCGATCAGCCGGACGTGGCGCTGCTTGATATCCGGATGCCCGGCGGCGACGGCTTGGAGTGCGCCGCGGCGTTGTGGAAGGAGCTCGAGATTCCGTCGGTGATCCTGTCGGCGTTCAGCAGCGCGGAGTTTCTGAGCGAGGCGCAGAAGGCGGGCGTGTTCGGTTACCTGCTGAAACCGATTACAGGCGAGGCGCTGCGCGCTACGATCAACATCGCCTGGGCCCGGGCCGGCGTCATGCTCGAGCAGACGCGGCGGATCGGGCAACTTGAAAATACTCTCGCCGTTCGGCGGACGGTGGAGATGGCGAAGTGGCGACTGATCGAGATCCGGCGGATCTCCGAGCCTGAGGCTCATGCGCTGCTCCAGCGCACCGCGCGGAACGAACGCCGCCGACTGGCGGACGTCGCGGACGAAGTGCTCAAGGCCGGGGATCACCCCCTTCTGCGCAACGATTAGGCCTCCGAGACGGCGCAGATTACCCATTTTCGCAGTTGAACAGCCAGGCCGCGATCTGTGTTTTTTGCGTGAGATCAGGGAGATTTCCCTTTCGCGTCGCGGGCGGGCCGGTGTATATTGACGTTCAAGGAGGCGGTCGATGCCAGCGCCACGTGGCGCCGCGAGGCCGAATCCCGTGCCGCCAGACCGAGCCTTGTGCTGTGTTTGGCTTGTTCGCCTATCAAGGCGGACCCGTGTCGCCGATCGGAGCGATTGGAGGAGTCGCTCCGACATCCGGTTGAGACGGGTCCGCTTTGTTTTTTGACGAGTGGGCTCGGCGTGCGGCTCAGGCGGTGGGCCGATACGTCCGAAAAGACGCTGAGCGCGCGGGTATCCGCCGCGCGCGGGTTGCAGGAGCAGCGTCATGAGACAGAGGAGTTGCGTTGCGGGTTCGGGGTTGTGCGCGTGCGCGGTCGTGCTGGCGTCCGGGTGCGCGGAACGGATGGCGTCGAGCGCGCAGCCCGCGCCGGACAGTACGCCCTACCTGACCGGGCCGCGCGCCCGCGCCGACGCCGCCACGCCGCCGATGGAACCCGTCGCAGCGGCGCCCGTCGTGGCTCCGCCGACGCCCGGGCATGCGCCCATCGCGCTCTTCGGCTACATCGCGGGCGAAGCGGGCGCGTCTGACCATGATCCATCGGAGAACCTTCGGCAGGTTTCCTTCGCCGAGGAGGGCGGCGACACGGACCCGGCCGTCGCCCCCGACGGGGCGCGCATCTACTACGCGAGCACGGCCCACCGCGCGACGCCGGATATCTACGTCAAGTCGGTCGCCGGGCGGGCGGTAACACAACTCACGAACGACGCGGCATCGGACATCATGCCCGCAGTCAGCCCCGACGGCTCGCGCGTCGCGTTCGCCTCGGATCGCTCGGGATCGTGGGATATTTATGTGATGAACGCGACCGGGGGCCGGGCCGTGCAGGTGACGTCCGACGCGACGCACGAACTGCATCCGACGTGGTCGCCCGACGGGCGCACGCTCGCGTTCTGCAGGCTCGGCGAGGTCTCGGGGCGCTGGGAGATCTGGATCACCGACGCGGAGAACTCCGGGGTGCAGAAGTTCCTCACGCTCGGGCTGTTCCCCGACTGGCATCCCTCGGCGAGCCGGATTCTGTTCCAGCGTTCGCGCGACCGGGGCGACCGGCTGTTCAGCGTGTGGACGCTCGATTACGCGGGCGGCGAGGCGACGAACCTGACCGAGATCGCCACCGCGCCCGACGCCGCCTTGATTAATCCGAAATGGTCGCCCGACGGCGATTACGTCGCGTTCGCCAGCGTGCCGAACCCTGGCGAGGGTCTGCTCGACTCGCGGCCGGAGTCGGCGGATATCTGGATCATGAACGTGAAGGGAGGCGGGTTGGCGAACCTGACAGGCGGACGGTTCACGAACCTGATGCCGACGTGGGGGGCGGATCGGAACCTCTATTTCGTGTCGGATCGCGACGGCCGGGACAATCTTTGGGCCGTGAATCCTCAGTCGGCGGTCGCGGCGGCGCTGAAAGGGTCGAACCCGAACCTGCTCGGTGCCGGCTCCCAGCCCCCCGCTGCTCCCGCGGCGGCGACTCCGACGGTTCAGGCGATGACTCCGAAGGCACCGGCGCGTGTCAGCGCAAAACCTGCGCCCGCACAGACCGAACCGGACCCGCCTGCGGAGATCGCGAACGTCCCGATCGATGACCGAGAGCGGTGAGATTTGCCGATAAGTGTGCCCGGGCCGGCGCGGTTTCGCGGCGGCTTGGATTCTCAGACGGGCGGAGCCTCGTCTCTCCGGCAGGACGCCATGACAACCGCACAGACCATGCTCGTATTACGCGGCCGAACGCTGGCTTTCGGCGTGGCGGCCGCCGCGCTTTCCCTTGTTCTCGGCCTGTTCGGCGGGTGCGCGGGGAAGCGGCCCGCGGCTCGGCCCGACGTGCTGCTCTCGCCCTACGGCTCGGGTCGGGAGGTGATCCTCGCCGTGGCGCCGCTGCGCAACGAATCGGGGGTCAGCCTGATCGACGAACTGGCGCTTTCGGACACGCTTGTGAACGAGGCGCAGGGCGTCGAAGGGATCAGCGTGCTGCCGGTGAACCGGACGCTTGGGGCGATGCGCGGGTTGAAGATGGGTTCGATCACGACGCAGGCCGACGCTCTCGCGCTCTGCAAGGCGATGGGGGCGGACGGGATCATCCTCGGCGCGGTGAGCGCGTGGCATCCGTACGACCCGCCGATCATCGGGATGAGCCTTTCGCTGTATGGGGTGAATGAATCGATGAGCGCGGCGGGGCGTTCGACGGTCGATGCGCGTGCCCTTCGCGGGGCGGCGACGGACCGCCCGGTCGCCGACGCCGCGACGCCGACGCAGCCGCTCTCGTCTCTCTCGGCGGTGCTGGACGCATCAGACGGGAACACGCGGGCGTACATCAGGCAATACGCCGAGGGAAGGCACGATCCGGAGTCGGCCCTGGGCTGGCAGAGATACACGGCGAGCATGGCTCTGTACGCGAAGTTCGCGTGCCACGAGATGACCCGGCGATTGCTCGAGAGCGAGCGATCGCGGCTGAGGGACTCGGAGGCACGGGCAGAAGCAGACTCCGCCCGCTGAATCGCCGGCCCTCCGCCGCCGACCAGCCGGCGGCGGAAAGGACGGTCGGCGATGGACCCGCTCGAAGAGACATGGAAAGACTCGCACGCGAGTTGCGCGCCGCCTGATCCGCCCGGCGAAGTGACGATCGTGAAGGGTCGGCATACGTGGCGCTTCCTGTTCGCGCCGGGCGAAGAGACCGACGTCTTCGCGACGGCGGCGGCCATCACCGAGCGCCCGATGTCCGGGCTGGACCATTTCGACCTCGCGATCCTCGCGTACCGCCTGGGGCTGCAGGCGGGCTATCACGCGCATCCCTCGGCCGACTTCTGAGTTCCTTTCGACGACTCCACCTTTGCAATCACGGACGCCCTCACCATGAACGAGACGCCCAACACTCCGCCGCTCCCGATCGTCGCCGGATTCCTTTCGTACCTGACGGATGAGCGCCATTTCAGCCCCTACACGGCCCGGTGCTACGGCGCGGACCTTCGGCAGTATGTCGAGTTCCTCGCGGACGAACTGGGAGTTCGGGTCAACCTGGAACAGGAGCAGGCGGCGCTCAACGCCCGCCCGGCCCCGCGCTCGACGAACGGCGACGTCGCCGGGTCGATCATGCCGACGACCGTGACCCGCGCGATCATCGACACGAACGCGGACAAAATCCGCCATTACCTGACGCACCTCTCCGAGCAGAACTACTCCGCGGCGACGATGGCGCGGAAGATCGCCACGCTGCGCTCGTTCTACAAGTGGGCGAACAAGCGCGGGCACATCGACACCAACCCCATGACGATGATCCGCACGCCCCGCCAGGGCAAGCGGCTTCCCAAGGCGATCACCGTCGAGCAGATCGAGCAGTTGCTCTCCGCCCCGGACGACCGCGACGCGCTGGGTGCGAGGGACCGGGCGATGCTCGAAACGCTGTATTCCACGGGGATCCGCGTGTCGGAACTGGTGGACCTGAACTACGACGATCTGGATGAGCCGGGCGAGGCGCTGCGCATCCGCGGGAAGGGGAAGAAGGAGCGCATGGTGCCGCTGGGCTCGCACGCGCTCGCGGCGATCCGGCACTACCGCGACGTGCTGAGCGCGGACGAGCGCTTCTGCGGGGCGTGGTCGGCGGAGCGGGCGGTCCGGCCGCTGTTCGTGAACAAGCACGGCGGCCGGCTGTCGTCGCGGTCGGTTCGGCGAAAACTGGACAAGTACCTGAGGCTCGTCGGGCTTGATCCGACCATCAGCCCGCACACACTGCGGCACTCATTCGCGACGCATCTGCTCGACAACGGGGCCGACCTCCGCTCGGTGCAGGAACTGCTGGGGCACCAGTCGCTCAGCACGACGCAGGCCTACACGCACCTCACCGCGGCCCGGATGCGGGCGGCGTACGACCACGCCCACCCCAGGGCCGAGGCGGGCTGACATGTGTGCCACCGACCGTGGCTTTGCACGGTCGGTGTCCCCCGGCACGCCGTCACCGACCGTTGAAGACAACGGTCGGTGGCACGGGGACATTCAAGCCAATGACGCGGCGAGGCGCTTCGGTGGGAGGCGCCTCGTCGTGCTTTTGGGTGGAACGCCGCGTCCCGCATCGGCGTGGAACACATGAAAACCCCCGCCTTGATCGGGGCGGGGGGTTTCCTATGGAACGCATTATCAAACCGCGTCATCCGGGGTTCCGTGGCGACCACGGCGACCCCGCTCGGCTCACCCTGCCTCGGCCGGCCGGACCGGGGACGGGATGAGGTTGCAACCACTTCTTATGTTTGGCGCCACGGGTCTGTCTCGCGACCCGCGGCTCCGCGTTACTCGCCGCGGACGAGGGCCATCAGCACGCTGCGCACGAGCCCGCGCTGCGTGTCGTCGTAGGCGTCGAACTCCTCGCCGAACGCCTCGACGCTCGCGTAGCCCATCGCGGCCACGGCTTGGGAGAGCGTCATCGGCGCGGCGCTCGCGGCTTCTTGCTCCGCGAAGCCGAGCGACGCGAAGCCGTCGCCTTGCGGGAGCATCATGCCCTGGCCCTGCGCGTAGCAGTACTCCCACTCCTGATAGAGTTCCGCGATATCGAGGTCGGCGGAGTTGACCCCGCCGTTGCGGTCGGCGTCGCCGTACTTCATGCACGCCGTCGAGCCCCAGTTGTTCATAATGGAGTCGTAGTCGTCCTCGTCGACGATGCCGTTATCGTCGGCGCCGCCGAGGGCGGCGGGCGGGTTCGAGTCGCAAACGCGGAAGATGAGCGGGTCGAAGTTCGCCACCTGCGGCGTGCCGGTGGGCAGGTCGCAGCGGAGGACATTCTCAGTGGTTCCGCCGTTGTTGAAGGTTCGGCGGGAAACCTGGTACTCGAAGCCGCGCTGGAACGCGCTCACCGAGTTGGTCTTGACCCAGACGATGGTGTCGTTGTCCTCGTCCATCTCGCAGGTGAAGCAAGTCTGCTCGACCCACGAGTTGGATGATCCCGCCTTGCGGCGCTCGACCTTGTAGGGGTTCCCGTTGTTGGTGTCCCAGGTCACGGGGCCGTAGTGCCGCATGCAGACCTTGTTGGAGACGGGATTCTCCGAGTCGTTGGGGTCCCAGACCTGGTTGTGCTGGGGAAGGCAGTCGGTGCGATGGAGGTAAAAGGGGACCTTGCCGATCGTCCCGCCCCCGAGCGATTGCGCGGAGTTGGGGTAGTTGCCGGAGGGGTTGTAGTTGTTTCCGGAGAGGCTGATCTGATTCCCCGTCGGCCCGATGTTCACGGGCGCGGTCCACACGCCCGACTCGTTCAGCGCGTTGATGATGAGGCGACCCTTGAACCCGGCGCTCTGAAGCGTCTCAATCTCTGAGTCGTAGGCCTCCTTGTCGGCGAAGGAGCCGCCGATGTAGACGGTCCCCTCGAAATCGCCATAAGCGCGGATCCATCGGTCGACCTCGATGTCGTCGAAATCCGTCATCCGGCAGCGGACCTCGCCGCGGAAGTCGCCGGAGGAGCCGTTGCGGATTTTGGACTCGATCTGGAACACCTGGCCGACGTAGGTCGATTCACCGCTCGCTCCCGTGCCGCGGATTGTGGCGTTGATTTCCCCGGCCTCGATGTTGCCGATCCAGCCGCCGACGCGGACATCGATCGGATCGTTGGCCGTGCCCATGGTCCCGGCGACATAGAGGATGTCGAGAAGGCCGAACGGCGCCTCGCCGCTGTCCTCGAGCGTGATGTCGTCGAGGACGTTGCCAGAAACGCTCGCCGAGAGGTACGATCGGATTCCCGGGAATTGCCTGAGCAGGAGCTTGCCGGTAATGCTGCCGCCAATTCGAGTGTCGGCAATCGCGTTGAGTTCGGTTGCCCCGAGATTCCCCGAAATGTCCATTCGACTGATACGGGCGTATCCGTCATTGTCGAGTAGGTTGATCTCGTTGATGTCCAGGATCTCCTGGTTCGTCTGTGCGATCACCAGTTCGGTCTCGCCGTCGGCATTAGACGAGTAGACGTCGATGAACCGCAACACATCCGACGCTGTTGTCCGCGAAATCGTGAACGATGTTATCTTGTCATACGTCGCATGGAGCGTCAGGTCGTACTCGTTGTTAGCGTACGAATTGAGGGTGTAGGTGCCGCCATTCGTTGCCTGAACCGTGATGCGCGCCTGTGCCGAAGCCGCCACCAGCAGCCCGAGCCATGCAGTACGAAATGCCAGTTGCCGATTCATAGGTCATCTCCTTCTTCTGTCGAGAACCACCAACATGAGAGCCGAAAACGTCACCGTGACGCCCGGCATTGGGACCATGCGTGCAATTCGGATTCCCAACGAAACCTCTTCAAACGTAGCCCCCGCCCAGTCGATTTCATCTTGGTATAGAGTGACCGCCGTGGAGGGCGTGTAAGTACCCTTGTAGTATCGATACCGCACGAGGCCGTCACCTCGGAGAACAGGCGTTTCCAACCACTCAGAGACCCCGCCGGAAAGATCCCACAGCCCCCAAGGCGATTGCACGTCTGTGTAGGATCCGACTTCGAACGACCCCGTCTGGCCGGCGCTGGTCTGGCCTATCCCGGGGACCCCCGGGACCAGTTGCACGTCCGACGTATTCGGGAACTGCCAGTAGCCGAGATCGCCTATAGATGGGTTGAAACGGCGCTGATCCCAGTACGCGGCCTTGACCCATTCGTCGGTTGTCGGAATGAAGTACTGCGCGCCGGGATTCCGGGCGTGCTGGCTCGTGTACCCGTCCTGCGCAGTCCCGCCGAAGGTACTGGTGTCATACGCGCCGTTCTCGAATGAGACCTGGTCCGACCCCTTGTTGTTGTGCAGCCAATTGCAAAAGCGAGCCGCGTACTGCCATTCGACGCGCACTGCCCGGTTCGCGCCCCCCGTGCGAAGGCTGTACTGCCAGATGCCGGGAGCGACCTCGGTCGCGCGGACGCGATCGCTCGTGAATCCGGTGGAATTCGCGTATGGCGGATCGACGAAAGGCGCGTAGGCCTGCACGAACTCAAGCCATTCGGCGCCGGTCGTCTCGGTCCGGCTGATTTGGTACTCGTAATCGACGCGCCCGGGCGGGTGCGGATACTGACTATTCGGCGGCGGGATGTACGCCGCGTTCCCCGGATGCGTGATCGTCGCCCAGCGTTCGCTTTCGGGGATGGTGCCGGCATGCGTGGCGGGCGGTGAGAACGCCGTCGCCACGACGAGCGCGAAGGAGACGAGTCCGCGGACCCGCGCGAGATTGATTTGGAACCACCGGCCCATCACCGGGAATCTCCCGGCCCCGAATCCACCCCGCTGGTCGCAGAGCCGACCAGCGGCACCCAGTCAATATGGCGCGAGGCTCGGAACAACTTCCTCGGCTTCCTTCCCGCAGTGCGGGGCATCGCTCGGAAGGACGCCGCGGACCCCAACGACCGGGCCGCTCGCCGACACTCATTATGGATACATCATGTTTCTGGTGTTGGCAAATAAAATCTGTCCGAAAAAAAAAACGAGAATGCCCTGAATTCAGGCTGAAACGGCGACGGGGATCGGCCGACCCCGGGGTGTGGGGACGCCGATGGCGCACGGCCACGGCCGACCGCGCTCGAAGACTCGCTTCGCTGGCCGTGGCACCCCTCCGGGGGGGGGGCACTGGCGGGCGAGCCGCCAGTGGCACAAGGGCCGGGATCGTGTGCCACTTGTATGTTCAGATAGTACGCGTATTCAGGAAGATCGGCTGCGGGTGC
>CAZBDZ010000094.1:0-6784 GCA_964490785.1 uncultured Phycisphaeraceae bacterium
CCAGTGGCACCGAAGCCGCTGCGGACGGCACTGGCGGGCAAGCCGCCAGTGGCACTGGAGCCGCCAGTGGGGCCGGAGCGGTTGAAGAGGAAGGGCTTGCGGCGGCGGAGGTCGGCGATGACGTCGGCGACGTCGCGGTCGGGCATCTGTGCGACGGCGGCCTCGGTGAGGAGGCGGGCCGTCTCGAGGTCCGCCGCTTCCTGTTCGAGGAGCATCTGGTCGATGCGTCGGCGTCGCTCGGCGGCGTCGAGGGCCTCGCGCGATTGGGCGAGGAGGGCCTCGGCTTCCGCGAGACGGGCGCGGAGGTCGTCAGTGGCGCGTTCGGCTCGCTCGGCGCGTTCGCGTTCGGCGAGCCACTGCTCGTGGAGGTACTTCGCGGTCTCGGCGCAGGCGCCGGTTGGGAGGTCGTCGAGCGCGGCGGAGGCCATGGCGATGGCCTCGCCGCCCGGGGTGATGACGCCGCCGCCTTCGCCCTTGCCGCCGTCGTTTCCGCCTTCGCCTTCGAATTCTTGTTCGCCTTCCGGCATGGTGTATCTCCTTGTGGTGTGGGTGGTGTGCTGGTTCAATCCGCGCCGTGGGCGCCGGCGTTGGTGGGGGTCGGCTCGTAGCCGAGTTCGCGGAGGATGCGTTCGGTCGGGACGCCGAGGTCGCGTTTCATCTGTGCGGCGGCGAGGCGGTTGCGCTCGTCGGCGGGGAGCGGGTCGCTCCACTCGATGCGCACGCCGCGGTCTTCGTGACGTGTGGTGAGGACGCCCTCGATGTCGAGGGCGGCGAGGACGAGGCGCGAGGCCTCTTCGATGCCGCGGCCGTAGGTGATGCGCTTGCGCGCCGTCTTGCTGAGGATGCCGGTGAGGGTGACGCGGAGGGCGTTCTCGCTGGAGAGTTGCCCGAGGCGTTCGCGGACGACGCCGATGACGACGGGCGATACGCCGCTGGTCTTGTCGAGGGCTTCGCGGATTTCGTCGATGTGGCGGTCTTCGCTGGGGGAGTGCCCGTCGCCGCCGAAGGACTTGATGTCGGCGTCGGGGTTGTCGGTCCACCAGACCTGGCCCGGGGCGACGCGGAGCGGTGCGCGGCCCTGGCCCATCTCGATCCCCCGGGCGAGGTACATGTTGAAGGACTGGAGTGTGACGCGGTGGGCGCGGTCGCTGAGGCGGGTGTTGAGTTCATCCTGCAGCGGGACGAGCGGCTCGACGTCGCTCAGACCTTCGTAGCGGTAGGGCTGCGAGGCGTTCTGGACGTGGACGACGGGGAGTTCGCCCAGCGGGTTGCGGTCGTTGACGATGAGGACGCCGTCGTCATAGACCTGCCGGTGCGAGGGGGAGAGGATTTCGATGACCTGCCTGACGGCGCGGGTCGTCGGGGCGCGGTCGGCGTCGGCGCCGAAGCGGACGCGGCGCCAGGCGCGCTCGAAGACGCCGGCGGGTTCGACGCGGTTCTCGACGCGCGGGGCGACGATGATGATCGCGATGATGCGGCGATAGTCGCTCGGATCGAGGATGGGGACGACGCGCGGGGCTTCGAGGACCTCGATGCGCGGGTCCTCGCCGGGGGTCCAGCGGACGGCGAGGTCCGCGCTGCCGTGGACGCAGCCGAGGAGGGCCATGTCCTGCATGAGGGTGATGCCGCCGGAGATGGACCAGAGGCGGTCGAGTGCGGCGTCGATGTCGCGGCGGAGGGCTTCATCGCGGGCGGTGCTGGTGATGCGGACGGGCCGGCCGAAGAGGAAATCGACGAGGGTGTCGATGCGCCAGGCGATGTCGTTCTCGATGACGATCTCGCGGGGGTTGGCTTCGGCGTCGGGGGAGGTAAGGCGCGAGGGGAGTCCGGCGGCCTGTGCGAGGCGCGAGGGGGTGTGGCCCGCGAGCCCCGGGATCCCGCCGATCGCGTGTGGCCCTGCCGCGGCGCGCCCCACGTCCGCGGCGGGCCGGAGCGGGTTTCGGTAGTACGACCAGAGGCGATCGAGTCCGGGCCGCACTGCTCTTTCGTGCTCACCCAAAAGATGCTCGATCAATCCGTCGTTCAGACCCGTCTCGGCGAAAGGCGAAAGATCCCAGGGCATCGCAGGCTCCCCTACTTGTGGCACGGACTCTTCAGCCCGTGCGCGGTGGCATGGGCTTTCCAGCCCATGCCCGGTGGCGCGGGCTTTCCAGCCCATGCCCGAATCGCACGCCTTCACAGGGGCTTGCGGTTCGTTGCGTCCGTCGCCCGCTCCCGTTGAGCGAGCCTCCACCAATGGCTCCGCGACCGCCTGCGCGCGCGCAAAACCGGTCGATGCGCTTCCGCGGAATTCGCGTAAGCCCCTGTGGGGACTGGGTTTGGAAGAATTTGCAGGGGGGGTCGATTTTTGAGGCGGCGCGCGCCGCCGGCGCGCGCGCAAAACCGGTCGATGCGCCTCCGGAACCCGGTCTAGGCGGTGACGGGAGTCAGGGGCGGGCGTCCGGCGAGGACGGCTTGGATGTTCGCGGCGCAGAGGTCGGTCATCATGCGTCGGCTGTCGACGGTGGCGCTGCCGATGTGGGGGGCCATGATGATGTTGTCGAGCGAGGCGAGGGCGGGGTGGATGCTCGGCTCGTTCTCGAAGACGTCAAGGCCCGCGGCGGCGAGACGGCCGGTGCGGAGGGCGTCGGCGAGGGCGGCTTCGTCGATCACCGGGCCTCGCGAGGTGTTGACGAGGACTGCGGAAGGCTTCATGAGCGCGAGGCGGCGGGCATCGATGAGGTGGCGCGTCGAGTCGTTCAGCGGCGTATGGACGCTCACGAAGTCGGCGTCGCGGAGTCCCTCGTTAAGTTCGACATATCGCGCGTTCAGCGGCGCGAACTCCCACTCGGGCTTGCGCGAGCGGGCGCAGTAGTGGATGCGCATGCCCCAGCCGAGGGAGCGCAGGGCCGTGGCGCGGCCGATGCGTCCCGCGCCGACGATGAGGAGGGTTCGGCCGGCGATGGAGGCGCCGATGAACTGCGACGGGCCGAGGATTCCGTGGCGTGCCCACTCGCCCGAGCGTGCGAAGCGGTCGGCGTGGACAAGGCGGCGTGCGGCGGCGAGGAGGAGTGTCCAAGCCATGTCGGCGGTGCCTTCGGTTACGGCGTCGGGGGTGTTGGTGACCACGACGCGGCGGCGGAGCGCGGCGGCGAGGTCGATGTTCTCGTATCCAACGGCGTAGTTGGCGAGAATCTTCAGTTGCGGGCCCGCGGCGGCGAGTACGTCGTCGGTGATCCGGTCGCAGAACCATGTCACGACGGCGTCGGCGCCCTTGACGAAGGCGCACAGGTCATCGCGCGACATCACGCCGTGCTCCGGCCCGAAGCGGATTTCGGCGCCGGGGACGTGAAAGGGAAAGGCGAGTTTGCGCGAGACGCAGACGAGGGGCATGCGGGAGAGGGTAAAGCGGAAAGCGGAAAGCGGAAAGTGGAGGAAGGGGGTGAGCGAATAAGATTCGCGCGTGGGTCGAGCGCGAGTCATCCTGTTTGCCGGGGTTGCGGCGGTTGTGGTTGTTGCGCTGGCGTGCATCGGGGTTGAGCCTTGGTATGCGGGGCCTGCGGGGGCGGTGCAAGTCGTGCTGACGGCTGGGCCGTTGGCCGCGGCGTGGTTGCTTGGGGCGTGGGGCTTGGGGCGGTTCGCGCTTCGCGGGCGTAGCGATGGGGAGGCGCCGCCTGAGGTGCTGCGGCTGGCGGTGGGCGTGGCGCTCATGCTGATCGTGTCGCAGGTGATGGGGATGGCGGGGCTGCTGCGGACGGGGATGCTGGGGACGGTGATCGCGTGGATGGTGGTGGGGGCTGGGATGGGCGCAGGGATTGTCCGAGGGGGGAGAAGAGCCTTCGCTTGCGCGAAGGGCTCGTTGCCGATCGCGGGAGCGCCGGTGGTTGGGGTGCTGGCGCTTGCGGCGTGCTGGCCGCCGGGGACGCTGTGGGTGAGCGAGGCTCGTGGGTTCGACGTGCTTTCGTATCACCTTCAACTGCCGCGCGAGTGGCTGGCGGGCGGGCGGCTTGAGCCGCTGGAGCACAACGTCTATTCGTTCCTTCCGTCGTTCATGGAGGGCGCGTTCCTGCACGTCGGGGCGATGGCGTCGTTTCTTGCGCGCGATCCCTTCATCGACGGCGAGGGCATGGCGACCTTCGCGGCGGGCCTGCTGCACGCGGGGATGGCGCTCGCGGCGGCGTGGGGCGTCGGGACGTTGACATCGATCGTGCTGCGCGTGCGCGTCGGCGTCGACGAAGCCCGCGGTCGTGTCGCCGGCGGGATCGCGGGAGTGATCTTCCTCAGCACGCCTTGGGTCGTCGCGACGGGCAGTCTCGCGTACAACGAGATGGCGGTGTGCCTGCTGATGGCGGGGGCGATGATCGCGTGCGAGACGGGGTCGCTGAAGGGCGCGCGGCGCGGCGCGGTGGTGGGGCTGTTGGTGGGGGCGGCGTGCGGGGCGAAGCCGACGGCGCTGTTCATGGTCGGCGTGCCGGTGGGTGTGCTGTTGCTGTGGCGCACGCCGCGAGGGGAGTGGCCGCGCGTGGTCGCCGCCGGCGCGGCGGCGGGGATCGCGGCGCTGGCGCCCTACCTGATTCGCAACGCCTTGGCGTGCGGGAACCCGGTCTTTCCGTATCTCACGTCGATCTTCGGCGAGGCGCACTGGTCGGCGCTGGAGGTGGGGCGGTGGCGGCTGGGGCACCACGAGAGCGCGGGGATTGTCGAGCGCCTGGGGCACCTTGTTGGCCGGCGCGGGCTTGGGCACGCGCAGTGGCAGCCGGGAGCGACGGCGATGATCCTGTCGCTCGTCGGCGGCGCGATGGCGAGGCGGTCGCGCGGGGCGGCGCTCATGCTGCTGAGCATCGCGGCGGGGCAGATGGGGCTGTGGCTGTTCATCGGGCATGTGCAGTCGCGGTTCCTGGTGCCGGCGCTGGTGCCGATGGCGGCGGGGGCGGGCGTGGTGATCGGGCTGTTGGCGGGCGCGCGACCGATGGCGGCGCGCGTGGTGGCGACGCTGACGATCGCGGGGAACGCGCTGGCCCTGGGGTGGATCGGCTACCGCGAGACCGGCGGGTCGCCGGGGCTTTTTGCGGCGCTCGATATGAAAGCGCTGACGTGCGAGGCGGAATCGGTGGCGGTCCCGGAGGTGGTGAGATCGGCGATGAAGGCGGCCGGGGCGCCGGGGGCGAGGCTGTATCTGCTGGGAGATTCCACGCCGTTCTATTACCGCGCGCCCGTGTTGTGGCACACGACGTGGGACCCCTCGCCGCTGGGGGTGCTGCTGCGCGAGACGGGCGGGGACCTTGCGGAGTCGGCTCGGCGGTTGGCGGCGGCGCCGCCGAAGGGTCTTGGGGTGACGCACGTGCTCGTGAACCTCGCGGAGATCGATCGGCTGCAACGCGACGGGTGGTACGACCCGGCCGTGTCGGCGGAGACGGCGGAGCGGCTGGCGCGCGAGCATGGGCGGGTTGTGCTGGAGGAGCGCGGCCCGCCGGGGGTGAGGTTAATCCTCGTGGAGTTGAAACCGAGCGGAGATCGGTAGCGGGCGTGGAAGTGGCACGGGCTTTCCAGCCCGTGGCAGAACGCACGCCCTGGAAAGGGCGTGGCACGGGCTTTCCAGCCCGTGCCAAGGGCGTGGCGTGCGGGGGCGACGCGGTAGCATCATCGTTGTCATGCCCGACCAAGGCGCCAAGGAAGGCCTGCACTCTGCCGCGAATCCGGTCATCGAGGAGATGGACCTTCGGCGGAAGTGGTCGGCAGGGCGGGTGGCGATGCAGGTGGGCGGGGTGGTCGTGGGGCTGGCGCTGTTGGCGTGGGCGGTGCGGCTGTCGATGAGCGAGGGGAACGCGCGGAGCCTCGCCGCGATGCGGGCGGCGCCGGCGCGGGAACTGGCGGCGCTGTTCGCGCTGACCTTGGCGAGCCTCGTGCTGAACGGGCTGATGTTCTGGGTGGCCCTGCTGCCGGTGCATCGGCTGAAGGTGCTCGACGTGATCCTGACGAACGGGATCGCGACGTTTCTGTCGGTGCTTCCCTTCAAGTTGAGCCTCATCACGCGGGTGCTGATTCACCATCGGCGGGATCATGTGCGGTTCCGGCTGCTGATCGGGTGGGTGGCGGCGGTGGGGGCGATGGCGCTGGCCGTGCTCGGGCCGCTGGTCGTCGCGGGGCTGTGGCGGAAGCAGTTGGATGCGCTCTGGTTCCTGACGGCGGCGGTGGGGATCGGAATGGGGAGCCTGGCGGCGGTGGGGCTGGGGCGCATCTCGAATGACGTGCGGTGGCTTCGGCTGATGAGCCTCGGGTCGTACCAGATCGTGCAGCACCCGCGGGCGGTGGTCGGACACATGGTGTTCCGCGTGCTCGACGCGGGGGTCCTGGCGGGGCGGTTCATCACGGCGGCGGCGATCATCGATCAGGCGATGCCGACCGATCAGGCGGTGCTGCTGGCGACGACGTATTTCCTGCTGAGCGTGCTGACGCCGGCGGGGACGCTGGGGTTCCGCGAGATGGGCGTGGCGGCGCTGGGATTGTCGCAGGGGTTGAACGAGGAGACCGTGGCGCTGATCGCGCTGGTGGTTACAGGCGCGGAGATGATCGCATCGGGGGCGGTGGCGGCGGTCGGCGTCGTGAGGATGAGGCCGGACCGGTTGCTGTTGGGTTCACCGCGGTGGGCACGGAGGGGCACGGAGGAAGGAGGAGGGTGAGGCGCGGCCAAGGCGCCGGTGAGACAGGGCTGTTGATCCTGTGCCACCGGCTGCTTGCCGGCCAGTGCGGCTGCCGGGGGCGTCCGTTTCGTGATTGGACGCAAGCGTCTCTCGCACTGGCGGGC
>CAZBDZ010000094.1:6884-12805 GCA_964490785.1 uncultured Phycisphaeraceae bacterium
CACTGGCGGGCGAGCCGCCAGTGGCACAAGGGGATGGAGGCGTGTGGGTACGCTTGTTGCATGGCGAATCTGAGGTATCAGACGGCGGGGGAGTCGCACGGGCCGGCGATCATCGCGCTGGTGGAAGGGATGCCGGCGGGTGTGCGAGTGGACCTTGACTTCATCAACGGCGAACTGGCCCGGCGGCAGGGGGGGTATGGTCGCGGGGCGCGGCAGAAGATCGAGGCGGATGCGGTCGAAGTCCTGTCGGGCGTGAGGCGGGGGAAGACGATCGGCTCGCCGGTGGCGCTCGTGGTTCGGAACAAGGACTCGCGGCTGGATGACCTTCAGCGCACGCCGCCGATCCACAGGCCGAGGCCGGGGCACGCGGATCTGGCGGGGAGCATCAAGTGGCTGACGACGGATTGCCGCGACGTGCTGGAGCGTGCGAGCGCGCGAGAGACGGCGGCGCGCGTGGCGGCCGGGGCCTTGGCGCGCCTCGTGTTGCGCGGGATCGGGATCGAGGCCTTCGGCTTCGTGCGCTCGATCCACGACGCGGAGACGACGGCCCGGGTCACCGCCGCAAACTGGCGCGACATGAAAACAAAGCGCGACGCGAGCGACGTGTACTGCCCGGACGCCGAGGCGAGCGAGAGGATGCACGAGGCGATCCGCGCGGCGAAGGTGGACAAGGACACGATCGGCGGGCTGGTCGAGACCTACGTCTTCGGCTGCCCGCCCGGCGTCGGGACGTGCGCCGACTGGCGCGACCGGCTCGACGCGCGGCTCGCCTATGCCGTCATGGGAATCCAGGCGTTCAAGGCGGTCGAGATCGGACTCGGGAAGGACTGTGCGGCCCGGCGCGGGTCGGCGGTGCATGATCCGATCCGGTTCGATCGCGCGCAGGCGGGGTCGCCGAGCCTTGGGTTCGTCCGCGACACGAATAACGCGGGCGGGCTCGAAGGCGGCATGACCAACGGCGAGCCGATCGTCGTGCGCGGGACGATGAAGCCCATCTCGACGCTCTTGAAGGGGCTGCCGAGCGTGAACCTGAATACGAAGCAGGCGGAGACAAGCGAGTACGAGCGGTCGGACATCTGCGCGGTGAGCGCCGCGAGCGTGGTGATGGAGAATGTCGTCGCGTTCGAGGTGGCCCGCGCCGCCCTGGAGAAGTTCGGCGGGGACACGATGCTGGAGTTCAAGGCGAACCACGCCGCGTACCTTGAGATGGCGCGCGGCCTGCCGCTGGAACCGCCGGTGGGGACGATCGCGTGAGCGGAACATGTGCCACTGGCGGCTTGCCCGCCAGTGCGTGGACCCTCGATGTCCCCTCGTTATTCCGGCGCGAGTGGTTTTCGCACTGGCTGACAAGCAGCCAGTGGCACACGATCCAACTGATTCATTCACCCGTAGACGGCGCGGACCTTGTTTTCGAGGTGGCGGAGGAGCGGATCGTGGGAGAGGGGTTTGCCGGTCGCGCGCTTGCAGAGGTCCGCGGCGGAGTAGCGCCGGCCTTGGGCGTGGATGTTCTTGCGGAGCCAGGCGAGGATGGGGCCGAAGTTGCCCTTCTCCATGAGGGCATCGCGTCTCGGGAGCGCCTTGGCCATGGCTTCCCAGAACTGCGACGCGTAGAGGTTGCCGAAGGTGTAGGTGGGGAAGTACCCGATGAGGCCTGCGGACCAGTGGACGTCCTGGAGGCAGCCTCGGCGGTCGTCGGGCACCTTCAGGCCGAGGTCAGTGCTGATGCGTTTGTTCCAGACGGAGGGCAGGTCCTTCGGGTCCATCTTCCCGTTGACCATGGCGCGCTCGAGGTCGAAGCGGAGCATGATGTGGAGGTTGTAGGTGAGTTCGTCGCTCTCGACGCGGATGAGGTTGGGGCGGACGATGTTGACGGCGTTGTAGAGGTCCTTCGCGGCGATGAATGAGACGGCCCGGCCGAAGACGCCCACCGCTTCGCCGCTGGCCCAGTTCCAGAATGGTCGCGAGCGTCCGACGAGGTTCTCCCACATGCGGGACTGGCTCTCGTGGATGCCGAGGGAGATGTACTCGGCGAGGGGCTGGCCGAAGAGTTCCTCCTTGGGGAGTCCCTGCTCGTACATGGCGTGGCCCGACTCGTGCATGGCGGTGCCGAGGGAGTCGGTCCACCCGTCGTCGCGGTAGCGGTTGGTCATGCGGGTGTCGCCGGGGCCGATGCCGTCGCAGAAGGGGTGGGCGGACTCGTCGGCGCGTCCCGCGTTGAAGTCGAAGCCGATGCGCTCGCAGACGAGGCGCACGAAGCGCTTCTGCTGGTCGATGGGGAGCGAGATGCGCGCAGGTCTGTCCGAGGGCGCGGCGCGGCTGCCGGCGACGGCCTCGATCAGCGGGACGAGCCGCTCGCGCAGCGGGCCGAAGACCGCGTCGGTGCGTGCGGCGGTCATGCCGGGCTCGTACTCGTCGAGGAGGGCGTCGTAGAGTTCGCCGCCCCGGGGCACGCCGTAGCACTTCGCCTTCTGCCGCGCCAGGTCCATCGACTTCTTCAGCCACGGGAGGAACTTGTTGAAGTTCGACTCCTTGCGCGCCCCCTTCCACGCCTCCATGCCGAGGGAGGAGCAGCGGGCGATCTCGGCGACGAGCGAGGCGGGGAGTTTCGTGGCGCGGTCGAAATCGCGGCGGATCTCGCGGAGGTTGGCGAGGATGCGCGGGTCGCCCTTCTTCTTCGCCCAGGATTCGGAGGCGCGGATAAGGTCGCCGAGGCGCTTCGACGTGCGGCGGGTGTGGACGAGGGCGCTCATCTGCTCGCGCTGGGCGGCCCGCAGGCCCGCGCCGGCCGGGGGCATCATCGTCTCCTGGTCCCACGAGATGACTGCGGCGACGGAGCCGAGTGTCGCGATCTCCTTCAGTTCGGCGGCGAGGCGTGCGTAGGGGGATTCCGACGTTTTCGCGGCGCGCTTCGCGGGCATGCTCGATCTCCGGGTGAGGCCGCGAGTCTACTGCCACCGTGCCACCGACCGCTGCTCTGAGCGGTCGGTGATCCTCCGCCAACCGGCACCGACCATTGCGGACAACGGTCGGTGGCACAATCTGCCGGAAGATGGCGCGAAAGCCCCGGCTCCGTGTGCTCGGACGGATCCGGGGCTCGGCGTCAGTGGATCGCGTCGATCACGCACGGCGGCGGCGCACGACCAGCGCCAGGCTCACGCCGACGAGGGCCATCCCGCCGGGCGTCGGCACCTGCAGGTCGTACACCACGTCCAGCGAACCATCGGAGGCGTTCGCCGAGGCGAACCAGGTGTTCGTCTCGCTGTCGTGCAGGAAGACGTCGAAGAAGTTGACGGCCCCCGCGGTCAGGAGGGGGAGCATCAGATTCTGGCCGGGATGCAGGACCGGCTCGAAGGAGAACTCCTCGATGTCGTAGACCGCGCCGCCCATCGGGGCGCTGAGGTCGTAGGGGTCCATGAAGACGCGCTCATGCGTCGAGTCGACCTGCGAATCGGGGAAGATCATGACCTGATCGACGAGCGCGCCCGTCGAGTTCGTGATGCTGAACATCGAGGCGACCGATCCGCCGTCGGCCGCGGCGCGCGAGCCGGGGACTTTCGCGGCGGTGACCGGGTTCATGATGCCGACGGCGGTGATGGTGGTCTTCTCGTAGCGCATCTTCCCGTTGGCGCCGGCGTCGCTTGATTTGACGGTGAAGCCGTCGTCCTCGAGTTGGAAGAAGCCGTAGTACTTGTCAAAGCCCGCCTTGAGGAGTCGCGCGTTGTCGGGGTCGCGCTCGGCGACGGGGCGCTTGGGGTCGTCGGTCGCGTTGTACTTGCGGGCGGCGGGGACCTTGAGTTCGTCCTTGGTCGTCGTGCCGATGGTCCGCGAGACCCACTCCGCGCCGGCGTTCTCCGTCTTGCTCCCCTTGTTCGAGTCGGGGTCGGAGAACCAGATCTTGCCGTTGAACTTCGTGTCGGTCACGGTGCTGGCGTCGAGTCCCGCCGCCGCGACGAGGTGATAGTTCCCGCCGTAGATGTTGGCCCCCTTCCACCACAGGACGCTGTTGGGCGCCGGGGCGTTCTTCGCGCCGATGCGGAGATTGGCGGTGCGCCCCGCGAGCATCTGCGCCTGCATGAAGTCAAAGGCGGTGGCGTCGCGCTTCTGCGTGTTGTCGGCGATCTTCGGGATCTTGACGGTCGTCGCGCCGCGGTGGGACTGGAAGATGACCTTGCCCTTGTCCCCGCCGTCCTGCGCCACGCGGAGTTCGGCGTACTGGAGCGAGGGGTCGCCGAGCAGCGCCGCCGAGGCGCCGTAGCCCAGCGTATCGAGCCATGCGTTGACCCCCGTGCCGCTGAGCGCGCCGTTGAAGGCGTTGTACGCGATGTTGTTCCGCATGGGGTTGATCCACTTCGCGGCGTCCATGCGGATGTCGCCGTCGCGGATGAGGTTGTTGAGCGAGGCGTCGCGGGTGCTCCAGTTGTACATGACATCGAGGACGGCGACGCCGGCGCACCATCCGCCGCCCCACTGCCAGGCGACGCGCGTGTCGGCCTGCGGGCCGGTCGGATTCCCGGCCGGGTAGGGGAAGGGGATGGTGGGGTCGTCCTGCGCCGCCTGGTGCTGATAGAAGTCGGGCATGT
The DNA here is from genome assembly GCA_964490785.1 of uncultured Phycisphaeraceae bacterium. Taxonomy (GTDB): domain Bacteria; phylum Planctomycetota; class Phycisphaerae; order Phycisphaerales; family UBA1924; genus JAEUIV01. Next base: position 11,465 of record CAZBDZ010000094.1, read on the forward strand.
TGGTGATCCAGCCCTTCTTCGCCGTGCCGTCCCACCAACCGGGGGCGGCGGCTTGCGCGCCCGCCGCGGCGGCCAGCCCGGCGATGGTGGCAACGATGCCCTTCACGTCTTTGCGTGTCCGAATCATGAGTCTGCTCCTTGTGATGCGAGTGTCGCTTTGCCTTCCGTGGGACCGCGGGTGCGTTCCGAGGTTAGAAGCGATCAAAGGGAACAAGACTCACGGAACGCCGGGCTGAATTTAGGGGTTTCCCCCGATCGCCCTCACCACGTACACCGCCGCGTACATCCCCGCGACGGCTTCGCGGTCCACGGATCGTGCCGGGTACGCCGGGTTCAGCGGCTGCAGACGAATCCGCGCTCCTTCCGTGTGTCCTTCCGTCCCGGAGCCTGCCCGCCGAGGCGGGTTGCTCGGTCCCTCCTCAAAGAACACCCGCTTGAACGTGCTCTCCTCGTTGCGCTCGAAGCGGATGAAGCAGTCGCTGCCGTTCTTCGTCGGCGCGAGGGGGGAGAAGACGACGATGTCGCCCTCGCGGTACTGCGGCTCCATGCTGTCGCCAACAACGCGGGCGGCGAACGCATCCGGGTCGGAGACCTCCGGCACGCTGACGTACTCGTCCGCCACGCGCGCGGGGTAGCCCAGGTCGGTGAACTCCGCGGGGTACCCGGCGGCCACCTTATTAATGAGGGGCACCTGCATCGGGAGGAGCGCGCGCCAGGTCTTCGCGGCGACGCCCTCTTTGCCGGACTCGGGGGGCGCGTCGCCTTCGAGCCGTTCGACAAGACGCTGGAGTTCGCCCGAGCGATGCAGGCGGTCGACCCCTTCGCGCGCCAGAAGCCGCGCCAACCGACGCGCCATGTGCCGATCGGTTTCGAGGTCGAGCACCCGGCGTCGCACGGGCTCGGGCGTTTCCTGCCATCTCCCAACGGATACCAAACGATCGGCCGGCAAGCGCAGCGCACCTTCGATTCGTTGCAGCAAAGCCCCGGACGGAGGGTTCTCCCGCCGGTTGTTTTCGATCGAGGAGAGATACCCCTTGGTGCATCCCACCATGCCGGCAACCTGCTGGAGAGTCAGCCCCAGAGCCTGTCTTTGTGCGCGGATTATGCCTCCGACCGTCTGCATCGACCGCTCCTGCGCGCCCATTTGTGGATATACCATACAAAACCCTTGCAAACGGTTCAACTGTGAGTAAAACTATCCGATGACTGGTTTGCTGGATAGTAAACCAGAATTGGGTCATCGGTCAAGTCGAATCGCTCACATTTGGGGGATCTCATGGAAATTGCGGGAATCGCAGGGGAAATCACGGTCTTCTCGGACAGGGCGGGTGAATCCCGGCC
>CAZBDZ010000095.1:0-12611 GCA_964490785.1 uncultured Phycisphaeraceae bacterium
ATCAGAACCTCTTATGCACCGCCCGCTCCGCCGGCCCCTTGAAGCCGCCGAGCAGCCGAACCGCCTGCAAATCCGCCGGCCTCGTGATCTTCACATTCCGCGGATCGCCCTCGACGATCACCACCGCCTCACCAAGCCGCTCGACCAGCCCCGCGTCGTCCGTGCTTGAAAGATCCGCCTGCGAATACGCCCTCCTCAGCAGCCCGGCCTCAAAGACCTGCGGCGTCTGCACCAGCACCAGCCCATCCCGCGCCACGGTCCCCTCCACCTTCCGGTACGACGCCTTCCCGCCCCCGCCCAGAATCGCATCAAAAGGATCAATCTCCTTCGACTCCGTCGCCGCCGACGCCCGCTTGATCGTGTCCGACACGTCGATCGCCGGTATCACCGCCGCGTGCTTCTCCGCCGCCGCAAGCACGCGCTCGATGAGATCCGTCGGCGTGATCGGCCTCGCCGCATCATGCACCGCGATATGCGTCGCGTCGCCCGGCACATGCTCCAGCGCCGCCTTCACCGTCTCCCAGCGATGCGTCTTCCCGCCCCGGCACACCTTCACACCGAGCAAACCCAACTTGTCGCCGTGCCGACCGACGAACTCGTCAAACCCATCCGCCGGCCCGGCCACGATGATCGACTTCACGCAATCAACACTCGCGAACAACTCTACCGTCCGCTGCAGCACCGGCCGACCACCGAGGTCCTCATCAACCTTCGGCCGAAGACCCCCCGCCGCCGAATACCGCATCGACGCGCCCGCAGCCGGGATAATCACCGAGAGATTCATCCGCGAAATGGTAAAGCCGGAAACCCAAAGCGCCAACACCTGCCGCCGATCACCCGCCCTCGGATGATCGGTGCCGAACGCCCGAGCCGCGGATCGGCGCAAGCCGTTTGCCCCCGCCGTCAGCCGCGGGAATCAGCGATCATCGAACCCTCGGCCGACCCGTGCAATCGGGCCGCGAATCAAACTCACGCCCCTCACGGAATCGGCGCCGCGCGCCCCGCCGCCCCGTTGCTCGCCGCACGTTCGCTCTCCCCCTCCCCGAACACTTCCACAATGGCGCGGTTCCGCCCGGCGCGCTTCGCCGCGTACAGCAGACGGTCCGCCGCCGCGACGAGCTCCGAGGGCGCCGGCTTCACGCCGCCCGGCGTCAGCACGATCCCCCCGATGCTCGCCGTACATGTGAACGCCTGCCCGCGCCACTCCGCCGGCGTCTCCTCCACCGACCGCCGCAGACGCTCCGCAACCGCCTGCGCGCCCGCGATGCCGCAGTCCGGCGCGATCACCACGAACTCCTCCCCGCCGTAACGCGCCACCATGTCCACCCGCCGCGCCGCGTTCGCCAGCGCCCCCGCCGCCGTGCGCAGCATCAGGTCCCCCGCCTGATGCCCGTGCTCGTCATTGAATCGTTTGAAGTGATCCAGGTCCGCGAGAAACAGCGCCAGCGGCTTGCCCGACCGCTGGCAACGCTCGAACTCCTCCCCCAGCCGCTCGTCGAACGCCAGCCTGTTCTTCACCTGCGTCAGCGAATCCGTCGTCACGCGCCGCATCAACTCCTGCTGCCGACGGAGCATCACCCGGTTCTCGAGTTGCGTCGCCAGCGACAACTCCATCAGCACCTGCTGCGCCCGCGCCCGGACCGCCGCCGCGGCCCCCGCCGGCTGCCCCGGCATCTCCAGCACCCCGCGTCGATGCTCCCACTCCTCCTCCGCCGCCGAACTCAGCGTCCGCAACAGCCCACGATCAATCGACAGACCCGCCTCCTCGCCGACGCGCGGGCTCGCCCAACCCGTCATCGCCCCGGCGAGCGCATCCGCCGACCGCAGCACCTCGTGCATGTGAACCCCCTCCGCCGACCCGTTCCTGATCGGCGCGTCCCCCCCGAGCGCCCGCATCGGCGACCACACGCGCTTCGACACCCGCCACGCCCGCAGAATCTCCGCGCTCATCTCGGCCGCGCTCATCCCGAACGCCGAACGCAGCGCCGCATCCGCATCGCCCGATCCCAACGCCTCGGCACACGCCCGCGCATCGACGCACCACAGCGCAACCACCGAAACATCCATCAGCGCCGCCGCCTGATGCACCTCCGCCGCCCGCCGCGGATCAAAGTGCTGCGCCAGACGCCTCGCCACGATCGACCGCGCCAGCCCACGCGCCCACACCCGCGAGAGCGCCGCCCCCGCCGCAACGGGATCATGCTCCGCCGACGCGAGAAGGTGCGACACCGCAACCACGCGCAGCGCCCGCGGCCCGATCCGATTCACGCACTCACGCACCGTCGGCGCAGGCGCGCTCCCGACCACCGACCTCGCGTTGCCGAACCGCAGAACCGCCCCCGCCAATCCAGGATCACCCCCGATCGCCTCACCCAACTCGAGCAGCCCCGCATCATCCGCCTCCGAATGATCAAGCACGCGGCGCGCGACACCAAGCGGGGACGGCAGTCCCGTTGCGCTCGCCAGCCGTTCAATCATCTCCGCCGACACCGGCTCTCTCCCTACGCGGCCGCCTTCAGCGTGGCATCACCGGACGCCCCGCTCCCTGCACTCTCCAAAACAAAATCCCCAAATGCACGAAAAACCTGCTCCGAAGGCAAAATTCCGGACAAAACAACCGCCTCCGCCACCCGTTCCCACTGCCGCACACGCTGGACCAAAAGAAGGTGATCCAGCGTCGCCTTGCTCAGATGCCCCATTTCCACCGCCACCTGCCCGAATCGCCAGTCGCAATCCCGCTGCTGCCCAAGCACTTCCTCGATCTGCCTCCCCAGAATCAATCCATGCTCCACGGCGATGATCCCCACGGGATCGTGCCTGCCTGACGCCCAAACTCCCACCCGCTCGGCTTGCTCCGCCGACAGAAGCCCACGCCGCTTTAGGAACTCGACGAATGGATTGCTCATGAAATCCTGACCTCCCTGCCTATTCCCAAACGACTGCGATTCAGGCAAAATCGGCCCATTCACTCCCCCGATTCAACTTCGCTCGCCGCCCCCCGACCAACTCACTCCTCCAATTCCTAATACGCACCAAACAAACCGCAGTTCGCGGACCTTCGCGCGCCATCCCCCGCTCCCGCCGGGTGCCACGGCCAGCGCAGCGAGTCTTCGAGCGCAGTCGGCCGTGGCGGCGCGCCGCATGCGGAACGAACTCAGTAGCCTCACCCCAATGCCCGCCCCATGGCGCGACCACCTCCGCACCGCGATCGCCAAGCGCGCCGCGCTCCTTTCAAACTCCCCCACCGAAGCCTGCCGCGTCGTCCACGGCTCGGGCGACAACCTTCCAGGCCTCTTCGTCGATCGCCTCGGCCAGGGCGCGACACTCATCCGCCATCTCGGTCAGGCAACCTCCGACGCCGACCCGCGCGACATCGCCACGGAACTCCTCCGCGCCCTCGCCCCCTTCGGCGTCTCCGCCATCTACGACAAGCCGTTCGTCCAGGACCGCTCCCGCCTCGGCCGCGAACGCGACTCCGCCCTCACCGATCCCACTCCTCTCGTCGGCACACCGCTGCCTCCCTCCATCGTCATCCGCGAACACGACCGCCGCTTCGAGATCCGACTCTACGACGGCTTCTCCGTCGGCCTCTTCCTCGATCAGCGCATCAACCGCTCCTTCCTCGCCAACGACTGCCGCGGTCTTCGCGTCCTCAACACCTTCGCCTACACCGGCGGCTTCTCCGTCGCCTGCGCCCTCGCCGGTGCAACCACCACCAGCGTCGACATCTCCCCGCGCTACCTCGACTGGGCCAAACGTAACTTCGCCCTGAACAACCTCGACCCCGCCGACCACCACTTCGCCCGCATGGACACCCTCGACTTCCTGCGCATGGCGAAACGCCAAGGCCGGACCTGGGACCTCATCATCCTCGACCCCCCGACCTTCGCCGCCGGCAACAAACGCCGCGGAATCAGGCCCTGGAACGTCGTGCGCGACTACCCCGCCCTCGTCGTCGCCGCCGCCGCGCTCGCCCCCTGCGGCCGAATCTTCGCCTCCACCAATGCCGCGGACCTCTGCAATCCCGCCCGATTCAGATCACTGATCCGCGAAGCCCTGACCGCCGAACCCCGCTGGATCAAATCGCCCGCACCCCCGCCCGACTTCCCCACCGGCCGCGACTGCGCCACGACACTCATGTTCTCGCCATGATGCCGATGCTCACAAGGAACCGGGGGCGAACTTTCCGTGTGCGAAGCACCACCGCCCACCCCATCACCGCATATGCACCACGCGCTGCGGAAAGGGAATCTCGATCCCCTCCGCGTCCAGCGCCCGCTTGATCTCGCGGATCGCCGCATCCTTCACTCCGAGCCGATCATTATTCGACACCCACACATGCACCTCCCACATCACCGCGAAATCCCCGAAACCCTGCAGGTGAGCCTCCGCCGCCGGATGCGCCGCGATTCCGCCGACGCCCCGCACGGCACCCAGCAGCGCGGCCCGCGTGCGCTCGATGTCCGCCCCATACCCCACCCCGACCGGAATCTCGAGCCGCCGAAGGGGGTGATACGTGATGTTCTCGATGATCGTCCCGAAGATCTGCCCGTTCGGGATGATGATCCTCCGATTATCCGGCGTATTCAGCGCCGTCGTGAACAGCCCGATCTCGTCCACGAGCCCACGCTGCCCCGCCACCACCACCGCATCGCCGACCCTGAACGGCCGCGTGAGCGACAGCGCCGCCCCCGCCGCGATGTTCGACAGCGACCCCTGCAGCGCCAGCCCCACCGCCAACCCGCCCGCCCCCAGCATCGCCGCGAAACTTGTCACCGGAATCCCCACGATTGACATGCAAGTGATCGCCGCGAGCACCAGCACCAGCGCCCGCACCGCCGTGCTCAGAAACCGCGCCAGCGTCCTCTCGACATGCCCCCGCTCCAGCGCCCGCCCCGTCGCCCGCGCCGCCACGCCGCCCACATACAGCGCCACCAGCAGAAACAGCAGCGCACCCGCCACGCGCACCCCGTACTCCGTAACGAGCGGCGAGACCTTCTGCCAATACGACTCCACCCCCAACTCGCGAAGAGTCTCCTTGACCACGCCGCCGCCCGATGCGCCTGACGACGACCCGATCAGAAATGCCGCCTGCCTCATGGATTGACCTCAACTCCTGGTCGCGCTCGCTCGCGCATCCGATCCTCTTTCTCACGACCGCCCGAACAGCCTCTCCAGTTCGCGGATCGTCATCCGCACCGTCGTCGGCCGCCCATGCGGGCAGTTGCTCGCCCGTTCAACGTTGCCGCGCATCCGGATCAACTCGTCGAGTTCATCGGGCGAAAGCGCATCCCCCGCCTTCACCGCCGCCTTGCACGCCATCATGTCGAGCACCTCGTGCAGCGCCGCCTCGCCCGCCGAATCCCCGAGACTCCACTTCTCCGCCTCGACGCGATCCAGCAACTCGCCCATGAACTCGCCCGCGTCCACCTTCCGGTCGAACAGAAAACTCGGAAACGCATGCACCGCGATGCTCCTCGGCCCGATCGGCTCCGCCTCGATCCCCAGCCGCGACAGCAACGGCCCGATCCGCTCCAGCACGTCCATCCCCGCCTCCGCAACATTCACCACCGCCGGAACCAGCAGCCTCTGACTCTCCAAAGGCCCAGCCGACAGCCGCTCCTTCAGCCGCTCGAACATCACCCGCTCATGCAGCGCATGCTGATCGATGATCACCACCCCATGCTCATCCTGCGTCACCAGGTACGAGTTGTGAACCTGGAGCACGCGCTGCGCAGGCACGGGCCTCGGCAGTACCGCCGCCTCCCCCTTCACCCCGCCCGCGTCGAACGCCTCCGCCGCGGCCTTCATCTCCTCATACGAAAACCGGCTCTGAGGCGTGGCCGGCACGACCGCCTTGAGATACTCCACAAACCGCGACGCCGCGTTCGACACCACCGACACGCCGATCGCGTCCCCCTCGGCCTCGAAAGGCCGAGCCACCATGGGCGTCAGGTCCGCCCCTTGCAGCGCCGCCCTCACCGCGCGCAGCACAACGCTGTGAACCAGCGACGAATCACGAAACCTCACCTCCGCCTTCGCCGGATGAACGTTCACGTCCACCGCCCCCGGATCCATCTCCAGCATCAAGACCGCCGCCGGCTGCCGCCCCGGCTCGATCAAACCCCGATACGCCTCCTTCAACGCGTGCTGCACAGTCTTGTCCCGGATCGGCCTGCCGTTCAGAAACAGGTGCTGCCACTTCGTCGTCGGCCGCGCCAGCCCGGGCAACCCCACCAGCCCCCACAACGCCAACCCCCGCGCATCATCAAACTCGTCCGCCTGCGCCTCCACGTACTGCTCCCCCATCTCCTTCCCGATCAGCGCCAGCACACGGTCCCGAGGCTGCTGCCCCGGCGGAACATCAATCAACGCCTTCCCCTCCGCCAGCAGCGTGAACCCGATAGAGGGATGACTCATCGCCAGCGCCGACACCACATCGACGCAATGCCCCTGCTCCGTCGCGTTCGTCCGCACGAACTTCCGCCGCGCCGGCGTATTGAAGAACAGATTCCGCACCGTAACGCACGTCCCCATCGGACCCGCATCAGGCCTCACCGCCCCAACAACATCCCCTGAAACCTCGATCACCGCTGCCGCTTCCTGCCCCGACGGACGCGAGCGCACGCTCAGCCGCGACACCGACGCGATGCTCGCCAGAGCCTCGCCTCGGAACCCCATCGTCGTGATCCGATCCAGGTCCCCCGCCTCGCGGATCTTGCTCGTCGCATGCTCCGCCACCGCCAGAGGCAGTTGCGACGCCGACATCCCGTGCCCGTCGTCCGACACCCGCACCAGCTCCACGCCCCCCTGCTCCAGTTCCACCGTGATCCGCCCAGCCCCCGCGTCGATCGCGTTGTCCACCAACTCCTTCACCACGCTCGCCGGCCGCTCGACAACTTCCCCCGCCGCAATCTGCGCCGCCACCAGCGCCGGAAGACGCTGAATCTCACGCGGATGTTCAACCACACGCGGCAAGGACATGCCGGGATTCTACGACGAGTAACTCCTCAGCCGGGTGCCACGGCCAGCGCAGCCAGCCAGCCAGCCAGGGCAATTGCATGATCACCTCCGACGCTGTGGTGCGGCTGGATCGGTATTCAGCCCGCAACGCGGGCGCCGGTTCCTTGCCCCGGACGAAGTCCGGGGGGTCCGGGGTTCGCGGGCACTTGGGCAGAGCCCCAGCGGGGCGAAGGAAGCGTGTTGCAAGCCGTTGCACGCCGAACTACGGTGCAACCGCCGCCCCGCCACGGCCGACTGCGCTGCGCAGAGCCTCCGCTTCGCTGGCCGTGGCATCCGGCTGAAGAGACACAAAGTGGCATGGGCTTTCCAGCCCATGTCCCCCGCGCCACGTCCTGGAAAGGGCGTGCCTCATTCAAACTGCGACACGACCGGCCGCAGCGGTGCGGTTGATTCTCCGCCCGGAGGGCGCGCGGACGTTGCGAGGGGCGCTGCGAGGCTCGGCGAGCAAGCCCCTCGGAAGCGACCTTCATTCACACTCTGGTTCCTCCGCTCCTTGACCGGACGCCGCAGGAGACCGTCCTCCCAAGGGGCAAGGAGGCCGACAGAATGTGAGAGATTCTCAAGAGTCGGCTTCGAGTGGCTTGCTCGAAGAGCCTCGCCGCGCCAATCGCAACGAACGCGCGCCCAAGGGGCGAAGAGACGTTGCACGCGCCTGAAGGGTTGCCCGCGACGCAAACCTGACCGTCGATCAACTCATCAGTCTGCTACCCTGACCCGCGCCATGCCCGACACCATCTTCGCCAGAATCATCCGCGGCGAGATCCCCTGCCACCGAATCTACGAAGACCGCCACGTCCTCGCCTTCCTCGACGCCTTCCCCATCGCCCCGGGACACACGCTCGTCATCCCCAAGGAACCCGCCGAGACCCTCGACAAACTCTCCGACGAATCCTCCGCTGCCCTCGGCCGAATCCTCCCCCGCATCTGCCGCGCCGTCGTCAACGCCACCGGTTGCACCGCCTACAACGTCCTCCAAAACAACGGCCCGGCCGCCCACCAGGCCGTCTTCCACGTCCACTTCCACATCATCCCGAAACCCAACCCGGACACCGGCCTCGGCATCCGCTGGCCCGCCGCAAAACTCGACCCCGTCGAGGCCGCCGCCCTCGCCGCAAAGATCGCCGCAGGATTGTGATACACATGCCGCCGACCGCCGTCCGCCGCGATCGGTGCCGCGCGCTTCCCAACAACAACTCGTCCCGAACCCACGACTCTGTAAGCCCGGTCTCTAAGAGTGCCTAACACAATGCCTACAGGTCTCGGTGGTATGGGCGTCCCGCCCGTCCCTGCCACATCTACTTCTTGCATTGTGTTAGGCACTCTAAGAGCGTGTGAGATGGGGTGCTGCCTTGCTTCTTCGCCCGTGAAACGGGCGCACTTTGGTTGCCAGACGCGGCAGCGTCTGGACAGCCGGACGCATGATCCCGCTGCCGCTCGTGCTTCCGGGGGGACGGGCGAAGCGCCGGTTCCGCCCGCCCATTCCTTGGGCGAAGAGCAGAGGGATTTCGGGCCGCGATCCAGACGCTGGCGCGTCTGGCAACCATCGGTGGCCCATTTCATGGGCCGGCGTATCCGCGGGTCGTTCACCAGGAAGCGGCAAGTCCCTCCCGCGCCTGCCCGCATCTCCCCTCCCACACAGGCTCCAAGACAACCGGGGAAACCCCTATTCTCCCGCCCAGCCCAACCTCGCGCCGTCAATCTGGGCAATCATCCCCCCCGCCTAATTTCCGAACCTCGCGCTTTTTTCTCCGACTTCCCACCTCATCAGGGGGAACTTTGTTGGATGTTGTCCAAATACAGGCCGCGCACAGGCCTGCACACAGAACCGTCCTTTAGGGAGGAGAAAGCCATCATGCCTCGTATGTTCTTTGGTTCCGTTGCGCTCATCGCGTCCTGCGCCACGCTCACGTCCACTGTCTCGGCGGCAGTCTTCTTCGGCACGCAGACATCCTGCGGCCTGTCCGACATCTACCCGAACGGCGGCATCACCAACGGCTCATTCGAATTCGCCGGCAGCCAGGGCACAACCTCGTCCGCCGTCCTCCGCGACCCGACCCACGCCGACAGCGACGGCTCGGGCCCCTTCAACCGCGGCATCGCCCGCGCCGACGCCACCCTCACCGGCAACCTCACAAACGCAGTCTCCCCACGCTCCGCGCCGAGGGACGACTCAGCGGCGGGAACTCGGGAATTGAGTACGACGGAGAGTTCCCCGTCGGCTCCGTCGCCGTCGCCCAGGCCAGAGCCATCGACGCCTTCATGTACATCGGCAATGCCCCGATGACCATGGCGCTCACCTTCACGGTCGAGGCGGACGTGCGCTGGGGAGCGGGGCATCCGTCGCTGAGCGGCGTGTACGCATATGTCGCGGTGCTCGACGATCAGGCCACCGACTACGCCGTGGACCCATGGAGCCTCGGTGAAAACGGCGCGCATTTCCTGACCAGCGGCGGCGTCGAAGCGGGGACGACCCTCGAGATCGCGGGCGACACCGGCGGCGCCGTGGCCCAAGTCTCGGCGATGGTCTTCTTCGATCTCGTGCCCGGCCAGATCTTCCACGTCGCCGCGGGTCTCTACGCGGGAGCCGTCTACTCCATCGACTACTCCGACGCCTTCAACACCGCCTTCGGCAACTTCAGCGACCCATCCCTCATCGTCTCACACCGAGTCCCGGCCCCCGCCGCCCCCCTGCTCCTCGCCACCGCCGCCCTCACCGCAACGCGCCGCCGCCGCTGAAACCCCGATCCTCCATCAGCGACCCGCCCCATACGCCCGACCCAGCACCGCCTCCGCCGCCTCTCGATACACCACCCGCAGCAACTCCCGCGGCAGCGCATGCCCGCGCAGCATCGGCGACGAAAACTCATCAAACCGCCCCGGCTCAACCATCGCAAGGTCAGGGTCCGCGATCGGCGATCGCCCCTCGTACCGCGTCTCGTACTGCGTCCGTAGCGCCCAATACCGGCTCGCGTACAGATCAAACGCCTCGTCGGGCGACGACGCCTCGCCCGCCGGCGGCCCGCCCGTCGCCACGCCGCCCACATGCGCATCGTTCGTAACAATGTCCGACCCGAAAAGAATCCGCCCGCGCCACTTCCCGTGAAACGCGACAACCCGTTCGCGCGGCTGTTTCGACAGTTCCCTCACCATCCACTTCGTCGCCGACGTGTCCAGATGAAAGTTCGGATGCCGCGAGAGCAAACCGTCCAGAAACTCCAGGTCCTCCGGCCAGCCCCCCATGTGCGCCAGCACCCAGGGCACCTCACGGTATTCCTCACCCAGAACCTCCAGCGCCTCATACTGCTCGCGCTTGGTCCCGTACAGCGACGCATCCGCGTACTTCGTCGCGAACCATGTGTCCGGATCCGCGACGTGGACCATGAACATCATCCCCTTCGCCGCCGCGTGATCCATCTGCCGCCGGCGCATCGGGTTGTGCAGCGTAACAATCCGCCAGTCCCCCGCGTCGCGCCCGAGGTCGCGCCCCCGCGGCGCGCTCCAGAACTTCACCATCCGCGCCCCGAGATCGTGCCATCGGTCGATCGCCTCGATGAACCCCGCGCCGAACGCATGCGCCCGGTCCTTCTCCGCGAAGTTCGGCACGGCGATGAACCGCACGCTGTCCCCCAGCACGCGCCTCACCGCCTCCGCCTGCGCCAGTTGCGTCATCGAGTACGTGAGCACCACGCCGAAGAGACCGCGCGCCTCCTTGTACACCCCCGCGGCTTGCTCACCGTTGATGTGCGTGTGCGCATCAACAATCCCCGCCGCCGGCGCCCCAAGCCGCTCAGCCTCGCGACGGTAGTCCAACGACAGCAGGTTCGACGTTCGCATCACGCCCGCGCCTTCCCGTAACAACCGCCGACCTCCGGCCGCGCATCGGCGACCGACGATTGCCCCCGGCGGCGGCCGACAAAACTCGCAGGCCGAGGCTCCTTATAATATGGTAATCTCATAAGTTTGTTTGTCATCATTGACAATACCATCACCACGGAACTCGAAGACGCCCCGGCCCCCAACCGGACGCCCACCGCACGCAGCCACAGACACCGCCCATCCTAAATCATCCACCGTATGGGGGGACCCACCCTCGCCCGCTCTCGTGCGCATTCCTTGCGCCGCCCCTACCGATTGTGGACCACCACCACGCCCACGCCCAACTCCCTTGTCGGCAGAACGTGAACCGACTGTGGATAACTCAAAAAACACAAGATTCGACCTGAATTGTGTTGCATCGTGGGGCCGTGTGGGGTATCTTCCCTTAAACGGCCTGCGGTTGGATCAGTCGGGCATGGAAGGGCTTGAAGGGGCTGGATGAGTGCTTTTCCTCGGTCATCACGAACACTCGATCGACGCGAAACAACGGCTCGCTATCCCGGCCGAGTTTCGGGCTCGCTGGCAGCCGGAGGTCCATGGCGGCGCATGGATCGCCTCGCCCGCGACCATGAAGATCATTCGCCTCTATCCGGAGACGGACTACACAAATCTCACAAAAAGTGGAATCCGCTCCCTCACCCTCGACGAGGACGAGGCGGAACTCCAGGCGTCGCTCCACGGCCTGAGCGCCCGCGTCGAGATGGACTCGGCCGGACGAATCCGACTCCCGGCGGACATGCTCGAAACAACGGAACTGGGAACGGATGTCGTCGTCGTGGGCTGCGGCAACTACCTCGAAATCCGCGACCGGAAGGAATGGATCGAATCGAAAAAGGCCCGCCTGCGGGACCGGAATGAGTTGATCAAGCGGACGCGCCAAGCGAGAGACGCAGAGCCCCCAAGCGCGATCCGGAACCCACCAAGGGGGTGAGAGAGAGACTCGCGGTCGTCCGAAAGGGCGACAGGCGAGATTCGAGTCAAGGAAGGCTCGATCCCGGGCAGTTCGGCCGGGACAGGCGAAGCGGGCCCACCGATTCCCACCCCGCTTCGCCTCTTTCTGACGCCACGCGGGAGAATGGACCTCTCCCGTCGGAGGTCGATTGACCGAGAACGCCTTGGCGCAAGGACACACGCGCGGGGCGGGCAAGGGCGCGTAACGATCGTGCGCCCCTCGTGCCGCGATCAATCGACCGCCGACAACGCGAGGCGACAACAGATCACGCCTTCGGCCGGCCCAACCGCCGGCCGATCGCGCTTTTGCACCGCCCCTCCAAACGGCTTCATAGGCCGCCGCGACCGCACCGCCCTCGGCCGCAGCCGCGCGATCAACGTCTGTGCCGCTGTAACTCCTCAGCCGCGTGCCACGGCTGGCGCAGTCGGTCGTGGCACCCGTGCGCTCCGGGTCTCTCATACCTCTTCCAGCAATCATCCGCGCTCCGAAGAGGCCGCCACTGACGAGTCCGCGAGAAAGTGGCGGATGCTGCCGCGCCATGATCTCCACGATTCCGTATCACAGGCTCTAAGAGTGCCTAATGCTCTGTTGAAATGCCAGTTCCTCAGCCTGAAAGGCTGGCATTCAATAGACGGGGGCAGAGCGAGTCTTCGAGTCGAAGATCCGCCGCGGCGGGCGCCGCCCCCGGTACGGGCCCCCTCCAGCCCTCTGTCCGCACCCTGAAGGGGTGCAACCGGTTCGCGACGCGCAACCATTTCAA
>CAZBDZ010000096.1:0-11409 GCA_964490785.1 uncultured Phycisphaeraceae bacterium
ACTCGCTCTACCCCCGGCTATTGACTACCAGCCCTTCAGGCTGAAAACAAAGGCTCTTCAACAGCGCACACGGGTTCTTTTGCAAACGGCTGAAGAGATACCACCCCTTCAGGGTGCGGGCAGAGGCTTTGAAGCGTCTTCCGGGGGCGGCCATCGGGGCCAGGGCAATCGCATTATTGCGGCTGGCCCGGTCTCGCTGGCTTTGCAGCGAGGCCGGGCGGCGTTGCAAGTGCGTCCCGGCCTTGCCGCGGACGGCAAGACCGGGGCACCCTCTTGATAATGCGATTGCCCTGCCGTCGGGGAGGCGATTGCTTCCGCGGGATTCGCGGATCATCTTTTATTGTCGCGCTGGGCGACCACGGGATTCGCTGCGGCGGCCCTCCGCTCATCCCGGGCGTGCGCGCGATTGACGGACGATGGGTATCGGGCACGCTGATCCGTGTGCGGCTCATTCTTCGGCCGGGGCGACGGTGCCGTCGCGGAGGCGGACGGTGCGGTCGGCGCGTTCCGCGGTTGCGGGGTCGTGTGTGACGAGGACCATGGTGAGCCGTCCGTCGCGGCGGAGGTCCATGATGGCGTCGAGGATCGAGGCGCCGGTCGCCTGATCGAGATTTCCCGTCGGCTCGTCGGCCAGGAGGAGCCGGGGCTGATTGATGAGTGCTCGCGCGATGGCGACGCGCTGGCGTTCGCCGCCGGAGAGTTCGACGGGTCGGTGGCGGAGGCGTCGGCCCAGGCCGAATCGTTCGAGCAGGTCGTGGGCCCGCGCGGCGATAGCGGCTTTTCGGTGGAGGTATCCCAGGCGGCCGAATCGCACCATCGCCGCGATGCTCACGTTTTGCAGCACGGTCAGTTCGGGGAGGAGGTGATAGAACTGGAAGACGAATCCCACGTCGGCGCAGCGGTAGCGGTTGAGTTCGCGTTGCGACATTGCGCGGAGGGATTGGGAGGCGAAGGTGATGTCGTTGGCGTGGCGGTCGCCGTCGGGTCGTGCGAGTTTGTCGGGGCGGTCGAGTCCTCCCAAGAGGTGGAGCAGGGTCGACTTGCCGGAGCCCGAGGCGCCGAGGACGGCGACGCACTCGCGCTCGTTGACGGTCAGCGATGCGCCGCGAAGAACCGGGACGTCCACGCGTCCGAGGCGGTAGGTCTTATGCACTTCGTTGGCTTCGATGAGGGGCATGTTCACCGGGGGAGGCTGAGACCACGGAGAGAGGAAAAGGGGTTTTGATCACTCGAAACGAAGGGCCTGGACCGGGTCCATGAAGGCGGCGCGGGCTGCCGGGACGATCGCGCCGAGGGCGGAGGACAGGACGCCTCCGCCGAAGACGATGGCGGCGCGGAGCGGGTCAACGGTGTTCGGGATGGTGTCGAAGTAGTAGACCTTCGGGTCCCAGACGTAGATTCCCAGGGCCGAGCCGAGCCATTCGTGGATGGGGTTGATGTTGTGGACGATGAGGAAGGCGAGTCCAGCGCCGAGGGCGGCGCCTGTGCATCCGATGGCGAGGCCGTAGCGGAGGAAGAGCCAGGCGATTCCTCCTCGTCCGGCGCCGATGGCGCGGAGGACGCCGATGTCCTTGGTTTTTTCCGAGATCATCGACCAGAAGATGGAGAAGATGAGGAAGACGGCAGTGAGGGAGATGAAGGAGAAGAGGACGAGGACGAGTGCGGTTTCCTTTTTGACGGCGCCGATGAACATTTCGAGGCCGGGTTTTTTTTCCCAGGTGAAGATGGGGATGCGTTCCGGCGGCGGCGCGGGCGGGCCGAGTTCGCGGGCGAACTGGGCATAGATTTCCTCGCAGCGTGCGCGGAGGGTTTCGGGCGGCACGCCGGGGCGCGCCTTGACGAGGATGGTGGTCGCTCTTGCCGGCTCCTCCTCGGTGGTGGTCGGCTCCTCGAAGCGTTCTTCGCCGGTCTGTTCGTCCTTGATGACGCGCATGGGGCCGCGGCGCACGCGTTCGGCGCGGTCCATGCGGAGCATGCGCTGCAACTGTTGGATCGGGACGATGACCCATTCGGCGTCGGCCTGGTAGAGGCCGGTGCGGAACTCGTTGGCGACGGGGAAGCGGACGGCGGAGGTGTCGATCGCTACGCCGCGCTGCGAGAGCGGGAGCACGCTGAGGGTGGCGTCCTTTTCCGGCATGTCGTAGTAGCGTGTGGTGTAGAAGCCCTCGCGCTCGCGGATGTTGTTGTATCCGGTGACCTGGATTCCCAGGACGATGGCGGGGCGTTCGAGGCCCGTCGTGGCGTCGGGCTCGGCGAGGCGCTCGCCGTGGATGCGCCATTCGGCGACGCGCGGGTTGGTGAGGCGCGGGTCTTCGCGTTGGGCGTCTCGCGGCAGCGGGCGGTCAAGCGGGCGCCACCAGAGGCGGTCGAAGTACCCGGTTACGCGGTTGTAGCCTTGTGGGTCGACGCCGAGCACGGTTACGGGCTTGGTGTCGGTGGAGGGCAGCGCGAGGAGGCCGAGCGTTTCGATGACGGGTGTTGCGGCGTCGGCGAGCGGGTCTGCCTCGATCATGTCGATGAGGCGTTCATAGCGTGGGATTCCCTGCACGGGCCAGGTGATGGAGACGTCGCCGATCATGCTTTTGCCCTGCGAGAGGAGCATGGTGAGAAAGCCTCCCATGACGGACCAGACGACCAGGACCATCGCGGTGCAGAGCATGACGGCCGCGGCGGACAGGAGCGGCATGATCTTGGTGAAGAGATATCGGCGCGTGAGGAGTGCCTGGTACATGCGGGGGACGCGATCCTAACGCGGGCGGGATGACGGCGGAGGAGACGGAGGGGGAGGGGAGTTCTGGGGGTTCAGGCGCGTTGCAGGCGGCCGGCGGTGGCGGCGCGTTCGACGAGGCCTTGCTTGACGGTCTGTGTGCGTGCGAGGTCGATGGCTGGTGGGAGGATGAGGCTGAACATGGAGCCGCGGCCTGGCTCGCTGACGAGTTGGATTTCGGCCTGGAGGAGTTCGGCGAATTCTTTGGAGATGGCGAGGCCGAGGCCGGTGCCCTGGTGTCGGCGTGTGTGCCCGGCGTCGATCTGGCTGAACTTCTCGAAGATGAAGCGGTGCTGGGTTGCGGGGATTCCTGGTCCCGTGTCGAGGACGCTGACGCGGAGGCGGGCGACGCCGTCGGTGCCTGTGAGTCGTTCGGCGCGGAGGGTGATGTCGCCGCGTTCCGGGGTGAACTTGACGGCGTTGCTGAGGAAGTTGAAGAGGATCTGCTGGAATTTCTGCTGGTCGGTGAGGATCAGGGGCAGGTCGGCGGCGCGGGCGTCGGCGACGAAGGCGGGTCCGGCCTGGAGTTGGAGGGTGATGCGCTGGTTTTTGCGGTCGGCGAGTGGGCGGATGAGGGCGGTGAGGGCCTCGCAGGTCTCGCCGACGTTGACCTCCTGCACCTGCACCTCGATTTTGCCCGCCTCGATTTTGGCCATCGCGAGGAGGTCGTTGATCATTTCGAGGAGGGTTCGCCCCGCGCCGACGATGTTGTCGAGGTATCGGCGGCGTTTGGCGACCTTGTCGGGGTCGGTGCCCGGCTGCTCGGCGTCGGCGTTCGCCAGGTCCTGGAGGATTTCCGCGAATCCGATGATCGAGTTGAGCGGGGTGCGGAGTTCGTGGCTCACGTTGGCGAGGAACTCGCCCTTGAGGCGTGCGGCGTCGTAGAGGGCCGTGTTGCGTTCGGCGAGTTCGTTGAGGCGCAGGTCGAGGCTTTTGTTGATCCCGCGCAGCAGCGTCTGCTGCTCTTCGAGGTTCGAGAGCATCGAGTTGAACGCGCCGGCGAGGTGCTCGAACTCGTCGCCGGTCTTGAGGTCGGAGCGGACGGAGGTGTTGCCGGCGCGGACGCGTTCGGCGGTCTCGCGGAGGGCGCGGACGGGGTGGAGGATGATTTTGGTGGTGATGAGATAGAAGACGATCATGGCCAGCGATCCGGCGAAGACGCCGGCGCCGATGAGGAAGCCCTGGTTCTCGAGGAGGGCTCGGCGGACGGTCGGGGATCGGCGTTCGAGGACGACGACGCCCTGCGGTGTGGAGTCGGCGCCGAGCACCAGCCGCGCGTAGCGGTACAGGCGCAGGGTCGGTGCGGCGGGGTCCCATCCCGACTCGACGTGCTCGCTCGCGGGGGCGGCGGCGTCCCGAGGCGGGGCGGCGAGGTGCTGCTTGGCGCGTTCGAGGAAGCCGGCGGGGAAGGCGGCCTTGCGCCAGTCGGCGATGGGCCACCAGCGGATCACCATCTTCCGCTGGTCGCCCGGGTTCTCCGACGTGTCCGCGGGCCGGAAGACGGCGGCGACGGCGGGGTCGATGAGCGGGCTGTCGGCCCAGAGTTCGGCGATCTGGCGGGAGGTCTCCAGTTGGGCGTCGTCCAGCACGCTGATCTGTCGGAGCCAAGGCCAGACGAGGGCGGCGGAGATGATGAGGACGACAGCGGCTCCGAAGAGGAGTTGGCACTTGTTCGCCAGCGAGATGCCGCGCGACCACATGGGGGGAGTGTAGAGCCTTTCGCGGAGGCTAATTCACCACGGAAGCGAGGAGGAGTCCCGCGGTGGAGCAGCCCGAGTCCAGACACCCGCGCTGCGCATTCACGGCCGGATGCGCTCGGTGATCTGGACGGCGTTGAGGGCGGCGCCTTTGCGGAGTTGGTCGCCGCAGACGAAGAGGTGCCAGCCGACGTAGCGGTGGTTTTCGTGAGGCTGTGTGTCGTCGGGGCGGATGCGGCCGACGAGGATGTCGTCGCGGCCCGCGGCGGCGATGGGGGTGGGGAAGCGGTTGGCGTCGCGGTCGTCGAGGATGCGCAGGCCGGGGGCTTGGGCGAGGCGGTCGCGCACGTCGCGTTCTGCGGCGGGGGTTTTCAGGGTTACGCAGATGGCCTCGGCGTGGGCCCGCATGACGGGGACGCGGACGCAGGTGGCGGCGACCTTGACGGCGGGGTCGCGCCAGATCTTGCGGGTCTCGTCGATCATCTTCTGCTCCTCGACGTTTCGGCCGGTGGCGGGGTCGACTTTGGAGTTGTGGCTGAAGAGGTTGAAGGCGGTCTGCTCGATGAAGACCGAGGGCTTCGCGGGCTTGCCTTCGAGGAGGTCGCGGGTCTGCGATTCGAGTTCGTGCATGGCGGCGGCGCCCGCGCCGCTGACGGCCTGGTAGGTGCTGACGACGATGCGTTCGACGCCGAAGGCCTCGCGCAGCGGGTTCAGGGGCACGAGCAGGATGATGGTCGAGCAGTTGGGGTTGGCGATGATGCCGGGCCTGGCGAGGTTGCGGTAGGGGGCGAGTTCGTCGGCGTTGATCTCGGGGATGACGAGCGGCGCGGCGGGGTCCATGCGGAAGGCGGAGGAGTTGTCGACGACGAGGCATCCGTCGCGGGCGGCGTCGGGGGCGTGGTCCCTGCTGATGGCGGAGCCCGCGGAGAAGAGTGCGATGTCAATGCCGCGGAGCGCGCCGGGGCGGAGTTCCTCGACGGTAAGGTCCCGGCCGCGGAAGGGGATGGATTTGCCTGCGGATTTCGGGGAGGCGAAAAGGCGGATCGGGGCGGCGTGGAATCGGCGTTGGTCGAGGATCGAAAGGAACTCGACGCCGACGGCGCCGGTGGCGCCGACGATCGCGATGGAGGGGGTGGATGGTCTCATCGTGATGTCGCCGGTGGTGTGATGGGAAGAGAGGCAGCGAGGCAGGAGGCAACGAGGCAGGGTGTTCAGCGCGTCAGGAGGATGAGGGCGTGGACTTCGATGGCGCGGCCTTCGCCTATGGCGTCCACCTTCTCGTGAGTTTTGCCTTTGATGTTGACGCGGGGGTGCGGGAGGTCGAGCAGGCGGGCGAGGTTGGCGCGGATCGGTTCCTTGTGGGGCGCGAGTTTGGGGGTTTCGAGGATGACGGTGGCGTCGAGGTTTGCGATGCGCCAGCCGTCCTCGCGTGCGCGGCGGAGGGCTTCACGGAGGAAGTCGGCGGAGTCCTGCGAGTGGTGTCGCGGGTCGGTGTCGGGGAAGAGTTGGCCGATGTCCGGGTGGGCGAGGGCGCCCAGGATGGCGTCGGTGATGGCGTGCAGGAGGGGGTCGCCGTCGGAGTGTCCGACGGGTCCGGCGTGGTGTTCGATGGGCACCCCGCCGAGGATGAAGGGTCGTCCGCGGCCGGCGGGCGGGGGCGGTTCAAGGCGGTGGAGGTCGTAGCCGTGGCCGATGCGGAGGGTGTCGGCGGGGTGGTTCATCAGGGGTTCCCGGGGATTGAGTGGGGGATGAAATGGGCCGATAAGAGTGTTGCGTCGGCGAACGCGGGCGGGTGGTTGTGCGTTTGCCTATCTTACGGGTGTTGGTGGCGTGTTCGCCGCGTCGTTTTTCCGCTCGGAGTGGTCCATGATGAAGCAGCGATTGACGGTTCTGGCCTTGTTCGCGGCAGCGATGTCGGGGGGCGGGTGCGCCAGCGAGGGCGGGATGGGGTACTCGGCCGATCGGTTTGTGTACCGGTCGCACGAGTGGCAGCCTTGGACGGTCAGCCTGGTGGACACGAGGACGGGCGAGAGCCTTTGGACGGTTGATGTTCCCGTGGGTCGGCAGTTGACGCTCGGGTTTCGGCAGGGTGCCGGTCCGAACGAGTACAAGCCCGACATGATGTACTGGGGCCTCACCGAGAACGGACGTGCGATCTCGAAGAAGGCGAACCAGTTGCCAGTTCCCGGGTGGCAATCGCGGCGTTTGGAGCCCGTGTTGAGGCCGACGCCCGAGTTGCCGGGCACGCCGCTGCCGGGCTCGCCCTACGCGAGCCTGACGAGCGTGGAGAAGACCGAGGCGGCGGCGAAGGGGAAGGTCGAGCCTGGGGTGGCGGACCTTTTTGCACCGTCGAAGCCCAAGGCCGAGACGCCGATTCCGCCGCCGCCGGCTCCCGAGCCTGTGAAGCCTGAGGAGTCGAAGGAGGGCGAACAGGCGCCGGTCGATCTGCCGGAGACGAAGCCTGAGGGCTGATTCCGGCGTTCGTTTTTTCGTGGAATCTGTCAAGGATTCTCTGTTGGCAAGGCCGTGGATGCCGCACTGGTCGCCGTGGGGATGCGGCGGTGCATCCATGGTCCTTTGCAAACGGAGACCTGACATGAAGCGCGAAGTGAAGAGAGGAAGCGTGGCGGGGTTGATTATCGGCCTGTCGCTGCTGGGGGCGGCGGTTTCGCCGGTGCGGGCGGCGCAGCCCAAGGCGGAGTTCAGCGACCTTGTGCATGACGCGGACGTTGTGTTTGTCGGCCGGGTCGAGGCGCAGCACTCGCACTTGAACGTCCCCGGGAACGCCATCGTGACCGATGTCACGTTCAGCGTGGGCGACGTGATTCACGAGGGCGAGCACAGCATCGGCATCGGCGAGTCGATCGTGCTGTCCTACTTCGGCGGGTCGATCGAGGGGCTCTCGATGAGGGTTTCGGACGCGCCGAGTTTCGTTGCGGGCGAGGAGTACCTGCTCTTCGCGTTCAACGACGGTCAGGGGTACATCAACCCGCTGATCGGCGGGCCGCAGGGGCAGTTCAAGTTGATGCGGGATGCGGAGACTGGTGCGGCGTATCCTGTGGCGCCGGGCGGGCGCGCCATCGAGGCGGCCGGGGCTGGGGCGATGCGTCTCACGCCGAAGGTTCTTTCGATCCGCTCGGGCCGGGCGTTGCTCGACCCCGCGGTGGTGTCGCGCGAGGGGGCGGCCCAGGCCGCGGATCCGCGGGACGGCGCCGCGGCGGCGCGGGCCACGATGGAGCCTGCGGTCCTGTCGCTGGAGGACTTCAAGGCGGCGATCCGGGCCGAGACGACGCGTGAGCGGGGAACCCGCTGGCCGTTCCGCCGCGGCGTCGATGTTGCGCCACAGATGCACGAGTTGCCCGGCTTGACGCCGAACCAAGAGGTGCCCGCCGCGGATCGTGCGGCCCCGACGGTGCCGCAGGCCGCGAAGGCGTCGCGCCCGGATCTCGAGGAGTTGCGCGAACTCCGCGTGGCGACGATGGACCCGGACGGGCTCCACAACTACTCGGAATCCGGCGAGGGGATCGAGTCCATCGCGCCTGATTCTTCGCGGGCGGCGTTGTGTTACTGCGGGTTCTTCGACCTCAACCTCGTCATGCAGGAGGTTCCGACATCCTGGGATTCCTGGCAGCACAATGAGAACTCGATGTGGCTCTTCAACCAGTTCATGGACATCTACCGGACCACGCCCTCAGACGGCGGTTTCGGCGACAACAGCGAGAACGAGTTTGCCGGGTGGATCGACGGGGCCACGATGATGAGCATCTACGGGGGAAGCGGATGGGGGACGTCGCTGGCGATTACGGCGACGTTTTCGTCCTGCAACTGCTGCGAGATCGTACAGGCCGACGTCATGTTCAACCCCGCGTTCTCGTGGACGTATTCCTTTGATTCCGCGTTCAACCAGACGCCGGTGAACTACCAGCCGGTGGTGATCCACGAACTTGGGCATACGTGGGGACTGCAGCGCGGGACGTGCAACGAGGACTACTCGTATTCTCAGCCTTCGGTGATGCACGCCTACTACTCGGGCGTGGTCGAGGACGGCTGGGGGCTCCACGGCTGGGACGCCTTTGCCATCCGCGAGATCTATGACGCCCAAATCGGGGTGCCGACCTTCACGGATGTGGGCGTCGAGTCCTACATCGCCAGCGGGAGCCTCGTGAATGCCGTGACGAATGCCGCCGTGTACCGCCCCGGCGACCCCATCAGCATCTTCAATATCACAACGGAGAACATGTCGAACACGACGCAGACGGACGTGCGCCTGCGCTTCTACCTCTCGACGAACCGGACCATCTCGACGGGCGACCACCAGATCGGCGGGTACTGGTACTACAACTCGATCGGCCCGGGCGGTTTCGGCGAGACGAACGTGATCAGCGCCGTGCCGAACGTCCCGCCCGGGACGTACTACGTCGGCGTGATCGTGTCGCGCGGCGGCGATTCGTACCTGTCGGATGACTTCCCGTCGAACAACTCGACGTGGCTGCCGAACACGGTCCAGGTCCTCCCGCCTCTGCCCGGCAACGACGAGAGCGAGAACGCGTACCAGGTGGGCCTGGGGAATCACTCCTTTGATACGACCGGCGCGACGACGGACGGGTACGCCCACCTCTCGTGCAACACCCAGAACAACACCGCGTTCAAAGACGTGTGGTATCGCTACACGCCGCTGTGCAGCGGGACGCTGACGGCATCCACCTGCAACAACGCGAATTTCGACACGGTGGTGGCGATCTATTGGTACCTCGGAGCCGATCCTCCCTTGGTTGGCTCCGTCCTCGCATGCAGCGACGACGAGCCGGGGTGCGGAACGACATCGGTCGCGTCGGCGTACCTGACCGAAGGATACAACTACCTGATCCGCGTCGGCGGCTGGTCCTCATCCTCGATCGGGACGGGCACCCTCAACCTCTCCTTCGACCCCAATCTGGTCCACGATGATTGCGTTGATTCGATCGTGGCGCTCGAGGGAACGCGCTCCTTCAACACGCTCTGCGCCACGACCGACGGGCTCGCCCATAACTCGTGCCAGTTCAACGGCCAAACGTACAACGACATCTGGTTCCACTACACGGCGACGTGCGACGGGGACCTGACGGTCTCCACCTGCGGGCAGGCGGACTACGACACCGATGTCGTCGTCTACTCGACGCGCGGCTTCTGCCCTCCGGGAGATGCGCAACTGATGGGATGCAACGATGACACCTCCGGCTGCGCCGGATTCACCTCGGAAGTTACGGTCCCGGTCGTCAATGGAAGCACGTATCTCATCCGCATCGGCGGGTACAACGCCGGCGACGCGGGCCACGGGTCGATGACCATCTCGCTCGCGTGCGCTCCGCCGACGTGCCTCGGCGACGCCAACCGCGACGGCGTGGTGACGTTCGCCGATATCACAAGCGTTCTGACGAACTGGCTGGCGACGTACCCTGAGAGCGGCCTGGGCGACGCGAACTTCGACGGCGTGGTGGACTTCGCCGACATCACGACCGTGCTCCAGAACTGGGGCAATATCTGCCCTCCGTGAGCGGTCATGCCTGAATGAGACTCGCGGGAACCGGCGCTGACGCGCCGGTTCCCGCTTTCGTTTGCGCTGGGCGACCACGGGATTCGCCGCCCGATCCTCCGCTCATTCCGAGCGTGCGCGCGATTGACCGACGATCCGGATCAGCCGGCTTGTCGGAACAGGTCGAGGAAGCGGTTCTCGTAGTTCTTGAAGACGCCGAGGCGGTCGAGTTCCTGCTTGAGCGCGACGGCTTTGGATCGGTCCCTTTTTGCGTGCTCGAAGAGTGATTCGATGCGGGCGCGGGCGGCGTCGTCCAGGGGCGCGTGCTCGCGCGGGGCCGGCGGGGGGCCGGACGATTCTGGTTGGGGCTCGGATTCGTTCTCGGGTGTTTCGGATTCGCCCTCGGCGATGACTCCCTGCTCCTGGAGTTGTTCGTAGGCTTCCTTGAGGGCTTCGTCGACGACGGCGGCGTGTTTGTCGAGTTCGTCGAGGCTGATCTCGATGCCGGCGAGGACGCAGAAGACGCTGAGCGCGGCGCGGGCCGCCTTGGGGTTGGCGACCATGGCGGCGAAGAAGGGGATCTCGGCGAGGAGGCAGAAGCCCGCCAGGCCGCGCTTCGCGGCGAGCGCGGGCAGCACGCCGTTCATCCCTCCCAGTTGGCCTTCCTTCATGGGTTCGACTTCGGCGCGTCGGAGTTCATCGAGGACGCGCGGGTCGGTTGCGACGCAGGTTACCCGCGGGCTTCCGGCGGGGTGGAGTGCGGTGGCCATGGAGGCGAAGGTGGCGACACGTGCGACGCCCATGCGCTGCGCCTCGTCGAGGATGGCCTCGGCGTAGGCGGCCATGCCGTGGGTCGGCTGCGCCTCGGCGAGGAAGACGAGCAGGTCGCGGCCGTCGGCCGGGTTGGTCCAGCGGAAGAAGGCGCCGCGGGGAAGGCGCACGGGGACGAACACGCCGTCCTTGGCCAGCACCTCGTTGACGTCGAAGTGCGGGGCGGAGGGGAGGGAGGCGGCTTCCTTCATGCCGAGTTTCTGGATGAGGTATGCGGCGGCGATGACGGCGACATTGCCCATGCCGGGCCATGCGGCGAGAAGCCAAGGGGCTGGATGGTTGGCGCGCGTCGGCATGGGGGTGTTCCGATTCGGGAGGGCAGGACACTGTATTCATGTGGGGGGCGCGGCCACGGCCGAGTTCGCCGGTTGTGGCGCCCGGAGGCGCGGCGTTTGTGATCGGACGCAACCGAGTTTCGCACTGGCGGGCAAGCCGCCAGTGGCACAGGGAAGGCACTGGCGGGCGAGGCGGCGGGGGCGTGGCGTTTGTGATCGGACGCAACCGAGTTTCGCACTGGCGGGCAAGCCGCCAGTGGCACAGGGAAGGCACTGGCGGGCGAGGCGGCGGGGGCGTGGCGTTTGTGATCGGACGCAACCGAGTTT
>CAZBDZ010000097.1:0-10710 GCA_964490785.1 uncultured Phycisphaeraceae bacterium
GCTGAGTACCAATCCAGCCGCCCAAGTCCTCGGACGTGATCTTGCGATTGCCCTGCCCCGCTCGGCGAGATAGGCGAGGCCACCCTGACCCGCGACAAGGCGGCGATGGCCGAGGGGATGAAGAAGATCGATCCGGGTCCGGCGGGCTTGAAAAAAGGGCGGTTTGAGGAAGGGTGAGGCGGCGTCCCCTACATCCCCCTACCTGTTTTCCTGCTACCATCTTTCCCCCTTATGGCCAGCGCACGCGACATCAAGAAACGGATCAAGGCCGTCGGCAACATCAAGCGCATCACCAACACGATGCGGATGATCGCCACGAGCAAGTTCGCCCGGGCCCAGCAGAAGGCCACGGCGAGCAAGCCCTACACCGAAGGCATCTTTGAACTGGTGACGCAACTGGCCTCCAAGGCCGGGAACATCTCGCACCCTCTCATTAGCGGTCCGACCGGCGGGGCCAAGGGGCCGGAGGTCGTGCTGGTCGTCACCTCCAACCGCGGGCTGTGCGGCCCGTACAACGGCGGGATTCTCCGGGCCGCCATGGGCGTGATCCGCGCGGAGAAGGACCTCGCGGTCGAGGTGATGGGCAAGAAGGGGGCGGGGTTCTTCAAGTTCAACGGCACCGCCCTCGCCGCGACCCACGCGCACCACGAGGACAAGACCACGTTCGATCAGATCGAGGCCATCGCCAACTCGTACATGGATCGCTTCACGACCGGGCAGATCCGCGGCGTGAAGGTCATTTACATGAAGTACCTCTCGGCGTCGCGCCAGCGCCCGGAGGTGCTGCAACTCCTCCCGCTCAAGCCGCCGGCGGCGAGTTCCGGAGGGGGCGGGCCGAGCGTGCAATACGAGTTCTCGCCGCCCGCTGAGATCCTTCTGGCGGACCTGCTCCCCGTCACGGTGCGGACGACGCTCTTCCAGTGCTTCTCCGACGCGATCGTGTCGGAGCACGTCGCGCGGATGATCGCGATGAAGTCCGCGACCGACAACGCCGGGAAGATGGGCAAGTACTTCACGCGGAAGTACAACCGGGCGAGGCAGGCCCAGATCACCACGGAACTGACCGAGATCATCTCGGGGGCCGCGGCGCTGGAGTAGGCGGAGCGAAGCACGAGACGACTCGGGGATTCGCTCGAAGACTCGCTCATCCCCGGCGTGCTTGCAGAGCGGAAAAGGCCGCGGTGGGATTCGAACCCACGGATAATGGATTTGCAATCCATCCCCTTGGACCACTTGGGTACGCGGCCGACGAGACGGGACATCTTTGCAGGTCAGGGCCGCGATGTCCATCGACCGTGGCACGCCCTTTCCGGGGCGTGCGCAGCGGCGAGATGGGACGCCCGGGGGGCATGGCCTGGAAAGGCTTTGCCACGGCAAAGCCCACCTCGAACCGGACCGATAGACTCAATCGTATGCTCCCCCGCGCGATGGCTTTCTTCCTTCCGGTCGCCTTCCTGACTCCGGCGACGCTGGGGCAGTCCCACGAACCGTCGCCCCCGTCGATTTCGTGGAAGCCCGGGCCGGGCCAACTGGTGCGCGAGGGGGCGTTCCTGAGGAACCGTCAGGGCCGACTCGTGCAGGGCGAGGGGGCGTGGGTGTTCGTCTTCGACTCCGACGCCTCCGGCGAGTCTGAGCCGCCGATGCTTGTTCTTCCCTGCCGGCGTCTCCGCGAGATGCAGCACGCCCTCGAACTTCAGAATCGCCCCCTCACGTTCCAGGCCACGGGGCAGGTCTTCGCCTACGACGGGCGGAACTACTTCCTTCCCTCGTTCTTCACCGTCGCCGCGACCGAGCGGCCCCCGGAGCCCGCGCCGCCGCCGCCGACATCCGCCGACAGCGGCGATCCCCAGGCCGGCGATCTCCTTCGTGAGATGGCCGCCCCGCCGCGCCGGCCGCTCACGGCCCAGCGCGCCACGATCGACGCGGGCGCGGAACCCGCCGCCGCACTCCGCGAAGGGCTTGTCATCGCGTCGCGTCGCGGCCGACTCGTGCGCGATGGGGGCCGGCTCCTCTTCTCGGCGGACAACGGACCCGACCCGTCGGCGAAGTCCGATCCCGCCTTCATCCTTCTGCCGTGCCAGAACCTCGAATCTCTCGAACGCCTTGCTCAGCGCCGCGGGGAGAAGGCCATCATCACCATGTCCGGCCGCATCTTCGCTTACGAGGGACGGAACTACCTCCTGCCGACTTTCTTTGTCGAGGAACGCGACCGCGAGGGCAACCTTGTGCCGGGGCAATGATGCGCTGCTCAGTCGCGCGGCTTGAGCCGCTCGCGGAGGTTGGGCAACTGCCGTCCGTACTCGTCCATCACGAACTGAGGCGCGTAGTCGTTGCGGACGCGGTCGTACCGGTCGTACTGCGAACGCTCGTCCTTCGGCGAAAGCAGCGGCTTGCCGCAGGACGCGAGTACGCCCGCGCACAACACGGCGGCGACCAGGATGATGCGGCGGCGAATCACGGGACCAGTGTACCCGCACCGAACGTCAAGGCCCCATGCCCGCCGGGACGATGCGTTCGGCCCGGAATGCCTGCCCCGTCAACGCATCAAGAAACTCGACGCTCAGCGCCACGCGGTCGCCGCTTGTGATTCCCGCGGGATCAACCGCGAGCGCGATCGTGTAATGCGTCCCCAGCACGGTCGAGCGGTAGGCCTCGCGGAGTTCCGCGGGCGCGACCGTCGTCGAGGCGATTCGTCGCGGCTGCACGTCCGGCGCGCTGCCGGGCGCCGGGAGCACGTCGGCCCGGATGTTCACCGTCCCGACAATCTGGACGAACCGCCCGCGCCCATCGATCGGCCTGACGTACACATCCAGTCGATCCAGACCCGAAACGCCTGAGAAGCGGTCGATCTCGATCCCGGCGCATCGCGGCAGGGCGTCGGCCGCGTCGGCCGCGAGTTCGCCTCCCGTCAGGCGCACGCGTTCCGCCTCGGCGAGTTTCGCCCGCGCTTCGTCGCGCTCGCGCGTCGTGTCGGCGAGCCGCCCCTCGAGTTCGATGATGCGGCTCCGCAGGTCGTCGTTCTCCGACCATTCCCCTTTGGCTCGGCAGCCCGCCACCGCCGCGAACACGAGCAGGCCCACAAGGGCAAGGGCCGTCTTGCCTGCGGACGCATCCGCGCTGGGACGATGGTCGGTCATTCGTCGCCGTTGCCCGTGCTCCGCAAGACCCGCGGCATGCTCGTGAGCACCTTGTCGATCAGGCCGTACTCCAGCATCTCCTTCTCGTCGAGCCACTTGTTGCGGTCGCAGTCCTTTTCGATCTGCTCATAGGTCTTGCCCGTGGCATCGGTGTAGACCGCGTAGAGCCGATCGCGCAGCCGGAGCATTTCGCGGGCCTCGATCTCGAGGTCCGTCGCCTGGCCTTCGAGCACCCCGCCGATGAGGGGCTGGTGCATGAGGTTGCGGGCGTTGGGGAGGGCGAAGCGCTTGCCCTTGGTGCCGGAGCAGGCGATGACCGATCCCATGCTCGCCGCCTGCCCCACGATGTAGGTGCAGATGTCGGGCTGGACGAAGCGGAGCGTATCCACGATCGCCATCCCCGCAGTGACCGACCCGCCCGGGGAGTTGACGTAGACGTGGATGTCGAGTTCCGGGTTCTCGTTGGCGAGGAAGAGCAACTGGGCGATGACGAGGTTGGAAACGTCGTCGTCGATTCCGCCGCCGATGAAAATGATCCGGTCCTTCAGCAGGCGCGAGTAGATGTCGTAGGCGCGCTCGCCTCGGCCGGTGTGCTCGATGACCATCGGGATGAGTTGGTTCATGGGCTGACCTTTTGAGGATTCACCGCGGAAACGCGGAGGGGGCGGTCGAGGATCGGCACAGGTGGGCACGGGCGTGCGCCCGGTGATGAGCATGAGTGCATGACCGATTGCGTCCGTGCTTTTCCGAACTCGTGTTCCGAATCCGTGTCCATCTGTGTGAATCCGTGGCCGCGCTCTCCGCGTTTTCGCGGTGGAAAGACTACTTCTTGGCCTCCGGCGGGATCAGGATCTCGTCCACGAGGCGGTACTCCTTCGCTTCGCCGGCGCTGAAGTACTTGTCGCGTTCGGAGTCAGCCTGGATTTGCTCGATCGGCTGACCGGTGTGCCGGGAGAAGATTTCGTTGAGGGTGCGCTTGGACTTGATGATCTGCTCCGCCTGGATCTTGATGTCCGCCGCCTGCCCGTACACCCCGCCGTAGGGCTGGTGGATCATCACCTTGGAATGCGGCAGCATGAAGCGCTTGCCCTTCTCCCCCGCCGCGAGGAGCAACGCCGCCCCGGAGTACGCCCGCCCGACGCAGAACGTCGCCACCTTCGACGACAGGAACCGCATCGTGTCGTAGATGCACAGGGTGTCGTCCACCGCCCCGCCGGGCGAGTTGATGTAGAAGTTGATGTCCTGAGCCTTCTTCTGGTTCTCCAGGTACAGCATCTGCATGGTGATGCGGGCCGCCGATGCCTGGTTGATCTCCCCGAACAAGAAGACGACGCGGTTCTCCAGCAGGAGTTCGTCGATCGTCATCTCTCGGGTGCGCTGATAGGTGATGCTCATCGTTGATTCTCGGACCTGAAGGGGGGGCCGATCGGGTGCTGGTCGGGCCGGACGCCCGCCGGCTGCGGATCATAGACGGGGATTGGCAATCCTCAACCCCAAGGATCGGGTTTCCGGGGGTCCTCCTGCACCCCGGGTGTCCATTCGTCGCACTGAGCATGCGGCGGTGGCACGCCCTTTCCAGGACGTGCGCCGTGCGGCGTGGGATGGGTCGCCGCACGATTCCACGAAGCGCCCAAGCCACGATGCCGGCACGCCCCTTTGACGGTCATCGCGGCCTGCCCGTAGCATCCGCGATCCCCCGGCCAAGGCGCTGGGAAAGGAGACCCCAGTGCCGACGGCGGTGATCAGCGACATCCACGGCAACGCGGCGGCCCTTCGGTCGGTCCTCGCCGACATCGACCAGCGGAAGATCGACCGCATCATCTGCCTCGGCGACATCGTGGGCTACGGCCCGCAGCCGCTGGAGTGCGTGGACATGGTCGCGGAGCGGTGCGAGTGGTCCCTCATGGGAAACCACGATTTCGGCGTGCTCTACGAGCCGACGAACTTCAACCCCGGGGCCGAGGCCGCCGCTTACTGGACGCGCCAGGCCTTCGACGCCGAGCCGGACGATACCAAGCGCGCCAGGCGCTACGAGTTCCTCGGCCGGCTCCGGGTGCGCGTCGTGGATCAGCGCCCGGAGTGGTCGCGGCAGATCCTCGCGGTCCACGGCTCGCCCCGCCGGCCCATCAACGAGTACATCTTCCCCGACGACGTGATGAACGCGACGGACAAACTGAAGCAGATCTTCTCGCAGATCGACGACCTCGCCATCGTCGGGCACACCCACGTCCCGGGCGTCTTCACCAGCGAGCCGGATTTCTACCCGCCCGACGAGATCGGGTCCAACGGCACCTACAAGTTCCTTGCGGGGGAGAAGGCCGTCATCAACGTCGGCTCCGTCGGCCAGCCACGGGATCACGACCCGCGCGCCTCGTATGCCGTCCTGTATCCCGACCGCGTCGAGTTCATCCGAGTCGAGTACCCCATCGAGGAAACCGCCAAGGCGATCAAGGCGATCCCGGAACTCAGCGACTGGCTCGCCGACCGGCTGTACGAGGGGCGGTAGGGCCGCCTCAGGCCTTGAGATACCGCGCCAGCGCCATGACCGGGAAGTAGTGCCTGTACAGGTGATACCTCAGGTAGAACACCTTGGGGAACCCCGTGCCGGTGAACCACCGCTCGGCCCATGAGCCGGCCGGCTCGTCGTGCAGGTGCATCGGCGGGTGCGCCGGCGTCGCCTCCTTCAACTGCGTTGCGCAGAGGTGGTCGATTGCTCGCCGCACCGCCGGATCGTCGCGCCCCGTCAGGTACATCAGCGACGCGACACCCCAAGCGGTCTGGCTTGCCGTGCTCGGCCCCTGGGCCATCAGACGCTCATCGAGGTAGGAATTGGCGCTCTCGCCGAACCCGCCGTCCTCATTCTGCACGCTTCGCAGCCACGCGAGCGTCTTCTTCAGGTACGGCTGATCGGGCGACTCGCCTGCCGCCATCAGCCCGCCGGCCGCTTGCCACGTCCCATAGAGGAAGTTGCATCCCCATCGGCCCCACCAGCAGCCTTCCTGCCTCTGCTCGCGCTTCAGGTAATGCACAGCGCGCCGGATCGCGGGGTGCTCCCGCGCCACGCCGCAGGTGATGAGCGCCTCGATCGTCCGCCCCGTGATGTCGGCGCACGACGGGTCCTGCATCGCGTTGTGGTCCGCGAATGGCACATGCTCCATCCACTCCCGATGCGCGGTCCGGTCAAACGCGGCCCACCCGCCGTCGTCGTTTTGCATCGCGAGAATCCACTTCACACCCCGCCTCGCCGCCTCGCGACCTCCGGGTGCCACAGCCAGCGAAGCGAGTCTTCGAGTGCAGTCGGCCGTGGCGGGCGCGCCTTCTTCTCCCGTCGCCCTCCACAGCGCCTTGCACACCATCGCCGTGTCATCGACATCCGGGTACCACTCGTTCCGATACTCGAACGCCCATGCTCCCGCATCGCCCCCCGGCCCCATCCGCCTCGGTCGCTGCGACGGGTTCAGGTTTCTCACCCAGTCTCCGATCAACGACACTTCGCGCCCGAGCAGCCACTCGCACGCCTTGGCGACGCGCTCGTCATTCTCCGCCGCCAGCCCCGCTTCCGTGACCGCGTAGAGCGCGATCCCGGTGTCCCACACCGGGCTGAAGCACGGCTGGATTCGGAGGTGATCGCTCGATGGAGGTTCCACGATGAAGCGGTCCAGTTGCTTCTCCGCCTCACGGATGACCGGGTGCTCGCGCGGGTAGCCCAGCGCCTGCAGAGCGACCTGGATGTAGACCATCGGTGGGAAGATCGCGCCGAGTCCCTCGGTCGTCTCCGGCGTCATGCGGGCGAGGAGCCACCTCTCCGCCTCGCGGATCGCGTGCTTCCGCACGCCGCGCGGGATGACCCCCATCCGTCGCGCCCTCTTGATGGCCCGGTCCGCGACGATGAAGAAGTTGGTCCACGAAGACGGATTGGCCTGATCCCAGGGCTTCGCCAGATACTCCCGCTTCCGCTGATCGATGAAGAGCTCGCCGATCCCGCGTGATGCGTCAACCTGCCGCACCGGCCGCAGCGCCGTGCAGAGCGCCAGCGGCAGGATCATCGTCCGCGTCCACGCCGCCACCTTGTCGAGGTGGAACGGGAACCACCGCGGCAGCAGCACGACCTCCGGCGGGATCGCCGGGCATGCGTCCCACGACACCTGCCCCAGGCACGCCAGGTAGAACATGCTGAACGTGTTGATCCGCTCCGCCCCGCCAAGCCGCAGCACCGCCTCGCGGGCCCGACGCATGTGATCGGCGGCGGGACCATCCCCCCACAACTTCAGCGCGAAGTACGCCTTGACCGTCGCCGAGAGGTCCGTCGGCGAGCCGGGGTATTGCCCCCATGTGCCGTCCTCGCGCTGGAGCATCCGGAGGTACACGCACATCTTGCGGAACCGCGCCCCATCCTCGCTCGACGCTTCCGGCGCGCAATCCTGCCCGAGGATCGCCTTCATCAGCAGGTATTCGCTGTTGAGGATCGAATCCCCCTCCAGTTCCGCGCACCAATGCCCGTCGGCGTGCTGCTTGCCGAAGAGCGCGTCGAGCGCGGAAGCGAGACACGACCGGGCGCGGTTCGACAGGTCGTCCCCACCCGATTTCGGTTCGATCAACCCTTCCGCGATTGTCTGCGTCGCCGTCGTCATTCACTGTTCCTTCAGAGCCGCCGATCCTCTGCGCCCTTGCGCCTCTGCGTGAGCATTCTCAAATCTACCCGACCGGTCGCGGCGGACGGCAGGGCACAGGTTCGGGTTCCATTCGACATACACTCTCGTCATGGAGCACACCTCCTCGGCCACCACTCTCTCGATCGGCGTCGGCTCGTCGGTGAACATCGACGCCGCCCTTGCCGCCGAGCAGGCGTGCGAACAGGCCGCCGCTTCCGTGAAGCGCGGCGACGCGGACCTCGCCATCCTCTTCGCCTCAGGCCCGCATGCCCAGGAACTCGGCGAAATCGCCCAGACGGTGCGCGCCGCCCTCGAACCCGGCACGCTCCTCGGCGTCTCGGCGGAGAGCGTCGTCGCCGGCGAGCTCGAGCACGAGCGACAGCCCGCCCTCTCGCTCGTCGTCGCCTCGATGCCGGGCACGAGCCTGCACGCCTTTTCGTACCGTCAACTCCCGCATGTGAAGGACGGCGACGCCGACGCCCTCCGCGAGGTCGCCCGCATTGCCGGCGTCCGCCGCGACCTGCGCGCGACGCTCTTCTTCGCCGACCCCTTCAGCGTCCCCGCCGCCGCCGTCGTCTCGATGCTCTCCTCGGCCCGCACCACCGTCGAAGGCCTCCGCCGCGCCCCGGTCATCGGCGGCATGGCCAGCGCCGGGGCGAAGCCGGGGTCGAACATCCTCGTCCTGAACGACCAGTTCATGCGCGCCGGCGGCGTCGGCCTCGCCATCCGCGGCGAGATCGAGATCGACGCACTCGTCAGCCAGGGATGCCGACCCATCGGCAAGCCGCTCGTCGTCACCGCCGCCCAGCGCAACGTCATCAAGACGCTCGGCGGCGTCAAAGCCATGGACGCCCTCCGCGAGATCATCTCCGAACTCGACCCCAACGACCGCGACCTCCTCCCCAACGGCGTGTTCGTCGGCCGCGTCATCGACGAGTACAAGGCCCGCTTCGGCCGCGGGGACTTCCTCATCCGAGGCGTCCTCGGCGTGGACAACGGCTCGGGCGCCATCGCCGTCGGCGACCTCGTCCGCGTCGGCCAGACCATCCAATTCCACCTCCGCGACCGCAAGACCGCGACGGAGGACCTCGAACTTCTCCTCGCGTCGCAGCAACTCCAGACGCCCCCGGCCGGCGGCCTCCTCTTCACCTGCAACGGCCGCGGCACGCGCCTCTTTGACGAGCAGCACCACGACGCCTCTCGCATCGCCCGCGCCCTCACCACCGACCCCGACCGCCCCATGCCCCTCGCAGGCTACTTCGCCAACGGCGAGTTCGGCCCCATCGGCGACTCGTCTTTCCTCCATGGGCACACCGCCAGCCTCGCCCTCTTCAGGCCGCGCCGACGAACGCACGACGAGCGTTGACGCACAGAGCACGTCTCATTCTTTTCAGTTCAATGTCTTCCTCTGTGTTCTCTGTGTCTCTGTGGTGAAAGTTTCCCTCACCACAGCGTCCGCACCCGGATCGTCTCCGGGATCTTCTTCAGCCCCTCTTTCACCGCGTCGCCCTCCACCGGCTCGATGTCCATGATGACGTAGGAGTGCTTCGGGTTCGATTGCAAGTACTCGGCCGTGATGTTCACGCCGAGGTCGGCCATCAGGCGGTGAAGTTTGCTCAGCACGCCCGGCACGTTCTGGTGGAAGTGCAGCACACGGTGGTTCCCGGCGTGCAGCATCGGCAGTTCGACCTCGGGGACGTTCACCGCTGTACTCGTCGAGCCGTTGTTCATGAACTTGATCAGTTTCGTCGCCGTCTCCTCGCCGATGTTCCGCTGCGCCTCCTCGGTGCTCCCCGCGATGTGCGGCGTGAGGATCACGTTGTCCAGCCCCAGCAGCGGGCTGGCGAACTTCTGGTCGTTGTGCTCCGGCTCCTCCGGGAAGACATCCGCCGCGGCGCCGGCCAGGCGCTTCGATTCCAGCGCCTCGGCGAGCGCCTCGATATCGACGACTTCCCCGCGCGCATTGTTGATCAGGCACGACCCCTCGCGCATCAGCCACAACTCGCGCCGCCCGATCA
Organism: uncultured Phycisphaeraceae bacterium; assembly: GCA_964490785.1. GTDB lineage: Bacteria > Planctomycetota > Phycisphaerae > Phycisphaerales > UBA1924 > JAEUIV01. The sequence goes on from CAZBDZ010000097.1 coordinate 9,808, forward strand.
TCCCCCGCGTCGCCGGCGTGCTCGGCACGTGCAGCGACACGACGTCCGCCTGCGCCAGCAGGTCATCGAGTTTCTTCACCGGCGCCGCGTTGCCCAGCGGCAGGCGGTCGGCGATGTCGAAATACACCACGCGCATCCCCAGCGATTCCGCGAGGACGCTCACCTGCGAGCCGATCCGCCCGTAGCCGACGATCCCGAGCGTCCGTCCGCGCACTTCGTGGAACCCGGCCGCCGACTTGATCCACTCCCCGCGGTGCATCTGCATGGAGCGCGCGAACAGGCCTCGCTGCAGCGCGATGATCTCGGCGATGGTGATCTCCGCGACGGAGCGCGTGTTGGAGAAGGGTGCGTTGAACACGCTGACGCCGCGCGCCGCCGCCGCCGCGAGGTCCACCTGGTTCGTCCCGATGCAGAAGCAGCCCACGCCCCAGAGCCTCGGCGTCTTCTCGAAGAACTCCGTCGTCAGGTGCGTCTTCGACCGGATGCCCAGCAGCGAGGCGTCGGCGGCTGCCTTTTCCAGGTCGCGCCCGGAAAGGGCCTTGGCGTGCTGCTCGACCGTGAACCCCTGCTCGCGGAACAGTTCAACAGCGCGCGGGTGGACGTTCTCGAGGAGAACGACCTTGATCTTGCTGAGCGGGTATGAGGTGGACATGGTTCGCGCCCGTGGTTCTCGGGCCTGAAGGGTAGCGGGGGGCATGGGATGTGTTTCGGACGGACGCCGACACCGGATCATGCCCACACCGCTGGAACCCCGAACGCCAGTGAGGGGGTTCGTGACTGAGGCCATCCGCCAACCCGATGCCCCCGCCGCGCTCGCTCGCCCCCGGGAGGAACCCCCTCCCCAGGGTGATCGCATTATCGCTTCGATGTGCCTCACAGCCCGCGGAGCGGGCGTGGGTTCCT
>CAZBDZ010000098.1:0-10620 GCA_964490785.1 uncultured Phycisphaeraceae bacterium
CCCCCCCCGCCCGCGATAGCCTGCCGCAACCCCCTCGTCCCGGATCGGTTCCATTCTTCCCCGGCGGGCGCTCACCTATCCTCTCCTCCCGGCCGATAATCGGATTTCGCCATGACACACGCATACGCCATGACACGGACCGCACTTGCACTCACGCTTGCGATGTTCGCACACGCCTCGGTGTTCGGTCGGCAGGCGGCGCCTCCCGGCGCGGAGCCGGTTCGTGCGCCGCGCCAGACGCCGGAGATCACCAATCCGCACAAGCCCTTCTCCGTGATGGTCGGCGACCCCGCGCCGGCGATCGCGATCAAGGAGTACATCCTGGGCGAGCCGGTCGCGGCCTTTGAGCCGGGCAAGGTGTACCTGATCTTCGTCTGGAGCGTCTGGGACGAGCAGGCGATCTCGATCATGCCCCGCCTGACGGAGTTGCAGAACCGGTTCGGCGACAAGGGGCTGGTCATCATCGGCGCGACCAGCCCCGGGCAGGTCAACACCCAGGCCGCGGTGCGGGACTTCGTCTTCTCGGGCAAGGTTCCCGTGGGCTTCTCGGTGGCGTGGGACCCGACGCGCGTCGTGATGGACGGGTGGCTGCACGCCGCCGGGCGCACGTCGGTGCCGTGCCTCTTCATCGTCGATCAATCGGGCCGCATCGCGTTCATCGGGGGCGTGGCGGAGTATGAGAAGCCGCTGCTGGCGGTCCTCGAAGAGACCAACGACCTCGACCTCGACACGCGGCGGTACTACGACTGCATCACGGCGACGTGGGCCTACCAGCACTGGATGCAGAAGATCAAGGCGAAGGACTGGCCCAATGCGTCGAACCTCGGGCGCGAGATCGTGAACGGGCGCGGGCACGACTGCTTCGCGGTGCTGAACAACATCGCGTGGGCCATGGTCGATCCGAAGAACCCGCCGGACGTGCCCGACCTCGACCTTGCGCTCTCGGCGGCGAGCCGGGCCGACGAACTCGCCGAGGGCAAGGACGCCGACACGATCGACACGCTGGCCCGCGTGCATTTCCTCAAGGGCGATATCGAGAAGGCGATCGACCTCCAGCAGCGCGCGGTGGCCGTCGCCCGGTCGGACAAACTCCGCGAGCCGCTGGCGAAGACGCTCGAGGACTACAAGGCCGCGCTCGCCAAAAGCAAATAGCCTCCTGGTGGCTCTTCAGCCGGGTGCCACGGCCAGCGAAGCGGAGGCTCTACGCAGCGCAGTCGGCCGTGGCGGGAGCGGCGGTCGCGAGAGACTCGTCGAGGCTTCCCATCGGCGGCGGCTTCTTGTTCGGAGCGCCCCCCGCCCCCCGGAGTCCGCCACGGCGGATCTTCGACTCGAAGACTCGCTGCGCTGGCCGTGGCACCCGGCTGAAGAGTTTCGCTCCCTGCGAGGTCAACGGGAATGGCTGCCCGGTCGTGCTGACTTTGCAGCGAGGCCGGGCGGAGTTGCAAGCACGTCCAGGCCTCGCCGCGGACGGCGAGACCGGGGCAGCCACGAAGGCTCGATCGCGCCGACGATTGAACCACCGCGCCGTCGGCTTGCCGTACAATCGGCGTGCCTCGTCCCTTTTCCCAAGAGACGCACGATTGAACAAGCCCGCCGTCCTGATCCTCTTCCTTGCCTCCGTCGTCGTCTGCGTCGCGGCGGTTTATGTCGCGTGGCGGCAGGCGGGGGCGATCGGGGCGGCGTTCATGTCCTTCGGCGTGGTGTTGATGGTGCTGCTGAGTGCCGTCGCGGTGTGGTTCAGGATCTATTACGAGAAGAGGCACCCCGGAGCGGGCGCGCCGCCGCGCGGGCCGACTGACACGCCATGACTCTGACGATCGCGCTCCTCTGGTACGGCGTGCTGACGGTGGCGACCCTCGCCGCCTATGGGTACGACAAGGCCTCCGCGTCCCGCGGCGGGTGGCGCATCCGCGAGAGCCGGCTCCTATGGCTCGCCGCGGCCGGTGGGTTCGTCGGCGCGATCCTCGGCATGAGCCTGTTCCGGCACAAAACCACCAAGCCGGCGTTCCGCGTCATCCCCTGGATGGCGGCGGTGATTCATGGCGCGGCATGGGTGCTGGTGGGGAAGGGGTGAGGCGAGCGTCCGAGGAGCCGCGCCGGATCAGGCGGCGGCGCCGGCCAGGCGCTTCAACTGCTGACGCTGCACGGCGACGCTGATCTGCTGCAGGCCCTGCTTCAGAGGCGTGCGCGAGGCGCTCGCGTCGGCGCAGACGAAGCCGAAGCGCGTCTTTCCCTTGCCCAGGTCCTTCACGCTCTGCACGGCGGCCTCGCCGACGAAGGTCTTTCCTTCGTGGTGAAGCGTGATTCTCTGAACAGACCCCGGCTCCAGTGAGGCCTCCGCGATGACGGAGAAGCCTGAGACGCTCACGTCGGCGAGCACGCAGCCGCGCGCGTCGCCGACGTCGGCCTTGAGGCCCGCCATCAGCGTCGAGACGCGGTAGCACTCCCGGCTCTCGGCGGAGACGGGCTCGCCCAGCATCTTCACGATGATCGTCGCCCCGGTCGGCCCCGTGGCGGTCGGCGCGGGCGTCTCGGGCTCGCCCGCCGGCAACTCGCCTTCGCCCAGCACCGCCTCGATCCGCGCGGTGTGCTGGACGAACTTCATCTTCAACTCGTAGTACAAGCGGAATGCACGCTCGGGTTCGACCGGCAGCCCCGGCTCGTCGCAGCGGATCACCAGGCCGTTCGAGTTGTTCTGCACCACCTTCGCGGCATGGAGCACGCGGGGCTTCGGCGATTCCTCGGGGAAGTTGACGAAGACCACAAGACCTGGGCTGAGCATGAAAGGCACGTCCTTTTGATACGAAGGGTCCACACGACCCCGGCCGGGCACAATCACGGCCGCGGGGTCAACAGTTGTCGTCCCGCCTTCACTCATCTTTGAGGGATAACTCATGATTGCCCCCAAGAACGGGGCGGGTTGCTGACATGATCGGACCTCGGCTGAAGGCAGCCGGAATGGTTCAAAGGTCGGCCGACTTCTGGTCCCGTACCCTGCTCGGCCATGCCGATCTTTGCGCGACAACCCGACGGGTCGCTCCTCATCGCCGTCAAGGCCGTGCCGGGCGCGTCGCGCGATCAGGTTGTCGGCGTGCTCGGAGATCGGCTGAAAGTGCGGATTTCGGCGCCGCCGGAAGGCGGGAAGGCGAATCAGGCGATCCGCGCGCTGCTCGCGGACGCGCTGGGCCGCAAGCCGCGGGACGTCGCCGTCGCCGCCGGCGCGGCCTCGCCTGAGAAGATGATTCGCGTGGCGGACATGACGCCCGAAGAGGCGGCGTCGCGGCTGGGTGTCGACTCGAAGGGATGACGCCGAGGGGCACCCGGGTTACGCGGGTGGGGCGCTCCTACCCGATGAGCGCGGGCGGATGCTGGTCTTTTCGGGGCTGATTCGGGTGAAGGTCTGGCTCAAGCGTACGGACGAGCCGTGGTCCGGCCGGCCGATGCTCCGCGCGTGCTACCAGGCATGCGACGACGAGGCGTGCTTCCAACCGATTACGGTGGAACTGGACGCGGCGATCGATCCGGGCTTTAGCAAACAGTGAGACTTGCCGATAGGGGGTTGATAGGGTATGTTTGTCGGAGCCTTGGAGATCCCCTTGGAGCTTTTCACGTCAACAGCACTAGCGAACGGACACCGCGCCCAGGCGATTGAAAAACGTCTAGTGCTCGGATCGTTGTACGAAGGCAACGCGCTTGAAATTCTCCGCCGTTTTCCAGACAACAAGTTCCGAGCCTGTGTGACAAGTCCTCCCTATTGGGGATTGCGGGACTACGGAATCAACGGACAAATCGGTGCGGAGATGGATGTCGATGAATACGTTGACAAGCTCGTAGCCGTCTTTGACGAAGTCAGGCGAGTATTGACCAGCGACGGCACTTTTTGGCTCAACGTCGGAGACAGCTATACAAGCGGCGGTCGCACTTGGCGCGATAGCGACAAGAAGAACGTGGCACGGGCGATGAGCTACCGCGCGCCGACGCCTGCGGGACTCAAACCCAAGGATCTTGTCGGCGTACCTTGGAGACTGGCGTTCGCACTACAAGCAAAGGGGTGGTACCTGCGATCCGACTTGATCTGGCACAAACCGAACGGAGTACCCGAGTCGGTCAAGGACCGCCCATCGCGGGTGCATGAATACGTTTTCCTGTTCTCGAAGGAAGAGCGTTATTACTACGATTACGAAGCGGTCAAGGAGTGGACCAAAGGCGGCGACCGAACGCGGAGCCTTCGATCGGTGTGGTCTGTGAACACAGAGCCGTTCGCCGATGCGCACTTCGCGACATACCCCCCGGCGCTCATCGAGCCATGCATCAAGGCTGGAAGTGAGGTTGGCGACGAGGTGCTTGATCCGTTCTTTGGGGCCGCGACGACCGGCGTTGTCGCGGCCCGAACTGGGCGAAACTTCACCGGGATTGAACTTAATCCCGAGTACCTTGCCATTGGCATGGCGCGACTCTCAAAGGAACCGGGCGTGGACGTTCGCCTGATCACTGGCTATTGAACGCCCATGTCGCATGAACTGTGCAAAGGTCTTTCCGGAGATGTCGTATTTGCAGTTTCCGTTCTGTTCCGCCATCAAAGTAGAGACTGAACGCTCGTTGTCCGCGGTCGTCGGCCACATGGCAGTAGCCCGGCTTCGGCGACTGTTTGCTCTCATTGCGCCACTCGAACTCCCCATGTTGAGCGCGCTGCAGTAGACCCTTGGGAATCTCGACCAACTCATAGAAATGCGCGTGGGTGACCGCGTTGCCACGGTTTTGGCTCAGTCGCCTGAGCATCAGCACGCGATCATACGAGTTCATGTGCTCGAGCATTCGATCGCGGAGTCGAAGGAGATCTCCGGCAGTTTTCCATTGTCCCTTCCCGAGTTCCATGAACTTGGAGATGTTGATCGTATCGATCCGGATTTTAACGTCCGCTTGGGTCTTGACCGACCACGGCACGTCGTCAACAGTAAGATCATGCCCTGGGTTCCCGCGGGGCGCCAGAGAGGCGTGGCGGCCGTCTTTTCGTAACGCTTCAACCAGACCATGCTCACACTTGTCTTTGGTGAACGCCTCGTTGGAAACTGCGTGATGCAACTGGAGTGTTCGCCCAAAGTACATGCAGAATCGGTCGGAAGCGAAGTCGGATTCCCTGTTCGATTCGATATTGCTCGGAGCCAGCAAGGCCGCGAGATATCGCTCCAGGAGATCGAGTTGAGCATCGTCGAGCTCTCGCTCGCGCAGTGCTTCAACGAGGGCTTCCTGCCGTCGTCTAGGCACGGGTCCGCCCCCCGCGTTCGGCATCCGCTGCGAGCATCAGCGAGGACAACGAAACGCCGAGCGCCCGCGCTATTCTCTCGATGTTGATCAGGCTTACGTTGCGCTCGCCCCGTTCGATGTCGCCCAAATAGGTCCGGTGAAGGCCCGCTTTTTCGGCCAACCCCTCCTGCGAGAGCCGAGATTCCTTGCGAAGTCGTCGAACGGCCGAGCCAAACGCCCGTTCGATCCTTGCGGCATCGGCCTTGCGACACGCCATGGCCGCAGAATGATCGTTTGCCGCCTATGCGTCTACAGGCTATGAGTGTCAATTGTTGGTATCAACGACTATCGGCGCTGATGCAAAGCAAGCGGTGGGTACGGCTCACGCCGGGCTGGGCAGGAGGCCGGGGTCGACGCCTTCGTCGGGTTTCTTCGTGGATGTCGGGGGGGGGGCGGGGCGTGTGCGTGCGGCTTCGGCGGCGAGGAGGTCCCTGACGGTGGGCTTGCCCAGCGTTTCGCCGCACATCAACTTGTCCACTTCCTGACCGGTCAATGTCTCGTACTTCAACAGCGCGAGCGCGACCGCCTCGACCTTGTCCCAGTTCTCGGCGAGGAGGCGCTCGGCGTCGCGGAACGCCTCGGCGGCGAGGCGACGGATTTCTTCGTCCACGATCTTCGCGGTCTCCTCCGAGTATTCGCGCTCGGGGATGAACATCTCCCGGCTGTCGAGGCCGGAGTAGCGCACGAACCCGAGTTTCTCCGACATGCCCCACTCGAGGACCATGTGTCGGGCGAGTTGGGTCAGCATGGTGATGTCCATCGCCGCGCCGGACGAGACGTCCGAGGTCTTGCGTTCCTCGGCGATGCGCCCGCCGCAGACCACGCGCATGGTGGCGCGCAGCCACTTGAGCCCGTAGCCGTAGCGGTCCTTTTCGGGGAGGCTGAAGGTCGCGCCCATCGACTGGCCTCGGGGGATGATGGTGACCTTGTGGAGCGGGTCGGCGTCGGGGATCAGTTTCTGCAGGACGGCGTGGCCGGCTTCGTGGTAGGCGGTGGCGATGCGCTCCTTCTCCTCGATGACGCGGCTCTTGCGCGATCGGCCGTAGCGGATCTTGTCGCGGGCCTCTTCGAGGTCCTCCTGCTCGACGAAGTCCTTCTCCACGAGGGTGGCGGAGATGGCGGCCTCGTTGATGATCGCGGCGAGTTCCGCGCCGCTGAACATCGGCGTCGCGCGCGCGATCCGCTCCATGTCCACGTCGGGGCTCATCTTCACTTTCTTCGCGTGGACCTTCAGGATTTCGTACCGCCCCTTCACGTCGGGCAGCGGCACGACGACCTGGCGGTCGAAGCGTCCCGGGCGGGTGAGGGCCGGGTCGAGCACGTCGGCGCGGTTGGTGGCGGCGATGACGATGATCTGATCGGAGGAATCGAAGCCGTCCATCTCGACGAGGATGGCGTTGAGGGTCTGCTCGCGTTCGTCATGCCCGCCGGTGGTGAAGCCCCCGCCGCGGCGTCGGCCGACGGCGTCGATCTCGTCGAGGAAGATGATGCAGGGCGAGGACTCCTTGGCCTGTTTGAAGAGGTCGCGGACGCGGCTGGCGCCGACGCCCACGAACATCTCGACGAAGTCCGACCCTGAGATGGTGAAGAAAGGGACGTCGGCCTCTCCCGCGATGGCGCGCGCGAGGAGGGTCTTGCCGCAGCCGGGGTCGCCGACGAGCAGCACGCCCCTGGGGATGCGTCCGCCGAGGCGCATGAACTTCTTGGGATTCTTGAGGAACTCGACGATCTCGCGGACCTCGTCCTTGGCCTCGTCGACGCCGGCGACGTCGTTGAAGGTGACGCCGGTGGATTGCTTGGCGAAGACGCGATGGCGGGACTTGCCGAAGTTTCCGAGCATGCCGCCCGCGCCGCCGGCGCCCTTCAGGCCGCGCGCGATGACCATCCAGATCAGGACGAAGAATGCGATGGTGAGCAGAAACGGATTGAAGAGGATCTGCAGCCACAGCGACGGGCCGTTGGTCGTCGCGAACTCTCCGTCGCCTGTGAGTGCCATGAGGTCTTCGTAGACCTTGTCCTTGACGCCCGTGGGGATCGGGAACTGGATCTGTCGTTCCGGGCCGTCGGGTCCTGCCTTCTGGGTGGCGACGACGACGGTCTCTTCAAGCCTGATGTCCTTGAGGCTGTTCTCGCGGTAGAGGGCCTCGAACTCGCGCCATGTGACGCGCTTGGTGCCCATGTCCACCGAGCGGAAGATGAGGAAGAGCATCGCGGCAAGGACGAGCAGGGCCATCCAGCCGAAGGGGTTTCGGTTGAAACGTCCCGTCGCCGCCGCCGCGGGGCCTCCCGAGCCGCCGTTGGTCTGAGGCGTGGGTTCGCCGGCCGGCTTCTGTCCGTTTCCCGTGCTTGCTCGTCCGTCGTTCGGCATCAATCATTCCTGGTGCGTTGCGGGGCGTGGCCCGATCCGACTCCATGATCCATCGTCTCGAAGGGCACCGGCCCATCGGTTCATACGATAGGCAAGTCGGGCAAGCGGGGCGGGTTTCCCGCACTGGTTTCACAAGGCAATCGCATTCTCAATCGGTTGCCCCGGTCTTGCCGTCCGCGGCAAGGCCGGGACGCACCGGCACCCCCGCCGGGCCTCGCTGCAAAGCCAGCGAGACCGGGGTACCCGATTGCTAATGCGTTTGGCTTGACCGGTGCCGACTGTTCCGGCCCTCTCCTCGGCGGAGTCGGTAGGCTCTTTGCTCCATGAAGCGAGAGAACCTGTTGACGATCCTGATCCTCGCCGCGTTGGTTCTGGGGGCGCTGTGGGGGCAGTACGGGATTTTCAAGGGCGCCCCGATGGTGAGGGCGGCGGACGATGCCGCGGCGGAGATGGCGCCGGATCGTGCGTACCTGAAGGCGCGGGCCGGACCTTTGCAGGAGGCGGGGGACCTGGTTTTCATTCGTCCGTTGCGGATGATGATCGTGCCGCTGGTCTTCTTGAGCGTTGTCGTGGGGGTGTGTTCGATCGGCGACCCTTCGAGGCTGGGGAAGGTCGGCGGGGCGACGTTGTTCTATTTCGCGGCGACGACGCTGATCGCGGTGGGGCTGGGTCTGGCGATTGCGAATACGGTTTCGCCGGGGCGGGGGGTGGATGCGGGGGCGTTCGAGGCGTCGGCGCAGCAGGAGTTCAAGGCCGAGGTGGCGGCGAAGGTCGAGGCCGGCCCTCGGGGGATCGGCGCGGCGTTCATGAACCTCGCGCGCGACATGATCCCGTCGAACATCGCTGATGCGGCGGTCAAGGGGAACGTCCTGGGGCTGGTTGTTTTCGCGATCCTGCTCGGGGCGGCGCTGGCGGTGGTCGGGGCGCGGGCGCGGCCGGCGGTCGACGCGATGGAGGCGCTGCTCGAGGGGTGCATGAAGATCATCGGATGGGTGCTGTGGCTTGCGCCTGTCGGAGTTTTCTGCATCGTCGCGGGGCGCGTCGGGTCGGCGGGGCTGAGCAACCTCGTCGGGCCGCTGTCGCTGTACATCCTGTGCGTGCTCGGCGGGCTGATCCTCCACTTGCTCGTGGTCCTGCCGGTGATTCTGGGCGTCTTCGGGCGGACCAATCCGTACCGCTTCCTCTGGGAGATGCGGAAGGTCATACTCACGGCGTTTTCGACGGCGTCGAGCAGCGCGACGCTGCCGGTCACCATCGAAGAATGCCGGCGCGTCGGCGGATGCTCGAAGCGGGCGGCGACGTTCGTGCCCGCACTCGGGGCAACGGTGAACATGAACGGCACGGCGTTGTACGAGGCCGTCGCGGTGCTGTTCCTGTTTCAGGTGTATCACATCGACCTGACGATCGGGCAGCAGTTGGTCATTCTGCTCACCGCGACGCTGGCGGCGGTGGGGGCGCCCGGGATTCCCGGGGCGGGGCTGGTGACGATGGCGATCATCATCAACGCGGTGAACGCGAGCCTGGTGAACGTGCCGGGCTCGCCGCAACTCCCGCTGTATACGATCGGCATCATCGTCGGCGTGGACCGGTTTCTCGATATGTGCCGGACGGTTCTGAACGTCATGGGCGACGCGATCGGGGCGAGGCTGATCACGCGGATCGCGCCGGATTGACGCGGGGCGCGTGTGGTTTTCGGGCGGGACATCGGCGTCCCGCGGCGGCGGGCGGCCTTGGCCGACCGCCACGGCCGACGGCGCCGGCCGTGGCGCCCCAAGTCGGCCCGGCGGTGCGTTGAACATGCGGGCGGATTCGGGCGTAGTTGAGGTGGGGGCGTCCCCTATACTGCCGCAGGCTCCGATCGGCCCTGACGCCGGCCGCTTGAGAGAGGAGGTTTCGATGACTGTTGCTCCCGTTGCTCATGGAAGCCACGCACGCCCGGCCCACTCCGCCGCGGCGCAGCAGTCGTTCGACCCCGCCAGGCGGCCTTACGTCTGGATCGACGGCAAGATGTACGCCAAGGACGACGCGAAGATCAGCGTCTGGGACCACGGGTTGCTCTACGGCGACGGGTGCTTCGAGGGCATCCGCATCTACCAGAAGAAGATTTTCAAGTGCGCGCAGCACATGAACCGCATTTACAGGAACGCGGGCCGCCTGTGCATGGATATGCCGTGGTCCGCCGACGAGACCGTCGCGGCCATGCGCCAGTGCATCGACGCCAACGGGCTGTCGGACGGGTACATACGTCTTGTGTTCACGCGCGGCGAGGGCACGCTCGGGCTCGACCCGCGCAAGTGCCCGCGGCCGTCGATGATCTGCATCGCGGACCAGATTTCGCTCTACCCTGATGAGTTGTACGCGAAGGGGATGAAGGTCATCATCGCCAAGCGCCCCAAGACGCCGACGGTGTGCCTTGACCCTTCGCTCAAGAGCCTGAACTACCTGAACAACATCCTCGCGAAGGTGGAGGCGATCGACGCCGGGTGTCTTGAGGCGGTGATGCTGGCGATGGACGGCACCGTCGGCGAATGCACCGGCGACAACCTCTTTATCGTCAAGAACGGCGAGGTCTTCACCAGCCCGCTGGATGTCGGCATGCTCGACGGCGTGACGCGCGCGTTCGTCATGAACGAGTTGTGCAAGAAGGCCGGGATTCGCTGCACGGAGAAGCGAATCCAGGTGAACGAACTGCTCGGCGCCGACGAGGTGTTCCTGACGGGCACGGCGGCGGAGATCATCGCCGTGACGCAGGTGGACCAGAAGGTGATCTCGGCGGGCGAAGGGCCGATCACGAAGAAACTGCGTGCGGCGTTCCGCGAGGTTGTTGCGGGGTCGGGGTGCCCGGAGGACTGAAGTGCCATGGCCTTTCCAGGCCATGCCCCGCCTTGACTCCCCCTCCCTTGGGGAGGGGGTCCGGCGCAAGCCGAGGGGGAGGGACACCCCAGGCG
>CAZBDZ010000099.1:0-10611 GCA_964490785.1 uncultured Phycisphaeraceae bacterium
ACGCGGGCGCCGGTTCCTTGCCCCGGACGAAGTCCGGGGGGCCGGGGTTCGCGGGTACTTGGGCAGAGCCCCAGCGGGGCGAAGGAGGCGTGTTGCAAGGCGTTGCGCGGCGAACTGCGGTGCGACCGTCGCCCCGTCCGGGGCTTCAGAGGCGGCGTCTGCTCACAACCCCGGACTTCGTCCGGGGCAAGGAACCCACGCCCGCTCCGCGGGCTGTGAGGCACATCGAAGCGATAATGCGATCGCCCTGTGAATTCAGGGCAGGACGATCGCACGATCCCAAAACACCGGAACCGGCTGCCCCGGTCCCACCGCGTCGGCGCTGGTCGAAGGAATGTTATGAGCAAGTGTGGCGGTGGCCCAAGGGCGGCGAAGGAACAAGAGGCGCCGCGCTCGATGAGGACCGAATCGTCGCGCTTCCGGGCACAATCGCAGGCGCGACGCAGCAGGCGGCTCGATCAAGCGTCCGGGCCGGGCAGGTCACGGTGGAAAAGCCGGGGCGGAGCATCACGAAATCCTGGCAGAAAGGGGCTTGCGGACGAGATCCACACATGGTAGGTTTCAACTGTTCGGCGGGATTGTCCCGTCGGCGATTCACGGGAGTCCGGACATGTTCAATACAATTCGTCTCGTCTCGTCTCGTCTCGTCTCGTCTCGTCTCGGCGTTCCTTCTCGCGCTGACCGCCGTGCTGTCGCTCGCTGATCCCACCATCGCGCGCGATCCTCCCTGCGCCCATCTGGCGCCTCTTCCGGAGGGCCTCCCGCAGGAAAGCGTGTGCCTTGATGACTGGATCAGGTTCAGTCAGAAGTTGTGGACGGATCTCTTCTGGCCGAATGCCTTTGACATCAACCGACCGTTGATCTTCGTCGACGAACGCTTGGGCGCGTGGGCGGTTCCGACCCGCACAACCGGACAGAATTCACAGGGCGATCACATCGAAATCGTCGTCGGCGTGCCTCCCGAGCCGGCTGACTTCTTGGCAATGGTCGTTGAAGGGCGAATCGATCTCGCGCAATACCAGCAGATTCTGAACTCCGATGCAGCACTCGCGGATACGATCGCGATTCTGACGAACTGGGAGAGCGGATGGCAAGTCATCATGCACTCGATGCTGCTTTCGATGCGACTCGAGAACGGCGAATACATGAATCTCATTATCCCGTACGAAGAATGGGATCTCAAGGCGGCTGATTCGCGGGCTGGATTGGGGGGGTGTGTTGTCCCGATTTGTGCGTGCGCGCAGTGGAATCTCCCGGATCTTAGTGAGACCGAGGACACCGCATATACGCAGGCAGTTTGCGAACGACAGGCTGCCAATGCTCGGAGGATCCAGGATATTGAAAAGGCGTACAGCGATTGTTGGTGGTGGGATTCGGTCGTACCTGGCGGCCTTTCGATAATCGGGGGATGCCTTGGCATCGCGTGCCCGAGCGGAGTATCGCAGGTGGGCGGGGCGATCGCGGTCGGCGCGGGGGCGACTACGGTCATTCATGGCACGAAGAGTTGCAAGGAGAACTACACGAATGCCCTCAATAACCTCGCGCAGGAATTTAATCAGTTCGTCGAGAATCGCTGCTTCCAGGCGTGCGTAGCCTCGTCGCAACCACCGCCGCCCGGCCCATGATGCCCGACCGGCCAGGCCATTTTGTTCGGCAACGCCCCGTTGGACCCTTATCATATCCGCTGGTGTCTTTGCCTTGGAGGGCCGGAAGGTATTTCTGGCAAGGCTGGCCGCCATCGCCTCTTGACCTGCTACTGTCGGCCATAATCGCTCAGGGCATCCTCGCTTGGGCGGAAAGATCCTCATGGATTCCGGCAGTCGCAAGCAGCAAGGCATCCGATTGGGCCCATGAGGTCTCAAACTGGGGAATCGCAATTGCCATGTCCGCTCTTGGGTTTGCTGTTGTAACCTTTTTTTACCAGGCAATCTCACTCGCCGAGCGGCGGCTACTTCGGACGGTCAGCGCACTCAAGCATGAGCCTTGGTTCAGAGAGTTACCGATCGTCCAGCGCCGTTGGCTATTGGCCGCATACCGAACGCGAATGATCCCACGAACGCGACATCAACGACGACCGTGGCGTGGGGCCGGCGTCGTCGCAACGGGATCGACTGGCGGCGACTGCTGCTACCCAGAGGTGCTCCCTGCGGAAGGCGAGTGGCTTTCTCGGTCGGGGCCGGCCGTCCTTATGGTCAGAGATTGCACAGCGAATCTCATGCTTCTGCTCTTGTGTTTGATTGCTCTCGCCCCGATGGTGGTGTTCATGGTCCGACACGGTGTGCTGAATCCGCGGCCCTCCGTGGTCATTGCGACGGCGATCGGTACCTACTGCGCCATCAGGTGGCTCGTCGCCGTCGGAGGCATCGGCCGAGGTTGGTTCGACGCGCACATCGATATAGGTTCGCTCGAATTCACGGGGCCGTGGCGCACGGGTTCGTTTGAGCGAGACAAGACGATCGTCTTTTTGCTTGCTGCGGGGCCGTTTGTTGACGCCTGTTTCATTCACGTCTCTGGTCGGCACGCTCGGATGCTATTGACAAGGCACGGGGCATGGAAAATGATGCGCATCTGGGGGCGGTAAACCCGTTGCCGGGGCGCGGGCTCCGTACTACTCGCTCCCGCCTCGGGATTGCAGCGTCACCGGGATCGTCAACTCCTTCCCCTCGCGCACCACCACCAACTCAACCACGTCCCCCGGCTTGTGATCGCGGAGGCGTTGCATCATCGCACCCGCGTCGGCGAGTTCCTCGCCTCCCCACTTGATGATGCGGTCGCCCTTCTGGATGCCGGCCTTGGCAGCGGGGGCGTTCTCGATCACGTCGCCCACGAGCACACCCGGATCCTCGCCCGAATAGTCGCCCGGCATCACCCCGAGCCGCACGCGGGCGCTGCCGCGCCCTGGGCCGGCCTGCATGCCCGTCGTCTGCTTCGCCGCGAGAGCCTCGCGGCGCCGGGCGAGCGTCATCGCGCACTCCTCGGCGAGGGCGACCACCTTGAGCGCGCCCTCGACGTTGATCTTCTCCGCGGTGTCGCCCGGGTTGTGGTAGTCGCGGTGCAACCCGGTGAAGAACGCGAGAACCGGCGCGCCCGCCTTGTGGAACGTCGCATGGTCGGAGGGGCCGATGCCGGACTTGACCTGCTTGACCTTCAACCCGGAGTCGGCGAAGAGGGGTTCGAGGAGCGTCGGGAACTCCTCGGCGGTGCCCATGCCGGAGATTTCAACCTCGTCGTCCTTCACGCGGCCGATCATGTCCATGTTGAGCATGGCGGCCACCTTGGTCGCGTCGATGGGAGTGTTCTTGAGGAAGTTCTCCGACCCGAGAAGGCCCATCTCCTCGCCGCCGAAGCCGAGGAAGATGATGGACCGGGCGGCGTCGGAGTCGGCAAGCGAGTCGTAGCGGGCCTTGAGGCGGCCCGCGAGGACGATCAGCCCGGCGGTGCCGGAGGCGTTGTCGTCCGCGCCGGGATGCACCTGGCCCTGGTTGTTGGGGTTGCCGCCCCCGACGTAGCCGTAGCCGAGGTGGTCGTAGTGGGCCCCGATGATGAGGTACTGGTCCGCGAGGTCGCCCCGGCCTCGGAGGACGGCGCCGGCGTTGTGCGAGTTCATGCGGGCGCGGTCGACATCGATATCCATCGTGAAGATGGCGCCATCGCGGAGCGGAACGACGCCGTGCCCGCCTTCGTCGGCGAGGTGTCGGAAGTCCATGAGGTCGCGCCCCTCGGTGTCCGCCGCCTTCAGGATCTTCTTCGCCTCCTCAGCCGAGAGCATGATCGCGGGAACGCCGATGGGCTTGCCGAATCGCGTGGACTTCGCCGTTTCCAGCGCCCGGCTGCGCGCGTCCTTCACGCCGGGGGGATTGACGAGGATCACACCCACGGCCCCGCGCGAGACGGCGGCGTTGACCTTCGGCATGAGTTCGGCGTGCCGGCTCCACCCGTCGAAATTCGACCACTTGCTCTCGCCCTTTTCATTGACGGGCTCGTAGCGGACGATGACCGCGATCCTGCCCTTCAGATCGTCGCCCTGCTTGTACGAGGAGTAGCCGTTCGGCCCTTCATCGATCGAGTAGCCGATGAATGCGAGCGGCCCCTCCGCCCGCCCCTTGCCGGAGAAGCCCAGCGGATTGAAGTCCTTCTCCGGTTCGAGCGACGACGCCGAGCCTGCGTCGCCGAAGGATGCCTCGGCCTTCTTGACTTCGACCTCGCCGGGGACGGTAAAGGGCTGGAGATAACCCGTCTGAAGGGCGGTCGCGTCAAACGCCGCATCGAGCCCGAGGTGCTGCAGGCGAAACGCGACATACTCCGCCGCGAGTTGCCCGCCCCGAGTGTCCGCCGATCGACCCTCGAAGAACGGGTCGGCGAGCGTGGTAACAATCGTGTGGTATTCGAGAGCCTCCGGGGGCGCGCCGGAGAGCGATTCCTGAAGCGTCGGCCGCGCAAACGCAACCGCCGAAACGATGGATAAACCAACGAACCCGATTCGATGCGGTTTCATGGGGTGGATGGTAGCGAGACTAGGAGTTACCGTCGTTCGCCCGGCGGCATTGGACGCCGAGGCTGAGGAGTCCGCGACGAAGCCTCGGGTCGCACGGCCGGCATTGATCCTTCCCCCCCGACCACAGGGCAATCGCATGAGCGCTCCCTTGCGTTTCGCAGCCCGCGGAGCGGGCGCAGGTCCCTTGCCCCGGACGTAGTCCGGGGTTTCGGAATGGTGCCGCTTCTGAAGCCCCGGACGGGGCGACGGTCGCACTGCCGTTCGGCGCGCATCGGCTCGCAACACGCTTCCTTCGCCCCGCAGGGGCTCTGGCTCAATGCCCGTGAACCCCGGACTTCGTCCGGGGCAAGGAACCGGCGCCCGCGTTGCGGGCTGAATGCCGATCCAGCCGCACCACACAGGGCAATCGCATTATCAAAAGGGTGCCCCGGTCTTGCCGTCTGCGGCAAGGCCGGGTCGCACTTGCAACGCCGCCCGGCCTCGCCGCAAAGCCGGCGAGACCGGGGCAGCCACAATAATGCGATTGCCCTGCCGCACCACAGCGTCGGAGGTAAACATGCGATTGCCCCCCTACCATCACCACCCGCCATGACAAACCCCGAGTTCATCGACCTGCACCTCCGCATCCGCATCAAGCCCGGCCGGCGCGGCGAGTTCCTTGCCTTCCTCCGCGAGGCCACCCCCTTCTATGAATCCCCCGGCGGAATCAATATCCATCTCTTCCAAGACCTGAACGACGACCATCGCTTCATCGAGATGGTGCGGTACGACAACGAGTCGGCCTACCGCCGGGATCAGGACCGCGTCGAGCATGACGCCGCGATGAAGGGCTACCTTGAGCGCTGGCGGGCCCTCCTGGCCGACCCGCCGACCGTCGAGGTGTACCGGTGTGTCGCGGCCGGTTGACCAACCACTGCAACCCGAACCGAACCCTTCCGAAATAACCCATCGTCCCTGACAGGAGGCCGGTCGTCGTGCGTCCCAGTGGAAGGATGACGGTTTTCGAGGAACACCGAATCGCGGACGGCGCGATCGCGGGCGATGCCGACGCGGTCCAGTCGCTTTGGCACGCCCACCGTCGGTGGGTGGCGGCGATCCTGCTCGCGCACAAGCCAAGGGACGCGGAACTCGACGACCTGCTCCAGGAAGTGGCGATGCTCCTCGTCAAGAACATCCAGACCCTTCAAGACCCCGCGGCGGTGAAGCCCTGGCTGCGGACGATTGCCATCAACCTCGCGCGGTCGTCAGGGCGACGCCGGCGCGTCGTCAACAAAGTCTTCCCCATCCTCGCCGCCGACGCCCAACGCACCGCCGAAATGAACGAGGCCGACGAAGGCCCCGGCGACGACCGCGGCCGGCGCGCCCTTGAACTCGCCTCCCAACTCCCGGCGGAGTACCGCGAGCCGCTCATCCTCCGCGCGGTTCGCGGCATGTCGTACCGCCAGATCGCCGACGTCATGGGCGTCCCCATGACCACCATCGAAACACGCCTTGCCCGCGCCCGCCGGATGCTCAAGGACCAACTCGAACGCCTCGACTCTCGTGCCGCCCCAGCGCGCCCGACCCCGGAGAACGCCTCATGACCCTCCACCCTTCGCACGAGTCCTTCGAACCCACACGCGAAGACGTCCTCGTCGGTCGCGTCGTGGACGGCGAGGCCTGCGCGTCAGACTGGGACGCGCTGGAGCGCATCGCCTCCACCGATCCCGCCGTGTGGGAACGGCTCGGCCGGGCCCAGCGGACCCACGCCCGCCTCGAGCGCGACGTCGAGGACGCGATCGCCGTCGCCGAACTGATCGACGTTCCCTCCGCGGGCGTCATCGCCGCCCATTCATTCCAGTCGCGCGTCCGCCAATGGGGCGGATGGGCCGCCGCCGCCGTGCTGGGCATCGCCTGGATCAGCATGTCAGGCATCACCGGAACCCGCGGCCCCGGACAAATCGCCGGCCCCTCGATCAACACCCTCACCACCGACGAACTCCTCTCCCAATACATGAACCGAGGCCAGCAGGACGGGCGAATCCTCGGCGAGATGGCCCCCATGCTCGTCGATGCCCGCGACCTGGGCCTCAACCAGGGCAAGGAGGTCATCTTCGTCCGCCCCATTATTGAACGAACCCGCGTGGCGGATGTCGCCGTGCTGAGCGTCCAGAAGGATGAGCACGGCACGCCGCGCTACGTCCCCATTCCCCAGGATCCGCAGCCCGACCTCAAGGCCGAGATGAAGAAGCAATCGCCGACGAAGAGGTCCCCCTCCGCCCTCTGATTCCCCACGAACGCACGCACCGTCCAAGGATGAACTCCATGCGAACGAACTCCCTTCTCCGTATGACTCGACTCTCGCCCGCGCTGGTTCTTGCCCTCGCCGGGCTTGCCCACGCCGACGGCGACGCCCGCCGCGTCCCCGCTGCGCCTGAATCCGCCGGGCCGCGCGCCGAAGGCGTGATGGTCCTCGCGCGGACGGACGAAGAAGCCACATCGCACGTCTGGAGCGACGGGAAGAACGAAATTCGGATCGAGCGCAAGGGCGGAAAGGTCGCCGTCTCATTCAACGGCGACGAGGTGATGACCATCGACGATGAGGACCTCTTTCAATCCGAAATCGCCGGCGCACGCGACCATGCCCGCGCCGCCGAGGAATGGGCCCGGCGCTTCCATGAGCGGGTGGAGCGCGGCTTCGCGCCGCCGGCGCCCCCGTCGGCGCCGATGTATCTCGGCGAGCGGCCGAAGGTCATGATCGGCGTCACCATGGAATCCGCCGAGAACGCCGACGTGGACCTGCCCGAGGGAATCGACGATGCGAGCGCGACCTCCATCACGCGCGTCGTCAAGGACCTCCCCGCCGACAAAGCGGGGCTGAAGGAGGGCGACGTCATCATCCGTGTCAACGGCTCAGGCGCCGCCTCTCCGGACGACATCCGGGCCGCCATCAAGGGCAAGGACGCCGGCGATGAACTGAAGTTCGTCGTCATCCGCGAGGGCAAGGAGCACGTGATCACCATCGGCCTCGCCGCCTACGACGCCGAGAAACTCGGCTCCCCCCGCGCCTGGGGGCTGGGCACATGGTCCACCGAGGACGCGCCGGACCGGTTGTCGCCGGACGACATGAAGAAAATGGAGGTGCTGCGGGCCGAGATGGCGAAAGCCTCCGCCGAGATGGAGAAAGTCGGCGCCGAACTCGCCAAGGCCTCGACCGACGACGAACGCGAACGCCTCGGCGACGAACTCGCCGACCTCGGGTCAAGGATGGCGGACCTCGGCGCTCAAATGGGGGGACTCTCAGGCGACGGACTCCAGTGGCGATTCTTCGGCCCGGGACAAGGCGAACTGAACATGCAGCGCCTCCCGCGCCTCCGCCTCCAACGCGCCCCCGGCACGCCCCCCAAGGCCTTCGTCTTCACCCCGGAACCCGGCCAGGCCTCCGAACCCACAGGCGATGACCGCGTCGACGAACTCAACAAGCGCCTCGACAAACTCGAAAAAATGCTCGAGAAACTCACCGAAGAAAAACCCAATAAGAACTGACCACCCCTCGACCCTCGTCACACCCGGCCGGTCGTTCAACCACCCCAGCGAACGGCCGGCCGGGGTCTTTTTGTTCAGAGACGGTGCGAGACGGATTGTCGGCCAATCGCGCGCACGCTCGGGATGAGCGAAGGGTCGCCACAGCGAATCCCGTGGCAGGGTGATCGCATTATCGCTTCGATGTGCCTCACAGCCCGCGGAGCGGGCGTGGGTTCCTTGCCCCGGACGAAGTCCGGGGTTGTGAGCAGACGCCGCCTCTGAAGCCCCGGACGGGGCGACGGTCGCACCGCAGTTCGCCGCGCAACGCCTTGCAACACGCCTCCTTCGCCCCGCTGGGGCTCTGCCCAAGTGCCCGCGAACCCCGGACTTCGTCCGGGGCAAGGAACCGGCGCCCGCGTTGCGGGCTGAGTACCAATCCAGCCGCCCAAGTCCTCGGACGTGATCTTGCGATTGCCCTGAATCCCGTGGTCGCCCGGCGCGAGAATGAACGATGATCCGTATGAGACGGATCCCACATGGTTTCCGGGCGTCAGAGAAGCCGCTTCTGAGCGAGTCTTCGAGTGAAGAGGCGGATGCTCCTGCCCGGAAATCTTGTGGGATTCGTATGAGACCTGGAGGACGCCACCGCCACCGCCACGGCCGACTGCGCTGCGCAAGGCCTCCGCTCCGCTGGCCGTGGCGCCCGGCTGAAGAGCCACGACCGGCCCTACTCCCCCGCTGCCGCCGCTGATTTCTTCGCCTGCTGGCGGGCCTTCTTCTCCTGCCCGGCCGCGATATCGGCGCGGAGTTCCTGGGCCATGTAAAGGATCGCCTGGCAGGTCGTACACTTGGTCAGGTCGCCGCGCTTCAGCAGCACGCTGACCTGCTCGATCGGGAGGTGGGTGAAGCAGGCACCGCAGGTGTAGTCGAGGTTCCGCCGATCCTGTTCTTCGACCGGGGCCATCACGTCGTCGACGCCCATCGACAGGCGCGCCTCGTACACCACGAGCGCCGCCTTGGGAACCTCCTTCAGCGCGACCTCGCGCTCCTGCTGGAGTTCCGCGACGCGCTCCTTGATCTCGGCCTCACGCTCGTCCCGTTCCTTCAGCGCCGCCTTCTGGAGCATGGCCCGTTCGGCACGCTTCTCCTCCAACTCCGACAGCTCCTTACGCAGCCCCTCGACCTTGCCCATCGACTCGAGTTCGCGGTCTTCGATCGCCTTCTTCGCGTCCTTGAGCGTCCCGATCTCGGTGAGCAGCGCGCCGTGCTCCTTGCTCGTCTGGGCGTTGTTCATCCGCTCGCGGAGGCGACCAATCCTCTCTTCAATCGACTCCGCCTCGACTTCGTCGTTCTTGTTCGCGGCTTCGAGTTGCTTCAGTTGCCCCGCCGCCGCCGAGTGCCGCGCTTCGAGGTCCCCGAGCAGACGTACCTGATCCCCGAGGTACTTCTCGGCCGACTTGAGGCGCGAGGTCAGTCCCCGCAGTTGCTTATCCACCTGGTACAAACGCAGCAGTTTCGCGGTAACCGTCATTCAGCGCTCCACCCAACCATTGGACAAGTCTAGCACCAAATCCCATGTCCCGTAAAGGGTTACGGCGGGACCTGCCCCGGAACGCCGCTGACCCACAGAAGGAGCCAATACGCCGCCGGGGCCACGAGGAGCGGAGAATCGGCGATATCCATGATCCCCCCGAAGCCCGGCAGCGCCCTCGAATAGTCCTTCAGCCCGGCGTCCCGCTTCAGAAGGCTGGCAACCAGGTCGCCCGCCTGCCCGATCAGCCCGAAGACCGCCCCCGCCGCCGCCCCATGCCACCAGTGGAGATCCGGCAGTTTGGAATCAGTCCGGGACGCGATCGCCGCGGCGGCGATCCCGGCCAGCATCGAGGCCGCGACGCCCCCGGCCAGACCTTCCCACGTCTTGCCGGGGCTGAGCCACGGGATGAGTTTGTGCCTCCCGAGATACCGCCCCGTGAAATACGCCCCGATGTCGTAGCACTTCGTGATGAGCACCACCCCCAGCATGACCCACCCCGAGTAGTCCTTCACGAGGACAACCAGGAACCCGCCCAGCATCCCGACGTAGACAAACGCCAGAAGCGTCGCCGACGTCGCCGCGACCACCCCCTCGGTCGTCTGGTTGCGGGAATAGAAGACCATCGCCAGCACCATCACCAGCGCCCCCGCCGTACACACCACCGCCGTCCCCGACAGGGACCCCAACTCGCTTGTCGTGAACGACGACGCAAGCAGGCCGGCGCATACGGCGACGCTGTTGATCCGCACGCTGGTCGCGATCGACCTGGCCCTGAAAATCTTCGCCAGTTCCCGCCCCGCCTCGACGCCGACGAGCAGAAGGAGCACCGTGAACGCGACGCCCGCGTGCCCGCCGCGGGAACGCAGCCACTCGTCGAAGTAGATCACGCCGACGAACAGCGCGATCAGCAAAGGCCCAAGCGTCATCCGGTGTCGCAGCACAAACCCAGAGTACCCAACCGGCAAGACCCCGGGATGACCCATGGGGTCGCCAAGCAATCGGTGAGGGCGGGCTTAGAGTGCCGTAACTCTTCAGCCGGGTGCCACGGCCAGCGAAGCGGAGGCTCTGCGCAGCGCAG
>CAZBDZ010000100.1:0-9802 GCA_964490785.1 uncultured Phycisphaeraceae bacterium
TTGGCGGTCCTTGTTGATCCGGCTCAGGAGCCTGGCGAGGGGCTTGTTCTTTGTGATCTCGGGCAGCGTCAAGCGCAGTTTCCGTCGCCAGTTCGGGTGCTCGCGCATTGTTCCCGGGACGTTCTGCCATTTCGTTTCCAGCCACAGGTCCTCGAGATTCACGAGCACGAACTCCGCCGGGCTTCGCGCGAGGTACATCAGCAGCGCGTCGCGCACCGACCGTGCGTCGGCCTTTCCCGGCTTGAGCAGCCGGGCCTTTCGCAGGAACGCGACCAGGGCCGCCTTCGTCTTTTTCCGTGCCGCCAGTTCCGCGCTCTTGCGCCTGCGGTCGAGCATCTTCAGCGCGATGCGGTCGTCCACGTCGCCGCCCGACCACGCCGTGGCGAACGGCGGCATGTCGTGCGTGTTCACGCTTGCCACGCAGTTCGCCGGCACGTTCCTCAGCGCGGGGGGCTTCGGCTGCATCTCGTACTGCCCCACGTACAACCCGCAGAGATCGTGTCTCCTGATCGCCCGGTTCACCTCAGGCGGGACGGTCCCCAGATTCTCCCCCACCAACCGGCATCGTCCGCGGTGCGACTCCAGGCACAGCACCGCGTACAACTCCTCGTCGCGGTATCGCACGTACACGCCGTCCGCCGGACGCATCCCCTCGGGGATCCAGAAGAGCCGGTGAAACGCCATGACGTGGTCCAGCCGCAGGTAGTCCGCGTGGCGCATGTGGGCCCGCAGGCACGCGCGGAAATAGGCGTATGCATCATCCCGGCAGGTCTCCGGATGCATCGGCGGGAATCCCCAGTTCTGTCCGCCGGTGAAGTACGGATCAGGAGGCGCGCCCGTCGATCCCTCCGCGAACAGCCCGCGGTGCCGCCAGGTGTCAAACCCAAAGGGCGACACCCCCACGGGCAGATCGAGGTACATCAGGCCTCCTGCCGCCTTCATCTCCGCCCCCAGCGCCAGCAGTTCCATCCACGCCGCGTACTGTGCGTACAGGTGATGCCGCACCGCCGCCGGCTCGGCATCGCGTTCCGAGAGCCGCCGCCCGCGCAACTCGCTCGGCCACTCGGTCCACGCTTCCCCGCGGCGCTCCGTCGTCGCGCGAAAGAGCGCGTACTCGCGCGCCATCGGATTCTCAGCGACGAACGCTCTGAACGGCCCGGTCCGATCGCCGTCGGCGTCAAAGAACTGCCGCGACAGCGCCTCGATCACGCGCCGCTTCAACGCCCCCACGCGGGCGTAGTCCACCAACCCGGCCCCGCGAAGCCGCGACGCCTCGCGCCGGTACTCCGCCGACTCCACGATCCGTCTCGCCGCTTCGCACCCGTCAAACTCCGCCGTCCGCGCCGGGTCGATGAACGCTTCGTTCCAGAACAGTCGGCTCACCGGCGCATACGGGCTCGGGTCCACCGGCCCCTTCCTCTCCCCCAGGTGGCACGCCAGCAGCGGCAGCGTCGCCACCACGCGCCCGCCGAGCCCCTCGCTCCAGCGCGCAAGATCGCGCAGGTCCGTAAGGTCGCCGACGCCCGCGTTCCGATCGGACCTCAGCGAATAGAGCGGGCAGAACACCCCCCATTCGCGCTCGTAGACACCGCGCTCATGCCGGAACGACTTTCTCGGCGAGACAATGACCGTCGTCTCAAGCCGGTGCCCCGCGTGATGGATGCTCAGCCGGTGATACCCCGTCGGCATGTCCCCCGGCAGAGGTATGTCCGCCCATGTCACCCCTTCGCCGCGAACCCCGCGCCGCAGCCGCGACTTCAGCGACCCGGCCTCCGCCGATCCCTCGACCTCCTCCCCGGTTTCAAGCCGCAGCACCCACGACACGCGCCCGCGGGCCGGACTCTCGACGGCGAACGGCACCCGTCCTCCCCCGGGCCCCGTCCACGCGACGCTGACCGGCTCGATCCGTCTCATCGCGGCGTCGCGCAGCCGCTCGCGCTCGCTCGCCAGCGCCTGGGCCTCGGTCGCGCAGGGCGAACCCAGGGCCGTGATCACCCGCGCGAGCGATTCCGCCGACGCCCGGCGCGTCTCGCCGAACGCATCGGCATACGACGCCTGCACGCCGTGCAGCCGGGCAAGCCGTTTCAGCACCGACATGTACGCGTGGCCCGCGATGGTCACCCAAGCGCCCTCGTCCCCCCCGCCCACACGGGCAGCGAAGGCCGCAGTATACCTGTGCCACCGTTCACCCGTGCTGACAATTCCCGATCCGGTAGTGTCGCAGTTTGAATGTGGCATGGGCTTTTCGGAGAGTCGCCGAGGCGACCCAGCCCATGTCCCCCACGCCACGCCCTGGAAAGGGCGTGCCACATTCAAACTGCGACACTACCCCCGATCCACGGGGAATCGGATTGTTCGGATACCGCGGTCCCGCTGTGGCGGGGCCGGGCGGGGTTGCACGTGCGCCCCGGCCTCGCCTCAGAAGGCGAGACCGGGGCAGCCGGGTCCGGTGTTTTCGGAGAATGCGATTGCCATGAACTCATCGATCGCCACGCCGATTGTTCCGCATCCCCTACGGTCCGCCCAAAGTTATCGCGGCAGGTTGGACGAATGTCCCCAAGCCGGTACCTTCCCCGTCGCGGGCGCCGCCGGTCTGCGTTGAGCCCGGTGCGTCCCACCCTCGGCGTGCCCGCCATCTGCGCGTCCCTCGCCGTATTCTCCCCGACTCCGCCCAGGAACCTCCCATGAACCAGATCGCCACGCTCGCCTCCCCCGTTCTCGGCGTTTCCAGGGACACGGCCGATTTTCTCCTCAAACTCCTCGGCGTGCTCGGGTTCGCGGCGGCGACCGCCGTCGCGGCCCAGGTTGCCGTGCCCGTGCCGGGGACGCCGGTGCCGATGACGCTGCAGACGCTGGCGGTAACGCTGGCGGCGTTCACCCTCGGGGCGCGGCTCGGGGCGGTGAGCATGCTCGTCTACCTCGCGGCGGCGGCGGCGGGGCTCCCGATGCTCGCGGGCGGCGCGGGCGGTGTCGCCGAGATGATGGCGGCGAGCGGCGGGTACCTGATTGGGTTTGTGCTGTCGCAGCCTGTGATGGCCCTCAGCGCCCGCAACGGCCAATCCGGGGGGTTCGGCGGGGCGAAGGGCCTCATCGCTTCGCTCGTGCTCGGCTCAATCGTGATCCTCGCCTGCGGCGTCATCTGGCAGACGGCCTACCTGAAGTGGGACTTCGCGACGGCGCTGGAGAAGGGCGTCTGGCCGTTCCTGCCGGGCGACGTGGTGAAGAGCGCGGCGGCGTTCGTGCTGGGGTTCGGGCTGGTGCCTTGGGCGTGCAGGCGGGGGTGGTAAGTTCAGCGCTATGCACCGAAGAGGCTTCGTTGACCGCCCTCATCGACCGCCCTCGCTTTCTTCCAGAAATCTAGGCCCCTTGGATCGCGGCTCGCGTAAACAAGAGAGTAAATGTCTCGATCCTGATCGTTGGCTATCCGCTCTGTGTCGAAGTATTGGTAGCCGAGTCCCTGTAGGCGCTCGAGGTATCGATCTCTTAACCGTTGGGCCTGATTCCCGGGCGCTGAAGATTCAAGGACGCCGCGCCAACCTTGCTCACCCATGAAGCGATCCAAATTCGAATCGGGGTTTTTGTAGTAATACGTTGCCCAATTTCGAAGGGCATCCATGTTGTCGGCGAACAAGATAATCAGGTCCGATCGAATCGAACTGATTGCGCGGATGGTCTCCCAGTCGAGATGTAGGCCGAAGGGGTCGGCAAAAGTCGTACAGAGGCTGTCTCGGGTCGGCACATGACGCAGGACATCCGCGATGAGTAGGTTTGCGTCTCCGTGAGTTAAATGAACAGGGGTTTCCGCCTTCTCTGGCGTGACTCGCATCGTCAATGCCGCGAATCGCGACGGATCCTGTTCGCACAAATGCAGACCGGAGAATGAGTCAACTACGTTGGCCGCGATGACCGGACTTCCTGCAACGATCTCGTCGGTCCCCCGGATTCGGGCGAACCCAGCGCCCCCGAACAAATCGATGTAATGCCGCTGCGGCCACTTCTTCTTCATGCCTGTGCTGAAGAGATGGAGATACCGCTCAAGGAAGTGGTACTTGCGCTTCGACCATCTTCCAACTTCAGGACTCAGCAGCCCGTCAACGCACGGCTCGATTCGCATGCACCCTCCACGGATGGGATGTTGTCCCAAGTCTTTCCAGCCAACTCTCGCCCCGTCTTCTTCTTCCGCACTCCTCCCCACTGCTTGAAGAAGAACGCCACCCCCCTCGCCTCGCACTGCTCCTTGATCCCCAGCACCCATTCCTCCGCCATCGGCCTCGCGCCCGGGCCGGATTCGCCGCCGACGATGACCCACTGGATGTTCTGCAGTGGGAGGCGGGGCAGCGGGCCGAGCAACGGCTCGCAGGACAGGAAGCGCACGCCGGCCTGCTTGATCTGTTGCAGCACGCGCACCCGCGAGATGTACCGCTCGTTCTCGACGCTAGCGCCCATCCAGATGTTGGGCCGCCACGGCAGCGAGCGCGCCATGTCGAGCGCCCGTTCGGGCCGCTTGGTCAACACCTGGAATGTGTGCTGCGGGCATTCGACCATCACGCGGAACACCCGATGCACGAACTCGTCCGGCACCGCCTCGTGGAACAAGTCGCTCATCGAGTTGACGAAGATGATCCGTCCGAGCCGCCACGAGCGCGGCAGGTGGAGTGCCTCCTCATCGAAGTTGACGTTCCCCGTAAACACCGGCCGACCATCGCGGGCGCGCCTCGCCGTGCCCCGGTACTTCTTTCCCGTCCCGTTCGGCATCGACGCAAGTCGCAAGGCCATGCGCGCCGCGTAACAGTTCAGACACCCCGGCGAGATCGGCGTGCATCCCGCCACCGGATTCCACGTTGCCTGAGTCCATTCGATGGATGAGCCGAGTGCCATGAACGAGCCTCCTAACAGAATACAAACCGCGACCATGCATGTCAACCCCAGTTTCCGCAATCAGAGTGCCAAGGGCACGCGTCTGCACGCTTGGGAAGCCCGTTGGTTTCCGCTATCCTCTCCTCCCCCTCCGCCCCCCTTTCGCGGGCCGGGGGCCTCACCCTTCGACTTTGGAGTCTTTCTTCATGGCCACCGCAGGCGTCGTTACTCAGGTCATCGGTTCAACCTTCGATGCACAGTTTCCCGAGGATCAACTCCCCGATATCTATAACGCGGTCAATGTGGACGCCGAGACGCGGGTTGGCCGGCTCAATCTCACGGGCGAGGTGCAGAAGCACCTCGGCGGCGGACGGGTTCGGTGCGTCGCGCTCGGCTCGACCGACGGCCTGACCCGCGGGATGAAGTGCAACGACCAGGGCGGGCCCGTCACCGTTCCTGTCGGCGAGAAAGTCCTCGGCCGGGTCTTCAACCTCCTCGGCAAGCCCATCGACAAGGGGCCCCCCGTCCAAGCCGAACGGACACGCGCCATCCACCAGCCCGCCCCTGAGTTCTCGGCGCTCAACCCCAAGACCGAAATCCTCGTTACGGGCATCAAGGTCATCGACATGCTCTGCCCCTTCGTCCGCGGCGGCAAGATCGGCCTCTTCGGCGGGGCGGGCGTCGGCAAGACCGTCGTCATCCAGGAGATGATCGCCCGCGTGGCACGCGAATTCGGCGGGTACTCGGTGTTCTGCGGCGTGGGCGAGCGGACGCGCGAGGGTAACGACCTCTGGCGTGAGATGAAGGAGGCCGAGTACACCGACGACAAGGGCCAGAAGGCCCACGTCATCGACAAGGTGGCGATGGTTTTCGGCCAGATGAACGAGCCGCCGGGGGCGCGTCTCCGCGTAGGGCTGTCGGGGCTGGCGATGGCGGAGGACTTCCGCGACCAGTCGGGCAAGGAAACGCTGATCTTCGTGGACAACGTGTTCCGCTTCACGCAGGCGGGTTCCGAGGTCTCCGCGCTCCTCGGGCGTATGCCGAGCGCCGTCGGCTACCAGCCGACGCTCAGCACCGAGATGGGCGAGATGCAGGAGCGGATCACGTCCACGGACAAAGGCGCCATCACGAGCGTGCAGGCGATCTATGTGCCGGCCGACGACCTCACCGACCCCGCCCCCGCGACGACGTTCAGCCACCTTGACGCGTTCATCGTTCTCAGCCGCGGCATCGCGGAGAAGGGGATCTATCCCGCCGTCGATCCGCTGGCGTCGACGAGCCGGATCGTGGACCCGCAGATTCTCGGTGAGCGGCACTACCGCGTCTCACGCCGGGTGCAGCAGATCCTTCAGCGGTACAAGGAACTGCAGGACATCATCGCGATCCTCGGCGTGGACGAGCTCTCGGAAGAGGACAAGAAGGCCGTCGGCCGGGCGCGGAAGATCGAGCGGTTCCTGTCGCAGCCTTTCTTCGTCGCCGAGCAGTTCACCGGGTTCCCCGGCATCTACACGAAACTCGAGGACACCATCGACTCCTTCGAGCGGCTGTGCAACGGCGAGGGCGACGACCTTCCCGAAGGGGCCTTCATGTACGTCGGCACGCTCGACGACGCCCGGAAGAAGGCGGAGAAGATGGCCAAGGGGTAAGGCGGCTAGGATTGACCCAGCATGCTTCGCTCTCTGATTCTCAAGAACTTTCGGCAGTTCAAGCGGCTTGAAATCGGTGGATTCGAGCGACTGAATCTGTTGACCGGGGACAACCACACAGGCAAGACCACGGTGCTCGAAGGTGCATTCTGGCTCCACTGCGCTCATCATCCGGCTTTGATTCTCAACCTTATCGCTATGCGACAAGGACCGGTGGACTTCGCCCGGCCTGGCGAAGACCTATTTCATGGGAGCGATGCAGGGACTCCATTCGTCGTGTCCGGGAGCGTGGCCGATCAGCAAGTCGAGGTGCAGGTGTCTGCAAAGGCATCAGGCCTTGTACCGCAGATCAAGTCTGATTCCGGCAACGGCAAGGAATCGCTGCCGAGTCGGCCGGGTGTGGTGACCTCATCAAACATCTCGGGTGCATTTGGCCTTTTGGCACGAATTACCAGGAACGGTACGGAACTGGGAGAGACGCCGATCCAATTCCTGTCTCATGGCGCGAACTCACAGACGTATCCGGTGAATCTGCCGAGCTGCATCCTCTTCACGGATACCCACGCGGACGGCCCAGCCCACGCAGCGAGATTGAGTCAGGTATTCCGCCAGGGCGGAGCCGACAGGTTCCTCCACACGGTTCAGGTCATCGATCCTCGTATTCGCAAGGTCGAGATCTTGTCGATTGGTGGCGATCCCGTCGTTTTCGTGCAGTCTGATCCCCACACAACATCCTTGCCATTGAGCGCATTTGGCGGCGGTCTTCGACGACTTGTGAGCGTGGCGGCGGCGGTGTTTTCGCTGCGAGGCGGGACCATTCTGTTCGATGAGATCGAGAACGGGATCCACTACCAAAAACTCGGTCAATACTTTGAGAAATTGCTCGCGATCGCGGAGCAGAACGATGTACAGATCATCGCCACCACCCATAGCGCGGACGCGGTCAGGGCCGCAGTAGGCGCGGCGAGCACGAGCCTCGGCCCGTCCGTGCGAGTGTTTCGCTTGGTCCGTGAGACAGATGGACACTCCGTCGAGTCGTACGCGCCCGACGAGATTACCACCGCGATCAATCTTGGCTTGCCCATCCGCTGAAGATGCTCTACCCCGACGCGCCATTCAACGAGAAGGAGATCTCCGCTCCGGGTTTGATCCTCGCCGAAGGGCGGGACGAGTTCTCTCTGCTGACATATCTTGCGACTACTCACGGCTCAAGCCCTGATCTCGTGGATGTTCGTACGCTTGAGGGCAATGACCTCGGGGCCGCGTTGAAGGTGCTGGTGCGGCGCAGGTGCTTCAGTCGAGTCAAATGCGTGGGGATACTCCTTGACCCGGACAGAGATCCCGACCATGCGTTCCGCAAGGCGGTTGGTTGCATTCGCGCCTCTGGCCTGCCTGTTCCGAATGCGCCCTTTGAGTTCGCGACAGGGTGCTGCCTGGTCGGCGTCGGTCTGAGCGGCGGTCAGACGGGGTGCGGTGAAATCGAGGACACCTGTGTTGAATCCGCGCGCTATTCCAACGTGATTCCGTGCATCGATGCATACCTCAAGTGCGTTGCAATGCAGGGTTTCGATGTCGCCTCGAAAACGGGCAAGCGCCGGTTCCTCGCGTATTGCGCCGCCCTTCCGGAAGTGCGGAATCATCTTGGGACGGCGGCACGCGCCGATGCGTTCGATTCATCGCGCGGGCCCCTGGCCAGAATCGATGCGTTTGTGAAGGACGTGTGTGGGTTCGCCAGGGCCAGCATGTAACGTGCCAACCTCCTTCGTCGCCGAGCAGTTCACCGGGTTCCCCGGCATCTACACGAAACTCGAGGACACCATCGACTCCTTCGAGCGGCTGTGCAACGGCGAGGGCGACGACCTTCCCGAAGGGGCCTTCATGTACGTCGGCACGCTCGACGACGCCCGGACGAAGGCGGAGAAGATGGCCAAGGGCTGACCTTGACCGCCGGGCTGATGCGGGCGTTCACTCGATCGCTCCGAGGATGCGCAGGAGGTCTTCCATGACTCCGCGCGCCTCGATGTGGACGCGTCGGGACTTTCGGTCCTCGACCGCGGTCATCGGCAACTCGACGATCTCTCCGCGGCGTCGCCAGAACGCGCGTTCCGAGAGCGCGGGCGAAGCGGCGCCTCCCTCGCGCGCCATCGAGAATCCCGCCTGCACGATCGCGGCGAGGCCGTCGGGCCCCGCGTTCTCGATCACCGGGAGCGCGAGGAACACCTCCGCCCGCGGCACCGCGAAGACCACGCCGTTCGGCAGCAGGTCCGCCGGAAACAGCCGATCCATGATGAAGGGCGACGCGGACGCCTGCTCCCGCTCGTGAAGGAGGGCCAGGAGTCCCGGCGCTCCCTGGACTTCCAGAATGTTCTTGTTGGTCGCCGCCGCCGCGAAGTTCTCGCATGCGCCCGCGAAGAGGTCCTCGAAATCCGCTCCCCAGAGGTCGAGCGCCTCCGTGCCCACCAGGGGCGCGTCGCCTCGTGGCCCGAGCGCGATCGCGCGGAGCAACCCGCC
The DNA here is from genome assembly GCA_964490785.1 of uncultured Phycisphaeraceae bacterium. GTDB lineage: Bacteria > Planctomycetota > Phycisphaerae > Phycisphaerales > UBA1924 > JAEUIV01. The sequence continues at coordinate 9,015 of CAZBDZ010000100.1, forward strand.
GAACGCCTCCCGCCGGCACATCAGGCGCCTCGGGCCCTGCATTTCTCTTGGGTGCAGAAGGCGAGGCCGAAGCAGCCGTTGCAGTCGGGCCAGATCCTGCAACACCTCCCGCGTCGGCGCCACCCCCACCAAAGGCGAAAGCCCCACCGCGAGCGCCGGCTCGTCCCCCTCTTCCGTCCATGTCTGTCGAAGCACGCGCCGGATCGAATCAACGGGGACGTTCGTCGGCTCCGCGCGATGCGTGAACTCGGCCCGCCCCCGCCGCCACCGCGGCGTGCCGATCCCAAGAAGTCCCGAGGCACGCTCGACGCGCCCTCGCTCCTCCTCGCTTATCGCCGATGAAGCCGACTTGAATCCGAACATACATCCAATCCTGGGGCGCCCGAAAGCATCTGATCCTACGCCAAACAGCCTGAGCCATCGATTCTTGCGTGTGAAGCCGCAGGGCAATCGCACTCTTGGAATCCACCCCGAAGCCACTTCGCCACCCGCCGCAGCGGGCGACCGCCGATTGCCACGGGCGAAAGCCGGTGGGAAGAGTGATCTCATTCCCCTTCCCCAAGCCTGCGACGCGGTCGGTGGCGGCGCGGGCTTGGAATTGGCCTTCACCACCGGCTGACGCCGGTGGCAGACAGCGGACGCCCGCCTTGCGGGCTGAGAGACCTTCTCGGAACTTCGACAGTTCGCTTCACCGCCCGGCTCGGCGGGCGATGAAATAGGTTTTGAGATGGATTTGCTCTGTTGAAATGGCCGCGCATCGCGCACGGGTCGCACCCTTTCAGGGTGCG
>CAZBDZ010000101.1:0-9592 GCA_964490785.1 uncultured Phycisphaeraceae bacterium
CTCCACGGGCTGGAAAGCCCGTGCCACACTCCACGGGCTGGAAAGCCCGTGCCACACTCCACGGGCTGGAAAGCCCGTGCCACCGCAGGAGTCCCCGCATGGATCGGCTTCAAGGCATCCTCGGCATCATCCTCCTCACCGCCATTGCCTTCGCCCTCTCGACGAACCGGCGGAAGATCAACCCGCGCATCGTCATCGGCGGTGTTGTCCTCCAACTCGTCATCGCGTGGCTCCTGCTTTCCTTTGAGCCCGCAGTCATGGTTTTCGAGCGCTTCGCCGCCGCCATCACGAAGGTCATCTCCTTCGCTGACGACGGCACGCGCTTCATCTTCGGCTCCGTGTCCGACGCCTCCGGGCCGTGGGGGTTCGTCTTCGCCGTGAAGGTCCTTCCGATCATCATCTTCTTTGCTTCATTCATGGCCGTGCTGTACCACCTCGGCATCATGCAGCGCGTCGTCGCGGGCGTCGCGTGGGTGCTGCGGAAATCGCTCGGCGTCACGGGCGCCGAGGCCCTTTCCGCCGCCGCAAACATCTTCGTCGGCCAGACCGAGGCCCCGCTCTGCATCCGCCCATACATCAACACCATGACCCGCTCGCAGATCATGGCCGTCATGACCGGCGGGTTCGCCACCATCGCCGGGTCCGTCATGGCCGCTTACATCACGAAACTCGGCGGCGAGAGCGAGGCCTCGCGCATCCTCTTCGCCAAGCACCTGATGACCGCCAGCGTCATGTCCGCACCCGCGGGCTTCGTCATGGCCAAGATCATGGTGCCCGAGACAGAATCGCCCCGCGCGGAAACGCTCACCGCCCTCATCGCCGGAGAACGCACGACGCGCAATGTCCTCGACGCCGCCGCCGCCGGCGCGACCGACGGCCTGCGCCTCGCGCTGAACGTCGCCGCCATGCTCGTCGCCTTCGTCGCGCTCCTCGCTATGCTCAACTGGCCGCTGCAGGCGCTCTCCATGCTCGAACCCATCGCGCGCTGGCGCGAGGCCCACGGCGTGCCGATCCTCTCATTCGAGACTATCCTCGGCTACATCTTCATGCCGATCACATGGTGCCAAGGCGTGCCGACCGCCGACGCCGCCGCCACGGGCGCGCTGCTGGGCAAGCAGGTCATCGCCACGGAGTTCGTCGCCTATCTGTCCCTCTCGGACCTCATCAATGCGAACGCCATCTCCCCGCGTGCCGCGCAAATCTCCGCCTATTCCCTCTGCGGCTTCGCCAACCTGCCCTCCATCGCCATCCAGATCGGAGGCCTGTCGGCCCTCGCGCCGGAACGGCGCGCGGACTTCGCCTCCCTCGGCCTGCGGGCCATGATCGCCGGAGCCCTCGCGTGCTGGATGACCGGCGCAGTTGCAGGAATCTTCATCCCGCAATAACTCGGACGGGGACCGTCTGATCCCTCGCATTCCGGCTGCTTCGACATCGATTTGCGAGAGAATCCGCTCCATTTGTTCGGCTTACGCTTGCCAAACCCGTATTCTGTGGTAGTTTTCAGTTGAGCCGACCGGCACAGGGTCGGCGATCACGGCGCACGCTGGATAACCGTTTCGAGTCGAGCGGCTGCCCTTTTTGTGCGTGAAGGAGTCTGTTCATGCTCTACTTCACTCGGATCGTGCCCACAGCGGCGATGACGTGCGTGCTTGCGGCTCACGCCCATTCGGCGGTCATCTACACCCCGGTCGCCGTGCAAGGGCAGGCGGTCCCCGGAGTACCCGGGGCAACCTGGGCGCAGTTCCTCGGCGGATTCGGGATCGGTTCCCCAGTGCTGAGTAATACCGGCGAGGTTGCGTTCCGGGCGTTCATGAGCGGCCCGCCCTCCGGTTCCGACACGGGCATTTTCTCGGGCATGCCCGGGGCGACGATGCCGTGGACGCGAGAGGGGAGCGCGCTTCCGACGGGCGGCGGGGTCTTCGGTCACACCAGCTCGAACCAAGAGGGTTTTCCGGTGATCGGCGCCGGCGGGGTTCGAGCCGGACACGTTCCGGCGACGGGCGGCGCCTCGATCGTCATCGGCGGGGCGGGCGGGCCGACGATCGCGCACCGCGTTGGTCATGCGGCGGTGGGGCTGCCTGCGGGCGTAACGATGTCCAGTTACTTGGCTGATCCGACGGTCAGTGATTCCGGTGCGTATTCGTTTCGCGCCTGGCTGGCGGGGGGTGGGTTCGATTTCCGGGTTGCACTGTACTCGAACCACGGCGGTTCGATGGTGCCGCTCGCCGTGACGGGCAACGCCGTGCCCGGGATGGCCGGCGCGACCTTCAACGCTTTTGGCCCCGCGACGTTCGGCGGTTCGTCGACCGCGTTTGAGGCGGTGACGAGCGCCGGACAAGCGATCATGTCGGATCGCTCCGGATCGCTTGCGCCGCTCGTGAAGGCTGGAGATGTCGCCCCCTCATCGGGTGGAGCGACGTTCACGACCGTCCGGACTCCCACGCTGGGGGTTCCACATGCCCCCGCATACAGCGCAACGGGGAGGGTGGCGTTCATGGCCAACCTGTCCAACGGCTCGACGGGCCTCTACACCGATGCGGGCGGCGCACTGCGGAAGATCGGCCAGCAGTTCGAGGCGATCCCAGGGATGGCGGGGGCTTCCTGGGGAAGTTTCTCGCTGACCCCGCCGGTCTCGATCAACAGTCGGGGCGATGTCTCGTTCTACAACGAGGCATTCATCGGAGGCTTCTCCAACGACACCGTCTTCGTGGACCGTGGCAGCACGATCGACATCATCGCCCGCGAGGGCGGAGCGTCGCCCATCCCCGGATTGGCGTACGGCACGATCGACAAGAACTCGATCAGGCTGAACAACAGCGGGCTGGTCGCATTCGTCTCGGCACTCTCGGGGGCGGGTGTCAACTCGTCGAACGACATGGGGCTCTTCGCGATCGACCAGGTCGGGAGCGCGCCGATCAAGGTCCTTCGCGAGGGTGACACCTTCGATGTCTTCGGGGACGGGAGCGTGTTCAAGACAATCTCGCTCTTCGAGTTCTCGATCCAGAGCGATTCCAACGAGTTCACTCCAAGCCCCGGCCTTGGCGGCGGGCACGCCGCGTTCAACGATCACGACACGCTCGCCTTCCTGCTCCGCTTCACCGACGGCACGCAGGGAATCTACACGGCCCGCGTACCGGGTCCCGGCGCGGCCTCGATCGGGCTCGTCGTGATTGGACTTACGGTGTCGCGCCGCCGCCCCTCAGGCGCCGCTGCGCGTGGTTGATCAGGCGGCGCAAGGGCGCATGCGTCAGCAACAGCAGGGGGTTCATCGCCTTCGTCCCGATCGCGACGTGCCGCGCCCCCGCGTCGGCGTAGTCGTCGATGTCCCCCGGCGTCGTGATCCCGCCGCCGCCGATGATGACCACTTCGTCCTCGATGCCCATCCCGCGCGCCATGCCGCGCACCCATCCGATGCACTGAATCGCCACGGGCTTCAACGGCTTGCCGCTCACGCCGCCGCGCGGCACCGGGATCGTGTTGCAGCAGTGGAAGGCGCGGACCCCCGCCGACAGCGCCTGCCCCGTCATCTCCTCAAACCGCACCGGCGGCAACTTCACGATCACCGCGATGCCCGTCGCCAGCGCCTCCGCGAACAGCCACCCCGGCCAATCAATGTGCCCGACATTGGGGCAACTCATGTTCAACTCGAGCGCCCTCGGCCCGATCTCCTTCGCACGCCCCAGCAGCGTCCGCCATTCCGCATCGTTGAACCCGTGGATCGACAGGATCTTCCCGCGCGGGTCGATGCGCCCTTCCCGCACGCGCCCAACCAGCCATTCAATCCCCGGGTTCCGCAGCCCGATCTGGTTGATCCACGCCCCCGCGCGCGGGTAGTACCGCACCGTCAGCATCACGCGCCACCAGCGCCCCGGCCGCGACTCCGCCGTGAATGTCCCAAGCGTCGCCGTCGCTCCCCGCGGCTGAATGTAGTTTCCGAACGGGGCTGAAATCACGAGGGGCTCGATGGCGAGCGCCGCGCCCGATTCGCGCGGACGACGAGGCTCAGTCCGCGAAGCCTCAGATTGGGCCGGTGCGGTCGTCATCCGCGCCTCGGATTCCTCATGCTCCGGGCCGCATCACTCCGTCCCGGCCCGATCGGTCCCGCCGACGGCGCGCGCTTCGCCGATTCATCCGCAGCCGCTTGGGCCCCGTCGGCCTCCGCCGTCGCCCGCGACGCCTCCCCCGCGATCCGCCCGAAGATGAGCCGTCCCGCGCTCGTCTGCATGGACGACGTCACCGTCACCGTCGCCTCGCTGCCGATCGCCGATTCTCCATCCTCGACCACCACCATCGTGCCGTCCTCGAGATACCCGACTCCCTGCCCGCTCTGCTCGCCGCGCCTCACGATGCTCACGGTCAAAGGCTCGCCGACCATCGCCGTCTGCTTCAACGCCCCCGCGACATCGTTCATGTTGATCACGGGAACACCCTGAATGCCCGCCACCTGCCGCAGACCCACGTCCGTCGTCACCAGCGTCCCCGGCAGCGTCCGCGCCAACTCCACGAGCATCTGGTCCACGCCCGCGCCCGCCGGCTCGGTCTCTTCGATGTTCACCTCCACGAGCGGGCACTTCTGCAACTTCGACACCGTCTCCAGCCCGCGCCGACCGCGGGCCCGCTTCATCCGGTCCGCCGAGTCCGACAGCCGCTGCAACTCGTCCAGCACGAACCGCGGCGCGATCACCGGCGATTGGATCAGCCCCGACTCCGCCAGCCCCAGAATCCGCGCGTCGATCAACGACGACGTATCCAGCACCAAGGGCCGGACTCCGTGAATCTTCTTCGCGAACTCGATGTACGGAATCACAAGCCGGAAGTCGTCCTGCGTCTGCAGCACCGTGCTCACCGTCAGGTAGCAGATGCCGATCCCCAGCAGGATCTTCGCCGGCTCGAGCAGCCTCAGCCCCTTGAACTCGTAGATGTCCGCGAAGAGGTCGATCACGATCCCGATGATCGCCGCGACGATCACCCCCACGATCAGACCGAAGAAGATCGCCGAGATCGTCGAGAGTTTCCGGCGCGTCGTCAGCACGTCCAGCCCGATCACCGAGCCGAAGAACGCCAGCACCACCGCCACCGCGATCGGCCACCACCGCTGCAACTGCATCCCACCCTCGGCCAGCGTCGAATCCGTAACGATCAGCAACGCCGTGAACACCGCCAGCAGGATCAGGAAGATCGCGCGCAATCCCTTCAGCATCGCCGCGCGTTCCGCCGACGCATCCTTCGACCCTGGCATTCGCGATTCGATCATCGCCATTGCATCATCCTATCCGCGTGCGTGCCTCAGCCCGCTTCACCGGCACGCAGCGATTCCCAACCCCAATTTCACGCGGGCTCTCCCCCGCGCGTCCCGCCCGAAACCTCCCCCCATTTCCGCTCCAGGCGCTTCGCCGACACCGGCTCCAGCGTCCCCAACTCCTGCGCGAACAGCGACACCCGGAACTCCTCCACAAGCCACCGAAACTCCTCAACGCCCGGCTCATCACGCGATTCCTCGGCGAGCACCCGCGCCCGATCCAGATACGCGACCCAGAACGGCCGAACCTGGTCCATCAGCACCCGATCGCGCTCGACCGCCGCCGCGCCCCCCGCCGCAAGCCGCGACAATCTCCGGTCGATCGCCTGCAAGTACCGCGGCACGTGCCGAAGACGCTCCGTCGGCGTCGCCGACACAAACCCCGGCCCCAGCAGCATCGCCAACTGCAGCCGAACGTCCGACACCGCCGGATGCAGCGCCGGCGCAAGCCCGATCGCCGCCGAAGGCGCAAGCACGAACTCCGGGAACCGCAGCGCGAACGACTGCCGCGCCGTCAGCACCGCATGCACGATCCGCAGGATGTCGCTCGCTGCCGCCGGCACGCGGTCCCACCGCTCCTCCAGACGCGCCTCGAAAGCCTCCTTCGTCCTGACCAGGGGCGCATCCTCCAGAAACGCCTGATGCGCCGCCGCGTCGGACAGGTCCTCCTTCAGATCGGCGGGCGATCCGATCGGTCCGTAATCAACCAGAAGTTCCTCAATGTCCGGACCGTGGTCGACGTGATACCGCAGTTCGTCGCGCGCCCGGATCGAAAAGAGCCGGCGCAGCCCACGCCGCGTCAACGCTCCCGCCCGCGCTGCCGAATCGCACAGCCGCAGCGACACCGTTCGTGGCGCCTTCCCCGGCCGCCGGCGGTCGCGCGGATCGACAACCGCCGGATACGCAGGAAAGCGAATCCCGCCGCGCTCGACGATGACGCACTCCGGCAGATCGCCGAAATCCCAATCGCTGATCCCATCCCGATTCCAGGGCGACCGCTCCGCCGATGCCAGCGTCGCCTGCACCAGCCCGCGCAGTTGCGATTGAATCGCGTCCAGGTCCCGCCCCTCCGCGAGGATCTTTCCGCCCGGTTGCCCTGGTCCCGCCGCGGCGGGGCCGGGCGACGTGGCACGATCGCCCGGCCTCGGCCCGGACGGCGAGACCGGGACACCCTCTTCGACCACCCTGACATTCATCCTCAGTTCCCCCGGCACCGCGCTCGGATCAAAATCCCGCGCCCCGACCACCGTCCCCGTCAACCGCCCCAGGGCCCGCGCAAGCGTTTCAACCAGGTCGCCCTCCCCAAACTCCAACTGCGACAGCGCCTTCTCCGCGAACTCCGGGATCGGCACCATCGACCGCCGCGCGTCTTTCGGCAGGGTCCGCATCAACGCCACCACCTTCTCCTCGATCATCCCCGGCACGAGCCACTCCAGCCGCTTCGCATCAATCGACGCGAGCATCGGCAACGGCACGGTCAGCGTAACTCCATCCGAGCAATGCCCCGGCTGGTACAGGTATGCAAGGGGGAGCATGCATGATTCAGCCGACGGACCCATGCCGCGCAACTCCAGCGAATCCGGATACTCGCGTGCGAGCGATTCCGCGTCGATCCCGAATCCGGGCTGGAGCAGATCGCCCATCGACATGAACAGCACGCGGGGGTTCGCCCGCTGCGCCCCCCGAAGCCACGCCTCAAACGCCTGCCCGCTGTACGCCTCCGCCGGCAGCCGCTTGTCGAAAAACTCGAACCGCGCCCGCTCGTCGAGCGCGAAATCCCGCGTCCGCAGTTTGTGCTGCAGAGCCTCGACCTCCCGCATCAGCACGCGATTGTGCTTCGCCCACGCCTGATTCGACCAGTATGCCCCTTCAACCAGCGCGTGATGAATGAAGATCTCCCGCGAGACCCTCGGCTCGATTGGCCCGTAATGCACCCCGCGACCGCTCACCAACTCCAGCCCCAGCAGCGAGACACGCTCCTTCGCCCGAACCTGCGCGCGCTTCTCGTCCCAGTGGGGATCGAGGTACGACCGCTTCAGCAGGTGCGCCCCCGCTGACTCAATCCACTCCGGCTTCACCGCGGCCACCGTCCGCGCGTACGACTTTGTCGTCTTCACGATCTCCGCCGCCACCACCCACCTCGGGCTCTTCTTGAAAAGCCCCGATCCCGGAAAGATGCTGAACCGCATCCCCCTCGGCCCGTGATACTCAAACCGGCTCCCCGCCTGCTTCCCCGGCTCAGGCAGCCGCCCGACGCTGCTCAGCAACCCCGTCAACAGCGCCCGATGCAGCGCATCATGCCCCCGAACCGGTTGCCCCGGTCTCGCCGGCTTTGAAGCGAGGCCGGGTCCTGGCTGCCCCGGTCTCGCTGGCTTTGCAGCGAGGCCGGGCGATCCGGCATGACCGTCCGACCGACCCGCAACCGAAGACGCCGCAGCGGACGCCCTCATCCCCATCTCCCCCGCCAACTCCTTGAGTTGCGAGTGCACATCGTGCCACTCGCGCATCCGCATGAACGAGATGAAATGCTCCTTGCACCACTTGCGCAGTTGCGCCCCCGCCGCGTGCTTCTTCTTCTCGTGGTACGCGTCCCACAGTTTGAGATACCCGGCAAAGTCCGACTCGGGATCGGCGAACAGCGCGTGCGCCTGGTCCGCCTTGTCCGCCAGTTCCATCGGCCGCTCGCGCGGGTCCTGCACGGAGAGCGCCGCCGCCACGATCAACGCCTCGCCGAGGCATCCCTCTTTCTCCCCCGCAAGGATGATCCGCCCGATCCGCGGATCGACAGGCAGCCGCGACAGCCGACGACCGATCTCCGTCAGCCTCGGCTCGCCCTCGCCCGGATCCTCCTTGATCGCCCCGAGTTCCACCAGAGTCTCGTACCCGTCGCGGATCATCCGCGCATCGGGCGGCTCAAGAAACGGGAACCGGTCCACGCGCCCGAGCCGCAGCGCCGCCATCTGAAGAATCACCGCCGCGAGGTTCGTCCTCAGAATCTCCGGCTCGGTGAACCTCGCGCGCTCTTCGTAGTCCTTCTCCGAATACAACCGGATGCACACCCCGTCCGACAAGCGTCCGCACCGACCCTTCCGCTGATCCGCCGACGCCCGGCTCACCTTCTCGATCGGCAGACGCTGCACCTTCGTCCGCGGGCTGTATCGGCTGATCCGCGCGACCCCGGGATCAATCACGTACCGAATCCCCGGCACGGTCAGCGACGTCTCCGCCACGTTCGTCGCCAGCACGATCCGCCTCACGCCCGGCGTGGTCCTGAATACACGCTGCTGCTCGTCCGCCGACAGACGCGCGTAGAGCGGAAGAATCTGCGTGCTCGGCGGATGGTGCTTCCGCAGACTCTCCGCCGTCTCGCGGATCTCGCGCTCGCCCGACAGAAACACCAGGATGTCCCCGCCCGGCATGCCCGGCGCGCTGACCTCGTCCACCGCGCGCAGGATCGCCTCCTGCTCGTCCGGCTCGTCCTCGTCGATCTCCTCCGTGTCCGCTTCCACCGGCCGATACCGCACCTCGACCGGATACACGCGCCCCGAGACCTCGATGATCGGCGCCGCCGCCCCATCCGCGCCGGCGAAATGCTCCGCGAACCGCTCCGGGTCAATCGTCGCGGACGTTATGACCACCTTCAGATCCGCCCGCCTCGGCAGCAACTGTCTCAGGTACCCCAGCAGGAAGTCGATGTTCAGCGACCGCTCGTGCGCCTCGTCGATGATGATCGTGTCGTAGGCGGAAAGCAGTGGATCGCTTTGCGTCTCGGCGAGCAGGATGCCGTCGGTCATCAGCTTGACCGACGCACCGGGTCGCGTGTGGTCGGTAAAGCGCACCTTGAAGCCGACCACTTCGCCGAGCGGCGTGTTCAACTCCTGCGCGATGCGGCGCGCGACGGAGGAGGCGGCGATGCGGCGCGGCTGCGTGTGGCCGATCAGCTTCTCGCGACCGCGGCCGAGCGCGAGGCAGATCTTCGGCAGTTGCGTCGTCTTGCCCGAGCCGGTCTCGCCGCAGACGATCACGACTTGATTGGTCTCGATCGCGCGCGCGATCTCGTCGCGCCGCGCCGAAACCGGCAGTTCCTCAGGGAACGCGATCGGCGGCAGCGGCGCGCGCGATGGAATCGACCGTTGCGGTCGCTGCGCGGGCTTTGAAGCGGGCTGCTGCATCGGTCCGCGACCGAAGTCGCGTCATCGTTCGAAACCGGGGACGATCAGAGGGCGCGAAGTATACTTTTCGCCGTTTCGACTCCCTCCCCTTCAAGGGGAGGGTCGGGGTGGGGATGGGTCG
>CAZBDZ010000102.1:0-9551 GCA_964490785.1 uncultured Phycisphaeraceae bacterium
CCACGGCCGAGTCGCCGCGGCGACACTCGCTGCGCTGGCCGTGGCACCCGGCTGAAGAGTTACAGAGTGCCTAACACAATGCCTACAGGTCTCGGTGGTATGGGCGTCCCGCCCGTCCCTACCACATCTACTTCTTGCATTGTGTTAGGCACTCTTACAGGGCGATCGCATGATCAAGCGGGTGCCCCGGTCTTGCCGTCCGCGGCAAGGCCGGGACGCCCTTGCAACCCCGCCCGGCCTCGCTGCAAAGCCGGCGAGACCGGGGCAATCAGCCCTACACTCCGTTCTCAATGCCCCCAGCCGACCGCCGCACCGGCACCATGTTCGCCGTCGTCATGATCCTCATGACGCTGCTCGGCTGGTCGAGCGTTCCGCTCTTCCTCAAGCACTTCTCGCGCTCGATCGACGCATGGACCAGCAACGGGTGGCGCTACGGCTTCTCGGCCCTCCTCTGGGCGCCGCTCCTCATCGTCGGCGTGATGCGAGGATCCCTCCCGCCAGGACTCTGGCGCGCCGCGGTCATCCCCGGCGCGCTCAACTGCGTCGCCCAGGTCTGCTTCACCTGGGCCCACTACAAGATCGACCCCGGACTCCTGACGTTCGGCCTGCGCCTCCAGATCGTCTTCGTCGCCCTCGGCGCCTTCATCCTCTTCCCCGCCGAACGCCGGATCGTCCGGTCAAACGCCTTCCTCCTCGGCGCCGCGACCGTTCTGGCCGGCACGCTCGGCACCATCCTCCTCGCACCCGAAGCACGCCACCCCGACGACACAAACGCGCCGAAGGAGTACGCGCTCGGCGTGTCGCTCGCCGTCGGCTCAGGCCTGCTCTTCGCTCTGTACGCCCTCGCCGTCCGCCGATGCATGAAGGGCGTCCGCTCGGCGACCGCGTTCGCCGCCATCAGCCAACTCACCGCCGGCCCTATGGTCCTCCTCATGCTCCTCCTCGGCGACCGCGCGGACCCGGCCGACCTCGTCGGCGGATGGGCCGCGGCACGGCTCCCCGCGAATCAGATCCTCCTCCTCCTGCTCTCCGCCGTCATCGGCATCGCCTTGGGGCACGTCTTCTATTACGCCGCCATCGCACGCCTCGGCGTGGCCATCTCGGCGGGCGTCGTCCAAATGCAGCCCATCTTCGTCACCGCCGCGTCCGCTTTCCTCTTCAACGAAACCATGACCTGGGCACAACTCGTCTGCGGCGGATGCGCCATCGCCGGCGCCGGCGTCATGCTCAGCGTCCAGCACAAAGCAATCGCACCCTCCGAGTGCGAGACCGACACGGATATCGCCTGCGCACCCGCGGAGCCCATGGCTCCCGCATCGCCCCCCAACCATGGCGGCCCCGCTCAAACCGCATCCACTCTTTCGACCGATCTCAAGTAATGCGATCATCGTACGAATCTTCTGTCATTCTCGCGCTGGCCGACCACGGGGTTCGCCGCGGCGACCCTTCGACCATCCCGAGCGTTCAAACGGATTGGAGCCCGCCCGTGAGCCACGATCACCACCAGACCCTTCGCCAGATCTTCTCGCATCCGATCAGCATGAACATCAAGTGGAAGGAGGTCGTCCACCTCTTTGAATCGCTCGGCGGACGGGTCGAGCCGGCGCACGGCGGACGCGAGACCGTGCATCTCAACGGAAAGCAGATGACCTTCCATGTGCCGCACGGAAAGACCATCGACAGCAAGGACGAGGTCATGCAGATCAAGAAATTCCTTGAGAGCGCGGGGGTTGCGCCCGGGGGCTGACTTCGGCGAGGCGAGCGAGCGCGTCATCCGACAAACGCCACGTCGTCCATCCGGCCATCGCCCGAGCGCCGAGCGACCTGTAGAAGTTGATCGCGGGCTCGTTCCAGTTCAGCACGGCCCATTCCAGGCGCGCGCACCCGCGCTCGACGGCGAGGCGGGCGAGCCACGCAAGCAGCGCCTTGCCGATCCCCTTGCCGCGGTGCACTGGACGAACGAAGAGGTCTTCGAGATACACGCCCGGCCGACCCCGCCACGTCGAGAAGTTGTGAAAGAAAACCGCGAACCCGACAGTCTGCGAATCCAGTTCCGCGATGAGGCATTCCGCGGCCCTGCCGCCGGGGCGTTCGCCGCCGAAGAGATGATTGCGAAGAAGTTCCGGGGTCGCGACGACGGCATTCGGCTCGCGCTCGTATTCCGCGAGTTCGCGGATGAACGCGAGGATCAGGGGCACGTCAGCCGGGCCGGCCGGGCGGATGGTGAGAGACATGGTCGCCGGAGATGGTACCGGGCACAGGGGCTTGACATCCATGGCACAATGGACGCATGAAACTCTCTCCATCCGAGGCGACTCGTCTGTTGTGGGTCTGCGTGCCGACCGGGAATACGTCCGGCATCACCATGGCGCTCGAGCAGGGGGCGAATGTCAACCACGCGAACAAGCGCGGCCGAACGCCCCTGCACCGCGCCTGCCGCGCGCCGGACCCCGATCCGCGGGTGGTGCGCATCCTGCTCAGAGCAGGCGCGAACCCGAGCGCCGTGGACGCGAAGGGCCGAACGCCGGTGGAATACGCGAGGGAAGCGCTGCTCGAGCGCCAGTCCCCGCCGGACGATCCGCTCGACGCCATCGCCAGCCGAGACCGCGCGGCAAGGGCGCTCGACATGCCCGAAGAGGAACTGATGGAGGATTTCGAGCGCGAAGGCCTGGCGAACGCGGAGAAGGACATGTCGCCGGAGGATTACAAGGAGTTCCGAGCGCTCTACGTCGCCTCGCGCCGCGAAGCGGCGTCGCGATGCTTCTACGACACGGCAAGACTGGAGCGCGTCGTGGAGTTGCTTGAGGCCGCGACACGCTGAGCATCACGCCGAACGTCGGATATAGACATCGCCGAACTTCGACAGCGCATCCGCGTTTCCCTCGTTCGCCAGGCGCTGAACCTCGTCCAGGAACCTCAGCGTCGCCGGCTCAAGGCATGGCTCGGCCGCATCAGCCTCCGGAACGACCGCTTCGATGGCGACCCGGACCGCGATGGGACCCGAGTGGAGCCATTTGTGCAGCGTGATGCGCTTTCCGGGGATGTTCATCGGATTCACCGGTCGAAGAAGTGTACGGTGCCAGCCTGGCGAATCCACCAGCAAGAACAAGCGACCAAACCGCCTTGACGGATGGCCCGTCGGCGAGGATTTGGGCAACCTCAACCGTCGGATTCGGCTTGTCGTTCGGGTGCTCGGCGATCAGCCGGCCCCCCGCGAGGCCCGACACGACCTGCCAGACTTCGATTTCGCGTTCACGCAGCCGTTCATCGGCGTGATCCGAAACAACGAATCAGTCGAACTCGACTGCACGGACGATCTTTGCAAACAGCATCCCCACGATGAACTGCCTCACGCCAATGAACCCGCCGCAGCCGCGCCTTGCCAGGCAAATGATCCCTCCGCGGCGCTCTGGGCCGTCTTTACTTGAATCACGATGGTATTCAGAAACTCGTCCACCGCAACGATGCCGCAACCAGGGACATTTCCGGAAAAGGGCGGTGCCAACAGGTCCAGTCGCCCGATTTCGGCGCTTACAGGATGTTCGCCAACCTGCTTGACCAGGTGCGTCTTCCGAGCCCGACCGGGAGTGCCGCGGATTTCGCGTGTTGCCTCAGCCTGCCCCTCAGCGTTTCGGTTCATGGGGACTCGACATCTCTGCTTGGTCATTCGATGGCGGCATTTTACGCGGCCTGAATCACCGAAGCCATTGATCGCGGCGGCGGAATTGCCTCGCCGGCCTCCCGCATCAACTCGATGTGCCCGAGGATCGCCTCGCGGATCATTGCGAGCGCCTCGTCGCGTGTATCGCCCGTTGACACGCACCCCGGCAAATCGGGCACCCAGGCGCTGAACGACCCGTCGTCGGCCTGCTCAAGGATGACGGTGTATTGCGTCATATTGTGGATTCTAGGCGCGCCTGTTTCAGAATGGAACGGAGCGTTCCCGGTGCGACATCTCGGTTGAGTTTCCCGCCGGCCGGCACGGTAACGATGCCGGGCTTCGACGGATGCCGGTAGTGCATATGACTCCCCGTGGTGCGGACATGCCGCCAGCCGTCGCGTTCGAGCAAGGCGATGATATCGCGAAACTTCATGATGCCGTTGCGCCCTAGATCACCGGATCATGCCCCGGCACGTTGTGCGCGGGCGCGCTGTTGAGCGCGACCAGTTTGGATTCCTGCACGCGCCGCGCCGCGTCCGGATCAACGTAGTCGGAGTGGCACGACGCCTTCCCTTCCACCGCGCCCACGGCCCTCTTCGTCTTGCTCGCCAGGACGTGAATCTCGTCGGGCGACAGCACGCCGCGCTTGCGGAGCACTTCCTGTTGTTCCTCCGTCAGCGCAACCGTCGTCTTCGGCGCGCCCGGCGTGGTTCCGTCGCGGCCGCCCATGCGCTCGAACCCCTCGGCCTTGCCCGACGCGAACTCCTGGATCTCCTTGCTGATCCGCACGCTGCACCAGTCGTGCCCGCACATGGCGCAGAAATCGGTGTCCACGTCCAGATCCTCGTCGTGCAAGGCCCGCGCGTACTCCGGGTCGAACGACAACTCGAAGTGCCTCTCCCAGTTGAGGGCGGCCCGCGCCTTCGTGAGTCCGTCGTCGCGGTCGCGCGTGCCGGGGATCCCCAGCGCGATGTCCGCCGCGTGGGCCGCGATCCGGTACGCCACGCACCCTTGCTTCACATCGTCCTTCTTCGGCAGGCCCAGGTGCTCCTTGGGCGTGACATAGCAGAGCATCGCCGCCCCGTGATAGCCCGCCGCCGTCGCGCCGATGCAACTCGTGATGTGGTCGTACCCCGGAAACATGTCCGTGACCAGCGGCCCAAGAACGTAGAACGGCGCGCCGTGGCACAACGCACGCTGCAACTTCATGTTGTATTCGATCTGATCAAAGGGAACGTGCCCCGGCCCTTCGACCATCACCTGCACGCCCCGGCGCCACGCACGCTCCGTCAACTCGGCGATCGTCTCGAGTTCGGCGAGTTGAGCGTCGTCCGTCGCGTCCGCGAGCCCGCCGGGCCGCAGCCCATCGCCGATGGAGAACGCGACATCGTGGCGGCGCATCAGGTCGCAGATGTCGTCCCACAACTCGTACATCGGGTTCTCCTTGTTGTGAGCGAGCATCCACTTGGCAAGGAGCGATCCGCCGCGCGACACGATGCCGATGAGCCGGTTCTTCACGTACTTCAGATGCGCCCGGCGGATGCCCGCGTGGATCGTGAAATAGTCAACACCCTGCTTCGCCTGGTGTTCGAGCGTTTCGAGAATCAGCGTGGGCGTGAGGTCCTCGATGCGCCGGCCGATGATCATCGAGTAGATGGGCACGGTGCCGATGGGGACGGTCGAGTTCCTGATGATGGCGTCGCGGCAGGCGTCAAGGTCGCCCCCGGTCGAGAGGTCCATCACCGTGTCCGCCCCCCAACGCTCCGCCCATTTCAACTTCTCAACCTCCTCCTCGGTCCCGGACGAGACGGGCGACGCCCCCATGTTCGCGTTCACCTTTGTCCTGCCCGCCCGGCCGATGCACGTCGGATCGAGCCTGAACTTCAGGTGATTCACGTTCGCCGGAATGATCATGCGCCCCGCCGAAACCTCGTCGCGGACCTGCTCCGCCGTCAGATGAGGCTCGCGTTCGGCGACGCGGCGCATCTCCGGCGTGATGATCCCCAGCCGCGACTTCTCCAACTGCGTCGCCGCGCGCCCTCTCCAAGCGTCGCCGATCGGCATGAAATCCCACGCGGTCTTCGCCGACGGCGGCGGCATCCCGGGAGTATCAGGGGAGGAGTATGTCCGCGGCCCGCCAATGTCGGGCGCGAGGGCGAAGCAGCCGGGCGTAGTCGCCTTCGCCGTGCTCGCAGGGTTCGAGGCGCCGTGAAGGGGAGGACGAAGACGCTGGGTAGGCGGGGATGTCATGGGCGGACTCCAAGAAAACATCCGAGGCTTCGCGGACTCAGCCTCGGCTTCTCAAAGGCAATGGGGAGTTGACGGAGACGAAACGTCATGGATCGCGTTCCCTACGCCGGTGCGAACCGGATCAGGTTCTACGGGTGCATCTCAGCGGAAGGACCCGAGGCTTCGCAGACTCAGCCTCGGCGTCCAACGGCGCCCCGAGCGAACTTCACCAGTGTAGCAATGAAACCCGCCGCCCGCATCGTCCAAGATCAGACCGCCAGGGCAATCGCAAGATCACTTCCGAGGACTTGGGCGGCTGGATTGGTACTCAGCCCGCTCCGCGGGCTGTGAGGCACATCGAAGCGATAATGCGATCGCCCAGATCAGACCGCGAGGACAATCGCGTCATCAATCAGGTGCCCCGGTCTTCCCATCCACGGCAAGGCCGGGACGCGCTTGCTCACCCGCGTCGATGTACACGTCCACGACCTGCCCCGGATACAGCGGCGGCGCGCCCTCGCCCGCCTCGGCCCGGAACAGCACGTCAACCACCCGCGTGTCGATCAACTCCGTGCTCGCCCCAGTGATCTGCCGCTTCGGCCCCGCCAGAGGCTCGATGCGGAGCATGGTGAGATGAACCTCGGCCTTGATCGGCCCTCGAATCCGCGCGACCGCACGCGCCCCGGGCTTCACCAGCGGCATGTCCTCCTCGTCCACCTGCGCGCGCACGTGCAGTTCCGACAGATCCCCGAGTACCAGCGGCGCCTCCGCCCGCCCCGAAGTGCCGCTCGTCGTCCCGCCGGAAACGTACTCGCCCGGCTCGATGTTGCGCTTGAGCACGGTCGCGTCGAGCGGCGAGCGAACCGTGAAACGGTCGAGCCTCACCTCGATCGAGCGGATGTCGGCGTCGCGGGCCGCGAGGCTCGCACGCGCCACCGCAAGATCGGCGCTCCACGACCCCGCCTTCAGACGCGCAAGCCGCGCCTCCGCGTTGGCGACCACCGCCCGCAGCGTTGAAACAACAAACCGCTGCCGCGACAGTTCATCGTCGGACGCCGCCCCGCGCTCCATCGCAGACGACATGCTCGCAAGCCGCACCTCGGCGTCGGACAGACGAGACCGCGATTCGTTCACCTCCGCCTCGGCCGGCGGAAAATCCTCCGCCCGAGGCCAGGATTCGAGCCGCGACACCTCCGCCGACGACGCGGCCCGGGCCGCCTGCGCCCGCAGCATCTCCGCCTCGATGGGCACCGCGTCAAGGCGAAACAGCGCATCACCCCTCCGGACGCGCTGGGTCACGTCCACCAGCACCTCCACCACGCGCCCGCTCTCCGGCGCGGAAATATCCACGATCCGCGACGCCGGCTCGACGATCCCGAGCGACGCAACCCCGACCGCGAACGGATTCGTCGAAGGCGGCTGCGCCGGCGGCGGCGAAGGAATGACCTGCTTGGCGGTCGCGACGACGTAGAGCGCCATCGCCAACCCGAGAATCGAGAGAAGAAATGTGATTCGACGGAACATCGTGGTCCTGTGAGTTGAGCCGGGGGATTCACTTCGAGAGCGTATCACCCGGGTCAAAGGTGGGAATGTGGTGCTGCTCTTCGATCGTATGTTGAGAAACCGTGGGCTTCAGCCGACCGTCTTCCATCTCAAGGATGCGGTCGGCGTAGTGAAAGATGCGGTTGTCATGGGTAACGACGACCACCACGCGGTCGCGGCCCTGCTCGTCCTGGCCCGACGCCGCCGCCTTGATGAGGTCCATGATGTGCTGCCCCGTCCGCCCGTCGAGCGCCGCCGTCGGCTCGTCGCACACAAGAAGCCGGGGCTTGCCCACCAGCGCCCTCGCAATGGCGACACGCTGCTGCTGCCCGCCCGACAACTGCGACGGCATCGACCCCAGACGATCGCCCAGCCCCACCTCCACCAGCATCGCGGCGGCCCGCTCCTGCGCCTCGCGCTCGCGCATCCCGCGCACAAGCAGCGGAACGCACGTGTTCTCCAGCACGTTCAGCGTCGGGATCAGGTTGAACGACTGGAACACAAACCCCATCAGTTCCGCGCGCCGAGCCGTCGCCTCCGCAGGCCGAAGCACCCGCCAGTCCACGCCGAAGACGCTCACCTCCCCCTCGTCCGCCCCAAGCACCCCCGAAAGAATGGAGACGAGCGTCGTCTTGCCGCAGCCCGAAGGCCCGACAAGCATGACAAGTTGCCCCGACGGCACCCCGAGATCGATCCCGCGCAGCGCACGCACCGCCGAGTCGCCCTCGCCGTAGGTCTTCCTGACATCGCGCAGATGCAGCGCAAGACCGGAGCCGTTGCCGCCCCCGATCCGACCATTCGTCGCGGAATCGCCATCCCAGGCGGGCCGCCGCTTCGAGTTGTCCGGGTTCATGCTCATTTGAACACCACGGCGGGTTCGAGGCGGATCACCTTTCGGATCGAAAGCAGCGAGCCGACGGTGATGCACACCGCCATCCCCCCCATGCAGATCAGAAGAAGTTGCCAGGGAAAATACGGCGCCAGTTCCGCGCCGGGACGCCGCCCCTGAAGGCTGAAGAGGCCCGCCAACCCCGCGCCGATCCCGAACCCGATCGCGCCGACCGTGATCGCCTGGAGCATCACCATGCGGACGAGCACGCCGGTGCGCGTGCCCATCGCCTTGAGCACCGCGAAGTGCTTCAGATTCTCGATCGTGAACTGGTAAAAAATCGCGGCGGTCACCGCAAGACCGACGATGAACCCGAGCAGCACCGTCGTGCCGAAGTTGATCCCGATCCCCGTCTGCGTGAGGATGAACCGCGTGGAGAGCATCTCCATCTCCTCGCGCGTCCACGCCCCGAGCCCCGTGCGCTCGCGGATCGCCGCCGCCACCACGGGAACCTCCGCCCCCGCCCGGACCTTCACCAGAATGAACGGGATCGTCTCCCGCCCCAGCGGCGTGAAACGCGTCGCGTTGTCGTAGGTCGTGTAGATCATCGCGTTGGAGTCGAACCCGAGTTTGGCCCGGCAGAATCCGACCACGATCGCCCGCTTGTCGTTCAGTTTCAACGTGTCGCCGAGGTTCGGGTAGGCGAGCCGCTTGCGCGAGGATTCGTCGATGAAGATCGCATCCGGCGCCCGCAGATCCTCAAGCCGACCCTCCACAATCTCCGGCGGCTGGCCCACGAGCGTCGATCGGTCCACGCCGATCAGCTGCGCGGTCTTGTACGACCCGTCCGTCAGTTCGACCACGGCCCGGCTGGAAAAGAACGGCTCGGCCCACGCAACCCCGGGAACCGTCCGAACACGCTCAAAATCGCGGTCGGCCATGTTGCGGATCTCAAGAACCGTCTGCACCGCAGGGTCGCACACCCAGAGGTCCGGCTGGCCGACGTTCTGCAAAACCCCCGTGGACCGCTTGATCAGCCCCAGAAAAATCGACCCCTGCTGCGTGATCAGCAGCGTCGCAAATGTCAGCCCGACGACAAGCGCAAGGTACTTCCCCGTGTCTCGCGTCAGCATCCGAAGAGCAAGCCGGTACATGGGACCAGATAGTAGGAGACCGACCAACACCGCCCACCCCACTCTCAGAATGAGCAACGCGAATCCCGTGGTAACCCCGCGCCCCCCGCCACCCCCGTGCCACCGACCGTGGCTCGGCACGGTCGGTGCTCCCACG
>CAZBDZ010000103.1:0-9379 GCA_964490785.1 uncultured Phycisphaeraceae bacterium
GCCGGACCGGGCACGAGCATCCGCACCTGTGGGCGGCGGTCGGCAACTACGCGGCAATCCTCGAAGCGATGGGCCTGCCGCCCGAGGAGATCCAGCGCCGGCTCGCCGATCTGTTCAGCGGGAAGGAACCGCGTTGAAGCCGACCTCACGCCGATGCGCGGAAGGGAGTCCGGGACGCTGCCACCCGCCGCGACTGGGCCGAGCGTTCTTGTCCAGGACACTCGGCCTGCCTGCAGGCTGTTCGCGGCGAAAAGCCTCACATTCTCAGACTCCGGAGGTACCGGAACGAGACCCTTGGAACTGGTCCTAACTCATTGCAGGACAGTTACTTGCGCATTCGTTCGTGTTCGGTTCCGGAAGTTCCCATAAAAAAGGCAGTATTCGCCTCTTGCAACACGGAAGGCGAATCTGTAGATTGCCTTGTCGGTGGGATTCTCACCGGAAAGGGGCTTTGGGCATGTCAAAGCGAAAGGGCGTGATCGGGGCTTCGTGGCTCATCGCGTGCTGCATTGCCGGCGGATGCGCGAACCAGGGGCCCTCGGGTCAGACCAACGGCCGCGTCGATCCCTACGACACCAAGGGCCGGGAGCAGTCCGACGCCGGAATCACCATGGCCGCGCTCCTGGAGGCGAGCGATCAGGCGACGATGGCGATCGCCGAGCGAATCGGCGCGACGTTCGCGTCCCACAGCACCAAGGTCGTGATCGAGTTGGGCTGGATCCGGAACGCGACGAACACGCCCGCGAGCGACTTTGAGATGCTTCGGCGGCGCGTGTCGGGCCGGCTAATCAACAGCGAAGCGGTGCGCAACGTGGCGAAGATCATGGAATCGCCCGAGTCGATGGACCAACAGGCGGCCCGATTCAGTCAGGAGGCTCCGCCGGATCGGCTCGACGAGGCGACCTCTTCGGGCGGAACGGCGACGTTTCGCTACGCGGCCTCGGACACGTACCTGCTCAACGGCGAGTTCCACGAGGCGACGCGCGGCGGAGCCAGCACGTACTACCTCGAAATGACCCTGACAAATCTGCAGACTCGCGAGATCGTGTTCGCCCAGCCCTTCGATTTCAAGCAGGTCCGATAGCCGGTCCGCCGATCGCGCGCCCCGCGCGTCGGCCCCTTTGAAAAGGAGAGCCTATCATGCGGATGATGACGACGATGGCCGGCGCGGTCCTGGCGGCGGCGTGCCTCGCAGCATGCTCGGGCGGGAAGCCGAAGTCGAGCGCTCTTCGCACGGCGGACATGCAGATGTCGTGCGACGAGATCCGTCAGCAGTTCGCCCAAAGCGAGTTCCTTGCCGGACGGAACGCGGAATCGCCCGGGATTGTCCTCGTGCCCGGGACCATGGAGAATCGTTCATACGAACGGCTGTCGCGACTGGACCGCTACGGCGCGACGGTGCGGCTTCTCAATGACCCGGCGGTGCGCGACCTGTTCGCCAGGACGAATATCCGAGTGGTCGAGCCGCCCGACCACGCGGGGGTGTATCGCGGCCTCGGCTTGACCGCCGATCAGTCAGCGCCCGGGCTGCCTCCGACCCACGTCCTTCAGGCGTCGTTCAGTTCGGCGCAGCGCCAGGCCGCCGGGACCGCGAAGAACGCTTCGGACTTGCGCAAGGATCTGTTCTATATCCAGTTTGACGTTGTGGACTTGAAGTCGCGTGAGAAGATCTGGTCGGGCAGTTCGGAGTTTGCGAGAGTCGCGTTCGGTGAACTGATTGACTGACGACGCGGCGACCGGCGTTTCTTCGAGGGAGGTTGGCCATGCAGAGTCTTCGTACCGGTGCTTTCACTTTGCTCCTTGCAGTGAGCACGATGCTGGGCGGCTGCGGCGCCCACGCATACAAACCGGATCCTCGGGTCCATGCCTGCGTGGCGCAGGGCGATTTCGGGCAGGCCCGGCAGATCATCGAAGCGAAAGGCACGCCGCAGCCCAACTCGCGGCGCTACGCCCTCGACCGCGTGCAGCGGCTTGTGCTCTGCAATGCGGAAGGCATCCCCGACGCGGCGGACCCCGTCGCGGACCAGGTCTACGACTTCCTGCGCACGCAAGGAGTGAACGACGACAAGACCGCCGCCGCGGTGGTGTTCGGAGGCGGAAACGTCCGCCT
Organism: uncultured Phycisphaeraceae bacterium; assembly: GCA_964490785.1. Taxonomy (GTDB): domain Bacteria; phylum Planctomycetota; class Phycisphaerae; order Phycisphaerales; family UBA1924; genus JAEUIV01. Next base: position 2,111 of record CAZBDZ010000103.1, read on the forward strand.
GTGGAAGGGCGAGCCCTTTGAACAGGCCATGGCTTATGCGCAGATTGCGATCCACGACGCGATGCAGGGCGAATGGGGCAACGCCCGCGCGTCGGCGAGCAACTCCCTGTTCCTCCTCCGCGATTTCTCGAAGGAACTGACGGACATGCCGCCCCCGCCGAGTTCCTCGACCGCGGACCAAGGGGCGCAATCCGCGCAGCAGCCTCCTCCTCCGTCGCAGATCGTCCAACAGAAGCAATGGCTCAAGACGAAATCCGATGAACGCAGAAAGGCGAAGCAAAAGGAATCGGGCCGGGCGGCGACGGCGTCGTCGAGCGGCGACCTCGATGTTGCTCACGCCACCAGGCCCTCCGACTTTGAGGTCGGGTATCTCCTCAAAGCGATCGCCGCTCAGAGTGCTCACGCGATTGAGGACATGCACGAGAGCCTCCGAGCGTTGCGAGCGCTTCGACCGGATCTTTCCGGACTCGCCACCCGCATCGAGACGGGGCGTTACAACACGGTGCTGGTGGTGGAGTACGGACTGGCGCCGCAAAAGGTCGGTGCCGGGTACCTCAACTCGTACACCGAGTTTGTCCCGGTTACCGCATCCGATGATCGCCCGCTCGTCGTCCGCTGGGGCGGCGCGAGCGATTCCTTTCCGATCGCGACCGATCTGAACTCCAAGACATCGGACTTGAAATGGCACGCGGAGGAGGACCTCAGCCTTGCAAGGGCGTATACGGGAACGGCACTCCTCGCGGCAGGCACCGCGGTTGCCGCGTCAAGCAACGACAGCACGACGCAGATGATCGCCCTAATCGCAGCCGGATTCGGCGCTTACATGATGGCGACGTCGGCTGCGGATACGACGTATTGCGACCTGTTGGCGCAGCGGACCTACGTCGCGCTGCTTGACTTGCCGCCCGGAGCCGGAGCCATCGAGTTGATGATCGAGGGCCGCCCAGAAACTCGCGTCGTGTTCGCCGGGATGCGCGGTTCCGTGGCCAGCGGGCCGATGCTGCGATATGTGCGCCTTCCCCAGGGAACGGTCGAATGGGCGGAAGGGAGGGTCCTGTACTCCAACATCCGTACCGGTCCCGCACCGGGCCTTCAACTTCCCTACATTCTCGGCGGTGTCGATGCTTCGCCACCCACGGACGACATGATGTCCATCTATCACGCAAACGGTCTGCCCGCAGATGTTGACCTCGCGGCGCTGCGATCCGTGTACGCAACCGAGGGAATCGCCATCGAAGGCCTAGACCCGCCTACCGGAATGGGTCGGCACATTCTCGAAGGCGGAACCAGCCTTTACACACCCCTTGAGGGCACCGTCGGATTCGCCCGCCTGTACTGCCAGCCACACCCGCCGTACCAGGCCCGCAGCGCGGAGCTCCGCGCAATGGCGGACCGAATAAACGCTGGAGGGCGAGCCGTCTCCGTTTCGACGAGAACACACGCCGGAGACGAACCATGATTAGCCGCATCAGGCACGCTAGATTCGGGTTGCTTCTGATCCTCGGCGTGAGTGCGACCGCGTGCGATCCTCAGCGGCAGACCCCCGGCGCACGCGAGGATCCACAACCGACGGCAGCGTATCCGGTCGTTTCCGTGGAGGCCGCGTTGCGCCGGTACATCGGAGTTGATTCGGAGCGCGTGATGGTGGATGGAGCCACCGATTCTCAACCGATGAAGGTAACGGTGCCCGTGCGCTCGCTCGCGGACAACCAGATGGCCATTCAATTCGAGTTCTCCTGGTTCGACGAGGGTGGTCGCGAGATCGGCCGATCAGGGTGGCAGTTCGTCCTGCTCGAGCCGCGTATCCAACGGCACTTCTCCGCTAACTCCGTGACCACACGTGCCCGCGGCTGGCGGATGGAGATTCGATCGGCGAGGTAATGCCTTGGGAACGACGCGCCCGCGTCCTCATGCGGCACTTGGAAAGGACATTGCATGCTCCGCTTGCTTGGTCTGGTTCTTGTTTCTGCCATGACAACCTTGCTGGCGGTCCCCGCCGCATACGGACGCCAGGCTAAGCCTGATCCAGTGCCGCAGAAGCCTCCCGAGGATCCGGTACCGGACGTCGCAGCATGGAGCCGGGCCTACGAGCAGGCCGGTCGTCCGACTGTCATGCTTCTCTGCGGCATCGACGCAGGCGTGGGCGATGTGAAGGATGGGCCCAAATGGAACTTCGAGCTTGAGGGCGAACCCGCACAGATCGTGAGCGCCTTCGAGGAGATTTTGGATCCGGGGGCCAATCCGATCGACGTCGTGGATTTCAACGCATTCAAGCGGATGCAAGGGCGGTTTGAGAATGTGCTGAAGTTGAATGGCGAAGAGGAGGCTGTCAACCTGCTCCGCGAGGAGTTGAAGGCGGAACTGCTGATCACGATCCGCATCACGCAGGCCCAGCCGCTGCCGAAGGTCGTTGTCGCGGCGTCGGAGGAGGCCAGAGGCCGCCGCGGCTTCACCGTCGCGTTCGACTGGAAAGGCGATTTCTCGGCGCGCGAAATCAAGGCCAATATTCGTGCCGTCGCCAAGCGGTTTATCGAGGACTTCGTCGGGCGTGCCGAGCAGCAGGTGCTCAGCATGACCATCCGCATCATGGGAGCAAAGCGGGAGTGGCTCCGCGAGATGCGCGATGTCCTCGGCGGGCTTGGCGGCGTGAAATCCGCGAAGATGAGGAATGTCGCGGGCGGACCGAACGATCAGGTGGCCGAGTTCGATATCCGGTACGAGTCTTCGGAGAATGTCAATGACCTGCTCTTCGATGCCTGCGATGCCCTCGCCGAGCGCATCGATGCCGAGGCTGCCACGGAGCTTGCGCAGGGCAATACCGCCGTGATCCGAATGCGGCCCAAGCCGCCGCCGCCGCCAGAGCGCATCGCGCACAATCCAACGTGCCTCGAGCAAATCAAGGAGGTTGTGCATGCTGGCGATCCGAACACTACCAATGCCGCGAAGGAACAACTGATTCGCCTCTACAAATCAAAGGGAGTTCCAAAAACGACGATCCTCTTGAATCGGCGTGCAACGCCTTCCGAAATCCGCGAGGCCGAAAAGGCCGAGAGCGAAGGCCGCGGCGGCGACGTGGGAACGATGGTTGTCGTAACTGGCATGGGAAGCGCCATTGGGACGGCCGGCAATCCCGGGGACCAACCGGATGCCGCGCCCGGTCCCGGCACGACGCAGGAGCAGGGTTTCCGCGACGTGGACAAATACGAGATGTTTGCGCGAAGCCTTGAAGACGCCATGAGCAACTTGCTGGGCATCGGTGCGCTCAAGTTCACGATGATCGAGCCGATGAAGGCGAGGGACAGCCTCATCCACGCGGCCCAAAAGCAAACCACGGTCATGGGGGAAGCCGAACTCTCCGCACTGATCCTCGGCCTTGAAGTCGCCGATGTCTACGTGATCGGATATGCCACCAATCCAATGGAGTCGGGCAGCAACGTACAGTTCAGCTTCAAGGCCGTCACCGCGAACGGCGAGATCATCGGGTACGGGCAGAAGCTCTTCACGCAGTCATTCACCCTTGGGCCGGAGTTCATTCTGCCGATCGCCGAAGATATTGTGTCCCAACTTGCCTGCGGCATCATCGAGAGTTGGAAGCCCCCGTCTCGCATCACGATAAAACTTCTCGGCGCCATGAGCCTCGACGACTTCGCGTTCATGCGCGACGCCATCGACGACGCGGGTCGCCAGATGCTCGAGTCGGGGGGCCAACCGGAGATTCGCCTTTTCGGCACCGAGCAGTTCGATCGCAGCACAGGCCAGGGTGTTGTCGTCTTCCGCATCGAGTTCGACAACGAACGCGTGCCCGCGACTCATCTCTTCGAGCGGCTGCGGGCGCTAAAAGAGGCCGCGGAGAAAGACGGGAAGGCGCCATTCCCGATCTTCGATGCCGAGAAGAAGGACGATACCATGATCGAGATCAGAATCCGTCCGTCCGCGGGAGATAAGGCGCCCTAACCAACTTGCAACATCGCAAGTATCGCCGTTCAAGGCCCATGCACCGCCACCGATTCCGGCGACATGGTGTGCTTTTCCGCGATGGTTCGCGCTTTTTCGTTGGCCGCCGCGCCGCCGCTTCGGATCGTCACAAACAGATACGGCTCGCCCCAGTTCGGGCGCCGACGTAGTGCAACCTCAGCGGCGATGCCGGCATCTTCAAGCGCCTTCCTTGCCGCGGCGGCGACGGCTTCTGGATTCACGTCGATTTCAATCAACGCTCCGGACGCGCTCGCCTTGATGCGTTCCGCGGCTCGGCCTCGCTCGGCCTCGCTGAGCACAGGCCCGCTTGCGCGCACCACCCAGCCCGACCCGGGATCGACGACCACACGTATCTGCCGGGGCAGCTCCAAGCGCACGGGCGAGGTCGCGCTCGGCGTCAACCTCGGCGTGGCTTGGAGCGACGGCGGCTGAAGCGTGGGCCCGGGAGTGAACAACCTCATCACAAGGGCTGTTGCTCCCGCGATCCCCGCAATCGCCGCCCCGATCGCAAGCCATCGTGGGCGCGGGGCACTGCCGTGAGGAGGAGCGCCCGCCCCTTTCGCCACGGCCGCCTCCGCGCCGGCGGCGCCGACCACCGCCTCAGCGCATCGCGCGATCTCCGCGGTCTTCGGCTCGCAATCCAGCCGCATCCACTGCGCCGTGGACAGCCGGTATCGCATCGGCTCCGAGCACTCGACGCACCCCACGAGAATCGGGATGATCGGCCGCCGCGCAGCGAGCGCCAGATCCATCTCCCGCCGGACATGCACGCTCGCGTCCGCCTCGGGCGTCACCAGAACCACCAGCGTCCGGCACTCCTCGACCGCCCGGACGACGCATGCCGCGTAGTCCGCCCCCGGCGGCACGTCGCGCTCTGAGAGCCAGCAGCGCGCGCCGCGAGATTCCAACGCCCGCGCCAGGTCGAGCGCGAGCCCGGCATCATGATGCGCATGGCTCAGAAAGATCAGCGGGGCCATCATCGGCTCGGAACAAGAAACATGGCGGACAATGCATCTTGAGCATATCATGCCGAGCCGGTGCCGCCCTCTCGCGATCCAGGGGATTCCCCGCATGACGATCGATCCAGCGAGGCCGTACGAACTCTTCGTGAGTTACTGCCGTCGGGACGACGCCCAAGGCCGCGTAACCGCGCTGGTCGATTACATCCGGGCGGACTTCCGGCAGTTCGAGGATCGAGACCTCAACCTCTTCTTCGACGTCCGGGAGATCAAGGGGATGGACGACTGGCGCCACCGCATCCTGGACGCCATCCGAACGTCGCGGCTGCTCCTCGTCTGCCTTACTCCCAACTACATCGAGAGCGAATATTGCCAGTGGGAGGTCAACGAGTATCTCAAGCACGAGTGGGCCATGTCGCTCCTGGGATCGGGGATCGCCCCCGCCTATTTCGTCGAGATCCCCGGCTGGTTCGACAAGGGAAACGAGCAGCGCCTCGCCGACTGGCTGAAGGAGGTGCATCGCCGCAACCACTTCCACCTCCAGCCTTGGTTCAACGAGGGCCAGGCGGCGCTCAAGAATCAGGCCGTCGGCGATCGCCTGAATGAACTGAACTCTCAGATCCGCGCTCGGCTTGCGCGTGTCCGGCTCGCGCTCGATGCGCCGGGCAACGTCGATCGCCACAACGAGCGCTTCGTCGGCCGCCGCGATGAACTCCGCCAGCTCCACGAGTCCGTGGCCCAGAGTAAGGTCGGCATCCTCACCGCCGTCCACGGCCTCGGGGGCATGGGCAAAACCGCCCTCGCCGTCGAATACGCCCACGCCTACGCCGGGGACTATCAAGGCGGACGCTGGCAGATCCGCTGCGAGGGGCGCGACAACCTCGACGTCGCCCTGATGACCCTCGCCGAACCGCTCCGCGTCGAGTTCAACGAACGCGAGCGCCTCGACCCGGCCCTCGCGTCGGCCCGCATCCTCGAGGAGTTGCAGGGCCGCGCCGCGAAGCACCCGAGCGGCCGATGCCTCGTCATCCTCGACAACGTGGACAAGCCCGATCTCCTCGCGCCCGAGTGCGTCAAGCGACTCCCCAACGGCGACTGGCTCCACGTCGTCGCCACCTCCCGCCTCGGCCCGATCGAGTTGCACGGCACCCAGAAGGACCGGGACTTCCTTCCCGTCGATGAACTCCCGCCCCACGACGCCCTCGAACTCATCGAGCACCACCAGCCCGGCGGCCGCTTCCGGAGCGGCGCGGAGAAGGCCGCCGCGGCGGAGATCGTCCGCCTGCTCGGCGGGTTCACGCTCGCAGTCGAGGCCGCCGCCGTCTTCCTCGGCTCGTTCGAGGAGGTGAACTGCGCCGCATTCCTCGATCGCCTGAAAAAGGAGGGGCTGGAAGGCCTCGACGCTGCCGCGAAACAGACAACGCAGGGGATCCTTCACGGCGAGAAGCGCCTCGCCGCCACGCTCCGCCCGACCTTCGAGCGGCTGAACGAGAACGAGCGCCTCGTCCTGACGATTGCGTCATTCCTCCCGGCGGACCACGTCGCCCTGCCCTGGGTGCGCGTGGTCGCGGCAGTCGCCGCGCCGCACCTGGCGCGCGACGCCGAACCGGGCCACCCGGACCCGTGGCTCGGGATCCTCCGGCGCCTCGCTGGCCTGCGCCTCTTTTCGTCCACGGGCGAGCCGAACGAGGCCCGCATGCACCGCCTCGTGCAGGAACTCGCGCGGGCGGATGCCGGGGATGCCGCCGTCGCGATCGAGCGGGCCCTGATCACCCTCGCCCTCGGCCGCGCTCACGAGTTGTGGGAAGGGTGGGTGAACCATGAGAACCGGTGGGAACTGGCGCCGCTCCTTGCCTCGGCCTTGCACTGGCTGGGTCGCGCGGACGATGCGGGCGTGAGTCTCGCGAACAACGTGACGGGGCCCCTGCAACATCTTGCCCAGTTCGCCGAGGCGGAGCGCCTCGGGCGGGCAGCCGTGGACGGCTCGCGGCGCCTCTTTGGCGAGTCCGACCCGCGCCACGCCTCATGCCTCAACAACCTGGCCGGGTTGCTCCACGCGACCAACCGCCTCGCGGAGGCCGAGCCGCTCATGCGCCGCGCCCTCGCGATCGACGAGGCAAGTTACGGCAAGGACCATCCGAACGTCGCCATCCGCCTCAACAACCTGGCCGGGTTGCTCCAGGCGACCAACCGCCTCGCGGAGGCCGAGCCGCTCATGCGCCGCGCCCTCGCAATCGACGAAGCGAGTTACGGCCGGGATCATCCGGACGTCGCCATCGACCTCAACAACCTGGCCGGGTTGCTCCAGGCGACCAACCGCCTCGCGGAGGCCGAG
>CAZBDZ010000104.1:0-9193 GCA_964490785.1 uncultured Phycisphaeraceae bacterium
CGTGCCACCGATTCCCTTAAGGAATCGGTGCCGAACTGCGGCGGTCGTCCATGAGCGAGCACACGCCCTTCCGGAGGGTGGCATGATTGCTCCTCTGATCAAACATGTGCCTTCGGGGGTTGCAGCGGCACGCCCCTGCACAAGCGGAAGTCACTCGTGCCGCGCCTCCGCCTATGATGAGTCGTCGCGCCCGTCAGATCGAGCCATTCGCATGGTCCTCACCGCCGACCACAACCTCACGATCGCCAACACCGGCCGATCCCTCGGCCGGGGCGTGCTGTCGCATTCATCCGTGGGGAACCGCCGGGGCTTTGCCGGCTACGTCGAAGATCCGCCTCGGCGGATCGAAGAGTCGCCGCGGCGACAGCACGACGGCGTCATCCACGAACTCTGCCACGTGCGCCACCGCGCCTACCACGCCGACCTCGGCCGCTTCCTCCAGCGCGACCCCGCCGGCTACGCCGACGGCCCGAACCTCTACGAGTACGTCGCCGGCGAGCCGGTTGTCTTTGTTGATCCATTCGGGTTGGAAAAGGGCGCCACCGGGCTGTGCTACGTCATACCGGGCCAGGTATGCACCCCAGGAAGCGGGCACGATCCCAATGCACCGCTGGCGCCAGATGAACCGGGAGCAGGGTGGGGATCATGGGCAGGCGGCCTAGGGGACTGGGGGCTCGACCCGGGCTTGATGGCCGGTGCCGATTCGTTTAGCCAGGCGCTGCGGCAGTGCGCAACCACACCCTCCATCACTGTCAAAATCGCCTGCTATGAACAGCTGTACGAAATGTTTTGCTCTGGCGGCGGGGCACCTGACTCCCGGTGCGCCGGCGTTCTTAAGGCAATCAAAGCGCTCAAGGAAACTATCAGGAATCGTACTCCGCCTGCCCCAGAAGTACCCGTCCAACCACCGGCCCCGCGGAATCCCCGGACGCCGAGCCAACCTCCCTCGGGAACTCCGAGCACACAGAATCCCAGTCAGTTCCCTACGAATCCAGACGGAGTGCGGCCGTCCGGGACTCCGAACGATTGGATTCCGCAACCAACAAAGAAGCCCGGCGGCATTGAATGGGTTGATCCTAAGAACCCTCAGAATCGTGACCGCTGGATGCCTGGCAACCCCGATTCGCCCTACCCCAACAGCCGGGCGCCTTACTTCCGGCGCCAGCGTCACGGACAATGGCACGATCGTTTGGGCAGACCCGTGCCAACGACCTCACCAGACGGGCACATCCCAATGAACCCGGATTGGACGCCCCCGGAGCTGCCCCTTGTGTGGCCATGAAGGACTCTGAAGCGACAATCCTGGACTCCTTGATCGATCTCCTTTCTCAGCTATCTTCCCCAGATCTCCAGAGAGAACTTTGGATTGTGCGTGCCGATCCCAGTGTCTTTGCAACATTTGAGGAAGCCGTGGAAGGGGTCTACGATCTTGGACTCGAACCGACTGTTGCTTCGCTTGCGGAACGGGGTCGTATCCCCAGCAAGACTTGGGACGACGCGCGTTCGTACGCCCTTCGCCTTGAAAGATTCGCGTCGCGTCTTTATCAAACGGGCAGATCCTATAACCCAGAGTTCTATGCGCGAGTATTGGCGGACCCTGAATGGCCCGAATTGTGCAACCTTGCAGCGGAAATCAAGTCTGCTTTGGTCCGAGCCAGGCGCGGCCGGCGGCCCGCTTGACTCCTTCGGGTGGCATGCTTGCTGCTCGGAGCAAGCATGGCCTTTGGGGGTTGCAGGGGCACTCCCCTGCACCAGCGGAGCCTCGCCCCTCGCGGCACTCCCGATGGCGCCCGCGAGCAGCGTGCCTACTATTGCCAGAACTGGAGGAACGACGTGGTCGCGATCCTCAAGAAGGGCTCCGGCAGCGCCTGCTCCGTCATGGAGGCCGCGCGGTGCTCCGCCTACGGCGTGCCCTTCGGCCTGCCGCCGGGCGACGTGGACGGCGACGGAGATGTGGACCAGGACGACAACGACAACTGGCCCGCCTCCTACGAGGTCCGCTGCGACTATGATCTCGACGGCGACATGGACACCGCCGACCACAACCTCACGATCGCCAACACCGGCCGGACGCTCGGCCGGGGCGTGCTGTCGCATTCATCCGTGGGGAACCGCCGGGGCTATGCGGGCTACGAGCACGACGGCGTCATCCACGAACTCTGCCATGTACGGCATCGGGTGCTGCACACGGACCTGGGGAGATTCCTGCAGCGAGATCCCAGCGGCTACGCGGACGGCCCGAACCTCTACGAGTACGTCGCCGGCAACCCCCTCGCCTTCGACGACCCGATGGGCCTGGAGAAGAACGGCCCGCCCCTGTGCGCCGTCATCCCCGGCCAACCCTGCCCCACCGGCCCCGCCGGCACCCACATGGGCGTCGAGGGCGACAGCGGCGGCGGCACGCCGACGTGGACTGGAGGGCAGCAACCGCTGCAACAAGCACCGCAGGCGCCGCCGCTTCCGCAGGCATGCCAAGGAAAGGTCTCCACTAACGGCTGTGGAGACGACGATTTCAACAAAGCGATGAGTTCGTCGGCGGTTCAAGGGGCCTTGAAGGCTGCCTGCAAGGCCTGCTCTGGCTTCACCATCAAATGCTCCGAGGGAGACGGACCGAGCACGAGCCGGAATCCTGCGGGAAGTACTGTAGTCGTTGACCCATCAAAGGGGGATCTTGAGAGCCAGCTCGTTCACGAACTCACACATCAGCGTCAAAAATGCGAGCATCCAATGTGGTTCGCCAATGCGGGCATTCCTTGGGGATTCAAAGACCATTTCTGCAACGAACTTGAAGCGTATGCAGCAGAGAAGCCGGGTATGAGCCCCAAGGAACTCTGCGCAAGGGTCTGCGCACTCGACGCAAGGGTGAAGGACAACTACAACGGCTTCCGCAAGCCCTGCGTCGACGACTGCGTGACGAATATTTTCCCCAAGTGTCGGGGCGGTTACTATCGCCGATGATGAGGCAGGGTGTGGCCGACCAATGATCGACGTTTCGCGCCACGCTCGCAGCGCCACGGTCCACAGGCTAGTCCATTGGTGTCTCACAGCCGCGGCACTCGCGATGCTGGGTTGTGTGCTGGCTCAAGATCCGAACGCACGATCCTGGGTACCCTCGATGTTGAGGTATCCGCTTGGAACAACGGGCGTTACTCCTTGGCACGAGGACGTATTTGAAGATGAGGATCGACAGTTATATGTGCTGCATAGCCGCAGCAGATCATCACCCGATGCCTTGTCGACAGCCCCTCGCTCAGGTCTGTATCGCGGGTTTGTCGTGGTCCATGAAAGAGGAGAGCGATGGGGCGTTCTTGCCTCGACGCGATTGTATTTCCCATCGCCTGTTGAAATAGGCCCAATGGACTTTGACCAGTCCTTGAGCGCTGTCGAACGTCTTGCTCTTGCTCGGCGCGCACTTGCGGCACTTCGGCAGGCTCGAACCCTGGATAGGGATGCCGAGCATCTGCTGGATCGGTTTTCGAACAACCCGTTTGGGCCGCTATTTGTGGTCAGATCGCGAGGATATCTAGAGAATGCGCTTCTTATTATGTGCTTTGTGATAACCGCGGCTCACTGGAGATGGGCGGCAGGTGGCCCCGATTCGCGTGCCACCGATTCCCTCAAGGAATCGGTGCCAAACTGCGGCGGTCGTCCATGAGCGAGCACACGCCCTTCCGGAGGGTGGCATGATTGCTCCTCTGATCAAACATGTGCCTTCGGGGGTTGCAGCGGCACGCCCCTGCACAAGCGGAAGTCACTCGTGCCGCGCCTCCGCCTATGATGAGTCGTCGCGCCCGTCAGATCGAGCCATTCGCATGGTCCTCACCGCCGACCACAACCTCACGATCGCCAACACCGGCCGATCCCTCGGCCGGGGCGTGGCGGATGACGGGATTGCCTTCCCTGTGCAGCGGACTCCCTTGGAGCCTATGTCCGCGAAGGGCTTGGTCTTGCTCATTCGCCCGTGAATGAGATCACCTCAACAACCAAGACTCGCCTTACAAGCATGTGCTCGTCGGAATCCGCGGCGGGCGAGGGCCGAGTGACGACGAGCCGACGCCGCGGAACCACCGATCCGCCGTCACGCGCGCTTCGCCCCCCGCGCCGCCGCGTCCAGGCACAGAATCTCGAAGATCACATGCCCCGCCAGCAGCGCCGTCGTCCCCTGCGGGTCGCGGTCCGGCAGCACTTCCACGACGTCCGCCCCCACGATGTTCAGCCGATGCCGCGCAAGGCCCCGCAGCAGCCCCAGCGCCTCCCATGACGACAGCCCGCCGACGCTCGGCGTGCCCGTCCCGGGCGCGAACGCCGGATCGATCACATCAATGTCAAATGTAAGATATGCCGGCCGCCCGCCGAGTTTTTTAAGAAACGAATCAATCCTCCTCACTCCGCCGCGCAGAAGGTCCTCTCGCGCAACGATCGTCGCCCCATGCTTCTTCGCCCAGTCCAGGTCCTTCGGCGAGTTCAGCGGCCCCTTGATCCCGATGCTCAGCATCGCCCGCGGGTCGATCAGCCCCTCCTCCGCCGCCCTGAGGAACGGCGATGCGTGCGAGTACGGATGATCGAACACGCGATCCGTCGTATCCAGATGCGAATCAAAGTGAACCAGCGCCAGCGGCCGCCGCGGCGAGTGCCTCGCCCGCGTCGCCCGCAGGTTCGCCAGCGCGATCGAATGATCCCCCCCCACCGCCAGCAGCCGTGTCCGCCCCGGGTCGCCCAGCGACAGCGCAAACTCCGCCACGCGCGCCGCGTTCGCCTCCAGGTCATACGGGCAGGTGGGGGAATCCCCAGCATCCGCGACGCCCAGGACCTCCGACAGCATCACCCGATGTTCCACGTGGAACATTTTGACGTACTGCGATTCCTCCCGGATGGCCCTGGGGCCGAAGCGTGCCCCGGGGCGGTAAGTGACCCCGGAGTCGAAGGGCACGCCGTAGAGGGCCCAGTCAACCGGCCCGGCGGCGTCCTCGAGTCGCGGGAAGCGGCAGAAGGTTGCGATTCCTGCGAACCGCGGGGTCCGGCGGGGGTCGGGCAGGGTGGTGCGGGGCATGGCCGGAGTGTAATCGGAGGAGCGGTCGGACTCTCGCGGGGGATTCCGCATACAATGGGGGGCAACTCTGATTCGGGAGGACCATGCCCCTGATGGCGACGATGAAACTTGTCTGCAGCGACCGCAAGGTTGATCCAATTGAACTCGGCGCGGCGAGCGTCGCCATCGGGCGTCACGCGGACAACGATATCCCGTTGAAGGACGACGACGTTGCGTCGCGGTTCCACTGCGTGATCGAGCCGGGGGCGAACGGGCAGTATGTGCTGAAGGACCTCGGCTCGCGCAACGGGACGCGCGTCAACGGGGAGAACGTTTCGTCCGCTCCGCTCAACGCCGGCGACGTGATCTCCGTGGGGAAGCACACGTTCTCGGTGCTGCTGGACGAGCCCAGGCCCGAGGCGAAGCCCAAGCGTGCGGCGCGCGGGGCCGACGCGACGGACGAATCGGCGTGGGCGCTCGAACTTCGGAACATTCTCGACGCGCTGCCGCCGAAGCAGACGCAGTTGGAACATGTCTTCATCATCGACGCGGGGGGGAACAAGAGCGACGCGCTCTCCGGCGAGGGGCAGGGTTCCACGGCGATCCGGCTGCTGCTTCTGACGGGGTCCAAGGCGCGTGCGACGGACATTCACTGCGAGCCCAAGGGGGATTGCTACACGGTGCGCATGCGGGTGGACGGGCAGATGGTGCATATCGTGGAGCTGCCGCGCGTGGTCGGGGATCTTGCGCTGGGTCTGATCAAGAACGCGTGCCAGTTGCAGGTCTCGCCGCGGGACGCGACGCTCGACGGGCACTTTGCGACGCGTTTTCCCGACCGGAAGGTGGACTATCGGGCGTCGTTCACGCCGACGGTGCACGGGCACAAACTGGTCGCGCGGATTCTCGACGAGCGGATCGCGCCGCAGTCGCTGTCGGATATCCACATGCCGATGTACATGCTGGAGCGTATCCGCAAATGCTGCCAGAACGACGCGGGGATGATCCTGGCGTGCGGGCCGACGGGGTCCGGGAAGACGACGACGCTGTACAACGCGCTGCGCGAGATCGACCGTCAGCGGCGCAACGTTGTGACGATCGAGGACCCGGTCGAGTACACGATCGACAATGTGACGCAGATTCCGGTCGGTCAGCACAACTCGTTCGGGGACATCCTGCGGTCGGTGCTGCGGCAGGACCCGGACGTGATCCTCGTAGGCGAGGTCCGGGACGCCGAGACGGCGCGGACGGCGGCGCAGGCGGCGATGACGGGGCACGTGGTGTTCTCGACGGTTCACGCGAAGGACACGATCGGCGCGGTGTTCCGGCTGCTCGATCTGGGGATCGAGCCCTACCTCGTGGCGAACTCGATGGACGTGATCATCGCGCAGCGGCTGGTGCGCGTTTTGTGCGATTATTGCAAGCGGCCGGTGAAGGTTACGCCGGGCCAGGCGACGCGGATCGGGCGGTTCCTCGAAGGCAAGGCGGAGGTGTTCGCGGCGACGGGGTGCTCGCGGTGCCTGCGCACCGGGTTCAACGGGCGGCGGGCGGTCTTCGAGTTGCTCGATTTCAACGACGAACTGCGCGACTGCGTGCTGAATCAGCCGACGATCGCGACGATGAAGAAGATCATCGAGCAGGGCGTGTTCACGACGCTGCAGCAATCGGGGTGGCTCCTCGCGGCGAGAGGCATCACGACTCTTGATGAGGTGGAGCGGGTGACGGGGGTGTGATGGGGGCGCTCGGCATGGGCGCCGATTTTCGCGGTGGCGCCCTCCTGGCCGTAGTCCGGGATTCGCGGGTCCTGAGCCAGAGTGTCAGAGGGGCGAAGGAGGCGAGTTGTAATACGAATCCCACGAGATTTCCGGGCGGGGGCATCCGCCTCTTCGCCCGCCACGGCGGATCTTCGACTCGAAGACTCGCTCAGAAGCGGCTTCTCTGACGGCTGAATCTCAAGTGTGATCGGTATAGAGCGGTGCGCGCCGAGCTGCGGAGGGACCGTCGCCCCGTCCGGGGATTCGGAGGCGGTAGGCGCCCGAGACCCCGGACTTCGTCCGGGGCAATGAACCTGCGCCCGCTCCGCGGGCTGTGGAATCCATCGGAGCGGTCATGCGAATGCCCAGCGACGGCACTGGCGGGCGAGCCGCCAGTGGCACTCGAACACATGTGGCATCGGATTCAGGGACGGTTGGGGGCGGTCGGGGTTGGGAGTCTTACGTCGCGCAACTCGGCTTCGACGCGGGCGGAGCCGTTCCAGCGGTTGATTTTCGGCTCGACGACGGCGTCGATGCGCATGCCGGCCTTGAGATCTTTTCCGCGTTCGCCCCAGCCGAAGGCGACGACGCGAAGTTCGCGGTCTTCGTCGCGGATGAAGAAGCGGAGGTGATCGCCGCGGGCGCCCATTGTCTCGGGCGGGCGTGCGATTTCGATATTCCGGAGGACGACGCTCGGCTTGGGGTTTCCGCGGCCGAAGGGTCCCATGTCCTCGAACTGGGCGGCGGCGTTGGTGGTGAGTTCTCGGAGTGCGGCCTGGCAGTCGACGCGGAGCGCGGGGGTCAACTCCTCGACGGGGATGCGCTGGTTCGCCACTTGGGTGAAAGCGGCGGCGAAGTCTTCGAGGCTGGATTCGTCGAGTGTTACGCCCGCAGCCATTTCGTGCCCGCCGAACTTGGTGAGGAGCGCGGCGCACTGGGTGAGGGCGTCGTGGAGGTCGAAGCCGTCGATGCTTCGGCCTGAGCCGTGGCATACGCCCTCGGCGCGCTGCATGAGGATCGTGGGGCGCTGGTAGCGTTCGACGAGTCTCGAGCAGACGATGCCGACGACGCCGGCATGCCATGTTTCGGCGGCGAGGACGATGGCGCGGCGGTCGTCGTTTGTCATTCCCGCTTCCTCGGCGCGTCGGCAGGCTTCGTCGAAGATAGCGCGTTCGGTTTTTCGGCGTTCGTCGTTCAGCCGGGAGAGGCTTCGCGCGATTTCGATCGCCCTGTCCGGGGCGGCGGTGGTGAGCATCTCGACGGCTTCCCTGGCGTGTCCCATCCGGCCGCAGGCGTTGAGCCTTGGGCCGAGGATGAAGCCGACTTTCTCGGCGTCCACGTTCGTGCCGGAGAGGTCCGAGGCTTCGATAAGGGCCTTGAGTCCGACGAGGGCGGTGGATTTGATCCGGCGCAGGCCGTGGCGTGCGATGATGCGGTTTTCGCCGACGAGCGGAACGACATCGGCGACGGTTCCGAGTGCGGCGAGCGCGAGGGCGTCGAGCAGGACGTTTCGCGTTGGTTCGCTGAGGCGAGCGGATGCCTCGGCGAGCGTGGCGAGTCGCCAGGCGAGTTTGAAGGCGACGCCCGCGCCGCAGAGGTCGGGGAAGGGGTATTGGCCCCGCGGGTCGCGCGGGTGGACGATGGCGAAGGCGTCGGGGAGGAAGGGTTCCCTTGCCTGCGCGCCGGGTTCTGAAGCGGCGAAGGTGTGATGGTCGGTGATGATGAGGTCGACGGCCGCGTCGCGTGCGGCGCGTGCGGGTTCGAAGGCGGTTACGCCGCAGTCCACGGAGACGATGACGCGCGCACCCTCCGAGGCGATTTGGCGAATGGCGTCGGCGTGCAGGCCGTAGCCCTCATCGAGGCGATGCGGCACGTAGGTGCGCACGTTGGAGGCGGGGGCGAGGTGCCTGAGCATGTGGAAGAGGATTGCCGTGGCGGACACGCCGTCGACGTCGTAGTCGCCGTAGATGACGATGGGTTCGCGGTTGCGTGCGGCGTCGAGGATTCGCTCGGCGGCGCGGTCGCAATCGTTGAGGCGCGAGGGGTCGTGGAGGCCGGTCATTCGCGCGTCGCGGAAGGCGTGGACGGCGGGGTCGTCGCGCATGCCGCGGGTCCAGAGGACGCGCGCGACGAGCGGCTCCAGCCCTGATTGGGGCGTCCATGCCTCTCCCGGTCCCGAGTCTTCGGCGACCAGCCAGCGGTGCGTCATGCCTCGCATGGGGCCTAGGGTAGCACCTCCCATGATGCGGCGGGGCGGGAGGGGATTGGCGAAGATCGAGCGCGGATGGGGGCGCGAGCGGTTCGGCGCCGCCACGCTCGCCCGGGCTCGCTGCAAAGCCGGCGAGACCTGGGCAACCGCAGGGCGATCGCATTATCGCTTCGATGTGCCTCACAGCCCGCGGAGCGGGCGTGG
>CAZBDZ010000105.1:0-9100 GCA_964490785.1 uncultured Phycisphaeraceae bacterium
TTACCGCGCCGAATTCCGCCGCGCCGCGCTCAAGCAACTGGAATCACTCCCCGAAGAATCACGCCTCCGCATCCTCGAACGACTCAAACTCCTCCGACAAGGACTCCAAGGCGATGTCAAACGGCTCACGAACCATTCCCCCGAATACCGCCTCCGCGTCGGCGACTATCGTGTTTTGTTCGACATCGACGACGACCTGATCCTCATCCGCGAAGTTTCCCACCGCAAGGACGCCTATTGAGTCCGACCCGCAATCCGCCGTTGTGTCTGGAGCAGACCTCATGATCCTTCACCCCGAATCCTTCAATCGCGACGGCAAGCACTTCGTCCTTCTGCCCCTCGACGAGTTCCGTGCTGTCGCCGAGATGATCGAGGACTATCAGGACCTCACGGACCTGCGTAACGCCCGTGCCGCGGATGATGATTCTCCCGGCGTGCCGCTGGAAGATGTGCTGAAACGGTACGGGATCAAAGAGCCGTGAGACCCTCCGCTGATTGGAGCGTTGCCTGATGGACCTCAACCCCAGAATCCTGAAGATCGAAGGCAAGGACGAACTGGTCGTGATGACCATGGCCGACTACCTCCGGCTCCGCGAAGCCGCCGAGGATGCTCAGGATGTTCGCGCCATGCGGGCCGCGCGGAAGGCGGATTGGGGCAAGCCGACATACAGCCTTGACGAGGTCCGGTCGCGGCTGAATCTGAAGAAGAGCGATTCCAAGAGACGATCCTCGCGCGTTCGCCGCAAGGCCGGGTGAGTACACCAAGAAGGCACCGAACATGACGCTCCGCATCCATATCGAACAGGACGAAGACGGCAAGTTCGTGGCCTCCTGCCCGACGCTGCCCGGCTGCTGGAGCCAGGGCGACACGCCCAAAGAGGCGAAGCGGAACATCGCGGACGCGATCGAGGGGATCATCGTCTCGTGCCGGAAGAGCGGGGACGCGCTTCCGATCGGAGTTGGCTGAGGAGGACTGAATTCATGACACCCGCCACGAACATCCTTGATCGCATCACTATCGACCCGGCGATCTTCGGCGGCAAGCCGATCGTGCGCGGGCGACGGCTCGCGGTCGAGCATGTGCTGGGGATGCTCGCGGCGGGCGATTCGGCGGAGACGATCCTGAAGGGGTATCCGTGGCTGGAGCCCGATGACATCCGGGCGTGCATCGAATACGCGCGCCGCCTGGTGGCCCATGAGCGGGTCGATCCGCCGTTGGTGTTGGAAGACGCGGCGTGAGGGCGGAGAATCAGGGGCCGACGGCGGCCCGCGTGCTGACAAGACACGCGAAGGAACTTTCGGAACGAGCCATCCTGACCGTCGAAGTGTGGCGGATCAGGGTCAGAAGTGCAGAGTAACCCACCCAAGGAAAGGAATTGGAATCATGACATTCAATCTCAAAATCGCTCTTCTCGGCCTCATCTCCCTGAGCGCCGCCGTCAACCTGGCCGGGTGCCAGTCGAACAAGTCCTGCGGCGGCGGAGCCGAGTGCGCCGAACGGTGCAAGGAGACGAAGATCGACGTGAAGGACCTCCCCCCCGCCGTCGTCGCCACCGTCAACAAGGAAGTGCCCGGCGGCACGATCACAGAGGCCGAGAAGTGCGAAAGCAAGGCGGGCGTCGGCTACTGCGTCGAGGTGCAGGCCGGCGGGAAGGAGTGGGAGTTGTGCGTGAAGCCCGATGGCACGCTGAAGAACAAGAAGGCGGAGTGAGAGGAAAAGTGGACAGTGGAAAGTGGACAGTGGACATGAGGCACGTTCGCATGTCCGAGTCCGCTTTCAGACCTTAGGCCCCCGACCCGGAATCCAATCCAGATTCCCTTGGAGATACACACTATGGCCGTCAAACCACTCGAAGATCGCGTTCTCGTGAAGCCCATGGACAAAGAGAGCCGCACCGAAGCGGGGCTCTACCTGCCCGAATCCAGCAAGGAGCGCCCGGTGCAGGGCAAGGTCGTGGCCGTGGGCCCCGGCAAGCGCCTCGACAACGGCAAACGCGCCGAAATGTCGATCCGCGTCGGCGACACCATCGTCTACGGCAAGTACGCCGGCTCGGAGGTCGAGATCAAGGGCATCGAGCACCTGATCCTCCGCGAAAATGAAGTCCTCGGCGTCCTCGAGAAGTAAGACCGATTCACCACAGAGGGCACAGAGATCACGGAGAGGTGCCTTGTGTGGAAAGCAGACGCCGCGAAGCGGCGATTCAACCCAAACTTCTTCTCCGTGTGCCTCCGTGCCCTCTGTGGTGAATGCCTTCTGAAAGCGAGCAACTAATGGCGACCAAGCAACTGATGTTCTCCGACGCGGCCCTCCTCGAAATGAAGAAGGGGGTCGAGCGTCTTGCGAAGACCGTGAAGGTCACGATGGGCCCCGCGGGACGCAACGTGGCCATCCAGAAGTCCTACGGCGGGCCCGCCGTGACGCAGGACGGCGTCTCCGTCGCGAAGGAGATCTCCTTCCCCGAACCCATGCAGAACATGGGCGCGAAGATGGTCATCGAGGTCGCCAAGAAGACCGGCGACGACGCGGGCGACGGCACCACCGCCGCCACCGTTCTCGCCGAGGCCATCTTCTGCGAAGGCCTGCGCCACGTGGCCGCGGGGGCGAACCCCGTGGCCCTGCAGCGCGGGATCAACAACGCCGCCCAGGCCGCCGCGGAGGAGATCGACCGCCTCGCCATCCGCTGCAAGGGCAAGGACGACTATCGCAAGGTCGCCACCGTCTCCGCGAACAACGACCCCGAAATCGGCGAGATGATCGCCGAGGCCATCAACCGCGTCGGGGCCGACGGCGTGGTCGAGATCGAGGAGGGAAAGGCCGCCGAGACGACCCTCGAATACGTCGACGGCATGCAGTTCGACAAGGGCTACCAGTCGCCCTACTTCATGACCGATGCAAAGACGGCGGAGTGCGTGCTCGAAGATGCATACATCCTCATCTACGAGAAGAAGATCTCAAATCTTGTGGACTTCCTGCCCTTCCTGAACAAAATCGCGTCGGCGGGCAAGCCGATCCTCATCATCTGCGAAGAGGTCGAGAGCGAGGCCCTGGCCGCGCTCGTCGTGAACCGTCTCCGCGGCGTGCTGAAGATCTGCGCCGTCAAGGCCCCCGGCTTCGGTGATCGGCGCAAGGCGATGCTGGGCGACATCGGCGTCCTCACCGCGGGCACGTTCTTCAGCGAAGACCTCGGCCGTTCGCTCGAGTCCATCGAACTGAAGGAACTCGGCCGCGCCAAGCGCATCGTGATCGACAAGGACAACACGACGATCATCGAAGGCGGCGGCAAGAAGACGGACATCGAGGCCCGGGCCGAACAGATCCAGGCCCAGCACGACCGCTCCACCAGCGACTACGACCGCGAGAAGTTGATGGAGCGCAAAGCCAAACTGACCAGCGGCGTCGCCATCATCAACGTCGGCGGCGCGACCGAAACCGCCATGAAGGAGCGCAAGGACCGCGTGGACGACGCCGTGCATGCCACCCGCGCCGCGGCACAGGAAGGCTACGTCCCCGGCGGCGGCGTCGCGCTCCTCCGCACGCAAGACGCCATCCTCAAAGCCGGCGGCAAGGCCAAGGGCGATGAGAAGCAGGGCTACGAAATCGTCGCCGACGCGGTCGAGAAGTGCCTCAAGCAGATCTGCGACAACGCGGGCCTCGACGGCGACCTGATCGTCGAAAAGGTGAAGGACCTGCCGACAAACCAGGGCTACAACGTCCTCGCGGGCGAGTACACCGACCTGGTGAAGGCCGGCATCATCGACCCCGCGAAGGTCTGCAAGACCGCCCTCATCAACGCGGCCAGCGTCGCGGGGTTGATGCTGACAACCGACGTGCTCATCGCGGAACTGAAGGATGACGCCGAGCCGGTGGTCGGGGCGACGGCGTAGAATTAGAGGCGTTATGGGTAAGAGCAAGAGCAAGAAGACCAGAGAGGACCTATCGCCGCTCGCGCTGGTGCTGCTGCGCGAGATGGCCAAGGAGCCGGACCGGATCGAGTACCACACGCGCGTGCTTGGAGGATCGTTCCAACACGAGGCCGTGAGGTTGCTCGATGATTCGTATTCGATGCTCGCGAGGCTGGGCCTCATTGAGGCGACCGGTACCATCCTCTGGTTTTTCGGCGCTCCGAAGCCGCTTTACCGGGTCACGGAGAGCGGTCGTCGGCGCGCAGGGGTAGCGGCATGAGCAAGATCACAGATGAGGCGGCTCTTGCCTACAAGCGCTTTCGAGAACTCAATGGGGAACGAGTGCTCCCGGTCGTGCGCGTCTTGTTCACCGACGGTCGTGATCTGCTGCTGAACGGACTCGCCGTGGCACCGACGATCGCGGACGCCGACGCCGCGGTGCTGTCGAGCCCCGGCGTGAACCAGACAACGTACGTGGTCCGCGACGCCGATGTTCAGATGATCGAGATCCAAAGCGTTGAATGACAAGCGCATGACCCGGCGGGTCGGGCCGACGACGTAAGAACGGCATCCACTACAGAGACGCAGAGAAATGACAGGAGGAAAGGCTTGGCTTGATTCAGCGGACAAGAGACCGGGCTATTCCCATTTCTGTGCTTCCTCTGTGTTCTCCGTGCCTCTGCGGTGAATCTTCTGCCTTTCCATGCCCACCACCCGCGACTATTACGAGATCCTCGGCGTGCAGCGCGCCGCTGACGCGGAGGAGATCAAGCGCGCCTATCGCCGACTGGCGATGAAGTGGCACCCCGACCGCAACCCCGACAACGCCGACGCTGAGAAGAACTTCAAGGAGGCCGCGGAGGCCTACGAGGTCCTCTCCGACGACAACCGCCGGAAGATCTACGACCAATACGGCCACGAAGGCCTCAAACAGCGCGGCGGCGGGGCGGCCCACGACTTCAGCCGGATGAACGTCGAGGACATCTTCTCGATGTTCAACGACATCTTCGGCGGGGGAGGCGGGTTCGGAGGCTTCGGCGGCGGCGGAGCCCCCGGACGACGCGGCGGGCCGGCGCGGGGGTATGACCTCGAAACGGAAGTTGAAATTGATCTTGAAGAGGTCCTGCACGGGGCGGCCCGCGATGTCGAGTTCACGCGCGCGGATATCTGCGACTCATGCCGAGGCAGCGGCGGCGCGCCGGGGTCCAAGCCTCAGCGCTGCGGAACCTGCGGCGGGCAGGGGGTCGTGATCCAGTCGGGGCTCGGCGGAATGTTCCGGATGCAGACGGCGTGCCCGACGTGCCGGGGGAGGCGCGAGGTCGTGAAAGAGAAGTGCCCGGCGTGCAAAGGGCGCGGGCGCGTGGGAAAGAAGCGGAAGTTGGAAGTGAAAATCCCGGCGGGGGTCGCGGACGGAATGGTGGTGCGCGTGCAGGGCGAGGGCGAGCCGCCCCCGCCGGAGGTCTCGCCCGAGGGCAGCGGCATCCGCGGCGACCTGCATGTGGTCATTCGAGTCGAGAAGCACGAAATCCTGCACCGCGACGGGGACCATCTCGTGATGGAGATGCCGATCTCGATCAGCCAGGCGGCGCTCGGAGCGCACCTTGAGGTGCCGACGCTGAACAGCGAGCCGGCCTCGGTGGTGATCCCGAAAGGGACGCAGCACGGTTCGGTCTTCCGCGTGGCGGGGCTGGGGCTGCCGAACCTCAGAAGCGGTCGGCGGGGAGACCTGGTGATTGTTACAAAGGTGGAAGTGCCGAGGAGACTGACGGAGAAGCAGGAAAAGTTGTTGCGCGAGTTCGCGGAGGGCGAGCAGGTCAAGGGAATCCTGCCCGAGACGCAGGGATTCTGGAAGAAGATCAAGGATGTCTTCGGCGGATGAGGTATGGAACGAACGGAACATAGCCACGGATGAACACGGATGAACACGGATTTGGAAGGAGAAGTCTGGAGGAATACCGATGCGATCGGTCATGCCGGCGCCCTCGACCTTGCCTCGCGCCCAATTCAGGCATTTCATCCGTGCCCATCTGTGTCCATCTGTGGCCCTGATTTCAGTCGCTGGGCGGTGAACTGAACTGGATTGACCCATGTGGAAAAAGAAGGATCAACCTGAGGAGGAAGGGGCGATGACGGAAGCGGAGCGCGCCATGGCCGAGCAGTGCGGGGACGCGGGCGGGCCGGTCTCTTCGGTCGATCCGGAGGAGATCGTGGCGCACGAAGAGCGGGTGAAGGAACTCGAAGCACGCCTGCAGGCCGAGATCGAGGAACTGAACAACAAGTACAAGCACGCGCTGGCGGACTTCCAGAACTACCAGCGCCGAGCGATCGAGAACGAACGCGAAGCCCGGCGGCAGGGGTTGATCGGCGTCGTCTCGAGCCTCATGGGCGTCCTTGACAACTTCGACCTCGCCCTCAGGCAGGACCCCGCCAAGGCCTCCGCGGAGCAGATCATGCAGGGGGTTTCGATGGTCAAGGCACAGATGATGCAGGCCCTCGCGTCCGTCGGCGTGACCCCCATCGAGCCCGCCCCCGGCGATGAGTTTGATCCGCGCCGCCACGAGGCCGTCGCCCATGTCCCCGCCGAGGGCATCGACCCCGGCCGCGTCGCCGCCTGCTTCCAGGTCGGCTACGCCCTCGCCGACCGAGTCCTCCGCCCCGCCAAAACCAGCGTCGCCAAAGCCCCCGACGCTTGACCCGCCTATTGATTCTGAACACCTTCCTCCATCTTCTTTGCCTCCTGCCTTTCCGAACCCAATCCCCGCTTCTTGCCTTCCTCCGTGCCCCTCCGTGTCCTCCGTGGTGAATCCCCCATGCCGACCTACGAGTACATCTGCCGAAAGTGCGACCACGAGTTCGAGGAGTTCCAGTCGATGTCCGCCGCGCCGCTCCGAAAGTGCCCATCCTGCGGCAAGGCGGCGCTCGAACGCAAGATCGGCCTCGGCGGCGGCATCATCTTCAAGGGCGGCGGCTTCTACGAGACCGATTACCGCTCGGAGTCCTACAAAAAGGCCGCGGAGTCGGAGACGAAGACCGGAACCGCATCCAAGGATGACGCAAAGCCCGCGCACACACACACGGGGACGTGCGCCTGCGGCAAGAAAGAGGCGGGGAAGTGTGTGTCGGCGGGTACGAGCCCTCCGCGCAAGCGGAAGCGAGGCGACGCTTCATGAGGATCGCCCCCGCGTGCGCAGGGCGCTCGTTGGCAGGCCATCACCCCCGGCGCGTGCAGAGCGCACGCCATTCCGCTCGCAGGGCGGCGGCGAAGCGGTCCGCGAAGGCCTTCGCGTCGCACAGGGGCGAGCGGAGGAGGCGGTCGCGCATGGTTGATCGAATCTGGGCGAGGCGCGCCGGGTCGGATGCAAGGTCGCGGACGATCCGAACGTAGTCCTCGTGGTCCCGTGCGATGAGTTCCGGCATGCCGATGGTGTGCAGAAGGCTGACGCCGACGCGGGCCGCATGAACCTCGCCTTCGAGAGCGACGACCGGGATGCCCATGTGAAAGGCCTCGCAGGTGGTCGTCGTGCCGTGGTAGGGGAACGGGTCGAGCCCGATGTCGATGCGCGCATAAGCGGCGAGATGGTCCGCTCGGCTCTCGTGCGGCGCGATGATCTCGAGTCGGCCTTCGGGCATACCCGCGTCGCCGAACCACCGGGCGACCTCGTCGCGGATGGTCGGGTCCGTCATGCCGAAGTGCTTGAGGAGCAGGCGCGTGTTGGGAATCTCGCGGACGAGGCGCGCCCAGAGGGCGACCATCGGCCGCGTGAGTTTGGGGAGCGCGTTGAACGAACCGAGGGTCACGACCCCCGCGGCGAGGCACGGCGCCGGTGAGACCTCGCCCGCCTCTCGCGGCGGCTGGTAGCAGAGGAACGAGGGATCGAGCCGGATGAGCCGTTCGACGGCGAGCTCGTCGGCAAGGCCCGGGGGGTCGGTCTTGCTGTCCACGAATCGCAGGTCAATGGCGCGCACGCCTGTGGTGTTCGGATAGCCAAGGTATGTCCCTTGGATCGGCGCGGGCTTGCGCTGGAACATGGGAAGGCGAAAGCCGGCGGTGTGTCCGTTGAGATCGATGAGAATGTCGATGTTGTCGCGGACGATCATCGCGGCGGCCTCGGCGTCGCCAAGTTCACAGATCGGCCGCCACAGGTCCGCGAGGCCCTTGAAGACCTGCGTCATGCTGTCGAAATGAGGGTGGTTGTAATAGAGCGCCACGAAAAACTGCCGACGGTCGAGGTGCCGCACGAGCGGCTCGGCATAGGAGGCGCACGAATGGATGCGAAAGTCGGACGAGACGAACCCGACGCGCAGGCGCCGATCCGGGTCAAGGGCGCCCTGATGGGCGAAGTCCTGACTGCGCACGGTGGATTCGACGGCTCGGCCGAAATCCACGTGGGCGGCAAAGACCTCCGCGGGTGCGATGCCCGCGGGGTAGTTCATCGCATTGGCGAGCGACGACCGGAGCCGAATGTCGCCCGGCCGCACACGGACGGCGCTGCGGAGAATCTCGACCGCCTCGCCCGGCGCGCCCTTGTCCAAGCGGAGGCCCGCGAGGACGCGAGCGGCATTCGCATTCGAGGGATCGCGCGCGAGCGTCTCACGGAGCACATCCTCCGCCTCACTCGTTCGCCCGGCATGCACGAGCGTCTCGGCCAGGCCGAGGCGGGCAAACTCGAGTCCGCCATCGATCGTCAGGGCCTTGCGATACGAGGCTATCGCATCGTCAAGTCGATTGCAGAACGAGAGGCAGTTGGCGAGGTTGGTCAGGAGCGTGCCGGAACCGGGATCGCCGGCGACAGCGCGTTCAGCGTAATAGAGGGCGGCCGGGTATTGCAGCAGCCGGATGAGCGCCAGGCACATGACATGGTTGGCCGCGGGATCGCCGGGATGCTGGACCACGATGCGCTGGGCGGCGGCGCGTGCGGCGTCGTTCTTCCCTTCCTTGAGGTACTGACGGACCTGATCGAGTTTCGCCGCCAGTTGGGGTGTCACGGGCTTTGCTCCACCTGACTGAGTACGGGTATGCCATCGGCCACGAGGCGGAGAATACAGACGCCGTGCCACGCCCTTTCCAGGGCGTGATCGTGCCACGCCCTTTCCAGGGCGTGATCGTGCCATGCTTTTCCAAGGCGTGCGTCCCCGGCGGATCCAGGGCAATCGCAAGATCACTTCCGAGGCCGTGGGCGGCTGGATTGGTACTCAG
>CAZBDZ010000106.1:0-9048 GCA_964490785.1 uncultured Phycisphaeraceae bacterium
CCCCCGCGCCACGCCCTGGAAAGGGCGTGCCACATTCAAACTGCGACACGACCCGACCTGAAGGCGTCCCCGGGTTGAATCGGTAATATGCCCGTCTCGTGGGGTAAGGAGACCCAGTTCATGAACCGCACTACGAAGGTCCTGACGCTCGCTCTGGCCCTCGCGGGCTTCTCGCTCGCATGCACGGCGTGCAAGAACGCCAAGAAGGAGGAGCCGGCCCCCGCCGCCGCGTCGACCGCCAAGGCCGCCGAGCATCCCAAGGGCGAGCATCCCAAGGGCGAGCATCCGAAAGGTGAGCATCCCAAGGGTGAGCATCCCAAGGGTGAACATCCCAAGGGTGAGCATCCGAAATAATTCGCCGTTCGATGGTGTTCTTGTTCCGTGCGGCTTCGCGTCGTTCCTCTTGAACCGCGGGTGATTATCCCATGACTATTGCTCGGGTCGTGACGGCCTTGTGGATCGTGGTTGTCGGCGGGTGTGGTGGGCGGCCACTCGCGGAGAACGACTGCGCGCCCATCCCCGTGCCTCAGGTCGTTACCGCGGATATCCAGGCCGGGATCGAGGCTCATATCGAGCGAGAATCGCGGCGCGGCGGCGGGTATTTCAATCTGCCGTACAACGGCGAGACCCTCCGGCTCAAACTCGTCCGCGTGCATATGGAGTATCTGTCGAACCTCGGCCCGCGGCGGCATTTCGCGTGCGTGGATCTCGCCAGCACGGAGGGGGACGTCTATGACGTTGATTTCTTTCTCGAGGGCGATCCGGGCCGGATGAAGGTTACGGAGACCACGGTCCACAAGATCAACGGGCAGCCGTTCTATCTTTGGGAGCAGAACGAGGCCGACGCCTGGGTTCGCGTGCCGGTCGAGGGGGCGTCGAAGGCGCTGCTCGGCGTGGTCGAGGATGAGGACGAGTTCGAGTTCCTGTACCAGGCGACGCTGCCGACGATGGCCGAGCCGGCGCGGATGTGGATTCCCATGCCGAGCACGGACGCGTTCCAGACCGTTGAGATCAAGGAGATTCAGGCGCCCGGGGAGCGGGAGGTTCTCACCGACAGGCGTTTCGGGAACAAGGTTCTGTTCCTGTCGCTTTCGCCGGAGGACAGCGGGAAGACCGTTGCGCTGCGTGCGGAGGTCAAGCGTCTGGAGAAGGCGGCCTATCCCGACGCGGCGGGCCGACCTGGGGAGTGCTTGGTTTCCGAGCGTCTCGTGCCGACGGACGAGTCCTTCCGGGCGATCGCCGACGAGGTGCTGAAGGGCAAGAAGGGCGACCTTGTGCGTGCGCGGGCGCTGTACGACCACACGATCGACCGGATGCGGTACATGAAGTACGGGGCCGGCTGGGGCATGGGCGACGCGGCGTACGCGTGCGATTCGCGGACGGGCAACTGCACGGATTTCCATGCGTACTTCATTGCGATGGCCCGGGCCGCCGGGATTCCGGCGCGCTTCGCCATCGGGGCCGCCATTCCCTCGGAGCGGGACGATTCGGGGATCGACGGGTACCACTGCTGGGCCGAGTTCTACGCGGAGGGGAAGTGGTGGCCTGTGGATATCAGTGAGGCGGACAAGTACACGAGCCTCTCGACGTATTATTTTGGACACCATCCGGCGAATCGGATCGAGTTGAGCCGGGGGCGGGATTTGCTGGTCGATCCCGGGCCGGAGTCTGGGCCGATCAACTTTCTCGCGTTCCCGGTGCTGGAGGTGGGGGGCAAGCCCGTGCCGATCCGGCCGCTGTTCTCGTTCAAGCGATTGCGTTCCTGATCGGGCCGATGGGGTGGTCACGCCGCCTTGGGGACGGCGAGGCGGCTGACCCATTGTCCGAACTGGTTCATCCGCACGCCATAGGCGGCGAAATCCGCGAGCCAGGTTTCGCCGTTGATGCGATACTGGAAGTCGTGGTCGCCCGGTGCGATGGAGGTTCGGCCGACCCACCATCCCTCGCCGGCGTGGGCGAGGCGCAGCGGCGTGGCGAACCAGCCGGTGAACGTGCCGAGTACCTCGACGGACGAAGCAGCGGGAGCGAAGACCTTGAACTCGATCTCGCCGGTTGAAAGAGGGGTCACCACGGAGGGAGCTCCACGCAGGCCGGGCCTCGGACGCCGGTGCGTCGGCCCGCGTCGCGGGTCGTTATCGGCGAGACTGGCGCGGCACTTGGGCGTTTGGGCCGCAATTGGGGTGTTTGCCGGAAGTTTCATGGTGATTCTCCTGACGGCATGCGCGCCGAAAGCGGTTGCACCACAGTCTGCTGGGCCGGTTGAAGAAAGCCGGGCGGCGAGCGCTGAGCCGCCGGCAAGCGTCGACGTGGTGCGGCCTGCGGAACCGATTGTGTTCGCCCTCGCAGGTCGGACTCTGGTTATCCCGATCGTGCCCGATTCGCCGGCTGCCGAGGGAGTGCATCGATGGGTTCCTTCGCACGCGCCGGTCGTTGCGTTTCTGACAGGCGAGCCGCTGAGTTCGCAGACGTATTGGTTCCGGGTGCAACCTAAGGAAGGGGCGGCGGGATGGGAATGGCTACCGGCGATCGCAGAGTGGCGGGCGTGGACGCTTGATGAAGTGGTCGGTGCGATCGGGCCGGAGGATCCGCTGGGCGGCCCGGGCTTCTGGGCCGTGGCGGTCGAGACTCCGCCGCGGTCTGCGGGACGAGAACTTCGGCTCGACGGTCGCCCCATGCCGATCCGCTGGCTTTCCGATCCGCCCACGCGGACGGATGCCGCGCGGGCGCCGCATCCTCGCACAAGCCCGTCGGCGCTGCGGGGGCTCGGCCGCATCATCGCGGGCGAGTCGCGTGATCCGCTGCTGCGGTGGCGCGTTCGGCTGATCCTCGATCGTTGGGCCGCGGAAGATCTCTGGGGGCGCCATGAAGCGGGCGAGTTGGAGGCGGCGGCATTGGAAGCGTTGGCGTCGCAGAACGAATGGCGTTGGCGTGCGGCCTTGGCTTCGCTGGCGAAGGCCGGGCCGGATACGGCGGCGGACGTGCTTGCGCGGCTGACGGCGGTGGTGCTCATGCCCGACGGATCGCTGCTGCCGGCGTGGCCCCTGGACGATGGCGCGCCGCTGCGCCTGAGGAACGAACTGCTGCGGGCGGAAGCGGATGACGACGATCGTCTGAATGCGGCGCAGGCGTGGCTGGCGTCGCTGCCTCCCGCCGTCGCATGGGTCATCGATGACGGCGAGATCATTTCAGCGGCGAATCCGTCCGGCGCGGACTCGGAAGGAGCCCGGCGGGTGCGGGTCGGGGTCGCGGAGTTGACGGGCAAGCGTGCTCGCGCGGCGGCGACGGCGGAAGGCGCGCCCGCCGACGATTCAAGGATGGTCGAGGAACACGAAACCACTGTGATCACGGCGATGGCGCCGGTCGGCTCCGCGGCGGTGCGGCCGCTCCGGGTGCAGGTCGGGCGTTGGAACGGGCGCGTGCTCCATTACGCGTTGCCGACGCCCGCGCGTCCGCCGGGGTTGGCGCTCGGGCCGCTGCTTCCGCAGTGGCGGATGCCCGGCTGGCTGGCGGGGGTGCCTGGGCTGTGCGATCCGGAATGGGCGAGCGCCGGGTTGCTGTCGCGGACCGAAGAGGGCGACGGGTGGGAGGTGTACATCGAGTGCCGCGTCGCGGGGGATGCCGGGACGAGCGAGGGCGACGCCGTGCGGCTGCATTGGGGCGCTCCCGGATTGGCGGAGCACGTCATCGAACTGAAGGCGCCGGCTTGGGGTTCGTTCGAGGGCGATCGCTGGAGTCTCCGCGTCGCGCTGCCGGAGAAGGCGATCGATCCGGATGGGACAGTCCGGCTTGCGCTGGAACGGGTGGATGCGCGCGGGGCGCGCTCGTCGTGGCCCCGGCCGATGCTCCCTGGGGAGGCGGAGCCGGCGCGTGCGGTGATCGATCTGAAGGGGTGGGGGGATCTGCGGGCCGAGCCGTGATGGCCGGGCGGGCGGCTGTTGACGATTGGGATCTCTGATACCGAGTTGCGGAATCAACCGCGCGGCAGCATCCGCCACTTCCTCGCAGACTCGTCAGGGGCGGCTTCCTCGGAGCGCGGAATGCTCCTGGAGCGCGTTTGAGTCATCGGCATGCAAAGGCCCGCAGTGCGCCGGCACTCGATGTCCTGCAACGAGAGAAGGGGCAGCGGACGGGCTTGGAAGCCCGCCCCGCCGATTGTTCAGAGATTTCGATTGCCTATCGACCCGTCGAGTAGTACTCGCCCGAATCGTCCGAGTTGGACTCGGCGGATGGGGTCGAGGCGGCGTCGGGGTCGCCGACGTAGACGGACTGGCCGTCGTGGGAGCGGACGATGAGGCCGAGGTCCTCGAGCGCGCGGTAGGCGGCCTGTTGCTCGGCCTGTTTCTTCGAGGACGCCCAGCAGGAGGGGAAGCGTCGGGGTCCGACCTCGGCGGCGACCTCGAAGCACTTCGCGTGGTCCGGTCCCTTTTCGTCGACAAGCACGTAGACCGGGGCCGACTCGAAGTGCTTCTGGGCGTATTGCTGGAGGACGGACTTGAAGTTCTGCTGATGTCCGCTGTTGGCGGCGTCGTCGATGTGCGGGGAGAGGAGCGGGAGAAGGAAGGTGCGGACGGCCTCGATGCCCGCATCGATGTAGACGGCGCCGATCACGGATTCGAGGACGGCGGCGGAGAGCGACGCGGGGAGGGCCGATCGGGTCATCATTCCTTTGCCGAGGAGGAGGAGCCGGTCGAGGGCGAGTTCGGAGGCGATGCGGGCGCACATGCGGCGCGAGACGGCGGCGGACTTGATTTTGGTCAGGTCGCCCTCGAGGAGATGGGGGAAGTTCGTGTACAGGTAATCGCAGACGACGAGCCCCAGGACCGAGTCGCCGAGGAACTCGAGGCGCTCGTTCGAGACGACGCGCGTGTCGGCGATGGAGGCGTGGGTGAGGGCGGTCTCCAGCAGAGGGAGGTCGCGGAAGCGATGCCCGAGGATCTGCTGAGCCTGTTCGAGGACGGCGGGTTCGATCTTCACTCGGAAGCTCCCCGAGGCCGACGGATGCTCGGCCTCGGCTGCGAACGCGGAGTGCTCCTTCAGCGGGTGGACGGCGCGCGGGCCGGGCGGTGGTGTCGAGCCTTGCGCTGTCGCGAGTTTGGGCGGAAACGAACTCGTACCGGCGGCGGGCCGAGGATCGGCGCGCGGCCTCCCGCTGCGGGGCGGACCTGCACCGGACGCGTTCGCTCGATCGTCGTCTCCGAACACCCTTCCCCGTCCCCGGAAGTGAACTCGGACGGTGTGGAGGGGGCAACGGCGACCGAACAAGCGCGGCCTATTGTGATCGGAGGACCGCCCTCCGACGGAAGAAGAGTATCGGGGGAATGTGAAAAGGCCAGTACAACTCATTGAAAACCGCGTGATTGGCCGGCGATTCGCCGAATATCGGGCCTTCAGCCTGACCAGGTACGGAAGCAGTTTGGATGAGGAGCCCCTCGGAATTGGCGGGCTACGGTTGCTTCGGCTAAGGTACGACCTCTCAGTTTCCGGCTGAAAACAGACTTACACGCAGGCATTCGAGGACGACACATGCACTATCCCCACAAGAACAGCCGTCGTAAGCGCAAGCGGGCCATTGGGTTCCGTGCGAAGATGAGGACCAAGGGCGGGCGCAAGACGCTGAGCCGGAAGCGGCGCGCCGGGCGTCTCGTGAACATCGCGGACAAATGACCCCGGTCGCGGTTGCTCTGGGGCCAGGGAACCTCCATGAAGATTCACGAGTACCAGGCGAGGCAACTGCTCGCTGAGGCGGGCGTGCCCGTGCCTCCCGGCGCGGTGATCGAGTCGAGCGAGCACGCGGCGGCGGCGTACAAGCGTATCGTGGCCGAGGCGGGGTTGGGCGAGAACGGGCTCGCGGTGGTCAAGGCGCAGGTTCACGCCGGCGGACGCGGGAAGGCTGGGTTCGTCAAGTTGGTGCGTTCGGCGTCGGAGGCGTCGGAGGCGGCCCGGTTCATGCTCACGAACAAGATGGTCTCCGTGCAGACCGGTCCGCAGGGGCTCGAGGTGCGGAAACTGCTGATCGCCGCGGGCGTGGATATCGCGAAGGAGTACTACCTTGCGATCACGACCGATCGCGCGACACGGCGGAACATCCTGATCGCGTCGGCGGAGGGCGGGGTCGAGATCGAGGAGGTGGCGAAGCGGAATCCCTCGGCGATTCTGAAGACGCCGATGCACCCGCTGCTGGGCCTTCAGGGGCACCAGGCGCGGGAGGTCGCGTTCCGGCTGGGGTTCAAGGGGTCGCAGGTCGGGCAGGCGGTGAGGATCATGCAGGCGCTCGCCCGCGTGTACGTCGAGAAGGATTGCTCCCTCGCGGAGATCAACCCGCTGATCGTTACTCCCGCGAGCGCGGCCCACCCGGACGGGCAGGTGCTGGCGATCGACGCGAAGTTCAACTTCGACGACAACGCGCTGTTCCGCCAGAAGGCCGTTTCGGAGATGTTCGATCCGACGGAGGAAAATGCGTCGGAGTTGCGGGCGGCGCGGTCCGGGCTGACGTACATCGCGCTGGACGGGAACATCGGGTGCCTCGTCAACGGTGCGGGTCTGGCGATGGCGACGATGGACATCATCAACCACTACGGCGGGATGCCGGCCAACTTTCTCGATGTCGGCGGCGGGGCCGACGAGAAGGCGGTGACCGAGGGCTTCCGCATCATTCTGTCGGACTCGGCGGTACAAGGGGTGCTGGTCAACATCTTCGGCGGGATCATGCGGTGCGACGTGATCGCGCAGGCGGTGGTGAACGCGGCGAAGGAGGTTGGGTTCAAGGTGCCGCTGGTCGTGAGACTCGAAGGAACCAACGTCGAGGCGGGCAAGAAGATTCTCGCGGCGGCGAAGGCGTCCATCCCGACGATGCAGGCGGCGGATGATCTGGGCGATGCCGCGCGGAAGATGACCGCGGCGGTGAAGAGCGCGAAGGCGGCGTAGGGCAGCGGCAGGAATGGCGGCGGTGTCGAGATGATGAAGCACTTGTCGAAACTCGGGATGATTGCCGGCGTTGCCGCGGCCTCGGTCGCGGCGGCGGCGGCGCGGGGGCAGAATGAGACGCCGATGGCGTTTCATTTCGGGATGAAAGCGGGCGAACTCCTGCGGTACGGGTTCCAGGAGATCGAGAGCATCACGACCCACTCCGACAAGGTCCGCGGCGGGGTGGGGGTGAACCAGTATCAGACCGAGGCGCAGTTGACGTTCCGCGTCCTTGATTCGACGGAGGAGCGTGTGACCGTCGAGTTGCGGTACGAGCGGGTGCGGTTCAAGGGGGAGTCGCCGATTCTAAAGGAGCCGCCGGTGTTTGATACGGCGTCGCCCGCGGAGGAGGCGAGGACGAACCCGTTGGCGCCGGCGCTGCTGGGGATCATCGACCGGCCGATCCTGATCGAGTTGACGCCGACGGGGAAGATTGTCGGGGTTGACGCGCAGGGGATCGACGTTCCCGACGTGAAGTTCGGCGGGGTGGCGGAGCAGATGACGACGCAGGAGTGGATCGGGCCGCGGTTTCAGGCGGTGTTTTCGCTGACGGCTCCGGAGACTGAGGCGGCGGTCTCGATGTGGACGTTGGCGAGCGAGGTTCCCGTGGTGATGGGCAACTCGCAGCGTCTGCGGATCATGGCGTTCCATGTCCTCCAGAGGTCGCAGGGCGGATTCGCGCCGGTGCGGATCATGGCGAAGGCCGAGTTGCTGCCGTTCGGCGGCGAGGGGGACAACCTGAACGCGACGCTTCTGAGTTTCGAGGGGAAGGGCGATGCGAACTGGGAGGCCGGGGCCGGGGTGCTGCACGACCGGTCGGTGAGTTACGAATGGGCGCTCGACACCAAGCCTCAGGAGGGGTTGGAGACGCGGACGGAGGTTCGGGTGCAGTCGCTGCTCGCTCGGCTGAAGTAACGATCGGGCGCGGAGTCATCGCCCGAGTTCGGCCATGCGGTTGGGCGGATAGCGGTCGCCGGCGGCGGCGCCGGGGGCGAAGTAGCCTTCGATCTGCGCGAGGTCGGATGGGGAGAGGTGGACGCTGATTGCGGCGGCGTTCTGTTCGAGCCACCTGCGCTTTTTGGTGCCGGGAAGGGCGATCATGGCGAAGCCCTCGGCGGCGGGCGGCGCGCCGGGCGGGTCGTTGCGCGAGAGGACCCACGCGAGGGCGAGTTGGGCGGGTGTGCATCCCTTGGCGGCGGCGAGTTCGACCATGAGTTCGGCGAGGCGGCGATTGCGGTCGAAGTTCTCATCGCTGAAGCGCGGGTGCTTGAGGCGGGCGTCGGTGTCGTTCAGGTCGTGGCGGCTGGTGAGGGTGCCCGTGAGCATGCCGCGGCCGAGGGGGCTGTAGGCGACGACGGCGATGCCGAGTTCTCGGCAGGTGGGGATGACGCCGATCTCGATATCGCGCGACCAGAGGGAATACTCGCTCTGCACGGCGGCGATCGGGTGGACGGCGTGGGCCCGTCGGATGGTGGCGGGGCCGGTCTCGGAGAGGCCGATGGACTTGATTTTGCCTTCTTTGACGAGTTCGGCCATGGCGGCGATGGTCTCTTCGACTGGGACGTCAGGGGCGACGCGGTGCTGGTAGTAGAGATCGATGCGTTCGACGCCGAGGCGCGTGAGGGAGGCCTCGCAGGATTGCCTGACGTAGGCTCTGTCGCCGCGCGTGCCGATCCAGTTTTTGTTCGCGTCGCGGACCAGGCCGAACTTCGTGGCGAGGAGCAGGTCGTTTCGTGTACCGATCGATCGAGGGAGTGACCGGACGGCCCGGCCGAGGAGTTCCTCATTGGTGAACGGGCCGTAGACGTCGGCGGTGTCGAAGTGGTTGATGCCGAGTTCGACGGCGCGGTGGATTGTGGAGATGGACTCCTCGTCGTCCGGCGAGCCGTAGAAATCCGACATCCCCATGCACCCGAGCCCGATGATGGAGGACGGCAGTCCGGAACGGCCGAGAGGGACCAATGGGATCATGGGAGCGATTCTATCGGGGCGTGCTTGTCCGTGATGCGATACGGACCATCGTTCATTCCCGGGTCGTGTCGCAGTTTGAATGTGGCACGCCCTTTCCAGGGCGTGGCGCGGGGG
>CAZBDZ010000107.1:0-8731 GCA_964490785.1 uncultured Phycisphaeraceae bacterium
GGAACGGGACCGACCCATCCGCCAACGCCCGCCTTATATACGTGCCCCCCCCCCCTCCCCTGTCAATAGAAAAATGCCACAAAAACGAAAAAAATCAACCGAAACTTTTTGGAATCGATCCAGAATCCAAAATCGCCTTGCGGAAACGACGCCCAACCGACCCAGAGACGCCGGCCGCCGCCGGGTTCTACTTCTTCGGCTTGCGTGTCCCTGCCGGCTTGATCGGCTTACGGTCGAGGGTGGGGAAGAGGCAGCGCGAGCCCGAGCGGGTCGGGGTCATCATTTCCTCGATAGTGGAGGCGCTGAACATCTCCTCGACAGTGGCGATGGCGTCGTCGAGTTTCTTGTGGAGGCGGCAGAGATTCTTGCCGTGCTCGGGGAGGGCGAGGGGGCAGACGCGGATGCGCTGGATCGGGTCCACGGCGTTGACGACGTCGAGGACGGTGAGGCGGGAGGGATGGCGGGCGAGGGTAAACCCTCCGTTGGGGCCACGCTGCGAGTTCACGATTCCGGCGCGGGCGAGGTCCTGCATGATCTTGGAGAGATAGCCCGCGGGGACGCGGGTGACCTCGGCTATGCGCTGGGCGGTGAGCGCGGAATCCGTCTCGGTGGCGAGTTGAACGACGGCGCGGAGGGCGTATTCGGCGGTGCTCGAGAACATGGATTCCCCTAACTCGCAGACCCGGACTTCTGGATGTTGAAGTCTAGTATAGCCGGGTGTAGGCTCCAAGGAGTCAACGCT
This sequence comes from uncultured Phycisphaeraceae bacterium, assembly GCA_964490785.1. GTDB lineage: Bacteria > Planctomycetota > Phycisphaerae > Phycisphaerales > UBA1924 > JAEUIV01. Next base: position 743 of record CAZBDZ010000107.1, read on the forward strand.
ACGCGACGCATGCCGGCCGAACGATCCGCACAACACGAGGAATGGACACTCCGCCGGGCCGCCGTGATCGGGGCCGGCGCGATGGGGACGGCCGTATGCGCCATTCTCGGGTCCGTGATCCCGGTCGTCAACGTGTGCATCGAGGCGGGGCGGGCGGCGCAGTTGTTCCGCGACGGGGCGACGGTGGCGGGCCTCATCAACGCGCACGCCCGGCCGATTGTCGTCGGGAGGATCTCGGACCTGGCGACGATCGGGGGGATCAGCGCGGTCTTCGTCGCGACCAAGACGACGGCGATCCCCGCGGTCGCGGCGGAACTCAGGCCCATTCTCCCGTCGCTGGGGGATCAGCCCGGCGCGCCGTACGTGATCAGTTTCCAGAACGGGATCGACCCGGGGCGGCAGTTGATCGACCTGCTTGGCTGCACGCGGATGCTCCGCATGGTGTTGAACCTCGGCGCGACGCTCGACGCGAGCGGGGCGGCGAGGGTGTCGATGAACAACCCGCCGCACGCGATCGGGTGCATCGACGCGGGCAACATCCCGGCGTCGCGCGAGACGGCGCGGGTGCTTACCGGGGCGGGATTCCCGACGGAGCACCGGGAGGACATCGAGCGGTGCGTGTGGATGAAGTCGGTGGTCAACGCGGCGGCGAACCCCGTGGCGGCGCTCGTGAACGCGTCCGTGGGGGAGGTGCTGAGTTCGCCGTCGCGGCTGATCCTCGAACGGCTGCTGCACGAGGGCGTGGCGGTGGCGGCGGCCGACGGGCTGGACCTCGGGCGGGACTACGTCGCCCGCGCGCTCAAACTGCTGGAAGACGGCGCGCACCATGTCCCCAGCATGGTCGAGGACATCCGCGCAGGGCGCGAGACCGAGATCGGCCAACTCAACCGGCAGATCATCGAGCACGCCAGGAAGCGCGGCGTGCCCACGCCGACGCACGAGGTCATCGACGCGCTGATCGAGACGTTTGATTGGCGTATCTATCACGGCTCGAAGTGAGGCGTGCGGCGAATCACCGCGGGATGCGCCGCGCGCCGCGTGCTTCCTCAAAAAAAGAAAGCCCCGCGGAGGATTGCTCCGCGGGGCGGGGTTTGTTCAGGCTTCAACCGGTTGCTTCAGTCGTCTCACGGGCAGACGTTGTTGAAGTTGATCAGCACCGAGGTCACGTCGGCGAAGTTGACGGTGCCGTTGCAGTCCGCATCGCCAGGTGCCTGCGGCGGGAAGCCGGGCGTTGCGTTGAAGTTGATGAGGACCGAGGTCACGTCGGCGAAGTTGACCACGCCGCTGCCGTCGGCATCGCCGGGGCAGCAGGGTGGCGGGAAGGTGTAGCACTTCGTGTCCTGATCGGCGACGAACATGGCCTTGCGGTTGCCGGTGAGGTCGGGGCCCGAGAGGAGCCATTCCACGCCGTCATAGCCGCAGCCGTCTTCGATACCCGAGGACATGGTGATCGGATCGCCATCGAGTTCAGAGACGTCGGCCTTGGCGATGTTGACGAAGGTTCCGTAGCAGAACTCGATCTGGTCAGCCAGCACGTTGCCCGGCGTCCGGGTCAGACGGATCTGGAATGTCGCACGGGAGTTGAAGTTCTCGAGCAGAGCAACGTTGTTCCACTCGATGACCGTGACCTCGCTACCGACCGCGCCGGTGGTCTGGACCCAGACCGAGGCGCCGGGGGCGCCGCAGTCCCAGTCAGCCAGCAGGCCGGCGATCATCGCGTTCGGGTTCGCCGCGTTGGGATAGTGGCGAGCGATCGCGGTGACGTCGTCGTTGCCGAGGACGATGTAGCCGTTGGACGAGACGCCGAGGTCGGACGGGAGGTAGGTCTTGCCGTAGTAGCGGAAGGGGGCGCCCATGGAGGACATGACGACGTCGTCGTCGCCCAGGCCTGTGACCTGGACGGCGCCGCCGGCGCCCGCGATGGAGACGAGGACGTAGGCGTCCTTGACGATGCTGTAGGTATCGCCGCAGGTGTTGTTCTTGATCCAGTTGATTCCGTTGAGGGAGTTGCACTCGCTCTGGGTGACGATCATGCAATCGTTGCCCACGCAGCAGGTTCCGAGGGCCTCGATATCGATGCCGAGGCTGTAGGAGCGTTCCATGCCGCAGGAGTAGTCGCCGACCGACAGGCCGTCGTCCAGCGTGCCGGTGGAGATGATGATGGAGTAGACGCCCGCTTCGAGGTAGACGACATCGACGGCGTCGACGCACTGACCGGCGTCAAGGCCGCCCATCACGCGGAGCGGGTTGTCCGCGTCGTAGCAGTTGGAGCCGCCGTTGTCGGCCGGGGAGCCGTCGCCCAGCGGGGCGCCGGTGTCGGCGACGAGGGCGCGGACCGCGCCGTCGGCGCGGAGCGAGTAGGTGAGTTTGACGCGCTGCTTGACCTCGAAGGTCCAGTAGTCCTGGTCGACGCTGAAGACGTCGTCCGGATAGGGCTCGTAGATGCTGAAGAGCGTGCCGCAGACGCGGGTGGTGTCATCGATCTGATCAGCGGCGAAGACGGACGCCGAGCACCCGTCGTTGTCGCCCGTGGCGACGGCGGTTCCGCCCGGTCCCGGGGGAACCGGGAAGGAGAGCGGGAGGTCCGTGTCGGCCAGAGCGGCGCAGGCGTCGTAGAAGAGGTCCAGGTCGCCTGTGCAGATCTCGGCCTCGGAGAGCGAACCCGCGCTGCAGATCGGCGTCGCCGAGCAGTCGGGCAGCGGTGAAGCGGAGACGAGGACGCGGTAGTCCGCGATCGAGTCGGTGCAGAAGTAGTTGGCGAAGAGGGCGCCGGAGCCGACGGCGACGAAGGAGTCGGTCGCGAAGACGTAGAGAATGTAAGTGGTGCCGTTGCCGTTGAGGAGCATGATGTCGGTGGCGTCAGCGCCGCCGCCGACGCAGTGCCCGCGGGTCGCGGCGACCAGGAAGGTCTGGGCGTCCGCGTCGCAGTTGTTGTCGGTGATGAGGGCGGTCATGACGTAGGCGGACAGGACTTCGAGGCCGACCATCGCCTTCGGATCGGAGATGGTGAACTTGTAGTAGTCGATGTCGCGGGTTGCGCCCTGCGAACCGATCTTCGACTCGACCTTGCCGTGCATCCAGGTGTTGGGGGTCACGGTGAGGAACTCGCCGTCCGTGATCGGATCGGCGCCGCAGCCTGCCTTACGAGCGACCTCGTCCGGGGGGGTCGGGGGCACGTCGTAGCAAGGCTCGCCGGCGGTGAAGCCGTCGGTGCCGCCCGTGCCGTCGAAGGTCGGGACAGTGTCTTCCTCGTCATCGCCGACCTGTCCGGAGGTTGCGGTGCAGCCCGCGACGCCGAACGATTCCTTGAGGGTCAGCCAGTAACGGGTGTTCGTGCCGCAGGGATAGCCATCGCCGTTGGAGAGATGGAAGATGAGGAAGCCCATGGTGGGGAGGTGGGCCGGATCAGTGGCGAGTTTGCCGTACTGGTCGGTGGCCGAACCTTCGAACACGTGGCCGCGGTCAACTTCCTGCGGGCAGCCGAAGAGGTCCGTGAAGACGAACCCGAGGGCCGGGTTGCAGTCGCCGAAGTCGACGATGGCGCCCCAGTCATAGAACCGCGGGCGCAAGGGGCCTTCTGAAGCGAAGCCGTAGCGGACGATCGTGCGTGCCTGGTTGGGTTCCATTTCCTCAAAGAGGAACCAGTCGCGGTCGCGCGCCTGGATGCTGGAAACCGACCAAAGGTTGCCGGAGATCGTCTGGCCTTCGAGGATCTTGCCGTAGCGCTTGTCCTCGCCGGCGGGCGGGAGGAGCGAGCAGGCGTCGTTGAACTGCGTGGCGTTGCCCTGGGACTGCGTGTAGCCGGGCGGGATGGCGCACGGCTCGGTCGTCGTGATCGAGGGCGGCGTGGTGTTGTTGGTGTTCTCGCCGTTCTCGACGATCGCGTTGAGCGGGATCTCGAAATCGCAGGGCTCATCGCAGATCTGGCCGTCGCAGCAGGCGAGCGGATTGTTGTTGGTGTCGCGGAGTTCGCGGATCAGCATGGTGAAGTCGCCGGTGTTGGCGGCGGCGGTGCCGTAGCCCGCGACGAGGATCCAGTAGTCGACGCCGCTGCGAGCGCAGAAGTCCAGTTCGGACTGGACGACGGTGTCGCTCTTGTCGTCGTTGTAGGCGACGCAGTTCAGGCCTGCGCCCGAGGCGTCGCACACGCCGCAGTAGACCTCAAGTTGCGTATCAAACGCGGAGCCCGAGGTCGCCTGGTCGGTGCTGAGGAGGATTCGGCTGCCGCCGGGGCGGCCGGTGAGCTTGTACCACACGCCGCGGGACGAGTGGCCGGCTCCGCCGCAGGCGCGGACGTTGCCGTCGGTCGTGGCGGTGCGGGTCTGGCCCGAGCGGAGGATGCCCAGAGGCTGGGAGTACTCGGCCTGGGAAATGACGTTCGCCGCGGTGCAGAGGTCGTTCGCGGCAACGGGGATCGGGCAGGAGACGTTGAGGGTATAGATGCCCTGATCCACCGGGGTGAACGAGGAGATTCGGAGGTAGTAGACGGTGCTGACCGTCAGGCCGGTGGCGTTGATTTCGGAGAAGCCGCCGGCGCAGGCGTCGTCGGAGCAGCCGACCTGAGTGAGGTTGGCGAGGTTTTCGCCGTTGGCGGGCACGGTCAGGCGGTACATCGCCATGAGCGCGTCGCCGCCGGAGAGGCCGCCCAGCACGTCGGATCCGCACAGGGTGGCCGCGGCGGAGGTCGCCGACGCGGTGAACTTGAACCACACATCGCCCGCGGTCTGATCGAGGGGATCAGTCGTGGACTTGCGGCAGGAGTACGGATCGAGGGTCGTGTTGTGCGTCGCGTAGGTGTTGTCGAAGACGGTGCCCGGCGCGTTGCAGGTCACGATGCCGAAGGACACGCCGCCGATGTCGTCGTTATCCGGCGGGGGACGATAGAAGCAGACCGCGAAGGGTTCGTTGGACTGTGCCAGCGTGTTCGCGGCGGTGAAGCCGATCTTGATGACCATGTCGATGTTGATGAAGTCCGTCACGGCGTAGGCCGGGAAGAACTGATTGTCGCGGCGGAGGAACGAGCGGTTGCCTTCCGCGGTCGGATCAAGAGTGGGCTCGTAGGACAGGCCCTGGAGGTAGAAGCATGTGCGGTTGGTGTTCTGGAAGAGTTCGACGTAGTAGCAGGTGCCGGCGAGGACATGCACGTACGGGGCATCGAGGGCGGCGCTGAATGCGTGCTCAACGATGCTCGGGTTGATTCCGACGGGCAGACCCGTCGGGCCCTGAGTGACGGTCATGTTCGGCGTTCCGCCGTAGTTCTTGTAGTTCTTGAGGAGGGCGCCGGGGAGGCCGGTGCCTGGGGTGAAGTCGTAGAAGTTGATGTCCCAGCGATCGGGCGAGGTCATGTCGCCGTCGCAGATCAGGTTGCTGAACCAGCCGTTCCAGCAGACCTGGTTGATGTCGCCGTCGGCCGCGGGGGTGAAGTCATCCGCGCAGTAGAACTCTTGCAGGTTGAACTGGCCCAGGATGACCGAGGGATAGACGCGCATCCCCGGGGGACGGTCGTACCCGTTGGCATCGCCGCCGGCGGTGCAGGGGTCTGTGCGAGTCGCGCCTGCCGGCGCCTCCCACTCACCCTCGCCGCCTGGCACGACCAAGATCGCGTTCGGGTTGATGTTCTCAGCCCAGAACGGGGTCGCCAGCATGTGCTGAAGTTTGGCATTCTCCGTCTTCGGAGCGCCGGCCATTGCGGCCGACACGCCCAAGGACAGGCTTGCCGCGTACCCGAGCGTCCGAAGCAACGTTCGGACTTGACACCGGTAATCCACGCAACACCTCCTCTTCTCCACAGCAACGGCCCAAGCCAGAGGGACGAACCCCGTCCCTCCCCGGGACCGTCCGGGAAGACTGGAATTCTCGATCCTGAACAAATACCCGATGACTGGGCATCGGGCAAGAAAACTCACGAAGACTCATACGATTCCCATATTTGGCCCCATTACCCCAGATCCTCCAGGTTGGCACGGAGTCGGGGGCACGATTTCTTCGGCGTTCTCATCCGCCGACAAAAGACCCTCCACGCCGCACTTTCTGCGCTAACAGAAGCCGACTCCGAGGCCCCGCCGGCGGCCGGGGGGGGGAATCGGGCGAAGAAGCCCGCCCGATCTTGGTCCCGCAGGATCGGCGCGTCATGCCGAAATCAGGCATGGAAAGCGCGCCGGTCGGAGTGGGCGGCAGGTCGGACGGGTTCGTCATGCGTCGTCCATCGACCAAGCCTACGACCGGGAACACCCAAACCGGCGATTTCGCAAACGAAAGGATTCCCGGGCCGGCTTGTTATTCTGACGCTTCAGACCACTCCCCCGCATGGCTCCAGCACCACGTCCATTCTTTGTCGGCGGGCGCGCTCAGACGGCCCCAACGGTGATCCCCGTCATCGATAAGAACCGTGGCGGCGACGCGTATGCGGTCTGCGTTCCCGGCGCGGAAGCGGTGGACCGTGCGATCGAGGCCGCCGCCGCCGCCGCGGAGCCTCTGCGCAACTTCCCGGCGTATCGGAGGCACGACGCGCTGGTCTTCATCACGAGGCGGATGCGCGACCGGGCGGAGGAGTTGGCGAAACTCCTGACGGTCGAGGTCGGGAAGCCGATCTCGGACGCGCGGACGGAGGTGAATCGGGCGATCGACACGATCCGCGGGGCGGCGGAGGAATCGACGCGGATCGCGGGCGAGTATTTGCCGCTGGATTCCTCGCCGCGGGGCGAGAACTTCGAGGCGGTGTGCAAGCGGGTTCCGGTGGGTCCCTGCACGTTCATTACACCCTTCAATTTTCCGCTGAATTTGGCGTGCCACAAGATCGGGCCGGCGGTCGCGGTGGGATGCCCCTTCATCCTGAAGCCCGACCCCCGCACGCCGCTGACGAGCCTGGTTCTCGGTGAGATTCTCGCGGAGGCGGACCTTCCGCCCGGGGCGTTCAGCGTGCTGCCGATTACGGACGATGCGGCGCGTGAGGCGCTGATTACCGACGAGCGGATTCGGCTGATTTCGTTCACCGGTTCGTCGCCGGTCGGGTGGGCGATCCGGCAGAAGGCAGGCCGAAAGAAGGTGCTGCTGGAACTCGGCGGAATCGCATCGTGCATCGTGGATGCTCCCGTGAGCCGGGCGGACGTGGAGAAGATCGCGGAGCGGGTCTGCACGGGGGCGTTCATTCTCGCGGGGCAGTCGTGCATCAGCGTGCAGAAGATCCTGATCCATTCGGCGATTTACGATGCGCTGCTGCCGGCGCTGGTGGCGCGGGCGAAGTCGATCCGCGTCGGCGACCCGCGCGAGGAAACGACGCAGATGGGGCCGATGATCAGCGTCGAGGCGGCGGAACGGGTCGAGCAGTGGATCGAGGAGGCGTCCAAGACGGGCGGGCGGATTCTCGTAGGCGGGCAGCGCGTCGGGGCGTTCGTGGATCCGACGCTGATCGAAAACCCGCCGCCGAACTGCCGGCTTTCGACCGAGGAGGTCTTCGGCCCGGTCGCGACGGTGCAGAAGTTCGACTCGTTTGACGAAGCGCTGTCGATCGCGAACTCGACGCGGTTCGGCCTCCAGGCGGGGGTTTTCACGGCGAGCCTTTCGCATGCGTTCCGCGCGTGGAACGTTCTCGAGGTCGGCGGGGTGGTCATCAACGATGTTCCGTCCACGCGCATCGAGACGATGCCATACGGGGGGGTCAAGGAATCCGGCACGGGCCGGGAGGGCGTCCGCTACGCGATGCAGGAGATGACCGAACTGCGCACGCTGGTGCTGCGCAACGTGGGCCGACCGCGGTCCGCATCGGGCGACAAGCGGTCGTCCGGAGAGTCGAAGGCGCTCCATGACACGCGCTACAGCGACGGGAAGACGCTCGCGGACACGCGCCAGCCGGGGGATGCGGAATGAACTCGGGATTGGCCGGGCCGGGGCGCTGCCGATCGGCATCGAACCTGGTGGCGCGGGCATTGGCTCAGGGTAACTCTTCAGCCGGGTGCCACGGCCAGCGAAGCGGAGGCTCTGCGCAGCGCA
>CAZBDZ010000108.1:0-8120 GCA_964490785.1 uncultured Phycisphaeraceae bacterium
GTGCTCATCTGCGTATCTCCGTCCACGCGCACGCCGCCCATCGCGTAGTGCGTCGTCGGGCCGACCTCCATCGGCTCCTTCGTGATGTCTACGTTCGCCAGTTGCATGAACTGGTGGTACATGCTGGGGAGTTTTTTCTTGATGTGCTCCGGCGCGTTCTTTATCTTCTCTTTGATCCAGGCGATATCGAGGTACACCCCGCCGTGGGGCGAGCCTCGCCCCGCCTTCACCTCGCGGTTGATGCAGCGGGCGACGTGGTCGCGCGTCAGGAGTTCCGGCGGGCGGTTGGCGGCCTTGTCGCCGATGACGTAGCGCCAACCCTCCTCGATGTCCTTTGCGGTCTGGTTCTTGTAGTTGTCGGGGATGTCGTTGAACATGAAGCGCTCGCCCTTGTTGTTGAGCAGGCGCCCGCCCTCGCCGCGCACCCCTTCTGTAACAAGAATGCCCTTCACGCTCGGCGGCCAGACCATGCCCGTCGGGTGGAACTGCACGAACTCCATGTCCAGCAGGTCGGCCCCCGCGCGGTACGCGAGCGATTGCCCATCGCCGGTGTACTCCCACGAGTTGCTCGTGACGGCGTAGGCGCGCCCGATGCCTCCTGTCGCGAGCACGATCGCCTTGGCGCGCCACACGCGGAAGCGCCCGCGCTCGCGGTCGTAGCCGAAGACGCCGACGACGCGGGAGCCCGGGCCACTTTCGAGGAGAAGCGTGTGGGCCGTCATCTCCATGTAGACCTCGATCCCCTGGTGGATGCCGTGGTCCTGGAGGGTGCGGATCATCTCGAGGCCGGTGCGGTCGCCGACGTGGGCGAGGCGCGGGTATCGGTGCCCGCCGAAGTTGCGCTGGAGGATGCGCCCGTCCTTTGTCCGATCGAACACGGCCCCCCACGCCTCAAGTTCGTTCACGCGGGCGGGTGCTTCCTTGGCGTGGAGTTCCGCCATGCGCCAGTTATTGAGGTACTGCCCGCCGCGCATCGTGTCGGCGAAGTGGACCCTCCAGTTGTCGCGGTCGTCGACATTGGCGAGGGCCGCAGCGACGCCCCCCTCGGCCATGACGGTGTGCGCCTTGCCGAGGAGGGATTTGCAGATGAGGCCGACGGAGCAGCCGGAGGCGGAGGCCTCGATGGCGGCGCGAAGGCCGGCGCCGCCAGCGCCGATGACGAGGACGTCGTGAGAGTGGGTATCGTGTGTCATCAGGTCTTCGTCCGTGAACGTGGATTCTCTGGAGGCGCACCTTTCAGCGGAAACCACTTGAGAAGAGTCTCACGCAACTTCACGAATGCCGGATCAACGCATGTGGAAGTATCCACGCGAAGAGCCAGTTGCTCAAAGAGCGCCGACGACCTCGGCACGCGAGACTGTCGGAGTGCCGCGAGCATCGCTTCCTTAGGGCGGCTGGGCTTTGAATCGCCCGGTGCGAGGAAGCCCCCTTCGCAAAGCCAGCCCCGAAGACCTTGAAGTTTCCCGGTCCAGCCAAGCGTTGCGGCCATCTCCTGCGAGTTATTCCAAACCCACCGTTCGAGCTCCGGGTCGATCACAATGGCCGCACAGCGGTCCTTCCACCCATTGCGACTGAGGCGCATCTCGACTTCCGCCTCAATTTCCGTGCGGCCAAGTGCGTCTCGCCCGCTTCCCTCGCGATCCAACACAACCAAAGCGAAGGTGTGTGTTCGCAGGTGCAGCCTCAAGAGGTCGGTGGCCCGCTGATAAACGCCCGGGTCATGTTCCTGCGACCGGAGGAATGTTGACGTAACCGGGCGAATGCCGAGCGTTGCAGCGCGACTCAGCAACGCGCAAAGCGACAGCTCAGAATCCTTGTCGGCAACAAGCACGGCGAGATCCGTCATCCAAGCACTCCTGAGGCAAGCAGAGTGCCAAGACTGGTTTCTCCCTTCCATTCCCGAAGCGCCGGGTGGTTGCTTCCGAGGACAATGTCGGTTGCACCACTCTCTGTCTTCTTGAAACAAAGAACCGATGACGCATCGGCCAGGTTGAGTATGACTGGTGAGTGGGTGGCCAGGAGAATCTGGGCGTCATAGACCGATGAGAGCGATTGGAACAGAGTCTCAACGGCTCCGGGGTGGACGCCGTTTTCTGGCTCTTCGATCAGATAGACCCCGTGAAACTGTGGCAAGTATGCGGGCAACGTGAGCGCCAACAGACGCAGCGTGCCGTCCGAGACCATCCACGAGGGGACCTTCAGGCCGCCGGAGTATTCAACAACGAGGTAGCGATGGCGGTCGTCCTGCCTTTCAACGGTGCTGATCGACCGGATATCCGGGAGGGCGGTGCGGAGATGATTGATCCATGCCTGATGTCGAGTCGGATCACGCTCCAAGTCGGCAACGACCCACGGGAGGTTGGAGCCATCCGGCTTGAAACTCCGGCGTTGACCCGGAGGGCTGGCCCGTCTGATCAACAGGCTGTTGAGCATGAATGACTGAACGCCCTCGGCTAGCAGGCGCTTGAGCCAGGTTGAGGCTGGGAACTTGGTCTCGTCCTCCGGAAGATTCCCCAGCGCCGATTTGCGAGGACCAAGCCGGATGCTGGGGAACCACCCCTTTCCTGACTCGTCCAATACCTCCGAATAGAAATGGTCGTCGCCGGGCGATTTCTTGCTGACGCTTCGTCGGGTTCCTCGAATAGAGCCAGACATCAGACTCTTGGGCGGAGTGGGCTCCATCGGGAAGAGGGTCCGCTCCGAACTGTCCGGCGCTGGACCAATCTTCAGAACCACGGACTCCTCGAGGATCTGGATTTCGCCTCCTGGTTGCTCAGGTCCGATCCGGACTTCATATCGGATGGCGTTCCATTGGTCATTCGGCAGCCGGGTTCTGATTGAGTCTGGAATAACCGCTTCAACCGCCAACTCCAGCGAGGAATCTAGCCGACGCCACACGAGGTCTTGGAAAGAAGCTGTGCGCTCTGAAACAGCAGCCTCAAGCCCATCGGAGACAAGCCGCCCCAAGAACGCGACCACGTCCAAGAAAGTGGTTTTTCCGCTGGCGTTCGGGCCCACCAGGACATGGAACGATCCGAGCGGTTGGCTCACATACTTCAGGCAGCGGAAGTTGAGGGCTTCGATTCGACAGATCATTGACGTTCTCGAGTCGCCATCGCGGTCGTTGAGCCAAGGGCGGCGTCGGCTCTCGTTCTTCAGAGTATCCGCAAATCCTCCCACACTCCCATCGAGCACATCCGCACGTAGAAGTCAGTGAACCCGACCCAGAAGAGGCTGATCCAGGCCCACATCATGTGCCGGTGGTTGAGGCAGGAGACGCCGGCGTAGAGCCCCTGTCTCGCGGCGGAGCAGCGGGAGAGGCAGTCCTCGCGCCCGCCGATGAGGTGCCGCAGCGAGTGGCAGCCGAGCGTGTACGACGCGAGGAAGATCGGGTTGAGTGTGAGGATGAGCGAGCCGACGGCGATGCCGAAGCGGCGCGAGCCCTCGGCGTCGGTAAATCGGTACGCCTCGATCGCGTCCCACGCGAGGATGAGGAGGAAGGGGAGGGCGAGGCGCATGAAGAATCTGTGGATGTTCTGGAAGAGGAGGGGGAACTTGTGCTCGCCGCGGTACGCCTCCCCCCGGAACCCCGGCTCGCCCACAGCGCACGCCGGCGGATCGCCCCAGAACGCCTTGTAGTACGCCCCGCGGTAGTAGTAGCACGTGAACCGGAACCCGCCAGGCGCCCACAGAATCAGGAGCGCCGGCGAGAACGGCACGAACGAAGGCCAAGGCAGCCAACTCGGCTGCTCACCAAACCACGCGTGCGGCGAATGCGGCGATTGGCCCGCCGGGTACCAGAACTCAGGCGAGTAGAAGGGCGACAGGTAACTCGCCCCGCCTCCCACAAACCAGTAGTGGTCCCCTTGGAACGCGGCCCAAGTCGAATAGACGATGAACGCGCCGAGGCCGAGGAACGTGAACAGCGGCTGGAGCCACCAGGCGTCCCTCCGCATGGTCTGCGCAAGGCCGCGAGGCCTCGGAAGCGAAACCGGCGTCTGCGACACGACAAGCCTCCCACGCCCGGGCCTTCAGGGAGCGGGCGTGAGGCGGAGGATAGCAAAGGGCAGCCCCGCAATCCGGTAGGCCGCTACCGAGTAGTGCCGGGGGTTTCCGACATCTGTGACGAACCACCTCTGGGTTCTGCGTCCGGCTTCGTGCGAAGTGCGATCCGAATCAGGCTTCTTGCGGCCTCTTGATTTTCCGCAGGCGTGCCTGTGCGGTGCACTTCACGAATCGCGATGCGTACATCAGCACTACGCCCGTTCCCGAGCGCGCGAATAGCGGACAGTCGCGTCGCCTCGCAATGGCTGGATCCTGGGCGCTGCAAGTGAGCAGCCAAGCAAATGAGGGCTTCGGGATTCCGAATCCCAGCGATCAGTTCAAATACGTTGTCCGCGCTCCCAGCCAGCGAAGCAGAGTCGCCTCGTGATAGAAGTGCGTCGATCGTCTCATCCGTACCGATAGATGCGAGTCCGGTGAGAATCGCGGCTTCGAGTGAGTCCTCCGCTCCGAGAGGAATGCGTGCGGCAGCACGACACATGGCTGAGGACGCGGCTGGCGACACAACCGTGGAAAGGGCTCGTTCAATCTCGATACGAACCTCGTCCGGCAGTGCCGGACCATGAGCCTCGATGAGGCGGTCGATTGCGGGGCCATCGGCCGTTTCAATGAGTGCATCGGCCGCGGCGATTCGAAGCAGGCTATCCGTGGTGGCATAAGCGATGGCGTCGGCAAGGATCTTGGGTTCTATTCGGATATCGCCGTCGCGAATGCCGCAAAGCAACTGGTATCGCGCCTCGCTATCAGGCAAACTCTCCAAGGCAGTCATCCAAGGACGCCCGTTTGATTCCTGGTTGACGTTGGCTGTCCTAGCGACCGCCCCTTCCACCGCAGAACCGGTTAGGGGGTATGCGGGGGGCAGAAAGGAGCGCATGGATCCGCCGAGATGAGTGGGTGAGGGGGCAGGTGAGGACGAATGCGCAGACAGCGTGGGAAGTACCGGCCGTTCACTTTCTGAGCGCGCGTCGGAAGTCGTCGTTGGATTGCCGTGGTTCGAGGCGATCCATGTCGAGGCAGCGCCTGCCGCCAAGACCAATCCGAGAGAGAGTTGCGCGGCGATCTTCATGGACACTAGTTCACGGTGATCGTGTAAAAGATCCCCATAAGGCCTTGCGTGGTTCCCGTCTGCCCAAGGTGGCGCAACTCAATCAGGCTGGTGCCCGTTGGGAAGTCTGCCTCGAATTCGATATCGTCGGGCTGTGCGGTCGGGAATGCGGACGCGATTATTTCGTTGCCGGATGGCCCGCGGATAGTCAATCCCACGAGGGACTCGGCGTGTCGGCCTGTGATAGCGAGCCGCAGGCGAGATGGGTTCTTGAGCGCCAGTTTCAGATGATCGTGAGGAAGGCTTCGCGTCAGGAAGTTAGTGAAGCTCTTGCCGCGAAGGAGCTTGTAGGGCTTCTGTGGACTCGCAGAGTCCTTGTATTGGTCGGTGAGCGTTTGGCCATCGCGAGTCGCCATCGAGAGAGGTATCCAAACGTCCGAGGCGACGAACATACCGGCGTCGATTGAGCCGTCGAGATCTCCGGGTGAACTGCGGGGCACCGCTTTGGGCTTCGCAAGCCCATCCAGTCTAAAGTGTCCGGTCAACTCGCCGCGGATGCCTGTCGCGAAATGGGAGACGATTGAGCGGAAGACAAGGTGCGCCGCGCTGTGCTCGTCGAGGTCCGGATCGCGCCCCGGCTCCTCGACGTTCAGGGAGTACGCCTCATGCGCTGTCCTAGTCAGATCCTCGCTGCCTAAACCGCTCGAGTGGAATGCCCAGGAGTTGTCGCTCACCGAAGCGAAGTCTATGCTCTGGTAGTCCGTCCGAGAACAGATGCCTCGGATTGCAGGGTCGAGGGCGATAATGGAGTTCACGCCGCCAAGGGAGCGTGCAGCGTAGTAGCAGACCCATGTCCCCCAGCTATGCCCCACCAAGTTCACCCGATCGCGCGGGGTTATCCCCATTGCGCGGATCTGCGCCGCGAGCCACACTCCGGCCTCGTCCGCTCTTGAGGCGCCTTCGCACGCGATCGAGTCAGACGCCTCGCTCCAATCGTAGAAGAGAACCTGATCTCCGGGACGAGCAACTGAGAGGACACTCGCCAACCTTCTCAAGTCCTCGTTTGAGTCTGGGATTGGAGTCTGGAGCCTTCCATGAACGACAACCCAAAGAGATTTCGTCGAATCGATGCGGCCCGCGCCCGATGTAGGCAATCCCAGTTCGACATCAAAGTAGAGGTCGTCCGCGAAGCCCGTGTTACCAGTAGGAATCTGGATTCGCCCTTCTGCGGGTAGAGCGAACGGATCGGATTCCGTGGCGTTGAGTCTCACAGTCACATCAGAGAACCCCTTCTTGCCGGCGCGAATCGTCCCGTACCACTCGCCGCCGGGGGGGTTGATCAACGCAATGGATTTTGACGTTCCCTTTCCCATGGCAATGGCTTTGGCACCTGATGGCGACCTGTAGAAGTTTTTGGCAGTTGCCGGCGAACCAGGATTTAGGAAAAGATCGGCCTGTCCAATGCCGCCTTCGAGGGAAACCACCGCGCGGTAGTGTCCAGGCTCAAGATTGAATCGGAACGACCGCTCCTCGCTTCTTGGGGCGCTGAGGCCCGTTATCGGTGAATCGGCCGACAGCAGTGGTGCTTCTTCTCCCGAACCTGTGGAAGTGCCGTCCGTATTGCCGGAGCCCGGCGTGCCTAGAGGCGGCGATGTGGGGCGGCTGATGAGCCGCCAATCCAGACGCACGCTGCGTGCAAAGCTATCAAGACTGCCGCACAGGTCCTCGATAGCATCGATGTCCTCGGCATCCCAGTACTCCGACATCGCTTGCCACCCTTGCGGCGTAATCTGGTCGTATCTCATCGTGAAGGCCGTCGCGCCCGGCCTCGCGGGCGCGGAAGCCAGAGCCGACCAGTCCGAGACCTGAACCACCCCGTTGGAGTAGCTCCAAGTGGTCTGAGGCAGCGAGACTCGTAGGCCGAAGAAATAGAAGTCCCCAACCAGACGACATCCACTTGTGTCGAGCGTCAACCGAATGGGGTCATCGTCGGTTTCTGTTTCGACGCCGCGCAAACAGCCCACGCCCCGTAACTTGACTTCGTATGTTCCAGCCACGGAAGGATCGCATGGTTGACTCGTGGTCGCGCCTCCCACGTCGTACTCAACGATCGATCGGTAGAGCCGCGATCCGGGTTCATCGTTCCATCGACCAGGAGCCAAACCCCCGGCGTAGATTTGGAGGCAGTCTTCTCCTGGCGGCGCATTATTCGGCTCCCCCGTGTTCCAGTTGGAGTACGACCACGGTTCCCCCGTGATCCAATACCAGCCGCTTGCCGGTTCGGTCGAACCAGTTGCCTGCCGTCCGCCGATCCAAAGCGCCTCAGGCGGCTGGCCAAAGGTCTGCAGAAAAGAGTTCTCGCTCGCGTCGCTGATCGTGGCCAAATGGCCAGTAACACCGGCATATGAACGCGATGCCGCGGAGGCTTCAGCATCGTTCCAGGATAATGGCGTCGTGATCAGCTCGTAATAGTGTCCGTTTGCCGAGTTCTGCACCACTTCCGCCGGGGCGGACGCATGGAGCGCCACCGTCCAAACTGCCGCCAATGCGAACCACGACTTCTCCATCGCGCACCTCCCCGTCCCCGCCGCAGCTTCCGCCGGGCGACCGGGCGCATCAAGGCAGTAACACCATCCCTATTGTGCCACGAGATACGCGGGCCGCAAGGGGGGATAGGAGAAGATGGCGAAGATTCTCTGGGATCTACTTCATTTGGGCGCGCAGGCGTGGGTTTTGGTTGGGGGAAGCCCTCAAAGAAGGCAGGGAAAAGGGGTAGGGTCGCCACGGCGACTCTGCGAGAGGGGCGGGTCGCCCATAGCACCGAGTTGAGGCAGCAGGGCCGGAGAGACGGATTGCAAGTCCGTCCCACCAGAGGCAGGGGTGGAGAGACGGATTACAAATCCGTCCCACCAGAGGCAAGTGGAGAGACGGATTACAAGTCCGTCCCACCAGAGGCAAGTGGAGAGACGGATTACAAATCCGTCCCACCAGAGGCAAGTGGAGAGACGGATTA
>CAZBDZ010000109.1:0-7974 GCA_964490785.1 uncultured Phycisphaeraceae bacterium
GCCTCGCCGCAAAGCCGGCGAGACCGGGGCAGCCACAATAATGCGATTGCCCTGCATGGAATCCGCGGGCAATCGCAAAATCGGTGGATGCCGAGGCTGAGGAGTCCGCGACGAAGCCTCGGATCGGGGCCCTGATGGATGCGAGCCTTCGCGGACTCATGTCGCCACGGCGACTCGACGACCTCGGCGTCCAAGGATCGGGTTCATGCGACGGCCCTCCCCGCGGGTGGGGAATGAGCAGAATCGGATCAGGAAGCGGCGCGGAGGGGTGCGGCGGGGGCGGCCGAACGGATGGACGCAAGGAGCCCGGGGGGCGAGAGGCTCGCGGCGCTCAGGCCGGAGATGGTGACAGCCCGTGGCATGCCGTAGACGACGCAGGTCTCTTCGTTCTGGGCGAGGATGACGCCGCCCTTGTCGCGGATGGTTTTCGCGCCCCGTGAGCCGTCGTCGCCCATGCCCGTGAGGACCACGCCGAGGGTCCGTCCACCGGCGGCCTCCGCGGCGGAGTGGAACAGGACATCGACGCTGGGGCGGTAGAGGGTCTTCGGCTCCTCCCCGACGGAGAGAGTCCATCGTCCGGCGGCGGTCTTCCTGATCTGCATGTTCTTTCCGCCGGGGGCGATGTGGATGGTGTCGCGTTCGGCGGTCATGCCGTCGCGCGCGTGGACGACCTTGAGGCCGCACGCGCGTTCGAGTCGCTCGGCCATGGACTGGGTGAAGAGTTCCGGCATGTGCTGGGCCACGAGGACGACGGCGCCCATGGGGTTGGGCATGCCCACAAGGATGGACTCGAGGATTGGTGGGCCGCCGGTGCTGGAGCCGATGCAGATGAGGTCGAACTGTCCCGGGCGGAAATGGACCGGCTGGGCGTCGGGGCGCGGGAGTGTGTCGGTGCCTTCAAGGCGTCGGCGGCGCGGGCGGCGCGCGCCGGCCAGGGCGACGATGCGCCCGATCAGGCCATCCTTCAGGCGGACGATGCTGAGCGAAACGTGCGAGGCGTCCTTGGCCATGACATCGGCGGCGCCGGCCTTGAGCGCGGCGAGGGCGGCGTGGGAGCCTTCGGTGGTCAGGGACGAGATCATGATGACGTGCGTCGGACACTCGTCCATGATGCGCCCGAGGGCGGTCAGGCCGTCCATGATGGGCATCTCGATGTCCATCGTGACAACGTCGGGCTTGAGTTCGCGGACGAGGCGGAGGCCTTCGGCGCCGTTGGCGGCCTGCCCGACGACGGTGATCCGCGGCTCGTCGGCGAGCATGTTGCAGATCGCCTTGCGCATGAAGGCCGAATCATCAACCACGAGGACTCGCATTGTCGGTCATGCTCCCTGGGTTTGAAGACGATCACTTGCGCCCGGGACCGGCGCCGGCCTTGGGGCGCGGGCGAAGGTCCGCCAACCCCTTGATCGGCACGGCGGAGGCCTCAGGATCGTCCGGGTCGGAACTTCCAACGAGATTCCCGCGCCTGTCGCGGTAGATCCGGATCGGGCCGCGCACGGCTTTTCCCACGACATGGTCGCCGCTCGGCGATTCGAGCGCAACGCCCGGAAACATGGTCTGTTCGATAGTGAGGTCGAGGGTTGCCGCACGGCGGAGGTCCTCGCGGGCGAGTCCCCCAACGGCCTCGCAGCGGTGATGGAGTTTCTCCATTTCAACGACGGCGAAGGAGAGTTCGGTCTGCCGCTCCTTGTCGGCGGGCTTGAGAATCTGGCCCGGCATGGAAAGCCTCTCCAACTCGCGCTTGGCGGCCTCCCACTGCTTGTCGAGCGATTCGCAGAGGACGGGCAGGCGCTCGAGGCAGGCGTCAAGTCTCGGGACGGCCTCGAAGAGGATCGGGGTCGGGACGACGGAATCGCTGCCGAGGGTTGCCACGCGGACGTGGCGCATGACAGTTGTGTGGCCGCCGACCAAGGCCCCTTTGGGCATGTCGATCCAGCCGTGGATCACCGACCGGCAGTTCATGACCTGGGATTCGACGATGAGTCCGCGACCGACGTCGATGACGGCGGTGTCAAGGAACTCGGCATGGAGGCTGCCGACGACGCGGAGGATGCACTCAGAAGCGTGAGCCCCGCGGTGGTGTGCGACGGCCCCCTTGAGGAGGCGGAGGTCGCCGGTGGTTTCGATGGTGGCCGAATCGACGAGGCCTTCGATGATAAGGTCGCCCTTGGCGCGGATGCGCGCGCCCGCGCCGACGCCGCCTTGGATCGTGGCGCCCGCCTCGAAGACGACCTCTTCACCGTCCGCAACGCCTTGGCGGACGACTTGTTCGTTCACGGGCCTGTCCTCCCCGGATCGACCGCCGCGGCGTTGGGCTCACGCCGCGACCTTGGCGACGGTCTCCTGAATCCGCTGGCTGAGTATGTCTGGCGTAAAGGGCTTGACGACATAGTTGTTCACGCCCGCCTTGATGGCCTCGATGACGCGGGTCTTTTCCGACTCCGTGGTGACCATGATGACGGGCTGCTTGTGTCCCTTGGAGCGGAACTGCTTGACGAAGGTCAGGCCGTCCATATTGGGCATGTTCCAGTCCACCAGGAGCAGGTCGGGCTGGAAGCCTCCGATCTTGCTGAGGGCGTCGAGGCCGTCGCTCGCCTCCTCGACCTCGTTGTGGCCGAGTTGGGCGAGAACGGACTTCTGGATGTTGCGCATGGTCTTGGAGTCGTCTACGAGAAGGATCTTCATGGATGGTCTCCCGTTCAGTTGATCAAGCGGCCATGCTCTGAGGCGAGGAGGCGGGGTTCGTGGATTGCGAGGCGGCGGTGTTTCGGCTGGCGATTTCGACGCAGAAGTCGCCGCAGTCGCAGGAACATGGGATGGCGACCATGGTGATGTCTTTTCGACCGTAGACCTTGTGCGACGATCCCACGACGACCGAAGGGCAGGAGATGCTGACGCTCTTGCCCTGGAACTGGGCCTTGGCGCCCCCGGCGATCATGTTCACGACCTCGCCGATGGCGTCCGAGAGGTCCTCGTTCGACGGCTGTGAATCGCAGCCGGTGAAGACCGCCACGACGCGCCTGGCGGTGTCGGAGGGGAAACTGAGAACGACGGAGCCTTCGAGGTCTCCCGACATCCCGATGATGGCGGAGACGTCGTGCGAGGGCAGGGGCGAGTCGCGCACCTCGGGAGTGCCGAAGCGGACCTCGAGGTTGAGCATCGTCTCGAAGACGTTGCGCGCGGACTTGATGAATGGGAGCACGAAGCTGTTATCCACGTCGGATCCTCCTGGGCCGCGGCTATGCGGCCGGTTTATCGTTTGCGGCTCCTGCGGTTCGGGCTGCCGGCGCCGAGGCCGGCGTCTGGCGGACAAGCATGGCGGCGTCGATGATGAGGCTGACCTCCCCATCCTCGCGGATCGTGGCCCCGCTGAAGGGCCCGCCCTTGGTGTAGACGTCGTCGAGCGGCTTGATGACGATTTCCTGCTGCCCCACCAGCGAGTCCACGGCGAGGGCGGCCCGGTGCTGCCCGATCGCGGAGACCACGGCGAAGCGAGCGGCGTCGGCGGCGTCGCTTCCCTTGGGCTCGCCCAGCCTTGACCCGAGGTCGATCAGGGGGAGGACATCCTCGCGGATGCGGATGACGGGTCGGCCGGCGACGCTGTGCTGCGAGGCGGGCTCGAGCCTGACGATCTCGGTGATGCAGGCGAGCGGGATGGCGTACTGGTGCCGTCCTACGCCGACCATCATGGCGGGCATGATGGCAACCGTGAGGGGAATCATGACTTCGATCATGGTTCCCTTGCCCTTCTCGGACGTGATGGAGACCGTCCCGCCGATCTTCTCGATGTTGGTGCGGACCACGTCCATGCCCACGCCCCGCCCGGAAAGGTCGCTGACCTTCTCGGCGGTGGAGAAGCCCGCCGCGAAGACCAGCGCGACGACGCGCTCGGGCGGCATCTGCGCGAGCTCTTCCTGCGTGATGAGGCCTTTTTCCACGGCCTTGGGCCCGATGACGGCGGGGTCGATGCCCTTCCCGTCGTCGCTGATCTCGACGCGAACATGCCCGCCCGAGTGCGAGGCTTCGACGCGGATCCGCCCGGCCGCGGACTTGCCTGCGGCGACGCGGACGTCCATCGGCTCGATGCCGTGGTCCGCGCTGTTGCGGAGGATGTGGACCATCGGGTCGGCGAGTTGTTCGAGCACGCTCTTGTCGACCTCGGTCTCGCCGCCGACGATCTCGATATCGATCTGCTTGCCCGTGTTGCGGGCGAGGTCGCGGACGACGCGCGGATATCGCCCGAAGAGTTTGTTGAGGGGCTGGAGGCGTGTGCGCATGACGCCGACCTGCAGTTCGCTCGTGAGGCGGTCGAGGGCGCCGGAGACGCCGGTGACGTTCTCCATGAGTTCGTGGGGCAGTTCGTGCTGCCGCAGGTGCCTGGCCATGCCGAGAACCTGGTTCTTCGTGAGGACGAGTTCGCCGACGAGATTGAGGAGAGTCTCAAGGCGGGCGACCTCGACGCGCACGGTCGTCTCGGCGGATTCAACGTGCTTCGCGTTCTGGGCTTCCTTTGGGGCGGCGTCCTTGCCCGCGGCGCCCTGCTGCGCTTTCGGAGTGGCGGCGGCGCCCGCGTTCGCGGACGCGTCGGCCTCCGCACGGGGGTCCTGGTCGTTCTCGCCGTCGGACTCGGGCAGCGCGGGCAGGATTCGGCCGGCCTTGAGCGCTTCGCCAAACGTGCGGAGGTGGACCGCGAATCGTTCCGCCTTGGCCGCCGCGTCGGGGTCCGCCGCGCCCGTGATGTGCGCGAGCGATTCCGCGAGTTGAATGAGGTAGTTGAACTCGAAGTACCTCGCGGTCGGGAGGAGGCCCGCGGCCATTTCCGCCGCCCGCGTGGCGCCGAAGGTGTCGAGCACTTCGACGGTAACGTCGATCTCGGCGATCAGCCCCCCGATGAGGTCGGCCTTCTCGGCCGGGAGCGAGCCGACGGTCATCTCGGCCGCGCCTGCCGGCGCGGGCTTGGCGGGAGGCGTCGCGCCCGGGGCTTCGGCGGCGGCGGAGTCGGAGATCTTCTTGAGCCTGGCGAGGAGCGATTCGGAGCCGTCGGGCAGTGTGGCTTCCTGACCCGCGCCGACCTCGGCGATCATGCCGCGAACCACGTCGACGCTCTTGAGGAGCGCGTCGATGATCTCCGCATCAACCGCGACCTCGCCTTTGCGAAGGCGGTTGAGCGCGTCCTCGGCGGAGTGGCTGAACCGGGTCACCGCGTTGAGATTGAGGAAACTGGCGGCGCCCTTGATCGTGTGGATGGCGCGGAAGATGCCGTCGAGAAGGCCCTTGGACGCGGGCTCCTGTTCGAGGCGGACGAGGTCCGCGTCGAGGCGCTCGATGAGTTCGCCCGACTCCGTGAGGAAGTCCTGCAACAGGCTTTCGTCCTGGCCTCCAAGCGACATCTCAGGCCTCCGTTGGGGTCTTGGTGTAGGCGAACGCCTGCGGGTTGGGGAAGGGGATGAATGGCACGTTGAGGTTGCGAAGGGTCTCGCTGTGCCCGATGAAGAGGAAGCCGTCCTCCGCGAGTTGGTCGAAGAACATGCGGACGACGCGCGCCTTCATGTCGTCGTCGAAGTAGATCATGACGTTGCGGCAGAGGATGAGGTCCCACACGCCGTGGCGCTTCGCCGCGAGAACGTCGCGGAGGTTGTGCAACTCGAACGACACCATCGACTGGATGGTCGGATCGAGGATGTACTCGCCCTTCTCCTCGCGGAAGTAGCGCTTGGTGATGAGCGGGTTGACCGAGCGGAACGAGAAGGAGGAGAAGCGCCCCTTCTCGGCGGCGACGAGGCAGCGCTCGCTGATGTCCGTGCCGAGAATCTCGACACGCCAGTCCGCCAGCCGAACGCCGAGGGTCCGGTGGACCTGCATGGCGACGGTGTAGGGTTCCTCGCCCGTGGAGCAGGCGGCGGACCAGATGCGAAGGCGCTTGACGCTTTTCCGCGCCTCGATGAGCCTGTTGATGGCGACATTCTCGAGGATGTTCAACTGAGGCTCGTTGCGGAAGAACGAGGTCTCGTTGATGGTGATGCGGTTGAACATCTCCTGGAACTCGTCCCCCTGGTAGGGGCCGATGCTCAGGAACTTGACGTACTCGTCGAAGGACGAGAGGTTGAGTTCCTCGAGCCTCTTGGCGAGGCGGCTCTCGAGCACGTACTTCTTCGACTCGTGGAAGTGGATGCCACTGCGGTCGTAGATGATCTTGCGGAGTTCGGCGAACTCCTTGGGCTGCATGGATACGGCGGTCGCGGTCATCCGGTGATCCTCGTCTTGGAGTGCGGGTCAGGGACGACGGCGCTCAGGCGGCGCGAATCCGGTCGGTGGCGGCCCATTCCTCGAGAGCGAAGAGGCGGCTCAACTCAAGGAGAATGAGCAGCCGGTCCTCGAGTTTCCCCACGCCGCGAACGTACTCGCTGTCCACGCCGCAAACCATCGCGGGAGGCGGCTCGACAATGTCGGCGTTGATGCGGAGCACCTCGTTGACCCGATCGACCGTGAACCCGATCACCCGCCCCGAAACCTCGACGACGATGATGCGGTTGTCGTTGGTGTTCTTGCTGTCGGCGACGGCGAAGCGCTTGCGCAGGTCGACGACGGGGATGATCTTCCCGCGCAAGTTGATGACGCCCTCGACGAAGGGCGGGCTTTGCGGCACGCGCGTGATCGCCATCATGCGGTTGATTTCCTGCACGCTCAGGATCGGGATGGCGAACTCCTCGGTCCCGACCATGAAGGTCACAAGTTGGAGCAGGTCATTGTCGCCGCCTTGTACTTCTGGCTCGACTTGGTGAATGGCGGCGTCGGGCGCTGCGGGCGGGGTCATGGTCAGGGTCATGGCCGGTCCTCCGGGAACTCCTCTGGGAGTTCCATCACACCGCCCGCAAGCACATCCTCCACCCGGAGTCCGCGCCACGAGCGGCCGGGATTCGTTTTCGGCGCGCTTTGATCCGCGAATTATTTGTCCAAGGCATCCCCTCGTTCGGCATCGGCACGGGCGCGTCATAAACGTCGCCCGCCGCGCGTATTTCAGGATATCCGGGTCCGCTAATCGCCCGGATGGTTATCCGGCTCGGGCGGTTTGCCGGGTCGGCACGCCGTGGGCGACAGGCTCGTCGGCCGCCTTGGGGCGCGGACACTCCAAGGGTCTCAGAGCCTATGTGAGAACGATTCGTGCCCGGGTGCCACGGCCAGCGAAGCGCAGGGCAATCGCATTATCCAACTCTCGACCCCATCCAGACCCTTCGTGTCGCGCCGGAGGGTAGGCGCCAGACCACGGAAAAGGGGTAAGAAGCAGATAATGCGATTGCCCTGGGGAAGCGGCAGGGCGATCGCAAGATCACTTCCGAGGACTTGGGCGGCTGGATTGGTACTCAGCCCGCAAAGCGGGCGCCGGTTCCTTGCCCCGGACGAAGTCCGGGGGGTCCGGGGTTCGCGGGTACTTGGGCAGAGCCCCAGCGGGGCGAAGGAGGCGTGTTGCAAGCCGTTGCGCGCCGAACTGCGGTGCGACCGTCGCCCCGTCCGGGGCTTCAGAGGCGGCGTCTGCTCACAACCCCGGACTTCGTCCGGGGCAAGGAACCCACGCCCGCTCCGCGGGCTGTGAGGCACATCGAAGCGATAATGCGATCGCCCTGCAGCGAAGCGAGTCTTCGAGTCGGAGACCCGCCGGGGCGGACGCAGTCGGCCGTGGCGGGCGCCCCTGACCGACCGCCACGGCCGACTGTCCTGGCCGTGGCACCGTCCTCTCCGACTCTCACGCAGGCTCTCAGAGTGTTGCCGCATCGGCAGGGCCGTCGCGACTTCGTGAGGCGACGCCCCATCATCTCCTCCAAGGCCATCAGGAGGTGGGCGTGAGCCACAGCCGAAATAAGCGCAGGTAACTCTTCAGTCGGGTGCCACGGCCAGCGCAGCGAGTCTTCGAGTCGAAGATACGCCGTGGCGGACGGAGTCGGCCGTGGCGGACAACGGGGGGCGGGGGCGCTCCGA
>CAZBDZ010000110.1:0-7883 GCA_964490785.1 uncultured Phycisphaeraceae bacterium
CGACCAGGTCTGGCGACGTGGCAAGCGCACCGGCCACGCCCGGCGGACCGATGACTTTGCACTTCCCACGGTCCACTGTCCACTGTCCTCTGTCCTCGGTGCTCCGCCTCCCCGCTACGATTCGGTCATGATCGTCGGATCGCCCGGCCCGAGGCCTGCGAGGATCGAGGACCTTCTCGACAGTCGGCTGTCGGCGCGGCTTGATCGGCTTGACTTTCGGTCGCGGAAGATCTTCGCCGGGAAACTCCAGGGCGAGCGGCGGAGCAAGAAGCGTGGGCAATCGGTCGAGTTTGATGATTACCGCGACTACGTGCCTGGGGACGACCTTCGGCACATTGATTGGAACGTGTTCGCGCGGTTCGATCGTCTCTTCGTGAAACTTTTTCTTGAGGAGGAGGACCTTGCGCTGCACGTGGCGATCGACGCATCGGCGAGCATGGACGCGGGCGAGCCGTCGAAGCTTCTGTATGCGGCGCGGCTGGCGATGGCTCTTGCGTACATCGGGTTGTGCGGGAACAACCGCGTGGGGCTGAGCGTTTTCGGCGTGCCTGGGATGTTTGTCGGCGCGGATGAGTCGGGGGGCGGCGAGCCGCGTGCGGGGGCGATCCAACGGCTCGGGGACGTGCGCGGGCGGCGCCATGTGCCGCGGGTTGCGAAGTTTCTGATGGATTCGGTGTGGCCTGAGTCGAGGCGGAGCGGGCCGGTCGGCGGCGCGGGGTTGGCGACCTTTTCCGATTCCCTGACGACGATCGCCCGCGCCCGCGTCGGCAAGGGGGTGATGGTGGTCATCAGCGACTTTCTGATTCCGCCGGAGGCGGGCGGGTATGAGCCGGGTCTGCGCAACCTGGCGGCGGCGGGGGGGTACGACACCTGGGCGATGCAGGTGCTCTCGCCGAGCGAACTTGAGCCGGAGCGGGAAGTGAAGGCGGGCGTGACCGGCGACCTGCGTCTGACGGACATCGAGACGGGGCGTGCGACGGAAGTTACGGTTACGGCGCCGCTGATCCGGAAGTACAAGGAACGGCTGGAGCGCTATTGCGAAGGGCTGCACGCGTTCTGCGCGGCGAGGCAGATTCCGCATGTGCTGGTCCGGGCCGATGCGCCTCTGGAGACGCTGATTCTGGAAACGCTGAGGCGCGGGGGGATGGTGGGGTGAGGCACCAATGGTCTCACGCGGCGTCGTTGGGCGGCTCTCCGGCTTCCCGAAGAACCTGCTCCCTGAGTGTCCGGGACACGCGGAAGGAGATGCCCGATTCAAGCGACTTCAGGAGGGGCGCGATCTCGTGAATCCGATGCAGCCGCTTGGCACGAAGCAGCAGGCCGATCGTGCCCGCAACCTTCAGACCGGCCCGGAGCGCGTGAGCGCGACCTTTTCGTTCGTCGATCAGGAGTGCATCCGCGCGAGTTTCGAGCGCGAGAGCAATCGCCTCCGACTCGCCGCGACCGAGCGACGACGAGAAGGACCGAACAAGCCGTTCGTCCGTGGGCGCCCGAATGACGATCCAATGAGTCGTCCTGACGTCGAATGGCGGGAGCCCTGACTCCACGGCCGAGAGCTCGGCCGCGACAGTGGGTGGAACAAGCACTTGGCTGAAGAAATCAGGAAGCAGGTCAAGAAGTTGAAGGTATCTGAGGGCTTGAATCGGAGAGGTGTCGGAAATGACCGCTGCCACGATCAGTCCCCCAGCGATTGAAGAGTCCTCATGTCCTCTGCGAGGTCCTCGACTGTCGGCCGATAGATGGCGATTCCGCGTTTTCGGAGTTCGCCTTCCAACTCGGGCCGGGTCAACCCGGCCAACCGCGCGGCCGACCAGAGGTCGAGGCGTTCCGAATCAAAGAGCCAGCAGGCGAACGCGATGAGGGCCTCACGATCGGAAAGGCCGATCGCATTCAGGATGTGTTCGTCAACTTGGAGGCACATGTATAGAGCATAGGCAGGATTGTTCCCTCGCCGCAACAGGGATCGTCATCACATCTCCACGCTCTCCAGCCCCATCGCTCGTCGCCATGCGGATAACTGGCCGAGGTGGCCGGACTCGTGCTTGACCATGAGGGTGGCGAGCATGTGTCCGATGAGCGGGTGCTTATCGCGCCAGCGTTCGAGCGGATTGGCTTCGCTCATCACGGTGTCGTCCGCGGCGGCGAGGGCGGCGTCGGCGTCGTCGTGGAGGACCAGGTACTCGCGCCGCAGCGCGTCGGCGGGCGCGTACTCGCGAGGGTCGAGCGACACCTTGGATTTCTGGCCGAAGCGGTGGTCGAGCGGGTCTTCAAACGACCGACGGCGGCAGAGAGCGGCGGCGATCGGCGCGTAGACGTTCAGGTGCGAGAGGATCCACGCGGGGTGGTTCATCACGCGCCCGCATCCCGCGATCGGCTGCGCCAACCACTGCTCGGGCGACAGGTCCGCGACGAGTCGGCGCGCGTAGTCGCGGTTTCGTCTCCAGGTGATCGCGATGGCTTCTTTCAGCAACCCGCTCATACTTCGGACACCTCCCTACGGGGACCATCCCCCGTGTTCGGGAGACGCCCGCATTCTCGGACCCCGGCTTTCCTCGGGCGAGACATCGTAACCCGGCCGCGGGCGCATGGTGCCGGGGGCGCGGACTGAGTTTCGCCCGTGAAACCGTCGATGTCTGGGCATGCGCGGCCCGCCGCGCTGCGAATACCGCACGCCGCAACACAGGAGACGCCCGGCATGAACGCAGTAACGTCCGCCATGGTGCTCGAGACTTTCGCGTACGAGGCCGGAAAGGGCTGGAACATTCCGTCCTTTCCCAGCCTCGACTCCGAGCGGACGCTTGTCGTCGTTTTCGGGGCGCCGGAGTTCGCGAGCAACACCGAGCCTTTGAAGGAGCTCCAGCGGGCCTACCCGGCGTCGACGATCGTGGGGTGCTCTTCCGCGGGAGAGATCCACGGGTCATCGCTCCACGACCGCACGCTCGCGGTCGCCGTGGCCCGGTTTGCGCGGACGCGGATCGCGTCCGCGTGGACTCCGGTGCGATCCGCGGCGGATTCCTTTGCGGCGGGCGACATGCTGGCGCGGCAACTCGAGGGGGCGAGTCTGCGCGGCGTGTTCGTTCTCTCCGACGGCCTGAAGGTCAACGGGAGCGACCTCGTGCGGGGGTTGAACTCGGTGCTGCCCGAGGGGGTCGTGGTTACGGGCGGGCTGGCGGGCGACGGGGAGGCCTTCCGGAAGACGTGGGTTCTCCGCAACGGATTGCCGGAGGAGGGCGGCATCTCCGCCGTGGGGTTCTACGGCGAGGCGGTGCGTTTCGGGCATGGATCCCGCGGCGGGTGGGATACGTTCGGCCCGGAGCGTCGCGTGACGAAGTCGTCGGGCAACGTGCTGTACGAGCTTGACGGGAAGGCGGCGCTGCCGATCTACAAGGAATACCTTGGCGAGAAGGCGGCGGGGCTGCCCGCGACGGCGTTGCTGTTCCCCCTGGCGCTCCGCCGGAACACATGCGACCAGGAGCAACTGGTGCGCACGGTTCTTTCGGTCAACGAGGAGGAGCAATCGCTGGCGTTCGCGGGCGATATTCCCGAGGGGTCATGCACGCAGTTCATGTACGCGAACTTCGACCGTCTCGTGGACGGCGCGGAGGAATCGGCGCTGAGCGCGTGCCGGGACACGGCGACCGGGCCGGCGCTCTCCATTGCGATCTCCTGCGTGGGCCGGCGGATTGTTCTGCGCGAACGGGTCGAGGATGAACTGGAGGGCGTCCTCTCGGTGCTTCCCAAGGGGGCGAAGCAGATCGGGTACTACTCCTACGGCGAGATTTCGCCCTTCGCGACGGGGCGGTGCGACCTTCATAATCAGACGATGACGCTCACGGTGATCACGGAAGGCTGATGCACCCGCTGCTGGAACGCCAGTTACGCAAGGAGGGGCTGGACCCGGCGCATGTGCCTGGCGAGGCGGCGTCGTGGCGCGCGTTTCTTGAGCGGATCAGCCGGACGTATTGCGACGCGGACGAGGAGCGTAGCCTCCGCGAGCGAGCGATGGCGCTGGCGGCGCGGGACACTCGTGAGGCGCTGGACGCGCTGCTGATCGCGAACGAGCAGTTGCGTCAGTCGAAGCAGGAGGCGGCGCGTGCGCGGTTCGAGGCCGAGGCCGCCAACCGCGCCAAGAGCGAGTTTCTGGCGAACATGAGCCACGAGATTCGCACGCCGATGAACGCGATCCTCGGGTATTCGGAGTTGCTGTCGGACCCGGACCTCGAGCATCAGCGCGACGAGCATCTTGCGACGATCCGGCGCTCCGGTCAGCACCTTCTCTCCATCATCAACGACATTCTCGACATCTCGAAGATCGAGGCGGGGCAGTTGAAGATCGAGTCGGTGCCTTGCCGGCTTGGTGAGCATGTGGATGGGGTGGTGGCGCTCCTCAGGCCGCTGGCTTCGGCGAAGGGTCTTGAGTTGAGCGTTGAATGGTGCGGCGACGTGCCGGGGATCGTGAGGACGGACACGACGCGGCTGAGGCAGATTCTCGTGAACCTCGTCGGGAACGCGATCAAGTTCACGACGCAGGGCGGGGTGGGGATTCAGATTTCGCCCGTCGAGCCGCCGCCGGGGGCGGGGGCGCGGGCGGGGGCGACGCTGCTTCAGTTTTCGGTGCGGGACTCTGGCATCGGCATGACGCCGGAGCAGGTGTCGCGGCTGTTCAAGCCCTTTGTGCAGGCCGACGCTTCGACGACGCGGTGCTTCGGCGGGACGGGGCTGGGTCTGGCGATCTCCAAGTGTCTTGCCGAGATGATGGGCGGGACGGTCCGTGTGGAATCGTCGCCGGGCATCGGCTCGACGTTTCATGCGACGATCAGCGTGCAGGGTGCGAGCGAGGGCGACCTTGCTTCGCCGGCGTCCCAGGCGCCCGCGGAGGCGAACCGGTCGCTTGCGGGGCTGCGGATTCTGCTCGTCGAGGACGGGCCGGACAACCAGCGGCTCATTTCGCACCACCTCACGCGTGCCGGCGCGTCCGTCGATCTCGCGGAGAACGGCGAGGCGGGCATCACGCGCGTCCAGGGATCGGGCGGGTATGACGTGATCCTGATGGACATGCAGATGCCTGTGATGGATGGGTATGAGGCCTCGCGCCGGCTCCGGGGCGAGGGGTACCGCGGGCCGATCATCGCGCTGACCGCGCACGCCATCGCGGGCGACCGCGACAAGTGCATCGGCGCCGGGTGCGACGATTACGCGACCAAGCCGATCAACCGGGCGACGCTCTTGTCGCTGTGCGCCCGGTGGGCCGGCGCACGTGCGGCGGCGTGAGGCGGCTGCGGCGCCGGGCCGGGCGAACGCAAGCACGGCGCATACGGGCTTGTGTCATGGCCCGCTCGTTCCAGCCTTTCCGCGACCTCAACGTGGGCGTCGGGTGGTATCGGCTTCACGCCCGCCCGCCGATGTCTCTGCGCATCTGCTTCCCCTCGAAGCGGATCGCGTCGCAGGCGGCGAGCGCGCGGTCTCTCGCCTCTCGCAAGGTTTCGCCGAGCCCGACCACGTTCAGCACGCGCCCGCCCGCGGTCACAAGCGTGCCTTCGCGCATCTCCGTTCCCGCGTGGAACACCAGCACGCCGTCCATGCGTGCCGCTTCGTCCACGCCCTCGATCGGCAGGCCTGCTTTCGGCGTGTCGGGGTATCCCGGCGCCGCGAGCACGACGCAGCAGGACGCGCGTGAATCCCAATCGAGATCATCCACGCCCGACAGCGCCCCCGGCCCCGCCGCGCACCCCCAGAGCAGCGGCAGCAGGTCGCCCTTCATGCGCGTCATCAGCGCCTGGCATTCCGGATCGCCGAAGCGCACGTTGAACTCGAGGACCTTCGGCCCGGCGGGGGTCAGCATCAGCCCCGCGAACAGCACGCCCCGGTACTCGATCCCCTCACGCCGCAGCGCGTCGAGCGTGGGCACGAGGATTTTCCTCTGCACCTCGGCCATCACCTTCGCGGTCATCACGGGCGTGGGCGAATAGGCGCCCATGCCGCCGGTGTTCGGCCCCTCATCGTTCTCCTTCAACCGCTTGTGATCCTGGCAGGCATCGAGGATCACGAGGTCGCGCCCGTCCGTCAGGGCGAACACCGAGACCTCCGGCCCTTCGAGCCTCTCCTCGATCAGAATCTCGCTCCCCGCCTCGCCGAACTCGCGCCGGACGAGCATCCGTTGCACGGCGTCCAGCGCCTCAGGCCCGTCCCGGCACACCACCACACCCTTGCCCTTGGCCAATCCCGCCGCCTTCACGACGTGAGGCGTGGCCGACTCGCGCGAACGGATGTAATCCTCGGCCTGGTCCGCTTCCTTGAATGCGCGGGCGTCGGCCGTGGGGATGAGCGAGCCGCGCATCAGGCGCTTGGACCACGCCTTGTCGGCTTCGAGCATCGCCGCCGCCTTGGTCGGGCCGAAGACCAGCGTGTCCGCGCAGGCGAGCGCATCCGCCAGCCCCTCGGCGAGCGGCTCCTCCGGCCCGACGACCACCAGGCCGATCCGCTCCCTCCGGCAGAACTGCTGGGCCCGGTGTGGGTCCTTCGCCCTGCAGGGCACGTCCATCGGCTTCGCCAGCGCCGCCAGCCCGGGGTTCGACGGATGAGTGGTGTACAGCGCGCCGAGCCGCGGCGATTGGCGAATCCGCCACGCCAGCGCGTGCTCCCGCCCACCTCCCCCGACCAGGAGCACGTTGACTCGATCCGGCATGACACGCGGCCGCGACACGCGCGAATCATACGAAATCGGGCGCGACTCGCTCACGAGGACTGAATGCGAAACAGTTTCAGCGCAACCGACCCGCGCCGCGCCCCACAACGGTCGGCGCGGCTCCTTCCCGTGGGCCGCGAATGCGCGGGGCCGAGACCATCAACCCCGCGACCCCCGAGCCGTGCGGCATCGAGCCTCGGCTCCAGCCGTCGTAGATCATCCCGCCGCACATGAGCGTCACCGGGAGGTACCAGAACGAAAGCGTGGCGCGCATCTCCGGCGTGAGATCGATGTGGGTCGGGTGGATGTCGGGCAGCAGCATGATGGAGAGATAGAGGAGCGGAACGTCAAGGAAGGCGACGATGCCGTAGACGGCGCTGAAGGCGGCGCGCCGGTCCCGCGGGGCGAACGGCCGGGCCGCAAGGAACCCGACGTACAGCAGCCATAAGACGAGGCTGAAGGTCAGCCGAGGGCTCCACGTCCACCAGGTTCCCCAGGCGCTGCGCGCCCAGATCATCCCCGTGAGCAGGACGATCGAACACGAAACGACCGCGACGCGCGCCGACGCGACGGCGAGGCGATCCCAACCCTCGTGCCTCTGCCAGATGTACCCGATCCCCGCGGCGAAAACCACAAACGCGGCGACGAACATGTTCATCGCCACCGGCAGGTGCAGATACAGGACCTTCTGCACAGGCCCCCATGTCGCGTCCACCGGCGCGTACCCCAGCACCAGCAGAATGCCGACCGCGAACAGCAACCCCGACACCAGCCAGAACAACGCCGGAAGCCGACGCCCGATTACGGCCATGGCGCACCTCCTGGGTGTACGCCCAAAGGAAGACCGCAGGGCAATCGCATGATCGAGGGTGCCCCGGTCTTGCCGTCCGCGGCAAGGCCGGGCCGCACTTGCGACCCCGCCCGGCCTCGCTGCAAAGCCAGCGAGACCGGGGCACCCACAGAAATGCGAATGCCCGGAGGGCAACCGCACCCGCTTGCGCGACCGGTTGGCTGCGCTCGGGCGTGGGCTGGATTGACGGTCAAAGACGGCTGCACGGGAACCTGCCCCCCTTCAGTGGGATCGGACCTGGGCCCCGTTGCATCAACACGGTGCCCTCGGGACCCATCTCGGAGAGAAAGCAACAGCGGTGCCACCAAATGTGGCACGCCCTTTCCAGGGCGTGGCGGCCCCGGGGGG
>CAZBDZ010000111.1:0-7494 GCA_964490785.1 uncultured Phycisphaeraceae bacterium
GCAACCTGTTCATGGACTACGAGACGTTCGGCGAGCACCAGTGGGCCGACACGGGCGTGTTTGATTTCATGAAGAACCTGCCCAAGGCGATCTTCGACGTCGTGCCTGGGGAGAACCACTTCAACACGCCGAGCGAGGCGCTGGAGCAGTTCGACGCGGTGGGGGTGTACGACGTGCCGCACATGATCTCGTGGGCCGACACCGAGCGCGACCTCTCGGCGTGGCTCGGCAACGCGATGCAGAGCAACGCGCTGCACGAGATCTACAAGATGGAGAGGCCGATCAAAGACGCGCTGGCGGCGGCCAGAAAAAAGGGGGACGCGGCACGGACGGAGCACCTCGAGTTCGTCCTGGCCGACTGGCGGAAACTGACAACCAGCGACCACTTCTACTACATGTGCACGAAGTGGTTCGCCGACGGGGACGTCCACAAGTACTTCAACCCCTACGACTCGCCCTACGACTCGTACATCAATTACATGAACGTGATGGACAACCTGAGGCAGCGTGTCGAGGGGTGATCGGCCGAGGCGGTCTGTCTCCGTCGTTTCGGGGCGCGGTTATGGGATCATCCCGACACTCACTTTCGAGTGGATTCCCGCGTCCTGGTGAGCGAATCTTGCTGCAATAAGCCGCACGTCTAGGGAACTCGCCGTATTCTTCTCGAAACAGGGAAGATCGCCTTGGTTCGGCGTGCCGATTCTGCGAAATCTGTGGGTGCCAACGGCCGCCGAGCCCGCGGCGCCCCGCGCACGGGCGGGCGAGCGGATGCTGCCGGAAGGACGGCGTCGGGTTGCGCGGAGGGCTTGCCTCTGATGGACCTCAGCCGAGGCCGGGACGCCAAAGCCGACGTTCTCATCTGATGCCGATCACATGCCGCAAGGCGTGTGGTTGGCTATTCCGGCGTGCGGAGTCACTATCCGATGATGGTCAGGTCATTGTGATTCCACGTTTGGCCGATACCTGCTGTGACACGCCGCGGGTCGCGCCGGGGGAGGCCAGGCCGAGATCGACGGAGAGATCGCGCATGCCCCGAATCCTGCTTGTTGAACCCACGGCCGTCATCCGCGAGCCGCTGTGCGTCGTCATGCAGTCGAACGGCTCGCAGGTGACGGCGTTCGGGACGGCGATGGAGGCGCTGGCGCTCGCCCGCGCCTCGTCGCCTGACTTGATCGTCACCGAGGTCGCGTTGCCCGATATGGACGGGATCGAGTTCCTCCGCTACCTGCGGTCGGCTCCGAATCTCGGGCGGACGCCGATCCTGGTTCACACGACCGTCACTGATCGGGCCGTGCTCCGCGCCGCGGTCGGATGCTCGATCAGCGCGTACACGCTGAAGCAGACATTCACGCTGGCCGGGTTCATGCAGAGGGTTCACCTGGCGCTGCAGGCGAAGGCGCCGGCCCTTGTGGCGCAGCCCGCGCCGGCGGCGAAGGCCGCGGCGCCGGTCCGCGCGCCCGCGCCCGCGGCTCCGGCCCCGGCTCCATCTCCCAAGCCCGCGGCGAACACGCCCGCGCCGGCGCCGGCCCTCGCCGACGTGGGCGACGACGACGACGAGACCCAGGCCGCCGCGCTCGCCCGGCTCAGGCCCATCGTCGCCGATAACGAAGTGGACAACGGGCTGAACAACGGGCTGGAACTGCGGGCGCTGTCGCCCTCGATCGGGCACCTGATGAGTGTTACATCGCGGGCGAACTGCTCGGTCGAGCAGGTGGTCGAGGCCGTCAAGATGGACCACGCCGTCGCGGTGAAGATTCTGAAACTGGCGAACTCCTCGGTCTACACGCGCGGCGAGCCGATCGACTCGATCAAGAAGGCGGTCCTCCGCATCGGCAGCATCGAAATCCGGCAGGCGGTGATGAACATCGCGGTCGTCGATCGATTCAGCACGCCTGAGATGAACAAACTCCTGGACTGCCTGCAGTTCTGGGAGCACGCGATCGCGTGCGGGGTGATCGCGTCGGAACTCGCCCGGCACATGGGCCGGCGCGACGCGGACATGGCCTTCACGATGGGCCTGCTGCATGACGTCGGGCGGATGATCCTCGCGGAGCAACTCGGGGACCGGTACGTCCACGTGATCCGCACGGCCCTCGAACTCGGGCTGCCTCTGGATCAGGTGGAGAAGCGGATGCTGCGCGTCAACCACGCCGACATCATGGAGCGGGTCCTCCGCGCGTGGAACTTCCCCGCGCCGCTGATCCGGCCCATCGCGTGCCACCATCTCTCGGCGGGAAACCTGCGGAAAGCGGCGCCGAGCGACCTCGCCGAGTGCGGGATGATCGCGCTCGCCAACAGCCTGGCGCAGGCCCTGATGCTGGGATCGAGCGGCAGCCTGACGATCTCGCACGCGACGGACTACGTCGAGATGCTGGGGCTTGATCCCGGGCTGATCCACCGCATCACTGAGAACGCCGGCGAACAGACGAACAACATCAAGTTCGCCATGCTCTCGTCCTCGCGGCTCGACGCCTGGCCTCAGATGCGGGAGACCTGCCGGGCCTCGCTCGGGCGTCCCTTCCGGCCGCTGTACGTGTCCACCGACAATGGGTTCGACGGCGTGAAGACGTTCGTGCAGCGTCTGGCGTCCGATCAGCAGGACGAGCCGCCGAACGTCGGCGTGATCCGCCTCGCCTCGCCGCGCGACACCGTGGCGGCGACGGAGGCGTTCATCGCCGCCGAGGCCAAGGCCGGGGTCAAAATGCTGCCGGTGGTGCTCATCTCGCCCACGGGAAAGATCGCGCTCGAGGAATCCGCGATGCGCGGGCGAGCGGCGCGGCTGATGACGGCGCCGTTCGCGGCGCCGCGGTTCATCGATCGGGTGCGCTCGCTTCTTCCCGCCGCCGACGCCGAGCCGGTCGCGGCGGCGGCGTAGGGTTGCACGCTCCTATTGGGAAGGCGCGGCGGTTCTCGCGCCGTTGGTCGTAACGCGACGGATGGCGTGATTGCCGATCGCGCCGAGGATCAGGAGGACAACGAGCGTGCCCGCGACCATCGCGGCGAAGAGCCACCAGGGCTTGGGGGCGTCGAGGCCTTCGCGCAGGCTGCTGAACTGACCGCGGGCCGCGTGCCCGAGCCACACGGCGGCGAAGGTGCGAGGGGCCATGCCCAGGACCGTGCCCGCGACGTAGATCCACAGCGGCACGCGCACCGACGCGAGCACGAGATTCGTGATCGCAAACGGTGAGTTGGGCGGGAGACGCAGCAGCGTCACGATGCCGAGAGTGCGCAGGGCGCCATTCTTCCGCCGGGTGCCACGGCCAGCGACCGAGTCTTCGAGGGAGTCGGCCGTGGAGGCGCGCGCCGTCGCCGGCAACAGCGCATCCCGCACCGCGGCCCACTTCGGCTGTTCATTGATGACCTTGGTGACCCGCTCGCTCGACGTCGGCCGCGCGATGCCGTAGCCGAGGATCGCCCCGCCCGTGAACCCCGCGAGGGCGGCGGGGAATCCCGGGATGAGCGAAAACGCCCACCCGCCGAGGATCGACTGCGCATAGGTCGGCAGCAACGCGAGCCCCGCGAGCGCGGCGAAGGCGACGGTATAAATCACCGGCCCAAGTTCGCTGTGCGAATCCAGCCATTGCGAAATCGCGTCCATCTTCCCAAGAACGACAAACCCGCCAATGGGCGGCAACGCGACAGCGATGATTGCGAGGATGGACGCGAAGCCGAGACGCTGGAGGAGGGGTTGGTCGGCGGGCGGCTCGGGCATTGTGGGAGGTAGCGTATGCCAAGCGGTTTGGAATCGCTGCTGGGGTCGGCATCGGGTTACAGGGCGATCGCATTATCTAAAGGGTGCCCCGGTCTTGCCGTCCGCGGCAAGGCCGGGACGCACTTGCAAGACCGCCCGGCCTCGCTGCAAAGCCAGCGAGACCGGGGCAGCCACAATCATGCGATCGCCCTGCATCGGGTTACGGATCAGGTGCCGTGCGACACGCCCTGGAAAGGGCGTGCCACGAAGAAAACCCGCCCGAGCAGCGGAAGCGCTCAAGGCGGGGTCGTGGGGGTCGGGACTTGTTGGGGCGATGGGGTGAGAGAACCGATTACTCGACCGGGGCCGGTTTCTTCACGGCTGCGGCGGGGTCGCGTTCGTCGGGGCCCTGGAGGGAGTGACTTTGATCTTGCCGGCGGCTTTTCATGGCCCCCAGCCTGAACTCAGACGTGTACTTCCGTTCGCCCTGCCACTCTCCCATTATTTGGTTCTCCTGCCGACAGACCGCCGTCCACCGATCGTCGGTTTCCACAGGAAGCGGGCAAGGTCACGATCCCACTGAATGCTGGTCCAAGCATTCCGCCGCCGCGTTCTCGATATCCTCCGGCACCCCGTCAACCCGTTCTCCAGACCACTTCTTCGACTCGAGCATTTTGAACAAATCCTCAGCCGACTCCAGTGGGTCTTCGTATGACCTCCTGAAATGATATGTCTCCCAGACCGCTCGGTAAGCGAGCGCGGCCAGCCGCAGCGCATTCTCGACATGGTGACTACTCAGCGCGTCCTCGAGGCTCCGGCCGTGTAGCACGCTTGACCGATGATCGTAAAGGGTCTTTCTCACATACTCCGCAACCCGAAGCCGTTGCCTAATGTCCCTGCAGAGAAGGACTGCGATACGCTCTCCGAGTAATCGCGACACCCCCTCGGCCTTCTGCCCAAGCAAGGCCTCCAAAGAGGCGATCGCGAGCGAAAGACGCAACCCGGGTCTCGACTGTCCGTCGGCCAGACACCAGAGTTGAAGTGCATTGGCGAGCCGTCTGTCGATTGTGTCTTTTTGCACGATCGGCGCGTAATAGCAATCGAGACTTCCGCGTAGAAGCGCCAACTCGTGAGGCTCAGTCGGCAGGTGTACAAGCCCTGCTTTTCGATATCTAATTGTTCCGGCCAGTCGGAGCATTTGCACGACGGAGCACACAATCTGCCTCGTTTGACGCGCCCCGAACTCAAACGCGGATTCCGTCGCTGACGCCGAAAGCGACGCGAAGGTCGGCTGACCCTCCGGGCGACCCCATGGGTGTGGAGACTTTCCGGTGTCGGCAGGGGGCTCCGCCGGAATCCGCAACTCGTAGCCCGTAGCCGACTTCCAGATGAAGGGGTCTTTGTTCGACAGCACCCACGGGATACCGTGCCCGATCGAAAAGGTGATCGATCGATCAAGGAGTGCTCCAGATGCGCTGGCGAGGGCACCAAGAAACCGCCCGTACGTCGAGTCGATGTCGACGCCGGCCCTGAAGGGATCGACGACCAGCGTCGATTCAATCAGGGATCGCAGGTCAGACTCGGCGATCACGAATGGGCCCGTGCATTCTCTCATCACCTCTGCGATGATCGGGTCGTGCAAACGGCGATATGTGAAGTAGTCCAATCCCGCTCTATCGACTTCACGGTGGAAGGCCTCCGACTCATCGCCGCTTCCATCGTCTTCATCGAGCAGATCCCATTCTCGCACCTCCTCGAAAGTCCAGCGGATGACCTGCACAAGCGCGTTCCGTACGTCGGAGCGGCTGAAATGCTGGTGCAGCGCGTCGATCTGAGCGTTGGACCCGGTCATCGTCGTGGCCCTCCCGTGAATGTCTTCCGACTCGCGCTCGGTGGACTTGTCCAACTCCAGTGGCCACGGCAAGTGTATCAGCGTCGGCTCGCCTCGGACTGTTGGGGGCTGAAGTAGCCGATGCCGCCGTGGAATCGCTCCAGCGCCAGTCGTGACCGGCCTCGCGATTCACCAGTCTCAGGATGAGCCTGCCTAGGAGTCTTTGGAGGCGAGCAGGATTTTGCGGCACGCACACAATACGGCATACAGATAGTTTGCAAGGCAGCCAACCGCGGCCTCAAGATCGCAGTTCTCCCCGAGACCAGAGATGTAACTTACGCCATCGTCGTCCCCATCGTCTTCGTCCACCGTGAAGCGCTCGAGGAAGCTGATCAAATGCGCGTCGGCATCTGCCGCGACATCGACAAAGTAGTCACGGTGATTCTCGGCCCATTCCCGCGCGACCGGCCAAAGGTCCGTCTCATCGGAACAGAGCAACGGTTCGATCTGCTCGTGTACTTCAAATTGATCGTCGAAGAACTCAGCGAGATCCTTGCTCCCCATGATCGCCACGAACGCATCGCACCGAATACTGCATTCGAGCGGCCATTGACGGGGGAGTTTGTCGATCAGCATCGCCCTCATGCGATCGACCTCCTCTTGCACCTTCTCGTCCTCTTCCGCCTGAAGCGCCCACGCGGCGTTGCGCTTGCGGATTTCCGCCACCCATTCCGGCGGTGGCTCGACCACGCGCTCCGAGACCACGCACCCTTCGCGGACCTCAATCACTACCTCGCGCTCGAAGACAGAGGCGTAGCCCGCATGGCTGTACTCCAGCATCTCACCTTCAGGAAGTCGAAGGTCGCCGGTGAACCAGTTGGCGAAAACACGAACCCCGGCACCGGGGAAGACGCCGTCTACAGAGATTGGCGGCACAACCCCGCCGCGCACATACATCATGGTCGGTCCGCCCGAAAGTCCGCCCGAGATTGCCGCTGCTTCCTCTGTTTGCAACTCCGTAAGGAAGAGTCGGCCTTCATCGATCAACCATGTAGCAATGTAGCCGCGCCAACATCCGGTTGACCGGAATGGCCACTGTGGCCGTGGCGGGTGCTGTTCGAAATACTGCTCGAGGGGATTCTCGAAGAGCGCCCTTCGTTCCCCGCGATAGATGAGGATGTCGGGGAACTGCGCTGTCATTGACGATCATTGCCTCGAATCAACTTGGAGTAGCATGGGTTCAACAGGCCAGTGTAGGCCGGGTTGTGGTGGGATCGCCCGCCCGAGAGACTTTTCTGCCCCGTCGTTCGTGCTGAAACAATGAAAACCCGCCCGAGCAGCGGAAGCGCTCAAGGCGGGGTCGTGGGGGTCGGGGGATGAGGGGGTGATTGAGTGAGGGGGTGATGGGGTGAACAGAGACCGTTTACTCGACCGACGCAGGGCGCTTGGCGGCGCTGGCGGTGGTTTGGTCGGGGGTTGCGGGGGCGTTGGTGGGGGCCTTTTGGGGGGTGATTTCGATCTTGCCGGGCAGGACCACCGGCGGGGCGATCTGCTCCGAGCGGTGGAAGACGTCGCGGGCGACGTTCTCCGAGTCGAGCATCACCTTAGCCTTCTTCTCGTAGTTGGTGGTCTCGGAGTGGTTCGAGAGGGCCTGGAGGCGGGCCTCCTGCTCGGCGCGAATTTTGGCCATGCGCCCGGTGATCTGCTCGAGGCTCACGGCCTCGAACTTGCTGTGCTTCTCGATCGAGTCCTGACGCTTCTCGACGATGTCGATGAGTTTCTCGTTGCGGGCGATCATCTCGATCTGCCCGTCGAGTTGCCAGATCTGGGCCTGGAACTGGGCCCGCTCGGTTTCGAGCGTGCTGAGGAGTTCGGCGAGGCGGTCCTTCTGTTGATTGAGGAACCCCAGGTCGCGTTCGGCGTCGGCGGCCCGCGTCGAATACACGTTCAGCGTGTTGTTGATCTGCGTGGC
>CAZBDZ010000112.1:0-7486 GCA_964490785.1 uncultured Phycisphaeraceae bacterium
GTCGCATGAGGATGCTGTCCATTCGTCGTTGGTTTGGGTGCCACGGCTTGTCCCGCGGCTTTGAGCGGGCACGCCGTGCGGCCTGCCGCGCAAGGGAGCCTCGCATGACCGATCGGGCGGCCCAAACTCATTCCGTGCCACCGATTCCCT
The DNA here is from genome assembly GCA_964490785.1 of uncultured Phycisphaeraceae bacterium. GTDB lineage: Bacteria > Planctomycetota > Phycisphaerae > Phycisphaerales > UBA1924 > JAEUIV01. The sequence goes on from CAZBDZ010000112.1 coordinate 151, forward strand.
CAAGGAATCGGTGCTCCCCGGGTGTCACGGCCAGCGCAGTCGGCCGTGGCGGAGGCCGAGGGCGCACACGTCACGGCCGAGTCGCAGTGGCGACACTCGCTGCGCCGGCCGTGGCACCCGTGGTGCTGCTCGCCGCCGCGCCGGCGCTGGCGCAGTTGCCGCCGCACCCGATCCCGGAGAGTGAGCGCTGGGCGACGATCACGCATGCGGGAAACGCGCCGTGGGTGGGGCCGATACACCCCACGGGCAACATAACCCTAAACCTCGGCCGGGTGGATTACGAATATCGGATCAGTCGGACGGAGGTGACGGGGGCGGAGTGGTTCGAGTTCGTACAGGCCTACGCGCCCTACGCGGGGCAGGACGCGAACTCGAGCACCTTCATCGGCAATCTTGTAACTTGGCATCCTGCAAGCGGGTATGGGCTCCGCTCCGGCGCGGAAAACAAGCCGATAGCCCGCATCGGCTGGCGCTTCGCGGCCCGCTACGTCAACTGGCTCCACAACGGCAAGGCGAACACTCCGGAGGCCTTCGAGGCCGGAGCATACGACACATCCACGTTCGGCGATGTCCCGGGCGGAGGAATCACTGATCAGGCGACACACTCACTCGGTGCGCGCTACTGGATTCCTTCGCTGGACGAACTCGTCAAGGCCTCCCACTTCGACCCGGATCGCCACGGCCCCGGGCAGCCCGGGTACTGGCTCTACCCGACGTCGTCGGACACGGCTCCGGTATGGGGGCCGCCGGGGGTTGGCCAGTCGCACGCGGGATCGGGCTTCTTGTACGAGGTCGCGGCATTTCGCGATGTTCAGTCGCCGTGGGGGCTCTGGGACACGTCGGGCGGTGTAACGGAATGGACTGAGACGCTGAACAACACCTTGGCTCCCGGGCACAACCCGGACGGCAGATGGATCGACGGCTCGTCGTGGGTGTTCGGGCTGCCGATCCCCGACATCGGCGAGGGCCCTTTCACCGCTGACCGGATCGACTACTTCGGCTCGGGGTTCCCAGACGAGTTTCACATCGGGCTGCGCATCGCCCGCGAGGTACCAAGCCAATCGAGCGCCGTTGTGTTGCTTGGCGCAGTTCCATTGCTTGCTCGCAAGAGGAGAACCGCACATGAAACGCATCGTTCGGATTACGGGCTGCCTGTTCGCCCTCGTCGCCGCGCTCGCTGAGAGCCGCGGCCAACCCTGTCCTACCTGCCCGATCCCTCCGGATCCGAGGCCCGCCATCCAGCAGCTGGACCCCACGCCGGAGGCGGTGTGCAGGGGCTGGTGCCTGGAGTGGGTCGCGGAAAACACCTGGGACCTGACTGTCCAGTTTCTTGAATCGCCGCCGGGGCTCTGCGCTGAGGATGCGTGCCAAACCCGTTACTTCGTCACGGTCCCGACCGGACAGTCCGTGGTCATCCGCAAACTCACGATCCTCCGGCCTGTAACCGCGAACGTGCTCGTCGAATTGGGGCAAGACGCGCCAGGCTCCCGGTTGACGAGGGTGGACGAAATCTACACGGAGCCGCAAGGGCAGAACGGCCTGAACGGAAGCGTGCGTGTCACCGCGTACGTCGAAGATTCGTTCGGGACCGTCACCAACGTCAACAGTCTGCGTGTAAGCACGAAAGACGGCCTCATCGAAGGCCCGATCTCCTGCGTCATGCACCCCGGGTCCGACCTTGACCCCTACTCGTACGACATTTTCAACAAGAGGAATAGTTACATCGAACTCTACGCCTCCGGCTCCGGCAGCCTCCTCGGCGACGTGACCATGGCGCCGTCCCCCGGCCCGAATCCGGTGCCGGGGATCATCACGGCGGCAAGATTCCCGCAAGGAACTATCGGCACAGGCACCACGAGCACCACCCGCGTCAACATCCACGCCGACGGCGCCATCGGCAACGTCCTCGGCCGCACCATCAATGCCGACATCGGCGGCACGGGGATCGACGGCATGGACTCTTTCGCCTCCTTCCTCGGCCGAATGGAGACGACCGATCCGGGGGGCGGCACCTTCGACGGCGAAGTCCGCGCCGAACGCGCGTGCGTCGCCGAGGAATACGACCTCGCCGGCCCGTATTTGTATTCCGGCCCGTGGATCTTCCGCGGCCCGAACCGGGGTCGGCTGTGGCTTCGCCAACTGAACTACCTCGGGGCGCCAAAGGACGCCTTTGTCGCCATGCCGTGCGGCGCGACGGGGCCCTGCGCCGGCTTGCCAGGGACGGTCTCGTTCCTCGACATCGGCCAGGGACAAGTGGACTGGGGCCGGCCGGTCGCGCTCAAGGAGAATCCCCAGAATTCACCGCTCCCGGACAACTCGCGGCTCTATTTCACGTCAGACGACGCCGGCGGCTACACGCCTGAACAACACCCCGCGGCCGACCTTGGCGGCGGGGCCGTGGGCGCCGTCCCGTTCCCGGCACATACGGACGATTTCAACCCGCCGCTCCCGATCGGCGGCCCGCTGCGACCGACCGACTCGAAGACCGAACTGGCGATCACGGTGCGCTACTACGGCCCGGTGCGGGCTCCGGCCACGGGTGAGGCCTTCACCGTCCATGTGCGCCGGCTGGATCACCCCGACGAGCCGCAGTATTGGGAGGACCTCACCGCGTCCTTCCCCGCCTCGCTGAACGGACCCGGCACGGCGGTGCTGCTTTCGCTCGGCCACAAGATGCCCGGCGGCTACGCCTACCGCGTCGCCGCGGTGGGCACGCTCTACTGCGACCTCCCCGATCCAAGCCTGGGCGATGTCCCGGTCATCCCGTTCGGCTCCGGGTTCGAGTTCCAGATCTGCGACGAAGTCCCGTGGGGCGACGCGAACTCCGACGGCACGGCGACCTTCGCGGACATCACGAGTGTGCTTGAAAACTGGCTCGCCGCCGGCCCCTTGCTCCTCGGCGACGCTGATAAGAGCGGCGTCGTGGACTTCGCCGACATCACCGAGGTGCTCGAACACTGGAACGCGACCTACTGCGTGTCCGGCGCCCAATCCCTCCTCGCCAAAGCCGACGGCCTCGCCACGATGGACCTCGACCAGGACGCCCCCATGACCGCCGACGACGCCGCGGGCGTCATCACCGCCGCGCTCATCCAGATGGGGTACGAATCGATCGAGTCCTTCAGCGACGCGCTGAACCACATGACGCCCGAGGAACAGGCCGCCGAGATGCGCACCCTGGGCAGTATGCTCCCCGGCGGGCAGGAGTAGCCCTGCGCGAACAAGGCCCGGCCGAGCGCCCGTTGTTACGCTGTCCTCATGGCCCAGCGCCGGCACCACTACGAGCGCGCTTTCGAGGAATATCTCCGCGCCCGCCGGATTCCCTATATCGCCGTGGATGAGGCCAAGAAGACCCTCCTGCCGGACGGCGCGAGGCTGAACGTCCGCCACGCCGAGGATACGGAGCCGATCACCCTGAAGTCGTTCGACTTCGTGATCTACGGCGAGCGGGCGAACCTGCTGGTGGACGTAAAGGGGCGGCGCGTGCCGCGGAACCTCGCCTCGCCGACGGCGCGCGGCCGGCTGGAGTCGTGGGTGACGCAGGACGACGTGGACTCGATGCGCCGCTGGGAGCGGCTGTTCGGTCCCGGCTTCGAGGGGGCGTTCATCTTCATCTACTGGTGCGACGGCCAGCCGCCCGACGCCCTCTTCCAGGAGATCTTCGAGGACCGGGGGCGGTGGTACGCCATCCGGGCCGTCCGGACGGACGAGTACATGGAGCACATGCGGGTGCGAAGCCCGCGCTGGCGGACGGTCCACCTCGGGGCGAGCGATTTCGAGCGGATCAGCCGGCCGCTGCTCGCCGAGGCCCGGTGAGACGCGAGGCGGCGCACCCTTGAGCGGCGCGGCGGGGTGCCCTATCGTGTGGGCATGGTCAAGCGCATCACCCCATCCATCGCCGCGCTGCTCATTGCGGCCTCCGCTCACGGGCGCCAGAGCATGGGCACCGTGTCGGGCGACGACGAGCCGGCCAAGACCCCAGCCTCGAAGGACTTCCGTCCCCCGGCGCCGACCGATCCCGGCAAGCCCAACGTCATCGTGCCCTACCTCCTGACCTTCGTGCTCGGCGGGGTCACGGTCGGCCTGGCGGTGCTGCCCAGCGGACGCACGCACCAGGATTGATCCGCACCCGCGCAGGAATCCTCCATGAACCGTCGCTCCCATACGGGGCTCATCGCCATGAACGCGTGCCTTCTGGCCGCCCTCGCCCTCGTCGCGCTCGCGCCCTCGGCGAGCGCCCAGGCGAAGCGTGCGCGGCCCAAGGGCCAGTACGCCATCGTGGACGGCCGCATCCAGGGCGTCGCCGAGGCGGCCATCTACGTCTACGACACCGCGAACCAGGAGATGCTCGCCCTCCGGTGGGACCGCAGCCGCAAGGCCCTGTCGGTCATCGGGCACCGCGACGTCTCGGCCGACGCTGAGCAGGCGCAGAAGGGAGGGCGCTGAGCCATGGCACGGACGCACCGCATCGACCGCGCCGCCGCGATGCTCTGGACCAGCGCGTTCATCCTCGCCGGCATGATCCTCATGCAGGCCGGGAAGTTCGGCGCGCCGGAGGCCGCCTCCGCCGGCAACCTCGCGGATGCCGGGCAGATCCGGCTCCTCACCGCCGACGCGGGAGGCGGGGAGGAGTTCCTCGCCGTGCTGAACATCACGGAAGAGACCATCTCCATCTACGGCGTGCAGAACCAGCGGTCGGTCGAGTTGTACCAAGTGGCGAAGCTGTCCGACCTCTTCGAGCAGGCCAAGGGCGGATCGCCGAACCGAAGGTAATCCGGGACCTCGCCGTGATCCGCGCGTTGGGCGAAAGGCCGCGTATCGGGGTTCTGTCGCCCGCGTGCGCGGTCTTTCAGAATGATCAATGAACGCCAGGACAATCGCATAATCGCTTCGATGTGTTTCACAGCCCGCGGAGCGGGCGCAGGTCCTTTGCCCCGGACGAAGTCCGGGGAGTCAGGCGGTTGCCGCCTCTGAAGCCCCGGACGGGGCGACGGTCGCACCGCAGTTCGGTGCGCACCGGCTTGCAACACGCTTCCTTCGCCCCGCCGGGGCTCTGGCTCAGCGCCCACGAACCCCGGCCCCCCCGGACTTCGTCCGGGGCAAGGAACCGGCGCCCGCGTTGCGGGCTGAGGACCAATCCAACCGCCCACGACCTCGAAAGTGAACACGCGAATGCCCTGCAATGAACGCCGACCCCGCGGTTCAATCGCGGGGAACCCGCTATACTTTCCGCATCTTTCGCGTTTGCACCCGATCGGCGCGCCGGACGCGCGGTCGGGCAACCACCAACCTCCGGCGACAACCCGCGCCCCGCCACGCTCGGGATGAGCGCCGCGAATCCCGTGGTTGAGCGCCCCTACGTCCCGCGACGCGAAAGCCATGCCCATTCTTCCACTTCCCCAGTTCGAGGCCGACTTCGAGCAGGCGCGGCGCGACGCCGAGGAGTGCGCGCGTCTGAGCATCCCGAGCACGCTGGTCGTGCGGTTCGGGGTGATGCGGCTCATCGGCGAGTTCGCGTATTCCGGCGACGCCAGGCCCGGCTGCGGGACCAAACTCGTGGTACGGACGCATCGCGGCACGGAACTCGCGGAGATGCTGACGAGCGCCTGCCCCAACGGGGGGTGCTCCAACAGCCTGTCGCGGCAGGAGATGCTCCAGTACATCGAGAACTCCGGCGGGCAGGACTACCCCCTGTTCTCCGAGGGGCGCATCCTGCGCGTGGCGACGGTCGAGGACCTGAACGAGCAGGCCCGGCTCGAAGCGCTCGCGCCGGGGATGGTGCGTTTCGCGCGGGAGCGGGCGGCGTACCTGAACCTGCCCATGAAGGTCGTCGAGGCCGAGCCGATCCTCGGGCGCGAGCGCCTCACGTTCTACTTCACCTCCGAGGAGAGGATCGACTTCCGCGACCTGGTGCAGGAACTGTCGCACGAATACAAGACGCGGATCGAGTTGCGGCAGGTGGGGGCCCGCGACGAGGCGCGGCTGGTCGCCGACTACGAGAAGTGCGGGCAGCACTGCTGCTGCAAGCAGTTCCTGAAGGTGCTCAAGCCCGTGTCGATCAAGAGCGCCAAGACGCAGAAGGCGACGCTCGACCCGCTGAAGATTTCCGGGCGTTGCGGGCGGCTGATGTGCTGCCTGCGGTACGAGGACTCGACCTACGAGGAGTTGGTGAAGCGGCTTCCGAAACTGAAGAAGCGCGTCGGCACTCCCAAGGGGCCGGGGATCGTGGTGGACCGGCAGATTCTGACGCAACTGGTGCTGGTGCGGCTGGAGTCGGACGACACGGAGATCGCGGTGCCCGTGGAGGAGATCATCCCGCCGGACCAGGTGCCGCCGCCCGCGCCCCGCGAGGCGGAGCCGCCCCGCGATATGGCGGCGAAGGCAGCCGGGCGGAGGCCGCCGCCGGATCGTGCGCGCGAGATGCGCGAGCGTCCACGTCCTGAGGCTCGCCCGCCCGCGCCGACGCCATCCAAGCCGGAGCGGCCAGAGGCGGGCCGTCCACCGGCCGGACCGCCGGCCGCGCCTGCCAGTTCGGGTCCGGGAGTCTCCGGCGGCGAACCACAGGATCCCGCACGCAGAAAGCGCCGGCGCAGAAGAAAGAAGAAAGGCGGCGGCGGTGGCGGCGGGCCGTTCCAGCAGGGGGGATCGGCCTTCGGATGAGTGCGCGATGCGCGCAGAGGTCTCTTGTCATCCGATTCAGTCAGATCACAGTCTGCTCCGGGGCGCGAGGTTGGCTGGAGGGCGCGGCTGCATCCGCTACTTCCTCGCGGACTCGTCAGTGGCGGCTTCTTGGGAGCGCGGATTAATGCTGGAAAACGTATCAGAGCCGACCGGCGGCAGGCGGGTGGGGTTGTCAGGTTATGGGGGGATCGTTGTGAGATGTTGTGGAGGATTTGGAAAGTGGGTGGCTGAGTTGGAGACGTTGTGGCGCGGGGGAGTTCGCGGCGTGGAGGGATGTTGGTCGCAACTGGTGCTTGGCACCGATTCCTTAAGGGAATCGGTGGCACGGGGGTTGGGGGGGAATCGGTCGCAACTGGTGATCGGCACCGATTCCTTAAGGGAATCGGTGGCACGGGGGTTGGGGGGGAATCGGTCGCAACTGGTGATCGGCACCGATTCCTTAAGGGAATCGGTGGCACGGGGGTTGGGGGGGAATCGGTCGCAACTGGTGATCGGCACCGATTCCTTAAGGGAATCGGTGGCACGGGGGTTGGGGGGGAATCGGTCGCAACTGGCGTTCGGCACCGATTCCTTAAGGGAATCGGTGGCACGGGGGTTGGAGGGATGTTGGTCGCAACTGGTGCTCGGCACCGATTCCTTAAGGGAATCGGTGGCA
>CAZBDZ010000113.1:0-5911 GCA_964490785.1 uncultured Phycisphaeraceae bacterium
ACCCCGAGCCGGGGGTCGTCGCTGGACGACGTGATCGCCGCCGACGCGGCCGCGTGCGACGCGCGGGCCGAGGTCAAGGCGGTCCTGAACCCGACGACGGAGGCCGCCGCGCAGGAGGCGCGGCTGATCAAGGAGGCAAGGATGCTGCCGAACACGGGCGAACTCAACGAAGCGCAGATCGCCTACGCTCGCGAGAAACTCCGGACCTATCTCGACGCCAAGGGGGTCCCGATCGCGGTCGCCGCGCGGAAGATGGGCTACTCGCCCTCGACGGTGAGCCAGTTCCTGGATGGCTGCTACGCGGGCGACGTCTCGAAGGTGGCCCGCAAGGCGGTGAGCGCCGTCGAACAGATGGCCCGGGGCGAGGACCCCGGCCTCCCCGCGGGCTTCGTCTCGACGCGGCAGGTGGACATCCTCTTCGGCATGGCGTCGATGGCGCAGAAGACGCGGAAGATCGCCGTGTACACCGGCGGATCGGGCACGAGCAAGACGCTGTGCGCCCAGGCGATCGTGGCGGGGAGCGTCCCCGGCATCACCACCGCCTACCACGTGCGGGTCACGGCGGCGCACACCTCGCCGCGCGAGTTCGCGCGGCTCGTCGCGCGGACGATCGACTCCAGGCCCAAGGACGGGACGCGGGCCCGCATCCTCGAAGGCATCCTCGCCGAACTGGACGGCCGCGACGCGATGATCATCATCGACGACGCGCAGCGTCTGCACCCCTCCTGCGACGGGCTGATCCTCGACATGAACAAGATCGCGGGGGCCTCGATCCTGATCCTCGATACGTTGGAGTTCGACGCGCGGAGCGGGAACGAGACGCGCTGGGACGGCCAGTTCGCGCGGAACATCGTGCACCGGCACAACGCGATCGAGGAGCAGGAGCGTTCCGGCGGCACGCCCCTCTACACCGTCGACGAGATCCATAAGTACGCGCGGTCGATGGGCCTGCGACTCGCCGGCGACGCCGCGGAGTGGCTGACCGAGACGGCGTGCATGCCCGGCTCCGGCGGGCTGGGCCGTGTCGCCATGCTCCTCCTGAACGCGCGCCTCGTCATGGACAAGGAGGGGAAGGATCGGATCGAGCTCAGGCACGTGCAGTCCGCCTGGGCGATGAGCCGCGGGCTCAAGCACCTCGGGGCGCACGAGGCCCGCCGCTCGCTCTTCGCGGGCAGGAAGGCGAAGGTGGCGTGATGCCCTGGTCGGTCAAGCAGCAGAAACTCGCGATGATCGCGGCCCGCGGCGCGGGCTGGAACGAGGAGCAGCGTTACATCGCCATGCGCCACGTCGGCATGCCGCAGGGGAGGACGCCGGCGGGCGATCGCCCGAGCGTGCATCATCCGAGGAACGATCACCGGCACTTCGAGCGGTACATGGCCCTGGCCGAGTCCTGTGCCCTCTCGCGCGGCGAGGGCGATGCCTTCCCGCGCGCGGCGGGGGGCAGGCTCTGGCGCGACGCGGCGGCGGAGCGGACCGACCGAGTGGTCCGGCTCATCAAGCGGATCGAGGCCGAGGCCGTGGAGCGGCTGCCGATGAAGTTCGCGCCGGGTTTCGTCCACGGGCTGATCCTCCGCGTCTGCGGCCGCGACGAGATCAGGCAGCCGCACATCGACGTGGTGGGCGTGCTCGCGGACCTCGACGACGGCCAGGCGTACCGCGTGCTGGAGGCGATGAAGGCGTGGGTGGGCCGTGAACTCGGCGCGCGGGGCATGGAGCCGCGCACCTTTGTGTGGACGCCCCTCGCCCCGCGCGCGGAGGGCGAGGAGCTCGCGGCGTAGGACGCGCCGCACGACGCTCGGCAAGGAGGCCGGCCGATGGGACGACTCAGCAGAACCGCGACGAACGATCCCCTCATGCGAAGCGGTGGCACGGGCTTTCAGCCCGTGTCTCCCGGTGGCGTGGGCGTCTGGGACAGTCGCCGTGGCGACCCGCCCGCGCCGCGTCAACTCTCCTTCTCCAACCTCCGCGAGCAGCAGGAGCCGGTGCGCGTGCCGACGGCGAAGTTCCGCGCGGGCGAGCATGCGCGGGCGATCGGTTTCGGCGGCTCGCTCGGCGACGCGCGGAGCGAGGCCGACCTGGCGACGCTCCGCCGGCTGGAGGCGCTGCACGCGGAGTTCCTCGCGGGCCTGCCCGAGGGGAGCGTCTGCTTCGCCCAGGACTTCACCGAATGGCTCCGCCGCCGCGGCGACCTCCCCCCGGAAGGGCCGGTCGCGGCCGGGGGGGCCGGAGGGTTCGACATGCGGCGCACGTCGTCGTTCTGGCTCAAGGCCCGCGCGAAGGGGCTGGTCGGCTTCGACGGCTACGCCCCCAACGGCGGCGGCGAGCGCGCCAGCAGCACCGTCCGCACTCGCTACCGCGTCCTCCGTGGTGGGACGGGTTTAGAGCCCGTCTCTCCCGGTGGCACGGGCTTTCAACCCGTCTCTCCCGGTGGGGCGGACTTTCAGCCCGCCATGAAGGAGTCCGTCGCGTGAAGCCCGCGCGCCCCGACCTCAAGGGTCTCTTCGACCGTCTCCCGCCGCACGCGCCGGAGGCGGAGATGTCGCTCCTCGGTTCGCTGATCCTCGACGCCCGGCTCCTGGACGACCTGGCCCCGACGGGGCTGGCGGCCGCGGACTTCTATTCGGAGCGGCACGCGGTGATCTTCGAGGCGATCGCGCGCGTGAGGGAGACATCCGGCGGGCTCGACCTGGTGCGTCTCGCCGACGCCCTGGGTGATGTGCTCAAGGATGTCGGGGGGGCCGACTATCTCGTCTCGCTCGCCGAGTGTGTCCCCTCCGCCGTGAACGCGCCGCACTATGCGCGGATCGTCCTGGCGAAGTCGCGGGCGCGGGCCCTCATCGACGCCGCCGCGCGGATCGCCTTCGAGGCCCACGCGGGCGATTCCTCGCCCGACGGCGTGCAGGCGATGCTCGACGCGGCCGAGCAGTCGATCTACGCGGTCGCCGACGCGGGCCGTCCGCGTGAGCGTGCCGAGGCCGAGGTCGCGGTGCTCCTGGAGCGCGAACTCGACGCCGCCGAAGCGCGGCGGACGGGCGGCGCGGGCGTGGGGGTGCTGCCGACGGGCTTCTACGACCTCGACGAGATGATGGGCGGCGGCCTGCGCGCGGGCGAGATGGTGGTGATCGCGGCCCGTCCCGCGATGGGCAAGACCGCGCTGGCGACGGGGATCATGGAGGGCGTCGCGCGGGCGTCGGGGGTCGCCGCCGGTCTTCTCTCGCTGGAGATGAGCAAGGAGCAGATCGCGCAGCGTCTGATGTGCGGCGCGGCGGGGGTGGACCTGCACCGATTCCGGAGGGGGATGCTGGGCGCGGAGGACTTCGGGCGTCTGGCCGAGGCCGCGGGCGGCGTCGCCTCGCTCGGGCTCATCATCGACGACACGCCGGGGATGACGATCGGGCAGGCCCGCGCCGCGGCGCGTCGCCTGGTGTCGCGGCGCGGCGTGGGGCTGATCGTGATCGACTATCTCCAGTTGATGACCGACCCGTCGCTCTCGCGCGGCGACGGCCGCCAGGTGGAGGTCGCCTCGATCTCGCGCGGCGTGAAGGCGATGGCCCGCGAACTCAGGGTTCCGGTCGTGGTGCTCTCGCAACTCAACCGCCAGGCCGAGCAGCGCGAGGGCAACCGACCGAGGATGAGCGACCTGCGCGAGTCCGGGTCGATCGAGCAGGACGCCGACGCCGTGCTCCTCCTGCACCGCGAGGAGTATTACCACATCCAGGACCCGGAGTGGGCGCGGGAGAACCCCGACAAGGCGGGGGTCGCCGAGGTGATCGTCGCCAAGCAGCGCAACGGCCCGACGGGCGTGGTGCACCTCGCGTGGGACGCGCCGCGCGTCGCCTTCCGCAGCCTCGCCCGCCATTCCGGGGGCGGCGGCGAGAGGAGGGCGGCATGACTCGCGCCCCCGCAATCCGTCCCGGCGATCGCGTGAACCACGTGCTCCAGCCTCCGTCGTGCAAGGCGGATCGTGTCGGCGTCGTCGTCATGGTCGGCCACGAGGTCTGGGCGACCGGCGAACGCAGGTACGTCGATGTGCGCTGGATCGATCCCGACGGCGACGCGAGCGACGGCACCGTTCGCCACGACCCCGGTGAACTGGAGGTGCGCCGGTGAGCCGAGCGAAACGCAAGCCGACGAGTCGCCGGCCCCCCGGGGCGACCGGCGACGACCCTTTCTTCGACGCCTGCGACGCCTGCGAGTTCGACCTCGGCGGCGAGGCCGCGGTCGAGTGCCGGGCGTGCGGCGGCCGCTTCTGCGCCTCCTGTTTCGGCGAGCACGAGGCGTGCCCCGCGCTGCAAGCGAGGGACCTGCTCGACGACCTCGAGCGTGAGGACGAGCGCTTGACCGAGGACCTTGACGACGGCACCGAGGAGAATGGCCCATGAGAATCGACGAACTGGTCGCGCACCTGAACGAGATCATCAACGTGCACGGCGTCAACATCGAGGTGGTGTTCTCGCCCTTCCGTCCCTTCGACATGCCCGAGGGTCGGATCGTCCGCTACCTCGAACTCGACGAATCGACGCGCGCCAATGCGCGTATCCGCAAGTTCGCCGTGCTCGCGCCACCGGCGAAGGGCGAGTCCCCCGGCCCGCCCGAACGCGAGACCATTGAACTCTGCGCCGCGAAGTGACTCGCACTCGGTACTCGGTACTCGGAACTCTCACCCCATCACCCCATCACCCCATCACCCCCAGGAGACAGCGATGCTCATCACACGTTCCTGCCCGAAGCGTCTGGAGAAGTACGTCGCCCTGAAGCCGGGCGACTCGCCGCTCTGGTTTCGCGGCCGCGCCCTGAAGATCGCCTCCCACCAGACCTACGTCCTGGAAGCCCGCAAGATGGGCGGCCATCCCGACCTCGTCGCCCGCGTGGACGGCAACGACGTCATCGTGCTGATCGACCCGGACCGCCGCCGCGTGAAGCCCCGCGCATGAAGCACGCCGGACCGCCCAACCGCATGAATATCGCGAACGACGCCACCCGGCGGTTCGAGCGGAAGTTCTACTTTCCCGAGGGGGCGGGGAAGTTCCTGAACGGTCGCATGATCCCGCCGATCGGCTACGAGTTCGTCGAGGCATGGTCCTGCGACGACCTCCGCGTCCGCGCCTTCCATCTCGTGCACGAATGCACGAGGAAGCCCGTCTTCGACTGGCCCGACGCGGGCGAGCCGACGAGCCCCGCGCGCGAGCAAGGGGGTGGGGCATGAGGGCCGCGCGGCCGCCGCGCCCCGCGCCGGGAATGGTGCGCATCCTCCGCGTGCTGCGAACCGGGCCGAGGACACGTGATGAACTGGTGCGCGTCCTCTACTCCCACACGAAGAAGACGACTCCTCTGCATGCGGGTCTGACCGCCCGCCGTCTCCGCGCGCTCTTCGACATGGATATGGTGGACCAGAACGGGTGCGAGTCGCTCAGATATAGCATCGCCGGGCACGGCGCCGAGACGCTCCGCGCCATCGACGCCCGCCGCGCCGAGTCCAGGGAGTCCGCCGCATGAGCGCCCGCTACGCCGTCCATCCCCTCTCCCCCCGCGACGCCACTGCGTGCGTCATCGACGCTCGTTCGGGCGAGCCGATCACCGGCGAGTTCCCCGAGGCGACGGCCGCCGAGATCGCCGCCGCCCTCGCCCGCGCCTACGAGGAAGGCCGCGCCTCGCACGAGGAGGTCAAGCCCGCGTGAGCGTTGGACCGATTCAACTCCTGAACCAATGCGGGCCGGGGTGTTCGAGCACCCCGGCCCGCGCCGAACGCCACTAGGATGAAAACAGCATCCCAATGAACGAACGGCATTCCAATGGGGATCACCGGCGGACCTCCAGGGGGGCGGAGCATACCGATCCGCCCGTCGGCCTCGCTCCTGGCCCGCGCCCGCGTGCGGGTGGTCGGCCCTTTGACCCAGCGGCAGGTGGCCGC
>CAZBDZ010000113.1:6011-7445 GCA_964490785.1 uncultured Phycisphaeraceae bacterium
GGTACACCCTCCGGCATGACGACGCTGAAGGCTCCGTACCCGTGGTTCGGCGGCAAGAGCCGCGTGGCCCCGCTCGTGTGGTCGGCGCTCGGCCCCGTGGACCATCTGGTCATCCCCTTCTTCGGCTCGGGCGCGGAACTCCTCTCCTGCCCGGACGAGGTCTTCGCCGGTCTGCGCACGGTCCTGGTCAACGACGCCGATTGCTTCGTGGCGAACTTCTGGCGATCGATCCGCGAGGCGCCGGGCGAGGTCGCACGCCTGTGCGACGAGCCGGTGAACGAGGCCGAGGTCGAGGCGCGGCACAAGTGGCTGGTAAAGAGCGAGCGCAAGCGCGCCTTCGCCGAGCGCGTCCGCGACGACGCGGAGTTCTTCGATGCGCGGGCCGCGGCCTACTGGTGCTACGGACTGTGCTCGTGGTTCGGCGGCGGCTGGTGCGCCGGCGAGTGGTTCGGACGCGGCGACGCGCGGAACCGGGGCAGCGGGATCAACACCGTGAACGGCAAGATGCCCCACGTCTCATCGTCGATGGGCGTCTTCCGCCGCGAAGTCGCGTCCCCGCCCCCCGAGGGCGAGGGCGTCCGCGCCTACTTCGAGCGCCTGCGGGCACGCCTCCGGGGGGCGAAGATCGTCTGCGGCGACTGGTCCCGCGTGGTCCGCCACCTGCCGGGCCGCGGGTGCTACGCGAAGGGGACGACAGCGGTGATCCTCGACCCGCCCTACTCGCGCGAGGCCGGGCGCGCCGACGTGATCTACCGGTGCGAGGACCTGGCGGTCGCGCACCGCGCGCGGACCTGGGCCGTCCGCGCCGCCCGCCACCGCCGCACGCGGCTGGTCCTGTGCGGGTACGAGGGGGAGCATCCGAGGTCCGAGATGCGCGGGTGGGCCGAGGTCGCGTGGTCGGCGCAGGGGGGGCTCGGCGTGATGCGTCGTGCGGCGTCAAGGCGGGCCGGCGGTCCCGGCCGTGGCGCGGCGAACCGCCACCGTGAGCGCCTGTGGTTCAGTCCAGCGTGCCTGGCGATCGATCCCGCCGTCCTTCCCGGCTTCGCCCGTGGCGCGGCCCACGGTCCCCACGTTCGGAGGCGTCAGGCCGGTCGGCGGACGGCGGGAAGGGGCGTTCAATGACCCTTCACCCCCCCATTATCGGTACCCGAACATGGATGGAAGGCCTGTGCGCTGTGCGCTTCCTCGCGCACAGAAACCGCGTTCCCGCGTCGCCACGCGGGTTCCATTCCCGTTTTGCCTGCGACAAAACGCCCTCAATGCTCGCCATTCCCGTTTTGATCCCGGCATACCCTAACACGCCCTAACCCCTTGTAGGTCAACGACTTACAAGCCCTATCCCCCCCCATCGCCCATTCCCGTTTTGCTCGCTGCGGAACGGCCGGGATTCACCCGCCCTGTCCGAGAAGACCGTGATTTCCCCTGCGATTCCCG
>CAZBDZ010000114.1:0-2881 GCA_964490785.1 uncultured Phycisphaeraceae bacterium
TTCAGATGCCAGAGTTCAGATGGCAGAGTTCAGATGGCAGAGTTCAGATGGCAGAGTTCAGATGGCAGATTTCAGATTTCAGATGTTGGGTTTCGGATGCCAGGGATATCTGAATGACCGGCATGGGGGGATCTATGGCTCGTTGGCCGGTTCGTCTTCCTCGGCAAAGATGTAGGCGTCGGGCAGGCTGAAACGGCCCCACCGGTTGTTCAGAGATCCCGCCAGATTTCAGATTTCAGATTTCAGGTTTCAGGAGGCGGGTTTGGGTGAAGTGAAGTAGAGCGGGGTGTGGATGTGGGGCTGGGGGATCGTAACTGGGGAAATGGTTGGGGGGATTGGCGGGGTGCGGAGTTTGGGCGCGGCCGACGTTGCTCAGGACGCGGCGGCGACGATGTGGTTTGGCGGGCCAGGGCAATCGCATTGTCGCTTTCTTGTGTTTCGCAGCCTGCGGAGCGGGCGTGGGTCCCTTGCCCCGGACGGGGCGACGGTCGCGCTGCCGCCGGCGCTCAACGGCTTGCAACGCGCCTCCTTCGCCCCGCCGGGGCTCAGGCGCAGTGCGCGCAAAACCGACCCCCCCGGACTTCGTCCGGGGCAAGGAACCGGCGCCCGCGTTGCGGGCTTCGTACCGATCCAGCCGCACCACAGCGTCGGAGGTGATAATGCGATTGCCCTGTTTGGCGGGCGAGCCGGCAGTGAGACTGGGCGTTGGGAGGGAACGGATGCACGGGGCGCGGCCACGGCCGACTTCGCTCGAAGACTCGCTGCGCTGGCGGTGGCACCCGGGGGGCACTGGCGGGCGAGCCGCCAGTGGCACAGGGCTGAGTCACGGGAGTTACAGAGTTTCGGGTTGGCCGCCGGATTGGTGCTGGATGCCGCGTTTCACTTCTTCGAGGAGTTTCTCGATGGTGAAGGGCTTGAAGAGGACGCACTGGAGTCCTTCCTGGCTTGCGCGGACGATGGAGTGGTGCGGGTCGTAGCCGAAGCCTGTCATGAGGATGACGGGGACGGATCGGCTGGCCTGTTTCGCGGCGGCGAAGAGGTCGTATCCTGTGGCGTCGCCGAGGTTGATGTCGCTGAAGACGAGGTCGAATCCCTGGTCCGGGTCGCAGGCGACTTCCCACTGTTTGAGGAGTTTGAGGGCGGAGGCGGCGTCATTGCAGACGGTTACCTCGCAGCCCCGGCGGGTGAGGACTTCGCGGATGGTTGCGGCGATTTCGGTTTCGTTGTCCACGACGAGGATGCGTTTGTGGTCGAGGACCGGATCGACTTCGCGGACGCCTTCTGATTCATCGGCGCCGAGGATGGTCTGCGGTCCTCGGGCGACGCTCTTGATGCGGTGGCGGATGCGTTCGACGTCCTTGACGATGCGTTCGACGTGTCGTGCGACCTCCGGGTCCATCGGAGTGTCTTTGAGGGCCTCGGCCTCGACGACGAGGTCGTTAAGGGGTTCGGCGAGTTCGCCCTGGACGGTGCCGGTGGTTTTCTGGCTGGTGGTGTAGCGTTCGACGACGAGGAGGTTGAGGATGTGGAGGGCCATGGCGATGTAGCGGCCGAAGATTTCGGCGAACTGTCGGTCGTGCTGGGTGAAGGCGCTGCGGCGGTTGCTTTCGACGTTGAAGATTCCGACGACGCGGTCGAAGAGTCGGAGCGGGACGGTGAGCGAGGAGCCTGCCTGGTCGAGGCCGTAGACGTACCGCGGGTCCGCGGAGGTGTCGTTGCAGAGATAGGGTTCGCCTGTGGCGGCGACGTAGCCGCTGATGCCGTTGTTCTCTTTCTGAGAATAGAGTTTGATGGCGCAGGCTTTGGGGGAGAGTCCCGTGGCGATGACGAGGTCGAGTTCGTTGGTTTTCTCGTTGAGGACTCGGATGGCGAAGTGGTCGAAATGGAGGAGGTCGTGGGCGAAACCGACGACCTTGCTTTCGAGGAGTTTGAGTCGTTCGGCGACGTGGAGTTTTTCGACGGTGTCGGCGTCGAGGCGGACGAGTTCGCTGCCCGCTTTGTCGATGGTGAGGATTTTGGCGCGGAGGCGTTCCTGGTTGGAGGTGTCGCGGACGAGGGCGACGACGCGTCCTGGGCAGGGTCCTGCGACGGGGCCGATGACGACCTCAAAGGAGCGTTCTTTTTTTGCGAGGTGGATGCGGTAGAGTCGTTGGCGTACTTTTCCGGGCGGGGTGTCGGCGGCGAAGGCGTCGGCGGCGCGTTTGCAGAGTTCGGCGATTCTCCTGCGGAGGCCGGCGGGGTAATCGCGGAAGATTCGGTTGGCGACGACGGCCTTGCCGTCGTGTTCGGCGACGCAGAGGCCTTGGGCGAGGGCCTCGATGATTGCGGCGGCGTCGCGCGCCGCGTCCGGGCCGTCGAATGGTCGGCCGTTCACCGCGTCATCCTTGGTTTGGTGGCCCGTCATCAATGCAGGCAGCAGGTCTTCCGGCCCGCCGCTCCCTCAACCCTCTCCATCCGTGATGGTATGGCCGGGGCGGTTGCCGATCCAGAAGGCGATCGGGGTTTCCTGTCGGCCCCAGCGTTTGTGTGGCTGGCGGGTACCGATACGTCCTATAGGATGAATCGGCTGCATGGAATCGGGATCTTCGAGAATAGGTAGGGTGGTGGGGTAGGCGGGGCATAGGCGAGGTCGCCGCGGCGACTCTGCGAGGAGCCCATGGCACGGAGCATGGGCTAGAAAGCCCATGGCACGGAGCATGGGCTAGAAAGCCCATGGCACGGAGCATGGGCTAGAAAGCCCATGGCACGGAGCATGGGCTAGAAAGCCCAAGGCACGGAGCATGGGCTAGAAAGCCCATGGCACGGAGCATGGGCTAGAAAGCCCAAGGCACGGAGCATGGGCTAGAAAGCCCATGGCACGGAGCATGGGCTAGAAAGCCCA
>CAZBDZ010000114.1:2981-7048 GCA_964490785.1 uncultured Phycisphaeraceae bacterium
TGGGCTAGAAAGCCCATGGCACGGAGCATGGGCTAGAAAGCCCATGGCACGGAGCGTGGGCTGGGTCGCCGCGGCGACTCTGCGAGGAGCCCATGGCACGATGGGGGATACTGGTTGGGATTGATGATCTCACTTTCACAAGTCCGGAAACGGTTTGGGCGGGTTGAGGCGGTGCGGGGGGTGAGCCTTGAGATTCCGCGGGGTCAGGTTGTCGGCATTCTTGGGCCGAACGGTGCGGGGAAGACGACGACGATCCGGATGATCGCGGCGGCGATTCCGCCGACGGAGGGGGCGGTGCGTGTTGCGGGGTTGGATGCGGTGGGCGAGTCGTTAGCGGTGCGGCGGCGGTTGGGGTATATGCCGGAGTCTGCGCCGCTGTACCGGGAGATGCGGGTGCGGTCGTTTCTGCGGTACCGGGCGGGGCTGTACGGGCTGACGGGGAGGCTTCGTGGTGAGGCGGTGGGGCGGGTTGTGTCGCAGTGTCGGTTGGAGGAGGTTGTGGATCGGCGTTGCGGGGAGTTGAGCAAGGGGTATCGGCAACGGGTGTCGTTGGCGTCGGCGTTAGTGCATGAGCCGGAGGTTTTGATTCTGGATGAGCCGACGAGCGGGTTGGATCCTGCGCAGATCGCGGAGACGCGGGGGCTGATCCGTGGGCTGGCGGGTTCGCGGACGATGCTGATCGTGTCGCACATTCTGCCGGAGGTTGAGAGGTTGTGCGACCGGATCGTGGTGTTCATGCGCGGTGAGATTCGGGCGGACGGGTCGCCGAGGGATGTGGCGCGGCAGTTGCGGCCGAGGGCGGAGTATGTGGTGGAGGCGTGCGTGGGATCGCGGGAGCCTGGGGAGGTTTTGCGGATGCTCGGTGGCGCGGTGTTGGAGTCGGAGGTGGTTGACGGGGATTGGAGGCGGTGCGTGGCGTCGTTTTCGTCTGGGGCCGGGGATCAGCGCGAGGCGATTGCGCGGGCGTTGGCGGGCGCGGGGCTGGTGGTGCGGGAGTTGAGGGCGGGGTCGGCGACGCTGGAGGAGGCGTATCTTCGTCTTGTGGCGGAGGAGGCGGAACGATGATGACGCTGCGGATCGGGGTGCGGGAGTGGGCGTCGTATTTCCGGTCGGCGATCGGGTGGGTGACGATTGCGCTGTATTTGTTGTTGAATGGTCTGTGGATCGCGTTCACGACGATTCGGCCTGGGGAGCCGGCGACGCTGCGTGCGTTTTTCGGTGTGTCGCAGTGGATTCTGTTGATCGTGGCGCCGGCGATCTCGATGAGGCTGATCGCGGATGAGAAGCGGACGGGGACGTTTGAGGCGTTGATCACGGCGCCGGTGTCGGATTGGCAGATCGTGGTGGGGAAGTACCTTGGTGCGTTTGGGTTTCTTTTGTCGATGCTGGCGCCGACGGCGGCGTATGTGGGGCTGCTGGAGTTGGTGGCGGACCCGGATTACGGGGCGATCGCGGCGGGGTATGTGGGGCTGGTGCTTGTGGGGGGGGTGTATCTGGCGGTGGGGCTGTTCACGTCGGCGGTGACGGAGAATCAGATCGTGTCGCTTTTGGGGACGGTGTTCTTTTTCGTGCTGCTGGAGTTGGCGGCGACGAGCGGGGCGCGGTGGATCGGGCCGCCGATGGATGAGTATGTGTTCTCGTTCTCGGTGCTGCTGCGGGTTGCGGATCTTGCGAAAGGGGTGATCGACACGGCGCATGTGGCGGCGTTCGCGGCTGGGGCGGCGTGGTTCGTGGTGCTGACGGTCGTGGCGGTGGAGTCGAGGAGGTGGCGATGAGGGTCTCGCGGTTCGCGGCGTCGTCGGCGGTGCTGCTGCTGTGCGCGGCGGTGTCGTGCGTGCTGGTCGCGGTGCTGGGGGCGAGGCACCATGCGCGGTGGGACCTGACGGCGGCGCGGGATTTCACGCTGTCGGAGCGGACGCGGCGGGCGCTGGCGGGGGTGTCGGAGGCGACGACGATCGTGGTGAGCGCGGATTTGTCGGGGCTGGATCGGGCGACGCGGGTGCGTGTGGCGGATCTGCTGGATGAGTTCGCGCGGGCGTCGGAGAAGGTCCGGACGGCGTGGATCGATACGGGGTCGGCGTCGGGGCAGGAGCAGTTCGATGGGCTGATCGCGTCGCTGGCGTCGGCGGAAGGGGATCGGCTGCGCGGGCAGCGTGAGCGTCTGGAGACGGCGGCGAAGGAGTGCGGGGAGATCGCGGGGGCGCTGCGGGGGGTTTCGGATGTGCTGAAGGCGGCGGCGGAGGGGGCGGGGGATCAGGCGGCGGAGGGGCCGAGGTTGCGCGAGCAGGCGGGGCTGGTGCGGACGTTGGCGGCGGCGGTTGATCCGGTGATTGAGGCGCTTCGGGCGGCGGCGGGGCACGCCATCGCGGGGGTGTCGCTGCCGGCGGTGGACGATGCGCGGCGGGCGGCGTCGGAGGCGCTCGACAAGGCGGCGCGGGGGGCGGGGGCGGTGGCGGAGTTCGCGGGGGCGAGGATTGATCATGCCTCGGGGGAGGCGCCCGCGGCCTGGTTGCGCGAGTTGCGCGGCCTGGCGACGGGGGCGCGCGATTCGGCGGCGCGGGTGCTTGACGCGGTCGGGCGGGAGCGGCCTTCGGAGGCGCTGATCGTGGCGCGGGTGCTGCAGCAGAGTTCGGCGGTGCTGGTTACCAGCGCGGGGGGGACGATCGCGCTGGATTTCGGGACGCTGTTCCCGCAGTCGGCGCTGGCCGACGGGGCGGGGGACGGGGGCGACACGATGTTCGTCGGCGAGCAGATGATTGCGACGGCGATCGGTTCATTGTCGCGGCCTGAAGGTGGGGCGATCGCGGTGTTCGTGCATGCGCAGACGGCTCGGCTGCTGGACGATCGGGGCGAGCCGACGGCGGCGGGTCGGGCGGCGCTGGGCCGATTGTTTGAGCGGTTCCGTCTGACGCGAACGACGCCGGCGGAGTGGGCGGCGGCGACGGAGCCGATGCGGCCGGATTTGACGGGGATTGATCCGTCGGGCGCGCGGGCGGTGGTGTGGATCGTGCTCGGCGCGCCGGCGCGGGCGTCTGGGGACGCGCGCGACGGCGCGGGGCTCGGCGAGCGCTTGGCACGGGCGGCGAAGTTGGGCGGGGCGTTACGGGTGCTTTTGGAGGCGGGGGAGCGGGTGCTGGTGTGTGTCGAGCCTTCGGATCTGCCTTCGATCGGGGAGGCGGATCCGGTGGCGCGCGAGATTGGGTTGCTGGGGATCACGGTCGATTCAGCGCGTCCGATCCTTCGGCGTGAGGCGAGCCCGCAGGGGCCGATGACGTGGACCTATCACGTTTTTTCCCGGGCGAGCCGGGATCATCCGATCGGATCGGCGGTGGACGGGCTGCGCGTGGTTCTGCCTTGGGCGACGGCGATTGATGTCGGCGAGGCTGTCGAGGGCGGGGGCGTTACGGGGCTGCTGACGGTTCCGGCGGAGGGGAAAGCGTGGGGGGAGTCGCAGTGGATGCTTTTGCGCGATCTGGTGGGTCGCGGGTTGTCGCGGCCTTTGGCGCCGTTGCTGCTGACCGATCCGCCGAGGGTGGACGAGGAGAGGGACCGGGCCGCGGGTGATCGCGGGTTCGTGGTGGCGGCGGCGGTGGAGCGGCCGGGGTCGGCGGGGAAGGCGTCGCCTCGGCGGGCGGTGGTGGTGGCGTCGCCCGAATGGCTGTTTGACGGGTATACGCAGGCGTCGGAGGACGTCGGCGGGAAACGGGTGGCGCTGTTCCCCGGCAATCTCGAGTTGTTCGATGCGTCGCTGGCGTG
This sequence comes from uncultured Phycisphaeraceae bacterium, assembly GCA_964490785.1. Classification (GTDB taxonomy): domain Bacteria; phylum Planctomycetota; class Phycisphaerae; order Phycisphaerales; family UBA1924; genus JAEUIV01. Next base: position 6,738 of record CAZBDZ010000114.1, read on the forward strand.
GCTGGCGGGTCGGGATGACGAGATTGCGCCTGGGCCACAGGCGCGCGACGTTCCGAGGATCGAGCCGATCTCGGAGGGGATGCTCCGGCTGATTCGGTTGTTGCTGGTGGTGGGGCTACCCGCGCTGCCGATTGTCGTGTGGGGGATTGTGCGAGTGGCGCGGGGGTGATGGGGCTTTGAAGTGATACGAATCCCACATGAGACTCGGGTGGGAGCAGGCGCGGTCGAAGGCGTGGCACTGGCGGACGAGCCGCCCGTGGCTCGGGGATTTGGATTCGTGTGCCACTGGCTGCTTGTCAGCCAGTGCGAGG
>CAZBDZ010000115.1:0-6709 GCA_964490785.1 uncultured Phycisphaeraceae bacterium
GCTGGCAACCAGCGCGTGCCCGTTCCACGGGCGAAGAAAAGGGCGCGCCAGGCCGTCGGACGCGTCGGCTGGATTGGAGTTGGCGGCCTTTGCATTCCGCTGAGGGGCCACGCGCGCGATTGACCGATGATCCGTGTCACTCGTAGTTGATTGTTACGTTCCGCGACTTCGCCGCCGCGAGGGCTTCGAGCGTCTGGGTCCGGGGGCGGATGTGGCGCGATTCCTCGTGGCTGATCGTGATCATCGGGCGGGATTTGTCCACGGCCCTTGTGGCCCAGTACTGCTCGATCATCACGTCGAGCGCCTGGATCAGGATCGACACGTCCGACTGCTCCGCGCCCTGGGCCCCGCCGGAACTCGATCGGATGATGTCGTAGAACGCGTCGATGATCTCTTTTCCGTCGGAGGTCCTTTCGAGCACCCTGACCACCGCGCCGTAGGCGCCGACCAGGGGAAGAGTGGCCTCGCCGCGTTCCCAGCAGTCGAGCATCCTGATCCGGCCGTTCTCCAGGTGCCCGGCCTTCCCGCGCTTCGCCCCGCGGAAGTTGAGTTTGAAGACGTTGTGGCCGCTGACGAGATAGCCGACGCGCTGGACTCCGGTCGCGTCGAAGCGGTCGAGGATCTGCTTGGCGGAGGCGATGTCCACCGAGCCGAACGAGGGCAGGCCGAGGCTCTGCGAGATGAAGCCGCCCTGCGCCAGCCAGGCCCAGGCCTTCTTCGGATCGAGTTTCAGTCCCGCCTCGTCGGCGATCTTCGAGCAATGCTCCTGCAGGTCGGTGAAGCACCCGTTGGCGGAGTACCAGTATTGACCGAAGCGGATGTGCTGGCCGATGTTCGTCCGGTTTCGCTCGTTGAAGCGGTCGCGGAGCCACTTCGGATCGATCTCCCCGCGGTCGAGTTCGAGGATGGTGTAGGCGGCGTCGCGTGCCGAGGAGTGCGTGAGGGACAGCCCCGCCGCGAGGATCGGGTCGGCGAAGCCGGCCGCCTCGCCGATGAGGAACCAGTTGTCGCCGACGAGTTGATCCGCCAGTTGCGACCAGTCCTTCGTCGCCTGGAGTTTCATCTCGCGCGATCCCTTCGAGATCAGCCGGGCGATCTGCGGCTGGGAGTTCAGAGCCTCCAGGTAGAGCGCCTCGGCCTCCTTCCCGGAGTTCTTGAAATACTCGGCGGGCGTGATGAGGCCCACGCTTGTTCGCGTCGGGCTGAGCGGGATGAACCAGATCCAGCCGAAGGGCAGCGACCGCACCTGCACACGCGTCCCCCCCACTCCGATCGTCTCGGCCCACTCGGCGTTCTGCCAGTAATCCCAGATGGCGATGTTCTTCAGTTCCTCGGTCACCTTCAGGTCGATGCCCAAGGCCCGGCGAAGGAGGCCGACGTTGCCGGAGGCGTCGATGTAATAGCGTGCCGTGATCTTCTCCCCGCTGTCGAGGACGACGCCCGCGACGCGGCCGGCGTCGGTCAGAACCTCGCGCACCAGCGTCTCTTCACGCGCCTCGGCCCCGAGCGAGCGCGCGTGGTCGAGCAGAATCTGGTCGTAGATCGCGCGGTCGACCTGGAATGCGGTGTAGCGCCGCTGGCCCGCGAACTTCGCCGGCCTCGGCTCGTTCCGCCAGTGCTCGACGGGGAAGAAGTCGAAGTCCCACTGGTCCGCGTCCTTGCCCCAGGTGTACGACGCGCCGATCTTGATCGGGAATCCCGCGGCCTCGACCTTGTCCCATGCGCCCATCTCGTCGAGGATCGGGCTGATCGAGGGCAACTGGCTCTCGCCGATGTGGTCGCGCGGGAACTTCTCCTTCTCCAGCACGAGGACGCGCAGGGCCGGGTTGTACTTCTTCAGGAAGGCTGACACGGTGGACCCGCCCGGCCCGCCCCCGATGACGAGGACGTCATATGAGTGCGGACCACTGCCGTTTGACGATTGCATGGCCGAAGGCTGCATACAACTCTCTCCGGGGACGTGATGAGGCCGACGACCCACAATCAGCGGCCGGTCTCGACATGGGATTAACCCTATCCTCCAGCCCGAGGTCGGAAAAGCCCCGGGCGGCGGTGGTTCGGCGTCCCTATCGGTTCATCCCGAACACGGTCCGCCGCAGGCACACGCCCCATAACAGGACCGGCATCAGTGCGGACGCCGGGTTTGACAGGATGAAGACGGTGTAGGCCGTCCCGAACGCGACGCGCCAGATCGTGGCGAGGCCGAGGGCGTTGTCCGGGTCTGTCACCAGTTCATAGGTTGCAATCAGCCACGCCGAGACGAGCACGAGGGCGACAAGCGCCGCGGCCCCCGCCGCGAGCGCCAGCGACTTTCGGCGGATCGGCGCTGGCGTGCCCGCGACAAGCGCCACGAACAAGGCCGAGGGCATCCAGATGCGGAATCGCAGGTCCAGGCGATTGCTCGCCGCGATGCGCGATGGTTTGTGGACGATGTTCACGCCGAGGTCCGCGCCGTGGGGGCCGTCGCGCATCTCGAACTGCGCCTCGATGCCGAACCCGGGGCGAAACAGGAGGATGTCGGAGGCGCCCGCGGCGGCTCGGGCGAGGCCGCCGTCGATCAGCGGGAATGCCGCCATCAGCCCGATGAAGACGCACAAGCCGAGGGCCACGCCGAGGGCCAATCGGCGACGGGTCATCGGCTTGCCGGCGCCGGCGTCGCCTGGGGGCTTGGCGACGGCGGCTTTCGGCGGATGTCGGAGAGGAGCATGACCCATGCGAACCACAGCCCGAGCGTCAGGACGATGAAGATCGGCTGCCCGACGTCGACATGGGCGGCGTCAAACCAGCCGGGGGCGCGCGTCGCCACGAAATACAGCGTAACGATCCGCAGGATGTTCAGCGCGAAGAGGGCCGGCACGCCGATCACAAGCCCCACCAGCCGGCGTCGCCATCGCGCCGGGAAAGCGAGCACCGCGGCGGCGAAGTAGACGATCGGCTCCAGCGCATCGCACCCGAAGGACACGTCAACGTGCCCCCGCGCGGAGGCGAGGCGCGTTCCCGTAACCACGGCCTGCTCGCCCAGGAGGTTCAGGATCGGGCCCGACGCGACCGCGCTCACCCGCAGCGAGGCCGGTGCGATGACTTCATCGAAGACCCTCAACTGGCTGAAGACATAGAACCCGCCGAGGATCCCGAGAAAGATGACGACGAACCAAACGCCCGGCCGGCGCGAGCCGGATCGACCCTTGGCGTCGCCCGCCGGCGCGGGTTGGTTCGTGTTCTGATTCTGGCCCATGACGCCATGGTAAGGCTCAGGCGAAGAGCCCGCTGCGGCGGAGGACGAACGGCCCGGCGACGAGGAACCCGCCCGCGATGGCGATCAGGCCCCACTCCGAGACCGTCGGAACCGAATCCTCGATCACCACGACGTCGTTGGCGCCGATCTGCCCGATGTCCGCGCCGTCGTTCGTCCAGTTTCCGCCGGCGAACGCGACGCTGGGGTGAGACGTTGTGAAGGTGAACATGAAGACGGTGCCGGGGGGCATCTTGGCGGGCCAGGTGATATCGACCTGGTTGCTGGCGCCCACGATCCCGCCGACCGCCGGGCCCATGATGTAGGCCGCGTTTTTGATGGTCCCACCCGTGCCGCTGAAGATGAAGTGTGCATCGTTGGGCTGGGGCGGGAGAACGGGGACGGTGCAGGTCACCTTCCAGGTGTAGGTCGCCGGATCAGGGCGGGCCTCGGCGCGGGGCGCCATCAACCCCATGCCCACCATCGCCCACGCCACGAAGACAACCGACGTGCGGAACAACGGACTCATCACGACACCTCCAGTTGGTAAGAACACCACCTCGATCGCGCAACACCCAAAGCGCCCGCCGACATCGGCCGGTGGTGGGCGTGCATCACTGGATGGAATATGAACCGCTTTGGGCCTGCGTCAAGGCCTTGAGTTTGCGAATTCCGGCCAAAGCGGCTGCCTGCAGATAGGTTTGTTTCCCTAGGTGGTTTCACTTACTTGTCCATAACATCAGTAGGCATCAGGATTTATGCGCAAAGCGCGGGCGGAACCGACGCACGACCAGAATCGGCGTGCGGGCGGCTCGCCGCTCGGTCTCGTAGGTCTTTCGCCTTGGGCGCGAGGGAAGGCGCGACGAATCCTCGATGCGCGCATGATGTCGCGGCACCTTGGCCGGCGTGTCAAACAGGCTCTGCCACCCGTGAATCGGGTGGGATTGGAGGGAGGCGGGCTATGCCGCCGCGAGCATTCTCCGGAGGATCATCGGGCCGCCGATGACGAACGCCGCGCCGGTGAGGATCAGGCCCCATTCGGAGATGGTCGGGATGTCCTTGTAGTGGTCCCACACGCTGTGGAGCAGCAGGGACGCGGCGACGGTCTTTCCATCCACGCGCGCGTTGGGCGCGAAGGTCGGGTTCATGATGTCGCCCGGGTGAGCGGTCGGGTCGGTGTGCGTTCCGTCGGCGGCGGGGGTGAGCGTCGCGGTGGGGGTACCGCCCGCGTTGTAGGTCCGGCTGCCGTCCTTGTTTTCCGTCACGTGGGCCGCGAACTTCGAGTACGCCGTGGTGAACCCGATCGCGTGCCCGATCTCGTGCTTCATGATCGTGTACAGGTCGTAGGCGGCCGGATCGGGCCAGGCGCCGCCCGGGGGAAGGTCGATTCCCTCCCACCAGACGAACTTGCTGTTAATGCGGACGCGGGCGCTCAGCGGCTTGCGCGTCGTGGGGTCCTCGACGAAGTTGTCCGCCAGCCCGAGCGGGCCGGAGGTCCGATGCAACGGGTCGAGCGGCCACGCGAACTCGGCATCCGGCATCGCCTGGAACCGCCCCGACAGGTCCTCGAACGAGATGGTGATCGTTACATTCCCCGGCTTGTCGTTCAGTTTCTCGAGCCACTTGGCGATGACGGCGTCCACCAGGTCCTTCTGGTCCTGCGTCAGGGTCGGGTAGTCCGGCGTGATCGTCACGGCCGACGCCGAGCCGACACACAATCCGAGCGACCCGACAACCAGCGCCGCCGCTGACAACACCATCCGATTCCTGCCTTGCATCACCGCCATCGCAACACCTCCCTTGTGATCCATGCCGACGATGACGCCGCCACACGGAAGCGCATCGCCATCGCTCGAATATGCCCGATACCGCCCTCGCGTCAAGCCAAGAAAGGGGGGAAACGAAGGAGGATTCGCCTGCGCAGCCTACGGCGGAGTTCCTAGGTGAAAACCCGAAGACGACGCTAACGTCCGTTCGTTTCCGTACTTATGTTTGGGGCGCGCAGCGGGCGCGGGCACGACCGAAATCGGCGGAATGCGCGGCTTGCGAAAGAATGCCCTTGAGCAAGGGTGGTCGAGGGTGGATCGCACTGGCGGACAAGCCGAGGCTGTCCGGCAATTCGGTACTTGAAAAAATGGCCTCCATGGGGTCTTGTGGTTCTGGCATGAACACAAGCCGCATGGAGGCCCACGATGTCGGCGAGTGCCACGGAAGGCACGATTCTGACGGATCTTATTGCTCTGGCCAAACCGCTGTTCCGGGCCGCGGAGTTGGCCCTGCCCCGGCGCGGGCGCGGCGCTTCCCCGACCTACCCGGACTGGAAGGTCGCCGTCCTGATTTTCGTCGCGGTGGCGGCGCGGCGCAAGAGCAAGAGCGCCCAGTATCGTTACCTGACAGAGCGGAAGAAATGGCTGGAGGAGATCCTGGATCTCGACGGCTTCCCGGCCCGCAGCACCTACTTCGACCGCTCCCAGCGGGCCTCGGCGCTGCTGATGGAGGCGGTCAGGCTGCAGGGCCGGGCCGCGATCAAGGAAGGCCTGGCGGACGCGACCGTTGTGGCCGCGGACAAGAGCCTGGTGCGGGCGCTGGGCCCAGGGCAATCGCATTAACAAGAGGGTGCCCCGGTCTTGCCGTCCGCGGCAAGGCCGGGACGCACTTGCAACGCCGCCCGGCCTCGCTGCAAAGCCAGCGAGACCGGGGCAGCCGCAATAATGCGATTGCCCTGGCGCGGGGCCCGGGCTGGCCGCGCGCCGCGCAGCGAGAGGGGCGCCGGCCGCGCGGCGCCGACCCGCAGGCCGACTGGGGCGACAGCGAGCACCACGGGTGGGTGTACGGGTACGGCGACGAGGTCGTGGTGAGCGCCACGCGGGGCGGCGTGGTGTTCCCGCTGATGGTGTCGGCGGGGACCGCCTCCCGCAACGAGTGCCGCAGCTTCCGCGACGCGATCCCCCACCTGCCCCGGTGCATCCGCGGCGTCGCCGGCGACGCCGCCTACGACAGCAACGCCCTCGCCGAGGCCATCGAGCACCGCGCGGACGGCCGCCCCACCGGCCGGCGTTTCCTCTGCCCCATGCAAACCCGCGGCGCCGCGACGGCGGTGGGGCGGTGCCGCCGCCGCGGACAACGCGAACGCTCTCGGCAACGCCGGGCCGGACGCGAAGCGTTCTTCCGCTCTCCCAAGGGACAGCGCCTCTACCGCCAACGAGGGCGGACCGTCGAGCCGTTCAACGAGTGGTTCAAGACCAAGTTCGACCCGCACCAGTCCGCCTGGCACCGCGGGCTGCACAACAACCACACCCAACTCACCGCCGCCGTCTTCGTCTACCAACTCATCCTCCGCCACCACCACCGCACCGGCCGCACGGGCGGAGCCACCCAATGGATCCTCGACGCCCTGTAATTGTCGGACAGCCTCGGCTTGCCCGCCAGTGCGATCTGGCCTCGGCGTCCGTTTGGTGCGCCGATGCAACACGCCCC
>CAZBDZ010000116.1:0-6688 GCA_964490785.1 uncultured Phycisphaeraceae bacterium
GTCGCTCGCCCTGGCCGCCGCCCCCGCGCGGGGACAGGACGTGCCCTGCGAGCAGCGCGTGAAGGAACTGGAGGAGAAACTCCGCCAATCCGAGAACCGCCTCAAGGACCTCGCCCGTGAGAACGACCGCCTCCGCAAGCAACTGAACGAACTTGGCCCCGGCGGAAAGGACACCAAGCCGCGGAAAGACGACAAGCCCGCCGATCCGCTCTCCTCCCCTGACGCCCTCCTCAAGGCGCTCACCAAGGACTTCGAGGAGAAGATCGCCTCGCTGCCCCACGAATCCAAGCCCGAGCAGACTCGTTTCATCGGCGCCGCGAAAAAATGGGCGATGGACGCCTCACGCGAGTTCCGCGGCCCCGTCGAATGGCTCGTCAAAATCGAGAAAATCGAAGGCGGCGGCGGCGCGGCCTCACCAAAGCCCGCGGACGTAACCTTCCAAGTCCTCGACGCCGCGGGAAAACCCGTCGGCAAGCCCGCGACCCAGCCCGTCCCCGGCCGATTCATCAAGACCCTCTCCGAAGGCGTCGGCTCCAAGCAGTTCAAACTCACCGGCACCTTCGGCGCCAAGCCCGTGCATAACCCGTCGCGTCCCGAGAAGGGATCGACCGACGACCCGCCCTTCATCGGCCCGTACACCGAGTTCGGCTGCGACCTCGCGGTCCAGAACATCGTCGAAGCGAAATGAATCCGCGTATCTTGATGGAGTGATGACCGCGACGCGGGACAGCGAGCCTTGGACCTTGACGACCCCCGTCGAGGTTCTCCCGTTCGTCTCCGAGGTCTGGGCCGCCGCGCTTCGCCGCCTTGAAATCCGCTGCCTCGCCCACCTCGTCGCGCATCTCCCGATGCGCCATCAGTTCGAGGAGGCCGAGTCCTCCATCTCCGAAATCATGGTCGGTCGGCTTGTCACCGTCCGCGGCGAAATCACCGACACGCGCGTCGTCCGCACCGGCCGCGAACGCTTCGAGGCCGTCATGCTCGACGACACCGGCCGCATCGACCTCGTCTGGTTCAATATGGCCTTCCTTCAGGACCGCATCCACCCCGGCATGCGCCTCCGCGTGCAGGGCAGGGCCTCCCGCCGAGGCCCGAAACTCCAACTCGTCAACCCCAAATGGGAGGCCATCCCCGACGCCGCCGAAGGACCCGCCGCCCGCGAGGCTCGCGTCCGTCCCATCTACCCCGCGACGGAGGACATGCCCTCCTGGGCCATCGAAAAAGTGATCCGCGCAACGCTCGACCGCGCCCTCCCGCTCATCGAGGATCACCTCCCCGAGTCCTTCCGCAAGGAGCGCGCCCTCCCCACGCTCGCCGAGGCCTACCGCCTCATCCACGCCCCGCAGGTCAAGGAAGACGTCCAGGACGCGCGCCGCCGACTCGTCTACGACGAACTCCTCATGCTCCAACTCGGCGTCCACATGAAACGCGCCTACGTCCGCCGAACCATGCACGCGCCGCCCCTCAAGTGGAACGCCGCCATCGACGGCCACATCCGCGCACGCATCCCCTTCACCCTCACCCAGGGCCAGGAACAGGTCATCAGCGAGATCGCCCACGACCTCCAGAATCCCACCCCGGCCAACAGACTCATCCAGGGCGACGTCGGCTCGGGCAAGACCGTCGTCGCGCTCTACGCCATGCTCATGGCCGTCGCCTCAAGGCACCAGGCCGCCATCATGGCCCCCACCGAACTCCTCGCCGAGCAGCATCACGATTCCGTCTCTCACATCCTCCGAGGATCGAATGTCCGCATCGCCCTCCTTACAGGCTCCGTCACCGGCATCGACCGCGAACGCCTCCTTACCGGCATCGCCTCGGGAACCGTGGACCTCGTCATCGGCACCCACGCGCTCCTCACCGAAAACGTCTCGTTCCACTCCCTCGCCGTCGCCGTCATCGACGAGCAGCACCGCTTCGGCGTACACCAGCGCGCACGCCTCCGCGAAAAGGCCGCCGACGACCAATCGATCCCGCACACGCTCGTCATGACCGCAACACCCATCCCCCGCACGCTCGCCCTCACCATCTTCGGCGACCTCGACGTCTCAATCCTTCGAGGCCTTCCCCCGGGCCGCACCGCCATCGCCACACGCATCATGGCCGTCGAGCGCGCGGACGAGGTCTACGCCTACGTGCGCAAGCGCCTCGACCAAGGCGAACAGGCCTACATCGTCGCACCGACCATCGGCGAGGACGAAGGACTCCTCCCTGTTCAGGTGTCCTCTGAGCAGGGGACACGCGACGTACAGACTATGCTGAAGGCCCTTCGCGAAGGGCCATTCAAGGGGAAAAACGTGGAAGCAATTCACGGACGCCTGGGTCGGGACACACGAGAAAGAGTCATGGAACGATTCCGGAGTGGAGCCGTGGACGCGCTGGTGGCGACGACGATCATCGAAGTCGGCGTCGATGTCCCCAACGCAACGATCATGGTGATCGAACAGGCGGAACGCTTCGGCCTCGCGCAGTTGCACCAGTTGCGAGGCCGCGTCGGCCGGGGAACCAAATCGTCGCTCTGCGTGCTGATCGCGGGACCAACGCCGACCAAGGACGCCGAGACGCGCCTCGCCGCACTCGCCGACTCAACCGACGGCTTCGTCCTCGCGGAGAAGGACCTCGAGTTGCGCGGCCCGGGCGACTTCATCGGCATCCGCCAGGCCGGCGTCGCACCCTTCAAGGTCGCGGAGTTCCCGAAGGACATGGATTTGTTGCTTCTCGCGCGCCGGGACGCAAGTTTGTGGATTGAACGCTCCCCGCTGCTTTCGTCCGATGAAGAAAGACTGTTGCGATCACGCCTGATGAAATCGCACGGCGAGTCGCTTGGGTTGGTTGATGTGGGGTGACCGGAGCCGGAGACATCCAACCGTGGAACTTTCCTCTTTGCATGACCGGATCAAAGGCGTCGTCGGCGGGATGACCTATCGCGCGCTCGCCGAAGCGACGAAGCAGCACCCGGAAACCGTCCGCCGATACATGCAGGGCCAGGCCCCCAGCGTCGAGTTCCTCGCCGCCGTCTGCTTCAAGTTCGACGTCAACGCACAATGGCTCCTGACCGGCCAGGGACCCGTCCGCCACACCGAAACCCGCGCCCACGCCCTCCGCGAGGCCAACCCCTCCGAACTCCTCGCCGCCATCGCCGCCGCACTGGAACGCCTCACCGACCGCGTTGATAGAATCGAACTCTTCGTCCAGACGATGGAGGCCCGGCTGCGTGTCCGGGCGACGCCTGCCGACGGCGTGGAGGGAGCGATCCGTGAGCCAAAGCCCCAAACCGACGGAGCACCGGCGGGGGTTGATCGAGGTGCCCCCACCGACGCCAGGGCACGCCACATCGCCGACGCTCTTGCCAAACGACCACGCGCGGACGCTCGTTGAACTCCTCCGCATCGCCGGCGGCGAGGGCGCCGCGCTCCTCCGCCGATGGGTCGCCGCACTCCTCGCCGCGCCCCAGGAAGAACGCGAATCCATCGTCGCCGCCGTCGAGCGACGGATCATCGAGACCTACGACGCCGACCTCCCCGAACCCGACGAACGACTGGTCCACATCGAAAGCGAACCAGCCGTACACGACGACTTCACCGAGATCATCGTGAAGTCCTTCGCCGTCGCCCCCGCACCAAAGAAACCGAAATCACGCGGCAAGTCCCGAAAGTCCGCCTGATCCAGATCCCATCCGCGCCTTGCCGCCACTGGCGGCTCGCCCGCCAGTGCTGCGCCTTCAACCGCACCGACTCATGCGGATCGTCGGCCAATCGCGCGCACGCTCGGGATGAGCGAAAGGTCGCCGCAGCGAATCCCGTGGTCGCCCGGCGCGAGAATGAAAGATGATCCGAATCAAACGGATCCCACATGGTTCCCGGGCGTCTGAGAAGCCGCTTCTGAGCGAGTCTTCGAGTCGAAGACCCGCCGTGGCGGGCGACGACGCGGATGCTCCCGCCCGGAAGTCTCGTGGGATTCGTATGATACGCCGCGCCGCCGACCTGGGGCTTCTTGAGTTCACCGACGCGCACGAATGGCGTCGTCGCACGAACATGCGACTGCCGAAGCGACTCGAATGACCCCTTATCATGGTCCGATCTCCCATGCCCGCCACCTTCGAACACACCACCCTCCCCAACGGCCTGACCATCCTCGGCGAGACCGATCCCTCGGCCCACACCGCCGCGTGCGGGTTCTTCGTCAAGACCGGCGCACGCGACGAGCAGCGGCCCCTCATGGGCGTCTCGCACTTCCTCGAGCACATGATGTTCAAGGGAACCGCCACGCGCACCGCCGACGACGTCAACCGCGAGTTCGACGAGATCGGCGCCTCCTACAACGCCTTCACCACCACCGAACTCACCGCCTTCCACGCCACGACACTCCCCGAGCATCTCCCCAAGGCCCTCGACATCCTCGCCGACATCCTCCGCCCCGCCCTCCGCCAGGCGGACTTCGACACCGAAAAGGGCGTCATCCTCGAAGAGATCGCCATGTACAAGGACCAGCCCTTCTGGGTCCTCTACGAGCGTGCCATGGAGGAGTTCTTCGGCCCGCACTCGCTGGGTTTCCGCGTCCTCGGCACCGAGGACTCCATCAAGGCCCTCCAGCGCGACCAGATGCAGGCCTACTTCGACCACCGCTACTCGGCGGACAACACCGTGCTCGCCCTCGCGGGGCGCGTGGACTTCCAGCGGATCGTCGAGCAGGCGACGCGCGCCTGCGGCTCATGGGCGCGCACGGGCGCGAACCGCGACGCCGCCCCGCCTCGCTGCCTGAACGCCGATTTCACCATCCACGACGAGAAGGTAACGCGCGCCTACATCCTCATCGCCACCCCCGGCCCCGCCATGCGCGACGAACGCCGTTACGCCGCCATGATGCTCGCCCAGGTGCTCGGCGCGCCGGATAACAGCCGCCTCCACTGGGCCCTCGTCGAACCCGGCATCGCCGAGGACGCCCAGGCCGCCTACGACGCCAACGACGGCATCGGCAGCACCTACATCTTCGCCTCGGGAGACCCGGATCGCACGGCCGAGATCCTCGCCGGCATCGACCGCGAGGTCGCGGGCCTCGTCGCCTCGCTCACGCCGGACGATCTCGAACGCCTGCGCAACCGCCTCGCCACCAGCGTCACCCTCGCCGGCGAGCGCCCCGGCGGCCGTATGCACCGCCTCGGCCGGCTCTGGCCCTATCTCGGCGCCTACACCTCGCTCGAGCAGGAACTCGACGCCATCAATCGCGTGTCGCTCGACGACCTGCGCGCCGTGGCCGCCGCGTATCCCTTCAAGCCCAGGACGGTCGGCCGTCTGATGCCGAAATCCTGATTGCGCACGCGCCTCAGGCGCATCATTCCCTCCCATCAGCCCTGCCCCTCGGTGCCTCCATTGCGAACAAGGCGCCGGATCTTCGCCACCGTCGCCGCTGCATCCTGCCGCGCCGCCGCCCGGCTCGCCGTGAACTGCTTCCACATGAAAGGCAGTGTCAGGATCGTCAGCGGCATGTACCACCACCACGTCTCGATCGTGTACCACGAGAAGTAACTACACAGCATCGAGTCCGTCAGTTGCAGCCCCGGAAAGACCATCAGCACGATGATCGCCACCGCGATCGTCGGCATCTTTCTCATCAGGCGAAGTTCAAACTCCAGCCGAGCGCCCTCGCCGCGGTCCGACGCCCGGAGGATCAACTCGTGGTCGTAGATTCCGCCGAACGCCGTCATGGATGCGACCCCCGGCCCGAGGAGCCGAAAGCCCGCCAGCCGACCTCGTTTGGATTCCCTGCTCAGCCGGGCCAGCACCTCGGCCGGCGGCACGGGCGCATCAATCGCCCCAAGGCCGTCCGTATCCGGCGGATCGGTCGGGACCACGATCCGCGGGCCATTTTCCACTGACGCCACAGCCACGCTCACTTCTTCTCCCGGGTTTTTGGGGGCCGCTGGCCCCGGCGACTGTTTCATGGCATCATCATCTCGACAAGGACGTTGCCCCGGTTCGACGCGCATGGACGCTCAGAGTAGCCATGTCGGCATCGCACGGGCGTATTTCGGTTCGGCACGGGCCGTGCTTCGGTTCGCAACGTCTTATGGAATCCATCTGGCACCAACCCAAACAGGCACCATCCCTCCGCATGGTGTTTCCGGACCACGGGCCGACGCTGCACGAACTCCGCGCCCGGCGGGAGGTCGAAGAGGAGAACCGGCGGGCCACGGCGTTCGCGACGCCCCACGACCGCTTCGCGGAGAGCGACGTCCGCCGCATCTTCGCCATCCGCGCGTCGCAGGCCCTTGAAGGAGGCCGGGCCGCGATCCTCCCCCCGATCCGCCGACGCCGACTCGTCTCCGAAGCGCGGCGCTTCGGCCTGCGCGCCTTCGAGGCCAACCTCATCATCGCCATCGTGCAGGACGGCGCCCGCCGCGGCGAGCCGCCCGCCTCCGCCGCCACCGAAAAGGTCCTCGACCTCGTCCCCGTCGTTCGCAAATCCGAAGCGACGCAACTCCTCGTGCAGCGCATCATCATCTCGCTGCTCCTCGCCGCGGGAATGCTCGCCCTCCTCATCCGCTGGATGAACGGCACAGCGACACTCTGAACCAACTCGTGCCACGCCCTTTCCAGGGCGTGCCGGGTGCCGCGGCCGGCGCAGTCGGTCGCAGCGTGCGGGGGGGGGGGGGGGGGGGGGGGGGGGGGGGGGGGGGGGGGGGGGGGGG
>CAZBDZ010000117.1:0-6657 GCA_964490785.1 uncultured Phycisphaeraceae bacterium
GGGCGCCACCCCCGGAAAATCGCACCGCGAAACCTCTTCCGCACCCTGAAAGGGTGCCACACGCCCGAAGGCATTCAACCCGGACCCGAATGACCAGACTGGCGCGTTTTGCATTCCGCTGAAGAGTTACGTCCCCCGCACCACGCCCTGGAAAGGGCGTGCCACTGGAAGGGCGCGCCACTGCAAGTCGGGTTTTGTACGGGATTCGGATTCTATCGAGGTTTGACAGAAAAGCGTCGTCGGCTACACTCCTCCCCCTTGCCCGTTTCCCGGAATGGAGGCGGGTTGGTGGGTGCTTTGTTCGCAGATTTGGTGTTTCTGCCGAGTTGGCGGAGCCGCCGGCGGGCTTCGCAGGCGGTGATTCACGAGTCGTCGGGCAGGGTGCCCAGGTTCACGCATGGTCCGGAGTTTCTTTCTTATATCGCCCGGAACCCGGGCAGGATGAGGCATGAGCGGCGGACGGATTCGAATTCGAATGGAGGCGTACGACCACCAGGCGCTCGACGCCTCGGCGAAGGAGATCGTGGACCACGCCAAGCGCACGAGCGCGAAAGTGGCGGGTCCGATCCCGCTGCCGACGCGGATCGAGCGATACACCGTTCTGCGCAGCCCCTTCATTGACAAGAAGTCGCGCGAGCAGTTTGAGATTCGGACGCACAAACGGATCATTGACATCACCGAGCCGAACGCCCGCACCGTCGAAGCGCTGAACCGCCTCGTCGTCCCCGCGGGCGTTTTCATCAAGATCAAGGCATAGTTTTCCGAGCCGGCCTCTCGAAAGGGAGGCCGGTTTTTTCTAGATCGGGTTCCTCTGCCCCGCCGGAAGGTCCAGCGCGTTGCACGAACCGCCCCCCCGGAAGTTCCGCTTTCGGAATCGAGGGCACGAGACCGGCCACCCCCTGCGGAAGCGGCGGGCCTTGGACGGATGGAAAGGTTGGTTGATTGCCATGGGACTTTCGCTGCTGGGAACCAAGGTCGGCATGACGCGCGTCTTTGATGATGCGGGCGTCAGCGTTCCCGTGACGGTGATCAAGGTCGGGCCTTGCGTTGTTACGCAGGTGAAGAGCGAGAAGACCGACGGGTACAACGCGGTGCAGATCGGGTTTGGGGAGATGAAGGCGCGGAACTCGACGATCCCGATGATCGCGCACGACGGGAAGGCGGGGTCCGGTCCGCTGCGGCACCACCGCGAGTTCCGGGTGGACGCGAAGGATCTGGAGAACTACACGCCGGGGCAGACGCTGACCGTCGAGGCGCTCGATGGGCTGAAGTTCGTCGATGTGATCGGGACGAGCAAGGGCAAGGGCTTCGCGGGCGTGATGAAGCGGCACCATTTCAAGGGAATGTGCGCGAGCCACGGCACGGAGCGCAAGCACCGCTCGCCCGGCTCGATCGGCGGGCGTGCGACCGACCGCGGCCGGGGCAACCAGAAGGCGGGCATCCGCATGCCCGGGCACATGGGTGATGAGCGGGTCACGATCCGCTCGCTGCCCGTGGTGCGGATCGACAAGGACAAGGGCCTCGTGCTGATTCAGGGATCGGTGCCTGGGGCGAACACGGGGTTGATTGAAGTGAGGAAGCCGACGCGTCTGTGGCGCTCGAAAGCGAGGGCGCAGGCCGGCGGAGACAAGAAGTAGGTGAACGGCGGCGGGAGATCAGAGAGATCTCCCGTCGGCCCGGCGGGTCCGAGGCGGCAGGCTGAAAGCCTGCCCCACCAATGGATACCACCGGGCGAAAACAAGGATTGATTCGCCGAGTTGACCCCAGGGCGGCCTCGTGAGTGATTGAGGCGCGGCTGGGCGAGGCGAGCCCCGGCAGGCCGATTGATCCGCTCAAGTGTTTTGAGCGGCGGCAACTTCCGGGGGGAGGCGACGACGAGTGAGATTCCACCATGGAAGTCCCCGTCCTGAACATGAAGGGCCAGAAGGTCGGCAGCATCACTGTCGATGAGAAGGCTCTCGGCGGCGAGGTGAACCCCGCCCTGATCAAGCAGGCGTATGTGCGCTACCACGCGAACGCGCGCCAAGGCTCCGCCCGGACCAAGAGCCGGGGCATGGTCGAGGGTTCGACCCGCAAACTCTACAAGCAGAAGCACACGGGCAACGCCCGCATGGGTCCGGTCCGCACGCCGATGCGTCGCGGCGGCGGCCATGCCTTCGCCAAGACCCGCGGGCGCGAGGCCTTCCGCCCCGACATGCCGATCAAGATGCGGCGCAAGGCGAATCGCAACGCGCTGCTGGCGAAGTTGCTCGACGGCGAGGTGCGGGTCATCGACACGCTCACCTTCGCCAAGCCCGGCACGGCCCAGTTCAAGGCTCTGCTGGAGGCGTGCAAGATCGACCGCTCGTGTCTGGTCGCGCTCCGGCACGACAACGACAACGCGCGGAAGAGCGCCCGCAACATCGACGACATCACCGTCTGCAACAGCGAGACGCTGACGTGCTTCGAGATGCTGAACCATCGCTACATGGTGATCGCCAAGGGCGACCTTGAGGCGTGGATCAGCGGGCCGAGCAGCCAGACGTGCAAGCAGACGATGAAGAAGGAGGACGCGTGATGCAGGCCCACCACATCATCAAGCGCCCGCTGCTGACGGAGAAGAGCACCTTCCAGTCGGACGTGGCGAAGCGGTACTCGTTCGAGGTCGCGGTGAGCGCGCGGAAGGACGAGATCAAGCAGGCGATCCAGGACCTGTACAAGGTCCGGGTCGTCAGCGTGAACACGGTGACGCGCAAGGCGCGCAACCGCGTGCTCAAGTACGGCAAGGTGAAGGGCAAGACGTCAAAGAAGGCGATCGTCCGCCTGCACCCGGAGGACACGATCGAACTGGTGTAAGAGGTTTGGATTCCCAAGAAGCCATGAAACGGTTTGCGAAGTCCATCCTGAGTCTGCTCGTCGGCGCGGCACCCGCCGCGGGGGGCATCGTGCCGCCGAGTTATGACTTTGACTTCGTGACGATCGGGTTGCCGGGGAATGCCGCCTACGAGGGCGACCCAGATATTTTCGGGAATCCCAGCGGTGGGTCGGGGCGGGGGCGCGGGAGTGTCGGGTACGAGTACCGCATCGCGCGGATGGAGGTGACGACGGCGCAGTGGATGGAGTATGTCAACACCTACACGGTGCAACTGCCGAGGGAGGTCGATTTCGCGCGGCCGTTCTCGTGGGGGGCGGTGGCCGACAACTCCTACCGCGGACCTGGCAAGAAATGGAAGTTGAACCCGGCGCACCCGCAGGCGGCGCTCGTGCCCGTCATCGGGGTTTCGTGGCGCGAGGTCGCGGAGTTCGTGAACTGGCTCAACAACGACAAGTCCTCATCGCTGGAGGCCATCACGCACGGAGCCTACGACACCTCGACCTTAACGACGAATGCGGACGGGACTCTCAACGACCAATTGACGCATGATCCGGACGCCCGCTACTGGATCCCGACGGCGGACGAATGGCTAAAAGCGGCCCACCATGACCCGAACCGATCTGGATCGGGTATGGAGGGTTGGTGGAACTATCCGTACGGATCGAACAACCCGCCGATCCCCGGTCCGCCCGGCATCGGCGAAACGTCGGCGGGCTACCAAGTAGGACCGGACGAAATGAACCCTCGCGTGTACCCTCTCGGTTCATACCCGGACTCGGTGTCTCCTTGGGGCTTGCTTGATGTTTCTGGTGGGGCATCCGAATGGACCGAGGCGGCTCAATTCCCGGGATTCCTATTGGATCGCGGCTACGACGGCGCCAGGGCGGGTGATCCGTATCCGTTATGGCTGTCCCTCGATATTGCGGGTGGCGGGAGCATCGCACCCCCGTACTTTCGGACTGCGACCAATGGGCTGCGTGTGGCGTCGAGCGTTCCCAGTCCGGCACCCGTAAGCGTGTTCCTAGTTGGAATGGTTCAGATATTCTTCGATCGAGGAGTTCGTCGCGGCAATCCGTCAGATGAACCAGGAACAGATGGAGGCAGAAGTTCGCCGCCTCGGCGCACTGTTGAACGGAGGCCAATGACCGGGCTTGAGTTCGTCGCCTAGGCTTCGCCCCTCATTATTCAGAACGCAGGAATCACCCATGCCCATTCGGATGTACAAACCCACGAGCGCCGGCCGACGCAATGCGTCGGTGAACGCGCACGCCGAGATCACGAAGAAGACGCCGGAGAAGTCGCTGCTGGAGCCGCTGCCGCGCAAGAGCGGGCGGAACAACCAGGGGAAGGTGACGATGCGCGGGCGGGGCGGCGGCGTGAAGCGGATGTACCGCAAGATCGACTTCAAGCGGACCGACCGCAACGGGATCGAGGGCAAGGTGATCGGCGTCGAGTACGACCCGAATCGCTCCTGCCACATCGCGCTGATCGAGTACGCCGACGGGGTGAAGCGGTACATCCCTTCGCCGGCGGGGATCACGGTCGGCGAGACGATCCTCGCGGACACGAAGGCGATCGAGCCGAAGGTCGGCAACTGCATGCCGATCCACGATATTCCGACGGGTCTTGACGTTCACTGCGTCGAACTGGCGCCTGGGGCGGGGGCGAAGATGTGCCGGTCGGCGGGGACGTATGCCCGCCTGACCAACAAGGAAGGTCAGTACGCGACGCTGGTGTTGCCATCGGGCGAGACGCGTCGCGTGCGGACCGAATGCCGGGCGACGATCGGGCAGGTCGGCAACGCGGACCAGGTGCAGCGGTGGTACGGCAAGGCGGGCATTCCGCGGCTCCTCGGGAAACGTCCCAAGACCCGCGGCATGGCGAAGCACCACGGGGCGCACCCCCTCGGCGGCGGCTCCGGGCGGTCGAAGGGCAACCGTGCGCCCGTCGGCCCGTCGGGCGTGCCGTCGAAGGGCGGCAGCACCCGCAACCGCAAGCAGTTCTCCGAGACCCTCATCATCCGCAGGCGCAAGAGCGTTCGCTACGGCCAGTTGAAGTAATCCCCGGCACCCAGCACTCAGCACTCCAGGATCCCCCCATGGCAAGGTCACTCAAGAAAGGTCCATACGTCGATGTGAAGCTCTACCGGAAGGTGGAGCGGATCCGCCAGACCGGCCGGCGCGAGGCGCTGAAGACGTGGGCGCGCGACTGCACGATCGTGCCCGAGTTCGTCGGGCTGACGTTCAAGGTTCACAACGGGCGTGCGTTCACCGATGTCTTCGTGACCGAGGACATGGTCGGGCACAAGTTGGGCGAGTTCTCGATCACCCGCATCTTCAAGGGACACACGAACAAGAAGGAAGGCATCGCGACGAGCGCGGGCGGCGGGGCTCCCGGCGCGCCGGCCGCGGCGGCCGCCCCGGCGGCTCCGGCGGGGAAGAAGTGAGCACCATCCATCAGGGCTGAACCATGAAGATCAACGCAGACAGACTCAATCAGGCGGCCGAGGCGGCGAATATGTCGCCCGAGCAGATCGCCGCCGCGCTCCCCCGCGAGCAGCGGCGGAAGCAGGCGGAACTGTCGGAGAAGAAGGTCCGCAACTGGATGAACGGGAAGGACTATCCGCGGTGCAAGCCCGTCGAGGTTGCCGCGATGGCGCAGGCGCTGGGCGTGCAGCCGAAGGACCTGGTTCGGTTCACGAGCACGTTCCGATTCGCGCGCGGGTCGTGGCGGAAGATCGGGCTCGTCACCGAGTTGATCCGAGGCCGGCGCGTGGACGAGGCGGATGCGCTCCTGCAGTTCTCGCCCAAGCGTGCGGCGGTGCAGGTGCGCAAGGCGCTCAAGGCGGCGATCGCGGACGCCGAGGCGGCGGACGCGTCGGTGGACCGCCTGTTCGTCGCGGAGAGTCGGGTGGGGAATGCGGTGCGGATCAAGCGGTTCCAGCCGAAGGACCGCGGGCGGGCGCACCCGATTCTGAAGCGGACCAGCCACATCGTCGTCGGGGTCGAGGAGATGCCGAGCAAGGGCTGAAGACGGATTGCAAATCCGTCCCACCAAGACGGATTGAGAATCCGTCCCACCAAGGGATTCAACCATGGGACAAAAAGTACATCCATTCGGGTTCCGGGTCGGCATCACCGAGGCGCACAAGAGCCGGTGGTACGCGCCCAAGGCGCTCTACGGCGAGTTGCTCGTCGAGGACTACAAGATCCGTCAGTTCGTGGACAAGCGGCTGAACCGCACGCCGCCTTTCGCGGCTGTGTCCGACATCCACATCGAGCGGACGCGCGAAGAGTTGAAGGTGATCGTGAAGACGGCGAGGCCGGGGCTGGTGATCGGTCCCAAGGGGGCCGAGGTCGAACGCCTGACGCAGGAACTGCAGTTGATGACGGGGCGGAAGGTCTCGATCAGCATCCTCGAGATCAAGAACCCGGATATCGACGCAACGCTGGTCGCCGAGGCTGTGGCGGAGCAGTTGAAGAAGCGGGCGTCGTTCCGCCGCGTGGTGAAGATGCGTGCGGAAGGCGCGTTGCAGGCGGGGGCGGTCGGCTGCCGGATTCTGCTGTCGGGTCGTCTCGGCGGGGCGGAGATGAGCCGTCGGCTGGATACCCGCATGGGTTCGATGCCCCTGTCGAGCCTCCAGGCGAACGTCGAATACGGGTTCGCGCAGGCGTTCACGCCGTATGGGGCAATCGGGGTGAAGGTCTGGGTCTACAAGGGCCCCTTCGCGGCGGAGTTGTCGGAGGAAGAGAAGCAGAGCACGGCGGCGGGCGCGCGGCCGAGGGCTCGCGGGCGGAGGTGAT
>CAZBDZ010000118.1:0-6542 GCA_964490785.1 uncultured Phycisphaeraceae bacterium
CCCTCCTGCTCGATGGGATTCTGCGTCGCCATCACGAAAAACGGGCGCGGCAGGTCGTGCGTCGTGCCGCCAACTGTGACAGAGCGCTCCTGCATCGCTTCGAGCAGCGCCGACTGGGTCTTCGGCGTGGCGCGGTTCAGTTCGTCGGCGAGAAGAATCTGCGTGAACACCGGGCCCTTCTGGAAGACGAACTCGCGCGCCCCGCTCGCGCCCTCGCGCACGATGGTGGTGCCGGTGATGTCGGCGGGCATCAGGTCGGGGGTGAACTGGATGCGATTGAACTGGAGCGAGAGCGCGCGGGAAAGCGTCCGGATGAGCAGCGTCTTCCCGAGACCGGGGACGCCCTCAAGGAGCGCATTGCCCGAGGTGAACAGGCAGGTGAGCACGCCGTCGATCACGTCCTCGTGCCCGACGATCGCCCGGGCGACCTGGGCCTTGACGGCGGCGTAGTCCGCGCGGAACCGCTCGACCGCGGCCTTCACTTCATCGACGGTTTGCGGCGGGGTTGCAGGCTCGGGCATGAGTGCGGCTCCGGGGGGTGCCGGTGATGATACGAATCGCGAAGGCTGCCCCGGCCAACCTTCCGCCTGCCATGGAGCCTGCGCGTTACATCCTCCAGCAGTATTCCCCCGTCCGAAGAAGCCGCCACTGACGAGTCTGCGAGGAAGTGGCGGATGCCGCCGCGCCACCATGACCACGAATCCGCCTTACATCGCCCGCGCCGGCGGCAGGTCGAGCGCCTCGATCATCACCCGGTGAACATCCGCGTGCGCAAGGAACGCCGCCACGCGCTCGCTCCCCGGCCCGGCCGCGAGCAGTTCAACATAATCGCTCGTGTGGTTCGGACTGAGGAACGCGACGCCGAAGTGATTCGCCAGCAGCGACCCGAGCGGGCCCGTGCTCTTCGCCGCGGGGATGAACGGATCGACCGGCTCGCCGCGCAGCGCCCGGGAGAGGATCGCGATCTCGTCGTCGTCGAGCGTCTGGTCCGTCGCCTCGTGGATGATCGCACGCAGAGAATCGGCCGCGAGGTTCCCCCTCAGGTCGCGGATGCGCCGGCCGACCCAATCGAACGAATGGCGGCATCGTTGGAGGCGCTCGAAGCCCTCGTTGCCGCGCGACTCATACTCGGTCAACCCCGGGTTCGCGTTGCCGTGGTCGCTGGTGGCGATGAGGAGCGTGTCGTCGCGCGCCGACGCGAAGTCGATCGCCACGCCGAGCGCCTCGTCGAACGCCACCTGGTCGCGCACCAGCGCGCCGGCATCGTTCGCATGCCCCGCGTGATCGACGCGGCCGCCCTCGACCTGGAGGATGAACCCGCCGGGCAACCGCGACAGCCGCGCGAGCGCCGCCCCCGTCATCTCCGCGAGCGAAGGCTCGGTATCCGGACGCTCGAGTTCATACGACATGTGCTGCTCGGCGAAGAGGCCGAGAAGCCGAACGCCCGCCGGCAACGCGCCCGCGTCCGCCGCCGCGAGTCCCGATCGCGTGCGGACAACCTGCAGGTCATTCCTCGCGGCGATCAGTTCATGGGTAAGGTAGTGCGCCCCGCCGCCGAGCATCACGTCCACGCCGCGATCGAGCATCTGCTCCGCGATCGCCTGTTCATCGTCGCGCGACGTAGGCACGCACGCGATGAACCCGGCCGGCGTCGCGTGGGTGAGGCGCGTCGTCGTCACCAGCCCCGCCGCCTTGCCCGACTCCTTGGCGCGGAGCATGATCGGCGACATCAACCGGCCGTCGGGCGTCATCCCGATGGACCCGTTGTTGACGGAGATCCCGATCCCCCACGTGGTCGATGCCGCGGCGGAATCCGTGACGATGGAATCCGCCGCCGACGTGTTGAGCGACGCACGCCGAACGCCCTCTCGTTCCTGGAGTTCGATCCAGCGCGAAGGCTTGCCGGTCCTCCGCCGGATGAGCATGTCGCCGAGCGTCAGCGTCCCGCCGCTCATCCCGTCGGAGACGCAGAAGATGAGGTTGAGCGCCCTGCCCCGGCGATTCTCCCGCCTCGCCATCGCCGGCCGCACAAGCCCCGGCGCGCCGAACGCCGCCGCGGCGCCGGCGGTCAGGCCGAGAAACGAGCGCCGGCGGAGCACGCCCGGCGTGGGCGAGGCGTTTCGATCTGGCGACGGCCGCGGCATGGTGCGCCTCAGAACCTGTACTCAATGCGGAATCCGACGAACGCCGTCGGCTCGGTCTCGACATCCGAGAGGTGATCACCGTCCGAATCGAGAAACTCGAACTCCTGGTAGACCGCCGCGCCTCCTTCGACCGCGAGCGTCAGCCCCGCGACGGGCTTCCACGCGACTTCGACGCCGACGGGGATGCGCAGGTCGCGCACAACCCCGTCGCGCCACGCCGGCCGGCTGTCGTCGAGGCGGAAATCGCGGTACTCGACGCGCCCGCGGAGCGCGACTTCGAGGTGCTCCGACACGACGCCGACCACCGCGCCGTCAAGCCCGCTGATGTCCAGCCGCACCTTGTCGGAGATCGGCCACCGCACGTTGAAGTACGGAATGAGGAGCGGATCATCCTCGAGCCGGCTGAAAGCACCGACCCCGAAGTCGATCCACGCCTCTTCGCTGAAGTCGTAGCCCGCGGCGACGAAACCGCCCGCGGTGATGGAGTCGCCGAAGTCCGCCCCGACTTCGGACTGCGAACGCCCCACGCCGCCGAGGACGAGCGCCCAAGGCCCGCTGATCCTCTGCCGACCCGAGGCGATCAGGTGAACGCTCTGGACATCCTCGAAGGAGTCGCTCCCGCCGGGAAACACCGCCGAGTCGCCGCCCCAGTCGTACCACGAATACCGCCCGCCGACCTCGAAGGTCAGGCGAAGGTCCTCGTTCGCCTCCCAGATGAACCGCGCCGAGGCGCCGACGTCGGTCAACTGCACGTCCGCGTCCGCATCGCGGATGTCGCCGCGGAAGGTGAAGCGGGGCTCGCCGCTGACGATGACGGTCAGGGGCGAGGCTTCAGCGATCGGCTCCTGCTGCCGCACCAGCAACGTGGCCGGGCCGAACTGGCCCAACGCGATCGACGGGACGAGTGCCGCAAGCCCGAATCCCAGCCGATGGACGCTCGCCTCGATCATCCCGACATCTCCTTTGCCCGCCGGACGGTTGGAAGCCTACAGCCTCAGACGCGCATCCGCCATGCGTAGAGCATCCACTCGACGCACAGCGCGGCGGCGGCGGCCAGCACGAACCAATGCCAGATCTCGCGCGGCGCCGCGGCGGAAGCCCCCACACCGCCGATGTCGCCGCTCGCGAGCCGAAGGGCGTCCCGCCGTTCGATCCGGCTCTCGACGGGATCGAGCAGGTTGACCGCCACAAGGGCATCCTCGTCAACAACGCCTTCGATCCGGTACAGCCCGACGCGCGCCAGGGGACCGATCTGCACCGCCCCCCCGCCCGGCGAGACCTCGCGGACGAAACTGACAGGACCAGCAACCTCGACCCGCGACGCCGAGGGAAGCGGCCGCACACTGAACGCCTGCGTCGTGCTCACGGCCCGCCCGGCTTCCTCCTCGCCGCCCAGCGCAAGGTAGTCCGACCCATTCTTAAGGAATATGTGAAAACCGGCGTCCTTGATCCAGTTCGACTGCCCGATGTCGAAACCGACGATGAGACGCCGCACCCCCGCGCGCTCGACCAACACGATCAAAGGCCCCTCTTCGCCGCTCGCGAGCACCTCGAATCGGCTCGCGTCGCCGCCTTCGCCCCCCTCGGGCACCGCGACCGTCATCGGCTTCGACACCCACACGTCATTGAGGACCACATACCGCATCACCGGGTGGGACCGAAGCCAGAAGAGAAAGCCGCTGGGTGCGGCCGGAGCGTCGGCCGACGCTTCGCGCACCCCAAGCCCGGGAATCGGAACCGTCGCGCCGAAACTGATGGAGGGGACCGCCGGAAGAGCCGACGGCCGCACGCGGTCAAAAATGATCAGGTCGGCGCCAGCACCCGGGCTCCGCTCGTATTCGCCCGCGTTCACCACCCGCAGCGACGCGGGACCCAGCGATTCGACCGCCGCACGCAGCACTTCGTCCACGGCGTCGCTCGTGATATTCGGCCGGACCAGGAGGATGCGCAGGGACGCAGGCCGACGAAGCACCAGCCCCGCCGCGTTATCGGCATCAAGGTCGTCGCCCCGACGAAGGGAAACCGTCAGCAGGCCCCCCTCCGTGTTCTGGAACTCGAATGCCACCGTCGCATCAGCCGGCGACTCGGGCGTCGCCGGTCCGACGCGCACCACCCCCGCATGGACCACCTCCTCGCCAACCCGGCACTCCACCGCCGAGACGACCTCCCTCCTGACCACGCTCTGGAATCGCGCAAACACGCGCACGAGCGCCGGGTCCGCGTAGTCCCGCCGGGCCGAGAGGGCCACGATCCCCACATTGTCGCCCGGCTGCGCCGCAGGATCAGGCACCGGAGTGAACTCCAGCGTCGCCCGGCCGAGGTTCCCCGCCTCGATGCCCGACGGGAACCCGCCGTCGGAAAGCAAAACCACGCGCGGCACGTCAGCCTGCGCGCCTTCACCCGCCGAACCAGCCAAAGCCCGAACCAACTCGCACGCCCTGCCGAAATCGCCAGGCTCGTCAGTCGCCCGCACATCCGCGATCGCTTTCCTCAATAAGCCGCGATCTCGCGTGAAGTTGGTCAACGCCGATGCCTGCGACGCGAAACCGGCGACGAGGGCACGGGTCTCGCCCGCCAGCCCATCGACGATCCGATTGGCCGACGCCTTCGCCTCATCGAATCGTGTCATCGAATCGGCTGATCCTGACCTCTTGACGAGCGCCGCCATTGACGCGCTCTGGTCGATCAGGATTATGACCCTCCCCCGCGAAGGCTCCTGCGTGCCGAGGGCAGGCCGACCGATCGCTCCAGCAAGCAGCCCGACGATCAACATCTGGAGGATCAGCAACCACGACAACCGAAGCCAACGGAACGGCACGTTCACCTGAAGGTCGGCCGTGGACGAAGTCCAGAGGAGAGTCGAAGAGACCCTGACCGGCCTTCGTCGCAGCCTGAGAAAGTAGAACAACAGAAGCCCGCCGCCGCCCAGCCCACCCGCCAAGGCGGCAGCCATTGGATCCAGAAAAACGAGCGCAAGTGCTGGCCGGATCATGGGTTACACGAAACATCCTTCGCCCGATACCCGAACACATGACGAATCCGAGACCCAAGGCTGCTGGCCGACCATCATCGCGGGAAATTCTCAAAAAAGCGAGACCCATTCTTGCCAGCCGTCAAATTTCGTGTAGATTGTCATGTGGCAGATTCAGCGCTTCGGTCATCGGACCCGCTGATCTGCACGGAAGGGAATGCTGAGACACGTCAACCTCAGCAACAATCAGGCTCCTAATCCCGTACCGGGGATCCGGTCGGGCGAACTTTGTGGTCGAAGGCGCGACGCCTGAGACAGTTCGAGTGTGCGAGGAAGAGGATCAGTGCGGCTGACCCGGTTGAACAGGAGGAATCGGGAAGGTCGCGGGAACCTGGCGGAGAGATCCGCCCTCAGGAAATCGGAGGAACATGTCATGAAGAGAGTGATGGGAACACTGGCGATTCTGGCGCTGGCCGGCACGGCGAACGCCCAGACGATCGACGCGGCCGCCCCCGGCAACGCGCGGTTCGTGTACAACTCGGGCGCGATCCCCACGACATCGACCGCGATCGGTGGCGGGTCCGCAAACCTTTTCAAGAACGCGGCGACGGCTCCGGACCATCTCTTTGAGACTTGGTGGTGGTACCGCGTCGACGGCGTCGATGCCCGCGAGTATCGCTACAGCACCGCCGCAGGCACCGGCTCGCCCGGCACGGTCTTCACCGCCGCCGGCGACACCATGACCGCAACCTTCAACTTCACGAACTTCCGCTCGGAACTCCGCTACGTCCTCACGGACCCGGATGGCGCGGGAACGAACACCGCTCACCTGGCCATGTCCAACAAGGTCACGAACACCTCCGGCGTCGCCCGCACCATCAACATCTACTCCTACTCGGATTACGATGTGAACGGCACGCTCTCGAACACCTATTCCTACAACGCCCAGGAAGGGCGGTTCGAGATCACTCAGGGGACGACGGGCAAGATGGCCTTCTTCAAGGGCTTCGGCGCGAACGCCTACCAGGCCGCCCCCTACACCGGGACCAGCGGCACCCCGGTTCGCGGCCTCGTCTCTGACGCGGACATCGATAACCTGAACAACACCGTCTCCGGCTCCCCCGGCGACTTCACCGGCGCTTTCCAGTGGACCTTCACGCTGCAGCCCGGCCAGATGATGGACATCCTCTCGGTCCTGTCGCTCAACACCCCGCCGGTTCCGGCCCCGGGCGCCCTCGCGCTCGTCGGCATCGCCGGCCTCGCGGGTCTCCGCCGCCGTCGCTGATCGCGACACCGGCTGACAGAGAGTCAGACCTTCGAAATCCGCGGCCGCGCTGGTTCACCCAGCGCGGCCGTTTTCATGTGCCACTGCCGGCTCGCCCGCCAGTGCCCTCCAATGTGCCACTGGCGGCTCGCCCGCCAGTGCC
>CAZBDZ010000119.1:0-6381 GCA_964490785.1 uncultured Phycisphaeraceae bacterium
CCTGCCCCACCGCGCCGGGACCGGGGCACCCTTTTTGATAACGCGATGGCCTTGGGGCCATGGGGCTCGCGCCGCGCGGCATCACGCGCCAATTACGGGCAGGGCACGCCCCAGTTCTCCAGCACCTTGGTGACATCGGCGAAGTTCACCACGCCGTCGTGGTTCGCGTCGCCTGATCCGGTGCCGCCGGGATCCTCGGAGCCCCAGAAGGCGAGGACGCTGGTGATGTCCGCGGTACTCACCACGCCGTCTTCGTTCGCATCGCCGGGGCAGGGCGGGGGAGGGACGGCGGGGCTTGGCAACTCCCAGGTGTCGCCTCGAAGGGAGCCGTCGTACCCCCCGAAGAGGACGACCCGACTGCGGGCCGAGTCGTAGGCCATGGCGTGGGCCGTGCGCGGCGACGGGCCGGTGGCGGCGGCCTGCGTCCACGACACGCCGTCCCACTCCCACGTGTCGCCGAATCTCGTATCGCCGCTCCCCCCCCCAAAGAGAACGACCCGGCCGCACGCCGAGTCGTAGGCCATGGCGTGGGCCGAGCGCGGCGACGGGCCGGTGGCGGCGCGCTGCGTCCACCACAGGCCATCCCACTCCCACGTCTCGCCGAATTCCGTACTGCCGCTCCCCTCCCCGAAGAGGACGACCCGACCGCGGGCCGAGTCGTGGGCCATGGCGTGGACCGTGCCCGGCGGCGGGCCGGTGCCGGTGGCGGCGCGCTGCGTCCACGACACGCCGTCCCACTCCCATGTGTCGCCGAATCTCGTACTGCCGCTCGCCCCCCCGAAGAGGACGACCCGGCCGCACGCCGAGTCGTAGGCCATGGCGTGACCGTAGCGCGGCGTCGGGCCGGTGGAGGCGTGCTGCACCCACGAAGAGCCGTCCCACTCCCACGTCTCGCCCGCGCCAAAGGTCCCCCCGAAGAGGACGACCCGGCCGCGGGCCGAGTCGTAGGCCATGGCGTGGTACGCACGCGGCGACGGGCCGGTGGAGGCGACCTGCGTCCACGACACGCCGTCCCACTCCCACGTATCGCTGAATCTCGTACTGCCGACCTCCCCCCCGAAGACGACGATCCGGCCGCGGGCCGAGTCGTAGGCCATGGCGTGATTGTTGCGCGGCGTCGGGCCGGTGGGGGCGCGCTGCCTCCACGAAGAACCGTCCCACTCCCACGTGTCGCCTCGATTGGAACCGTCCGACCCCCCGAAAAGGACGACCCGGCCGCGGGCCGAGTCGTAGGCCATCGCGTGACTGGAGCGCGGCGACGGGCCGGCGGAGGCGACCTGCGTCCACGACACGCCGTCCCACTCCCACGTGTCGCCGAATTTCGCACTGCCGAACCCGCCCCCCCCGAAGAGGACGACCCGGCCGCGGGAGGGGTCATAGGCCATGGCGTGTCGGATGCGCCGCGACGGGCCAGCGGAGGCGACTTGCGTCCACGACACGCCGTCCCATTCCCACGTGTCGCTTCGAGGGGAAGAGCCGCCCGACCCCCCGAAGAGGACGACCCGGCCGCGGGCCGAGTCGTAGGCCATGGCGTGGTACGCAAGCGGCGACGGGCCGGTGGAGGCGACCTGTGTCCACGACGCGCCGTCCCACTCCCACGTGTCGCCGAATTCCGTACTGCCGCTCCACCCCCCGAAGAGAACGACCCGGCCGCGGGCCGAGTCATAGGTCATGGCGTGGTCCGTGCGCGGCGACGGGCCGGTCGAGGCGACCTGCGTCCACGACACGCCGTCCCACTCCCACGTGTCGCCGAATCGCGTACTGCCGCTCCCCCCCCCGAAGAGGACGACCCGGCCGCGAGCCGAGTCATAGGCCATGGCGTGAAAGTAGCGCCACGACGGGCCAGTGGAGGCCCGCAGCGTCCACAAAGAGCCGTCCCACTCCCACGTGTCGCCTCGACGGGGGAAGTTCTCGTTCCCCCCGAAGAGGACGACCCGGCTGCGGGCCGAGTCGTAGGCCATGGCGTGGGCCCAGCGCGGCGACGGGTCGCCTTCGAGGCGCAGCACCCACGGCGGGTTGGCCTGCTCGGCCGCCACCGATCCAATCGGAAGTACAACGCTGATCAGCCCCGCCCATAGCACCAACACGAGTCGCCGCATGCCCACCTCCGACCCGCCCCACCGGAAGGAAGTATACCGCGCATGACCTTCTGCGCAAGAAGGACGCGCGAGAATGATGAGAAACCCGCAGTTTCTCGGGCTTGGGTGCGGAACTATTTGGAGGATGGGGGTTGTCCAGGGCAATCGCATTATTGTGGCTGCCCCGGTCTCGCCGGCTTTGCGGCGAGGCCGGGCGGGGTTGGAAGTTCGTCCCGGCCTTGCCGCGGACGGCAAGACCGGGGCACCCTTTTGATAATGCGATTGCCCTGGGGGGTTGTCGGAGCGGGCTGCCCATAGTTGGCTATACTGCTTCCCCCCGTCGCCCGGCGGGTCAGGTGGGTCCTGACCGATGGCCGGGCCGCGTAGTCCAAGGCGAGGAACCATCTCCGATGACGCAGTTCAACCGATTCAACGGCCCGAAGCCCAAGATCACCAAGACCTCCGGCACGGGCGACGCCTTTGTCGATTACAAGGACATCGAGAACCTCCGGCGGATGATGAGCCCGAACGGGAAGATCTACGGACGCAAACGGCTGATGAGCACGGCCCGCGAGCAGCGGATGCTGGCGCAGGCGATCAAGCGGGCGCGGTTCATGGGGCTGCTGCCATACACGAGCGCGACGCTGTGAGGGAGTGCCGGGCCGACTGAACTTGACTTCTCGCGGAGCCGATCTATGCTTGAAGCGGTCGAGAGGGCTGCGGTATCGCGGTCCGTTGGGCAACCCCCACTCGGCTGCTTTTCTTTTTGCCATGTACCTCCTGTATCTCGATGACTCCGGATCGGTGGGGAACGAGTCCGAGGGGAGGATTCAAGGCCTGGTTCACAAGCAGTCCGTCGATCTGGAGTGCATGTGCCCTGCATGCCTGAGTCGGCGTCTTACAAAGGAGAAGGGAGTCGGCCCGGAATGACTCCCGAGCGCGTCTACCCCACGGTTTGTGTCGCGCCGCTGATGCCGCGCGAGTCGGTAATGCGATCGGTTGTCGATGCCCTCTGGGGCGCGCTCTCGCGTCAGGGCGTGTCCTGGGTCGGTTTCTATCATGGGCCCGGTGAGCGGCTGGAGGATGGGCGGGTTGTCGGTGAGAACGAGATGCTGCTCGGTCCATGCCGGGACAAGCCGGCGTGCTCGCCGATCGGGTTGCACGGCGTGTGCGGGCGCGGGTGGCGTGCGCGGCGGACGATCATCGTGCGCGACGTGGCGTCCCTCGGCGCGAACTACGTCGCGTGCGATCCGCGGGACCGGAGCGAGATCGTCGTGCCGATCTCTGACGCGGCGGGGCGGTGCTTCGGGGTCCTGGATGTTGATTCGCACGACGCGGGGGCATTCTCGGACCACGATGCGCGCGAGTTGGAGCGGGTGCTGAGGGAGGCGGGGTTGATCCATCGGGATTCGCCCGCGGCAAGCGCTCAGGCAACAGTGCTTTGAGAAGGGCGCAACGCGCGCCCGGCACTCGCCTCTTCGCTCGCGGCAGAAGTGGCTTCTTCAACGCCCGAAAATCGAGCGGATCATCGGCACGGTGATTATCGCGCTGGGTGCGGGCGTTGCGGCTTCGCGGATCGATGCAGGTGCGCGGCGTGCGGGAATGTCGGCGGGGATGAGGTGCGGCGAACGCGGGGATGGGTCGATGGATGGGAGGACCGGGGAACCGGGCCGGGTCGGGGGATTCGGCCCGGCGGGTTGCGGATGAATCCCCGGGGCGATCGCGCGCTTGTGCGGGCGCGATATCGCTTGCGGGGCGACGGCCGTCGGGAAAACCCGACGGCCGTCTTTGCGCGCCGGGGTGTTGAGAGATCGGCGGAAGCGGGCTAGGATTTTGTGCTCCCACCGGGACGTGGGCCGGTTGATGGGAGAAGGAGACGGTCATGCCAATCGCACTGCGCACGCTTTCGATCACGTTTCTGGGCATTCTGACGATTCTGCTGAACGCGACCCCGGCATTCGCCGCGGCGTCGGCGGCGGAGATCGAGGACAAGTACTCAGCCAAAATCGTGGCCCTGACCGAGAGGCACATGGGCAAGGTCGAGGTTATGGTGGACAAAGTCGAGGCCAAGGTCGACGCCATGCGGGCTCGGGGGACAACTGAAGAGAAGATCCTCGCCTACATCAACAAGAACATCGCCTCCGGGATGCGGGCCAAGGCCAAGATCGATACCGCCATCGATGCGACGCGGGGCAAGGGGCAGGCGAAGCTGGCGAAGTTGGGGTCGCCTCAGACCGAGGTCGACGCGCTCAACGCGACGGCGGCGGATTGCATCACGGCGAACCAGACATCGTGGGATTCGGCGAACACGGCGTTGACGGCGCTGATGACGCCGGAGTAATACGGATCATCTTTCATTCACGCGCTGGGCGACCACGGGATTCGCCGCGGCACCCGCTACAGGCCCAGTCGGCCCTTGAGCACGGCGGCGGCGTATTCGTATTGCGATGGGTCGTTGTACAACTGCGCGGAGAGGCGGACCCAGCGCCTGGGGTGCTTGGGGAATGAGATGTAGGGAATCTGGATGCGGTGCTCTTCGTAGAGGTCCTTGAACTGCGGGTCGGGTTCCCCTTCGTTGTGGGCGGCGTCGGGAAGGGGGACGGTGGCCATCATGCCGAGCATGGAATCTGGAGCCGGGGCTTCGCCGCCGAGGGTCTGGAGGAAGTGGTCGCGGGCGGCGAGGACTTTGCGGTGGTTGTCCTCGAAGACGGCAGGCCATCCGCCGGGGAGCATGGAATCAAGGGTCCGGATGGCTTCCGGGACGCTGAGCCAGGCGGTGTAATCGTCGGTGCCTGTCCAATCGAAGAGGAGGCGATAGCGGGAGCGGTCGGTGCGGGTCGAGTTCAGGCCGTGGGAGATCGTTACGGGTGAGACGGCCTCGCGTTTTGCGGCGTCGTGGATGTAGAGGAAGCCTGCGCCCTTGGGCGAGCACATCCATTTGTGGCAGTTGCCGACGTAATAGGTCGCGGCGATGTCCTTCAGGTTGAGGGGGATGTTGCCGGGGGCATGGGCGCCGTCGATAAGGGTGTCGATTCCTCGGGCGGAGAGTTCCTTCACGAGGCGTGCGGCGGGGAAGACAAGGGCGGTCGGGCTGGTGATGTGGCTGATCATCACAAGGCGCGTCGCGGGCGTAACGGCCTCGAGGATCGCGTTCACGATTTCGTCGTCCGATCGGACTGGAAAGGGGACGGCGGCGGTGTTGATTCTGACTTGTCCGCCGCAGGCGCGCCCGACGACCCAGCGCATGGCGTTGTTGCAGGCGTTGTACTCGTGGTTGTTGGTGAGGACCTCATCGCCGGGCTTGAGTTCGAGGGAGCGGAAGACCGCGTTGACAGCGGTGGTGGCGTTGGGGACGAAGGCGATGCCTTCGGGATCAGCGTTGACGAATGCGGCGAGGCCGTTCCGGGCGGCGTCGAGCATCGGCTCGAGTTCATGCCCCATGAAGCGGATCGGGTCCCGCTCCATCTTCTCCTGGACGTGGCGCTGATACTCCAACACACGCTGCGGGCACGCGCCGTACGACCCGTGATTCAGGAAGACCACCTGCGGGTCCAGTATCCACGCCTTGGCGTGCTCGCTGAAGCGCGGCGTGGGGAGGGCAGGGGGCATGGGGGGAAGGATAGCGGAGTGGACAGTGGACAATGGACAGTGGACAGCGGACAGGAGGCGACGGAAGGTAGTTTTTTCGGCAGAGGGTGAACTCAGAGCGCCTTGCGGGCTTTATGTCCACTGTCCAATGTCCACTGTCCATTGTCGCTTACCCGCGAATATCGACCGTGCGGCCTACCGCGACGGCGGTGGCGGCGGCGTTCCTGTCGGCGGGGTGGCGGTACATGGGGATGGTGGCGGGGTCGGAGGGCCGGGCGGTGTCGCCGGAGAAATCAACCCTGCCGGGCACGCCCGCGGCGACGAGACGCTGCGCGTTCGTCGGCTGGACCGGTCGCGGCTCGGTCGGCGTGATGGGGTCGATCGACCGTGGCGCAGTGAGCCGAAGCGGCGGCTGCACGCCGTAGACCCGCGAGACGTGGAAGGGGTTGGTCGGGCCGTCGATGCGCATGGGACGCGGGAATGATAGGAAGTCAGCCGGGGAAAGGGAAGGGGGGCGTGAATTCAGGGCAGGACGATCGCATTATCAAGAGGGTGCCCCGGTCTTGCCGTCCGCGGCAAGGCCGGGACGCACTTGCAACGCCGCCCGGCCTCGCTGCAAAGCCAGCGAGACCGGGGCAGCCACAATAATGCGATTGCCCTGAGAGGGCACTCAGGGCGATCGCAAGATCACTTCCGAGGCCCTCCGCGGCTGGAT
>CAZBDZ010000120.1:0-6277 GCA_964490785.1 uncultured Phycisphaeraceae bacterium
CACGCCCGCTCCGCGGGCTGTGAGGCACATCGAAGCGATAATGCGATCGCCCTGTCCATGCCTTTGCGCGCCCTTTTCGGGCGTCTCCGCATGGGCTGAAAAGCCCATGCTACGCTCATGCCATCCATGCCGACCCCGCGCATCAGCCTCATCGCACCGGCCCACAACGAGGAGGCCAACATCCCGCGCCTCGTCGACGAGGTCGCCCGCGTCGGCCCGGTCCTCGCCCGCAAACTCGCCGGCGGCCCCGATGACTTCGAGTTCGTCCTCGTCGACGACGGCTCAACCGACGCCACGCGCCGCGCCGCCGTCGCCCTCATGCCCGGCCGACCCTGGCTCCGCGTCGTCGCCATGACGAAAACTCCCCAAGGCAAAGGCGGCGGGCAATCCGCCGCGTTCCACGCGGGCTTCCGCGCCTGCCGCGCCCCCTGGATCGCCGTCCTCGACGCCGACCTCCAGAACGACCCCGCCGACCTCCCCGCCATGATCGACCTGATGCAGCGCGACAACGCCGACATGGTCCAGGGCGACCGCTCCAGGAACCGCCGCGACCACTTCATCCGTCGTCTCGGCTCCCTCGTCGGCCGACGGTTCCGCGCCCTCATCCTCGCCGACACCATCCGCGACACGGGCTGCTCCCTCCGCCTCATGCGCCGCGAAGTCGCCCTCGCCGTCCCGCTCGAGTTCCGAGGCGTGCACCGCTTCATCCCCATCACCGCCCGCCACCTCGGCTACAAGGTCGTCGAGATGCCCGTCTCGCACCGCCCGCGCACCGCCGGCGAAACGAAGTACGGCATGGGCGTCCTCAGCCGGGCCATCCCGGGGCTCATCGACTGTTTCGCCATGCGCTGGATGCGCTCACGCCGACGCCCCACCGACAGCGCCGAAGTCGCCGACCACGTCGTGGAAGAGAAGGCCGCGGACGCGCGCGTACCCGCCGAGGTGCCCTGATGAAATGGGAACCCGCCGCGGCGATGGTCGGCGTGCTCGTCCTCGGCGCATGGCTCGTCATCAGCCAAGGGCAACTCGCCATCCCCAACGCCCGCCCGGGCGCCCTCACCGAGCCCGTCCGCATCGCCGACGAGCGCGGCGTGCTCGAAGCCGTCAACCAACAAGGCGACTGGTCCTTCCGCCTCATCTACCGCGACGGCTCAGCCTCCGAACCCTTCGATGAACCAACCTGCAAGGCCGTCCTCGGCGAAGCCGTCTTCACCCGCGCCACCGAACCACGCACCAACTGGCTCTTCCGCATCCTCAACATCACCTCCTGGCCCGGCCTCGCATGGGTCGCCCTCGGCTTCGCGGGACAGTTCGCATTCAGCGGCCGGATGCTCCTCCAGTGGTTCGTCAGCGAACGCCAAAAGCAGAGCGTCGTCCCCGAGGCCTTCTGGTGGATGAGCCTCGTCGGCGGCCTGATGCTCTTCGCCTACTTCGTCTGGCGACAGGACATCGTCGGCGTCCTCGGCCAATCCAGCGGCATCGTCATCTACGCCCGCAACATCCGCCTCATCCATAAACACAAGAAACGCAAAAACACAT
This sequence comes from uncultured Phycisphaeraceae bacterium, assembly GCA_964490785.1. Taxonomy (GTDB): domain Bacteria; phylum Planctomycetota; class Phycisphaerae; order Phycisphaerales; family UBA1924; genus JAEUIV01. The sequence continues at coordinate 1,540 of CAZBDZ010000120.1, forward strand.
CCGCCCCTGATCGGCTCCGAGAACCTGTGTGAGAACGGCTCGTGGCCGGGTGCCACGGCCAGCGGAGCGAGGTCGCCGCGGCGACCCCGCTGCGGCGGGCGCAGTCGGCCGTGGCGGACGCCCCGGCCGCCGCCACCGCCGCATCCGCCCGCCCCAGTTCCCTCAGGCATTCCTCATTTCCTCCCCCTTCATCTCACCCCCAACGTCCGAAAAGCCGAGAATGAAGGGATGTCCATGCGCGTCTACCTCGACGGCCAACTCATCGACCCGCAAGGCTCGACCCTCGAGCATGCCATCGACACCGCCCGCGCCCGCGCCGGCGGACGCCTGCTCGTCGAGATCCTCGCCGATGGCTCGCCCATCCCGGCTCAAGACCTGGACAACCCGCCCGCGAACTCCCCCTACGCCAACGAACTCCGGTTCACCAGCGACGATGCGCGCACCCTCCACGCCGAGGCGCTCGACGCGGTCATGGCAACCTTGGCCGACGTCCGCCGCACGCAGACCGTGGCCGCCGAGGCGCTGCAGGAAGGCCGAGTTGATGTCGCCATCGCCAAGGTCGCCGAGGTTCTCGAACTCTGGAAGGGCGTCAAGGACGCCATCTCGATGATCCTCCGCGTCTCCGCCGCCGACGCCCGCTCCGGCGGCGCCCTTCCCGACGCCATCGAAGGGCTCGCGCGGGGCCTGCACGACCTCCGCCGAGCCCTCGCCGCCCAGGACTGGGCCGCCCTCGCGGACTGTCTCGGCTGGGATATGCAAGAGCACGCGGCTCGGGTGGAATCGTGGGCCCGCACCGTCTGACGCAGGGATTCCGACAGGCTGCTACTGTGGTGCCCGGAGGCGCAGGACAGATGACCGAACGCATCAAAGCCGTCGGCAGCCGCGTGGACCAGTTGATGGAGAGCGCCACCGCCGCCCTCACCTCGGGCCGCTACGCCGAGGCCGAACGCCTCGCCCAGGACGCCCTGCAGGAGGCCCATCAAGCCTCGGACTACGAGCGTATGGCCCGCGTCCTCCTGCCCCTGGAAGAGGCCCGCCGCCTCCGCCGACAAGAGGCCGCGGACGTCAAAAAAGTCCACCGCATCAAAACGACCGAGGAACTCGAGGCCTACCTCACCGGGAACAAGGCCATCAAGCCCGGGTGCTATCTCCTCGAACCCCCCGCGCTCGTCGGGAACGACGGCCGGGAACTCCGCGAGCGTGCTCTCGCCGAAGACGTCTCCGCGTTCGTCATCGTTCACGAGCCGAAGACCCGCCTCAACAAGTGGCCCATCGTCGCGGTCGGCCCGGAGATCGTGCGCACCTTTGTCGATCCGCCGAAGCGCATCGACGTGCAATGGATGATGCAGACCGGAGAAGCGCTCGGCGACTATGCGCTCGCAGGGTCGGACCCCGCCGCCGATGCCGCCGTTCGCGCCGAGAGGCTCTTCGACCTCCTTGCAACCGTCATGGACCACGACAAGATGCACCAGGCGCTCATGGACGCCTGCAACGCCGCCCACGCCGAAATCCTCGCCGCTCCGCCGAAGAAGCGAGGGCGACCTCAGAGAATCGACGACGATGACTTCGTCGACGAGGAGGAAGCCGAAGCCAGCCGGGGCATCTGACCCCGCCCGACCGCGCGGGCGCCCTGAACTCGCGCCGACGATCTCGGTTTACCAATCGTCATCGTTGCGGCGGTCGCGGCGTTCGTTCTGATCGCCGATGACCGCACCGCCCACGCCGCCCGCGATCGCGCCGATGGCCGCCCCTGCGCCGGCGTTCCCCGTCAACGACCCGATCCCCAGACCGGCGAGCGCGCCAAGACCGGCCCCGGTCAGCGCGCCCTCGCCCGCGTTGTTGCAGCCCGCCATCGCGGCGAGCAGGGCCGCCGCCGCAAGCATCGCGGCGGTTCGACGGGTGCGACCGGTTTCACTGTGCGGAAAGCGGACCATTGGGACTCACTCCTTTGGACGACCGAGGTGTGCATCGGCCGACCCTATTGGTTATTCCATTCTATCCGCCCGGAGTTGCACGGCGCGGCACCCGTCAGGGCAAGGCAGGGCGATCGCATTATTGCGGCTGCCCCGGTCTCGCTGGCTTTGCAGCGAGGCCGGGCGGCGTTGCAAGTGCGTCCCGGCCTTGCCGCGGACGGCAAGACCGGGGCACCCTCTTGATAATGTGATTGCCCTGGGGTGTCCCGGCCCCGGCGCGGCGTGCGTGCCGGGCGACCTCTCACAGGGCCGCTACACTCTCCGCCCCGCCGACCCGATGCTACGGGTCTCGGCCCGTGAATCCCAGCCAGCGGCCTCGCCGCGGAGACTGCCATGCCGAACTACCTCTTCACCTCAGAATCCGTCTCCATGGGCCACCCCGACAAGGTGGCCGACGCCATCTCCGACGCCGTCCTCGACGCCATGCTCGCGGGCGACGAACGCAGCCGGGTCGCCTGCGAGACCCTCGTCTCGACAGGCATGGCCGTCGTCTCCGGCGAAGTGACGACCAACACCTACGTCGACATCGACCAGGTTGTCCGCGACACGATCCAGCGGATCGGATACACCGACGGCGAGATGCGCTTCGACTACAAGTCGTGCGCCGTCCTGATCACCCTCAAAAAGCAATCGCCCGACATCGCCATGGGCGTCGACAAGGACGGCGCGGGGGACCAGGGCATGATGTTCGGCTACGCCTGCCGGGAGACCGAAGCGCTGGAGCACGGGTCCTACATGCCTCTGCCGATCTTCCTCGCGCACCGCCTCGTCGAGCGTCAGGCCGAGTGCCGGCAGAAGAGCGTGTTCCCCGGCCTGCGACCCGACGCGAAGAGCCAGGTCACCGTCGAATACAACGACAAGAACGAGCCCGTGAAGGTGGACACCGTCGTCCTCAGCACGCAGCACCACCCCATGTACAACGCCGCGAAGCAGGACGACCTCCGCAACCTCGTCCGCGAGCACATCATCAAGCCGACCCTCGGCTCGAAATGGTGGCACGAAGGCATCAAGTGCCACATCAACCCGACAGGCCAGTTCGAGATCGGCGGGCCGCACGGCGACTGCGGGCTGACCGGACGGAAGATCATCGTCGATACCTACGGCGGAATGGGACGCCACGGCGGCGGCGCGTTCAGCGGCAAGGACCCGACGAAAGTCGACCGCTCCGCCGCGTACATGGCCCGCTACATCGCCAAAAACGTCGTCAGCGCCGGCCTCGCCGACCGCTGCGAAATCCAGTTGTCCTACGCCATCGGCGTCGCCGACCCCACCAGCGTCCATATCAACTCCTTCGGAACCCACAAAGCCGATCCCGTGAAGATCGAAAAGGCGATCCGCGAAGTCTTCCGCCTCACGCCGAAGGGAATCATCGAGAGCCTGCGCCTGCGCAAGCCCATCTACTCCCCGACCGCCTCGCACGGGCACTTCGGCCGTCGTCCCGAGGGCGACCTGTTCACCTGGGAGCGGACCGACAAGGCCGAGGGACTCAAGAGCCTCTGCGGTTGAGGGTGGGTGGCATGCTTGTGGCTTTGCGCAAGCATGCGTGTTTCAATGCCCCATGCCTGAAGACCCGCCCAACCTCACCACCGCATTACTCTCGAAACTGGAGCGCGCCGCGGGAGAGCGCGCCGAACTCGCCCGACTGCTCGAAGACCCGGCAGTCCTCGCCGACCACCGCAAAGTGCGCGACCTTTCCATCCGCAAGGCGGCCCTCGACGCCGTCGCCGATGATTTCGACCGACTGACGCGCCTCCGAAAGGAAGAGGCGGACCTGCGCGACGTGATCGCCTCGCGCACGGACCCGGACCTGGCGGCCCTGGCGAAGGACGATCTGCCCCGCGTGCAGGCCGAGGCGGAGGCCATCCTCTCGCGAGCGCTCTCGAATCTCGTCAACACCGCGGATCGGGCCGTGGGCTCCGTGATGCTCGAGATTCGCGCGGGCGCAGGGGGCGACGAGGCCGCCCTCTGGGCCGGGGACCTCATGGCCATGTACCAGAAGTTCGCCGCACGCCGCGGCTGGCGCTTCGAGCCGATGGAGATCACGTCCGAGTCTTCCGCGGGAGGCGTCCGCTCGGCCGTGATCAGCGTCGCCGGCGAAAGCGTCTGGTCGGACCTCGCCCATGAAGCCGGGACGCACTGTGTGAAGCGAGTCCCCGCGACCGAGGCCCAAGGCCGCGTCCACACCAGCACCGCGACCGTCGCCGTCATGCCCGAGCCGAAGGAAATCGAACTTCGCATCGACCCGGCGGATGTCACCGAGCATGTAACCACCGCCCAGGGACCCGGCGGGCAGAACGTCAACAAGGTCGCGACCGCCGTTCACCTCATCCACAAGCCGACGGGCATCGAGGTGCGCATGCAGGAAACCAAGAGCCAGGCGCAAAACCGCGAGAAAGCCTGGCGCCTCCTGCGGGCCCGCGTCTACGAGTTGGAGTTGGCGAAGCAGCGTGCGGCGGAGTCGGCTCAGCGCCTCGCCCAGATCGGCACGGGCGAACGCTCGGAACGCATCCGAACCTATCGCTACAAGGAAAACCAAGCCGTGGACCACCGCCTGGACCAGTCCTTCAGCCTGCAGGACCTGCTCGCGGGCGACCTGGACGCGCCCGTCGGCGCCCTGCGCGACAGGGAAACCGCCCGACGCCTGGCGACGCTGTAACAAGAGTCCCACGTGATTCTCGCGTGCCACTGGCGGCTTGTCAGCCAGTGTGGCGGCGTGTTGCATCGGCGCACCAAACGGACGCCGAGGCCAGATCGCACTGGCGGAC
>CAZBDZ010000121.1:0-6197 GCA_964490785.1 uncultured Phycisphaeraceae bacterium
TACATCTGGTCCGTCGCCTGCATCGTCTTCTTGTTGTGCGTGATGACGATGAAGTGGCACCGGTCGAGGAAATGACGCAAGATGCCCGCAAAACGCTCCACGTTCGCGTCGTCAAGCGCCGCGTCCACTTCGTCAAGCACGCAGAACGGCGAAGGCTTGGACTGGAAGATCGAAAGCAGCAGCGCCACCGCCGTCATTGTCTTCTCGCCGCCCGACAACTGGCTGATCGACCGAGGCTCCTTTCCCGGCGGCTTGGCCACAACTTCGATCCCCGATTCGAGCCAATCGACCTCGCCCGTCTCCGGCAGGGGCATCAGCCGCAACTCCGCCTTTCCCCCGCCGAACAGCCGACGGAACATCCCGTTCGGCCCCGAGAAGTTCTCGCGGATCGTCTCGAACGCCTGCTTGAAACGCTCCAGACTCACCGCCGACAACCTCTCGATCAACTCCTTCAACTGCGCCACCGCCCGATCAATGTCGGCGACCTGCTTGATCAACTCTTCGTTCCGGCCTTCGAGCGTCGCCTCCTCGTCGATCGCATCCAGGTTCACATTCCCGAGCGACTTGATCGCGTCCCTCAGCGACTCGATCTCCGGCTGGCACGCCTCCGGCTCGACGCGCTTCACGTCCCCTTCGCCCATCATCCGCTGATAGTCCGCGTATTCCCACGACAAGTCGAGCGCCAGGTCCTCCTGCGCCCGCTGCTCGAGATTCTCGCGCCGCACCTCGAGTTCCCGCTTCGAGATCTCCAGGCTGTTCCAGTCCCGCTCGATGATCCCCGTCTGCTGCCGCGCGCCGAGCACGCGCTCGCCCAGCACGTTCGCCCGCTCGATGCACTGCGCCACCTGCCCCGCGAGCGACGCCAGTTGCGACGCCCAAACGCCCGCCTGCCGCTCCGCCTCGGCGATCTCGCTCGCGCACTCGGCGATCACGCGGTCATGCTCCGCGATCGACGCCTCCCGATGCTCGAGCGACTGCGACAGCCGCAATCGCTGCTGCACCGCGTCCTCCCGCGACATCTCCATCCGCCGGACTTCGCGCCGCGCCGACGCCAGTTTCTCCGCCACCTGCCCCGCGTGCACCTTCGCCGCGGTCAGGCGCTCCCCCGCCGCGTCGGCCGCGTGCTGCAATGTCTCGATCTCCTGCTCCACCTGCTTCGCAAGCGAAACCTGCTCATCCAGCAGCCGCCGAAGGCTCGACACCCGCTCCTCAAGTTCACGGTGCTCCGCGCGGATCGCCGCCGCCCGCTCGTCCGCCTGCGCCAGTTCGTCGGCGACCGCCTGACGCTCGCGCGCCAGACGATCGAGGTCCGCCTGGTGCCGCTGCCGCCGCGAGTCGTCGCCGACGAGCGCACGCTGCTCCGCCGCCAGCGCTACGCGACGCGTCGCCGTCTCCTGGTTCAACTCCGCGGCCTTCGCGTCGATGGACGCGAGAGCCGCGCGATCCCGCGCCAGCGCGACATCGAGTTCATCCAGTTGCGATTCGAGCGACGACATCTCGCTCTTGCGCTGGAGCAGGCCTCCGCCCTGGTCCGCGCCCCGCATCGGCCCCGCGGTCACCCGTCCATCAGGCTCCAGCACCACGCCGTCGCGCGTGACAAACCGCGCCCCGCGAGGCGCCGGCCCGCTCGAAAGCATCACCGCCGCGTCAAGATCGCGCACCAGGAACGTCGCCCCGAGCAGCCTTCCGATGATCGGCGCGACGCGCTCGTCCGCACTGATCAGATCCGCGACCAGCGGCGCCGGGATCTCCGCCGCCCTCGCCGCCGACAACTCTTCGACAACGCCCCCGGCCGCGCCCCCCTGCGCATCCAGCGCCAGAAACGTCACTCGCCCCGACAGCGACGCCAGTTGATCCGCCGACAGAAGCCCCGTGATGCTCGACACGACGACCGCCTGCAGCGCGCTCCCCAGCGCCGCCTCAACCGCCGGCGCATCATCCGCCCCCACTTCGATCAGGTCCGCGAGCGGCGCGATCACCTGCGCATGCAGCGTCGCCGCCTGCGCCGGATCGTTCCGCGCCGCCTCGGCCCGGTCCAGCACCGCCTTCACCGCGTCGCCCAGGCCCACGCGCGACTCGATCATCTCGTGCAGCGTCGCCCGTCGGCTGTCGAGCCGGGCCTCCTGCTGCTCCTCATCGCTCAGCCGCGCCGCGAGACTGCGCTGATCGCCCGAGATGGACTCCGCCTGCGATAACAACTCCGCAACCTCAGATTCGAGAGCCGAAATCTGGGACCGCCGCGCCTCGGCCGCGGCCTCAACCGCGGCGAGTTGCCCCGCATGATCGTCCTGATCGCGCTCAACCCCCGCGAGCCTCGATTCCAACTTCTGCCTCTGCTCCGCGAGCGCATGCAGCCGACGCTGGTCCGCGTCGAGCCGCGCCACCAGGCCCGTCAGTTCGCGGTCGATGTTCTGCCCCGCCGCCCGTCTCTCCGCGAGCCGGAATCGAAGGTCCGCCAGGCCTGCCTGCGCCGTCTCACGCGCCGCCGCATGCTCCCGGAGCGCGTCCTCGGCCTTCTCCACCATCCCCGCCAGGTCCTCCACCGCCGCCGCGTGCTGCTCGATCTCGCTGTCGAGCCCGCTCACCTGCGCCTCGATCGACGAAAGACGACGCTGCTCCTCCGCGAGATGGCTCCGCGCCTCGGCCGTCGTGCGCTCCGTGATCGCACGACGCTGCTGCGCCGCCGACAGCCGATGCTCAGCCGCCGCCTTCTCCCGTTCGGCCGCACGATGCGATTCCTGCGTCTCGTGGCGCTGCAGTTCGGCCTCCTGCTTCGCATCCTCCAGCCCCGCCAGCTCCTCCATCGACGCGGCGCGCTTCTGCTCCAGGTCCTGAAGCCGCGACGTCAGCCCCGCAAGACGCTGCTGCAGATCGTCGTATTGCTCGAACGCGACCGCCATGCGCAGCGACCTGAGTTCCGCGTCGAGGACCTTCCATTTCCGCGCCTTGGCCGCCTGACCCTTCACGAGCCGGAGCCGCCGCTCCGTCGAATCCAGTTGCTCGCGCACGCGGACGAGGTTGACCTCGGTCCGTTCGAGTTTCCGCTGCGCCTCGACGCGCCGCACCTTGAACCGCGCCACCCCCGCCGCCTCTTCAAAGAACGTCCGCCGCTCATACGGACTCGCCAGCAGGAGCGCATCGACCTTGCCCTGTTCGATGATCGAGTACGCATCCGCGCCGACGCCCGTATCAAGGAACAGGTCCCGGATATCCCGCAGCCGCGCGAGCCGCCCGTTGATGAGGTACTGCGACGTCCCGTCCCGGTACAGCCGCCGCTCGACATCGACGCGCTCGGCATCGATCGGCAGCGCCCGCCGCCGCTTGCCCGACCGGTCAAACAAGTCGGCCGCATCGCCCTGCTCCTCGTCAAGCAGCGGATCACTCGCCGCCGGCTCGGACTCGGCTGAATCGGAAACCCCCTCGTGCTTCCGCCCCAAGGCCGCCAGCGCCGCGAGTTCCCCGTCGCTCAACTCGGGGTTATCGAACGACAGCACCACCGACGCCGCCCCCATCGGCTGCCTCGCCGCGCTCCCGGAGAAGATCACGTCGATCATCTCCTTCCCGCGCAGGCTCTTCGCCGAGCGTTCGCCCAGCACCCACTTCACCGCGTCAACTACATTGGACTTCCCGCACCCGTTCGGCCCGACGATGCCCGTGATCGGCGCATCGAACGTGAACTCCGTCCGGTCGGCGAACGACTTGAACCCTGAAAGCGTCAGTTTGGCGAGCCGCATCACGGGGCGCGACCTCCTTGCCGTGTCTCGTCGCGCCGCGAGCGCTCCGAGCGACCGTCCTTGGTCTTCTGTTGTGCCGCGCGCCGTCGTTCGACGCACGGGGCGGATGCTTCTGTCATATCGGTCTCACCGTGGACTCAAGCGGACCTTTTCCAGAGTATGCCAAATCATCCCGCCATGTGCCACCAATGACCCGCCCGCAGGTCATCGGCACCGTGCCCGCCTCACCCAATCACCCCATCACCCCATCACCCCATCACCCCATCACCCCATCACCCCATCAAGGCCCGCCCGTCGGCCTCTTTGACTTCTTCGGATCCACGGGCGGCAGCGGCACGACATACGTCTTCTTCGCCGGCGCCTCGACCGCCTTCTCCGCAACCTCACCCGTCGTCTCAGGACGCTCCGCCGACGCCTCCGCCTGACCCTCATCCGGGACCGTCTCCGGCTCCTCGCCCTCCGCCAGTTCAGGCCGATCCTCGCTCGTCTCCGTCTGCCTCGCCCGCAGCAGCGCCAACTCCAGCCGGTCCGTCTCGGGAACAAACGGCGCCGCCGCCGCCCCTTTCGTCAGCATCGCCGCCAACGCCCCCACAACCTCCGAATACGTGAAATCAAGCCCCGGCGCAGGCTCCTCGGGTGTCGTCTTGTGCGCGAAGAACTCTGCCAGGTCCCCCATCGCCGCCGGCGCTTCGCTCTCCGAATTCCGCTGGCTGCGATAGTCCCGATAGAACACCCGCAAAGGCTCGGACTCCGATTGCGACGACAGCATCAGCCGATCGTCCCATACACTGACAAACACCGGACGACGCACCGTCAGGTCCTCTCCGAACACGACAATCCTCGGTTCGCGCTGAAGCGTCGCATAGACCAACGGCTCGGCCGACGGCACCACGTCGATCGTCATCTTCCCCTCGATCCGAGTCCGCTTGATCCACGGGTCGCCACGCCGCGCCAGCGCCTCATACGCCGCGATGCGCAGGTCCAGTTCCCTCGAGTTGAGCATGTCGCGCAGGAACTCGTTGATCTTCGGGTCCGTCGGCAGGCGGCCGAGGAGCGAGATCGCGTTCGCCCGAGTCGCCGGCGGGCCGTGCTGCACCACGTCCTCGAGCGCCACCCGCGTTGTAACGTCCCCCAGATTCGCCCCCGCCGTGATCGCCGCCATCCGCGGCCGAATCTCGGCGTACTCATACATCGGCCGCACCGCGGGGATCGCCACCGGTCCAAGGCCCTGCAACGCCCACGCAAGGCTTTCCGCCAACTCGGGCTGCTCCGCCAGCGCCTTCACGTACTGGTTCGCCGCCTCCTGCGGGAACGTCCGGTCGACCCGCAGAAACTGCAGGAGATTGAAGAACTCCTCCGCGTCCTCGCGATACCGCCCCGGCACCGTGATCTCGATCGTCTCCTCGTTCAGCCCACGAGCCACCTGCGCCTCCCCATGCACGCGGGGGAATCGGCTGTTGATCGCCTCCGTCATCGCCCGCGCACGCGCATGCGACGGCGTATCCAGCGACAGCGAAACCGGCAAAGGCCTTGTAACCATGCCCCCGTTCAGCACGCGCCCCACAGTCCGATACACCGAGTCCTTGCCCGCGAGCGCCGGATCGGCAAACGGGTTGATAAAGACCTCGCCCCGCGCCTGCGCGATCGGCTCCGTCGCGGGCATCCCCGGACGGACAATCCCGCGGAACAGCCGCGTCGTATACAGCCGGCCTCCCTCAAGACTCGTCGTCGCCGTGCCGGGGATCGCCTCGATCCGCACATCAAACGGCGTGCCTGCTGGGGCGCCCGCCGGAATCGCCGCGGACACGATCACCACCGCCGTCCGCTTGTCGTTCAGGATGTCGTTCGGCGAAAGATCCCGAAACGGGCCGACCTCCTTTCCCACCCCCATCACCAGCATCTCCCGCTCCATCACCGCCCGGATCGGCCCGGGAGCATCGCCCCCGCCCGTCGAGTTCAGCCCCACCACAAGCCCATACCCCGAAACAAGAATCGGCTGCGTCCCGCGCAGCGTCGCCTGCGCCAGGATGCAATCGCGCAGCACCGCCGGCGTGTCCTTATTGATCACGCGATCCGGCGCGCGGGGCTTCTTCCTCGGCCCAGACCCGCACGCCGGAACCAGGCACCACGCCGCGCACAACACGCAAAGCAACACGCAAGTAATCAGCCGCTGAACCGCCATTCCGCTCCTCAAGCCCCCCACCACCCCCAAGAGACTACCTCATCCGACGCGACCCCGAAGCGGAGGTTCCCTATAAGTGCCTAACACAATGCCCACCTATCTCGGTGGGACGGGTTTGCAACCCGTCTCGTGACTCTTCAGCGGAGTGCAAAGGCCGCCAGATTCTCCAAGCGGGTTCACGGTGGCTTTTTTCCGCTCGTGTTGCACCCCTTCAGGGTGCGGAAGAGGGTTTTGGGGTGCTGCCATCCGGGGGTGGCGCTCGAAGACTCGCTCTACCCCCG
>CAZBDZ010000122.1:0-6148 GCA_964490785.1 uncultured Phycisphaeraceae bacterium
GGGCGGAAAGACCGACGAGTTCTTGATGCGCCGCAAGAGGCCGCGGCACCTTGATCGGCGTCGCGAAATCGCTCTCAGGAAACACACCAACCGCGAGCGCTCGTGCCCGCGGTTGGTGCCGTTCATCCTCGCCTTCTTGGCGCGTCAACTCGGGTTGCAGTTCGCGCCCCAGTTCGTCAGCGTCGCCGTGATGTCCGCGAAGTTGACCACGCCGCTCGTATCAGAGTCTCCCAGCGGCCCGGGGCCGCCCCAGTTGGTCAGGATCGACGTCACGTCCGCGAAGGTCACTTGCCGGTCGCCGTTCGCGTCGCCGATGCAGGGAGGCGGCGGGGGCGGCAGGAACTCGAACGCGCCAAGGTCAACGTCCGCCGTTCCGTTCTGCTCCCCGTCCACGATGCGGGCGTTTCCCGCGTAATCCGTCGGCACGCCTGGCGGCAGGTACGTATTGTCGCCCGCGTCGATCAGCAGCGACGTGCCCAGCAGCCCGAAGTCCTCGTCGCCCGTGGCGTTCATCCCGTCGTTCCCCAGCGGCGAGACGAACTGCGGATCGACGTTCAAGTTCCCGTTCCCTGTTCCGACCACCATCCCCTGCACGTCGCACCGCTCGACCACGACTCCGCCGAACAGCGACGGGTCGCCCGCGCTGACCGTGTTGTCCCACACGATGGTGTTGCGGATCAGCGGCGTATGGTTCGGGTCCGCGGCCACCGCCCCGCCGTCGCGCGAGTAGTTCCCGTACATCGTGCAGTTCACGATCGTCGGGCGCGTCCCCGAAGGCCCGCCGTCATAGAACGCTCCGCCGTTCCCGTTGCAGGTGTTCCCGGCCATCACGCAGTTGATCCACGTCGTCCCCGAGCACCAGTTGTTGACCGCCCCGCCGTTCCACCGCTGCTGGAAGGCGTTGAGATATTCCGCCCGGTTCTTGCGGAACATGCAGTCGCGGAACACCGTGGTTGAGAAGCCAGCGCACTGCACCGCCCCGCCGTTCACGCCGTGGTTCGTCAGAAACACGCATCGCTCGACCAGCCCGCCGGCGTACTCGTTCGTCCCGATCGCCCCGCCGTACCCGCCCGTGTTCGACTGGAACAGGCAGTCGCTGATCGTCGGCGAGGATCCGTATGACCGCACGGCCCCGGCGCTCCATCCGTAGTTGCCGGTGAACACGCACGCCGAGATGACCGGCGCCGACCCGCCCAGCACCGAGATGCCCCCGCCGCCGCGGCTCCAGTTGTTCTCGAACCGGCAGTTGCTCACGGCGAGCGTCGTGCCCCCGTGCATGTAGATGCCGCCTCCGAGGTACGTGTCTTCCGTCGTCACCCCGTCCGCCACCGCCAGCCGCAGCGTGAATCCGTCGAGCACCGGCAGATAGTCGGTTCCATTCACCGTCGCCGCGACCACCCCGACCGCCGCGACGATGTTGTACGAGTTGTCTGCGGACGGCCCCCGCGCACCGATGTCCCCCGACAACACCGTGAGGTTGACGGCGGGATTCCGGTCGCTTGCGGCCCCCTCATTCCCGGCGAACCCGCCCAAAACCCGCACCCCGCTCTTCATCTCGAACGACGCCGCACGGTTCCCCGAACCGGTCGGATTCGCCCCGGAAGTGTCCGGGTAATACGTTCCGCCGACAACCCAGATCTCATCGCCGACCTGCGCCGCGGCGAGCGCGTCCGTCAGGTGCGGCATGGCCGTCGTCCACGACGCCCCGTCGCCCAGCACCGGCGCGGCCGCGTTGACGTGGATCACGGCCGCCGACGCCGAGGCGCACGCGGCGGCCAGTGCGGCCAGCGACACGAAACGGATCAACAACTCGGAATGAATGGTTCTCATGGCGGTCTCCTTTTGACTCGGGTGAATGAACTTCCACTCATCCATCCGGAATCCGCCCGCCGAACCCATCACGATTTTTTCGATCCGTGTCGCTGATGGCACAACGGCGGGTCATTGACGCCGCACGCCTCGCCCCATCCGTTCCCCTGTGGCCGCCTTCCGCTTTGTCCTTCCCGCGGTTACTCCCCCGCCACTTTTCGCCAGACATCCCCCCATCCGATGTCATCCAGCCGGGCGTCGACTCCCGCGATCTCCTCGTCATACGACCGCAGGGGAGGTTCGCTCACGAGGGTCGCCGGCTCTTCGGAGTCGTTCCGCGTCAGGGCCAGCGCGCCGTTTCCGCTGACGCTGATCGTCCACCGCCCCTCGGCGAGGGTCCGGTAGACGGCCTTCCCGTGCGACGCTTCGGGGCTTTCCCAGTCCACTGCGGCCAGCGCCCCGTCGATCACCATCGCTTCCTCCGGCGGGGTCCTTGCGTCGAAGACCCGCCGGATCAGCAGGCGTCCGCCGACGACGGCGTAGTCCACGTACACCTCGCGCGATGGGTCCAGCGCCGTCGGTATTGACTTCATGACGCCCTCGCGCGAGCGCACCTCGACGGACAGGCGTCCGTCCTTCACGACGAGTTCCGTCACCGCCGCCCGCCGCACGGCGTCGTTGTACCGGCCGCGGAGCGATTCGTAGTCCTTCGCCAGCGAGGCAAGCCGGTCTCGGTACACCGCCCCGGCGATCTCCCCCTTCATCACGCGGTACCCGAGGTAGCCCGCTCCCGCCGTGAGCAGGGCCATGAACAGGAAGGCGACGACCTTATAGAGCGAGAACTTGACCATGGTCCAATTATCGTCCGCGTCCCCTGCCGAGGCATCGATTCCCTGCCCGGAGGCCGTGGGATCGGGGCCGGGCGGCCCGGCCCGGGCCTTCGGCGGAGGCCTGCCGCCTGTTGGATCGTCGCCTCATCGCGCTCCAAAAAACGAGAGGGGCCGGCGAATTCGTCCGGCCCCATCATCGCTGTGGCGCTGTTGGGGAGGCCCAAGCCTTCCCCATCGCTGAGATGGCTCGGCGACAAGGCCGAGCCTGAGTTCTGACTGTCTACTGTCGAATCGAATCAGTTTGCCGGACGACTCCGGCGGGTTTGGGTCCTTAGCAGCGACCCTTCTTCTTCGAAGCCTTTTTCGCCTTCTTCTTCGCGGCACGTTTCTTGGTCTTCTTGGCCATGTGAGCCTCCTCGTTTTTGAATCGGAGCGAGAGGTTGATCGACGAGCAGCGCCACATACGCTCCAGCGTCGTCATGGAAACTTTACCTCTATCGGGCGCGCGAGGTCAAGGTCTTGATTCAACTTTGTCAAGACCACGAGGGGTTGTGGTCGCTCGGAGCGTCGCGTGCGCGCGGCGAGCATGATTCGATCGGCGGCGCGGCGTGCGTGATCGCGCGATGCAATCAACGTGGTCCACGCGCCGAACAGCACGCGGCTCAGGCGCGGATTCATCGCGGGTTTTCGATAGGGGGGGGAAGCCGGAATCCGCCTGAATCTCGGCGTTTATCGGCGGTCGCCGCCGCTCGAAAGCGCGGCGCTGCGCGGCACACGCGATGGTTGACGGCGCGGCGGGGCGGGCTGAGCGCTCGCGTGCTCGGCGCGTGTCGGCTCAGCGGAGAAGAGCGCGGAAATCGTTCCGCCGTTGAGCCGGTTATAGAGGTCGATGGCGCGGGCGTCGGTGACGCATGGGCCGACGCGGATGCGGATGACGCCGTTGGCGGGGTTGTACCAGTAGGACGCGATGTCGGCGGTGAGGGCCTGACGGATGGGCGGATCGAGGAGCGCCGCCTCGGCGGGCGTGGCGATCTCGATCCACGGGTGCGTGTTATCGAGATAGGGGTTGCGGGGCGGGCTGCCGGCGAACCATGCGGGATCGATGGTCGTGGGCCAGCCCAGCGGATTGAGGTCGGCTTCGCCCGTTGCGGCGCGGATGCGGATCTCTCGCTCGAGGGCGCGGCGCGAGGCGAGGGCGGCGGCGGAGCGCGCGTCCTCGGCGGCGGCGGCCGACTGCGGCCAGGAGACGGCGGCGTAGGTGCCCGCGAGCAGGACCGCGCTCAGGAATGAATAGAGAAGCACCTTCATGGCATGGGCGCGCTTCACGCCCGCATTCAAGGTGCCAAATCGATGGCCCGGGAGGAAGCGGCCTTGGCCCATGTCGCGTGAAAAGGGGGCTGGATATGTCGGTTGGCGCGGATATCGGGCGGTGAGAGAGCGAGGGGGCGGTGGCGTGCGCCCGGGAATCACGCGGCATTCATGGGAATCCGCGTGGGATACGGATCATCTTTCATTCTCGCGCCGGGCGACCACGGGATTCGCTGCGGCGGCCCTCCGCTCATCCCGAGCGTGCTTTCGATTGACCGACGATTCGTATCACCTGGCTTTGGGCGCACGGCGGCCGACGGTGAGGCGGAGGATGTGGACGATGACCACGAGCAGGACGAGGCTCATGGCGCTGGCCCAGCCGGCGGAGGCGAAGAAATGATTGGTCTCGCCGGCGAGGCCTGCGGCGAAGCCGGACTTCTCGATGAGGCCTCTGGATTGGTCGAAGCCGGTGAGGATGAGGGCGGTCTTCATGACGGCCATGGTCGTCCAGAGGCATGCGAGGATGCCCGCGACGATGAGCCAGTTGAAGGCGATGAACTTCCAGCGTTCGAGGCTGCTGCGGCCTCGGACGAGGCGCCAGGACTCATGGATGGGCATCCAGAGCGCCATGAAGAGATAGAAGAGTCCGCCGATGCCTGTTCCGGGGAGTCCGACGACCATGGTTTAGTGTCCCTTCTCGAAGGTGGCGAGGCGGTTCTTGGTGATGACCTCGCGCCATAGCGCGACCAGCACGAACCATGCGTTGACGAAGCGAAGGACGAAGAATCCGGGGATGCTCGCGAGGGCCTTCAGTTTTTCGCCGCGCTGGTGGGCGCGGTAGAGGACGGGGACGAGGACGGCGGGGATGTCGATGCAGTAGCCGAGGAGGAAGATGGGGCTGACGAAGATGGCCAGGAGCGGGAGGAAGAAGAGGAGGGCGAGGGCGGCGATGGTGGCGTCCCAGACGCCGATGGCGACGATGGTGCGGAGGAAAGGGACGTGCAGGACGTCTTTCCAGTGGATTTTGACGGTCTGGAAGAAGCCGCAGGACCATCGGCGGAGTTGCTTGGAGAGGAAGTGCAGGTTGTGCGGCTCGATGGGGTAACAGACGGCTTCGGGGACGAAGCGGACGTGCTTTCCCTGCGAGTACATGATCCAGGTGAGGTCCATGTCCTCGGCGACGGTGCGTGTGGGCCAGCCGCCGGCGGCGCGGAGGTCTTCGGTGCGGTAGGCGCTGAAGCATCCCGAAGCGAGGAGCGGGCGCTCGTAGTAGTCCTGGATGGGCTTGTAGAGGCCGAAGGCGAAGAGGTATTCGATGTACCGGCCGCGTTCCCAGATGGTGTTGACGTGGCGCGGGAGGACGAAGCCGCAGGCGGCGGCGACTTCGGGGTCGTCGAAGGCGGCCATGAGCCGCTCGAAGGACTGAGGGTCGAAGGTCGTGTCGGCGTCGATGGCGAGGGTGAACTCGCCGTCCACGAAGCGCAGGCCGTAGTTGAGCGCGTTGGCTTTGCACCCGCAGTTCTTCGGGGTGCGCAGGACGGTTACGCCGAGGGAACGTGCGATAGCGCCGGTGTCGTCCGTCGAGCAGTCGTCGATGACGATGATGTCGTCAGGCTGGAGGGTTTGGGCCTGGACGGAGCGGATGGTGTCGGCGATCGACTTCGCCTCGTTGAACGCCGGAATCAGAACGGTCAGGCCGGTCTTTTCCCGAACGGGCACGGCGCGGCGCGGCTCGGAGACGGCGCGTCGTTGCGGTGCCGCGCTCGGTGGGGCGAGGAGTTTCAGGGGCACGGGACTCAGGGCGATGGTGGTCATGGGTGGCTCGTGATGCGGATGGAAGAATCCCGGCGCTCCGGCGGCGGGCCTTCCGCGTCGCGCGCGATGCGCAGGCCCTGACAGAGCGGGTTGATCGAGCGAGCAATCGCCGGGAAAGGCCGCGGCCACGGCGCACAAGATCAATCGGGATGTGCGTTATTCCTGACCGCGGGGCTCGGTGACAAGTCAGCCGATCCAAGAGGATTGAGCCGCGGCAATCATCCGCAGGATTCGGACCGCGCCCGATGCGTAACAAGGCCTCGGGGGTCCGAGCGGACGTGGCGGAGTATACGGTTCCGGGGCGCGACAGTTCCAAGCGGGGTCTGCGATCAGGGCAATCGCAAGATCACTTCCGAGGACTTGGGCGGCTGGATTGGTACTCAGCC
>CAZBDZ010000123.1:0-5681 GCA_964490785.1 uncultured Phycisphaeraceae bacterium
CTCACAACCCCGGACTTCGTCCGGGGCAAGGAACCCACGCCCGCTCCGCGGGCTGCGAGACACATCGAAGCGATAATGCGATCGCCCTGGACTGCGCCCGTCGCGGCGGATCTTCGACTCGAAGACTCGCTGCGCTGGCCGTGGCACCCGGAGCGACATTCACGGCGTCCGCGCGGGGAATGCGATCGACTTGTTCTCCGCCGCCCACGCGCGGAAGCCACCCGTGAGTGAAAGGACATTCGTGAAGCCCATCTGCTTCAGCGAGTCCGCCGCCAGGAGGGAGCGATTCCCGCCGGCGCAGTAGAGGATGACCGGCCGGGCGAGGTCGGCATCGCGCGCCATGCCGCCGAAGGCCTTCTTCTCGATGTCGCGCTCAAGGACTCCTCGTCCGATGTGAAGCGAGCCGGAAATGAAACCGCCGGGGAGTTCGCTCTCCTCGCGGATGTCGATGAGGATCAGGTCCTCACCCGCGTCGAGCCGCTCGGCGAGTTCCTGCACATCGAGTTCGTCATTGCGACGGCGGGATTCGGAGACGAGGTCGGAAAAGGTGCGTTTGAGGGGCATGGGAGCATCCGTTCCCCGCGCGTCACCGCCACACGATCTGCATGCGTGTTATGGAGGGCGGGTGATTCGTGATTGATTTGAGGCCGTGCCATTTCCCGGCGTTTGTGTCTGCAGTCAACGGCTCGCGGTCGAAGACCTCGGACAACTGGCGTGCGAGGCTCTCATCGCCGCATGATATCAGCCTATAGACGGCGTAGGCGCTCAAGTCGGCAAGTTGAATCCCGGCGGATTCGTCTGAATCCAGAAAATGCAGCGCCTCGATCAAGTTGTACGTCGGCGCCCACCGCGTCCCCTCACTCTGAAATCCCTTCAGGTGGCGCCTGAGCGCCAACTTGAGTTCCGAACGATCCTCGTCCGCGATGAACATCCCCTTGCTCGGGTATCCCCGGGCGAATTGCCTCTTCAGGAACAGGTCGAATCTGCTGGCCAGTTGCTCGAAGAGCTCCGCGTAAAGATCGTCCCCGGATCGGCCCCGATGTGCGGCGAACCAAGTGGGCTTGTGCGCGAACGCGGAAATGAACCGAAGCTCGTTCGGCAGATAGCGCTTCGTGATCGCGCAAAATCCCCTGAGAAGTCGCTCGGATTGCTCTTTCGTCAGACCGCGAAACGCGTTGGTGCGGCCGCGGATATCCACGGCGTGAAGTTCCCGAGCAGGCATCCCCTTCCGCGCCGGGGCGGTCGCGAGCAGATTTGTGATATCGCCCTGCAAGTGCGCCCATACGCCCTCAAAGAGCGCCGCCCCCGAAAGAACCAGATACTCGGTTCCCCGCTCGCCGGAATCGCCGGATGCATCCAAATAGCAGAGGTACATGGGCCAAAGAAAAGGGTAACTGGAGGCTTGCGCCGCGAGCCGCCAAAGGGCGACTCTTCCAGCTACCTCTGCAATCCTACGGCCCGCCACCCGTTCGATCAAGCGCACGCCGAAGAACCTGGTGAACCCAATAACCTCCGCAGATAACTCCCCGTATACGACCGCTCGCTCTTCGCCACCTTCTCCGGCGGGCCGCACGCCACTACCGTGCCTCCGCCGTCGCCTCCTTCGGGGCCGAGGTCGATGATCCAGTCGGCCTGCTTGATCACGTCAAGGTTGTGCTCGATGACGACGAGGGTGTGCCCCGCGTCCGCGAGGCGGTGCAGCACCTGCATCAGTCGGCGGATGTCCTCGAAGTGCAGCCCCGTCGTCGGCTCGTCCAAGATATAAAGAGTGTGCCCAACCGCGTTCTGGCCCAGTTCCGTGGCGAGTTTTACGCGCTGCGCCTCGCCGCCGGAGAGTTGCGTGCTGGGCTGGCCGAGACGGATGTAATCGAGGCCCACATCGTGCAGGCACTTCACGAAACGCAGAATCTTCGGGTGGTTCTCGAAGAACCCGACCGCCTCCTCCACGGTGAGGTTCAGCACGTCGGAAACGCTCTTGCCGCGGTAGTGGACTTCGAGGGTTTCCTTGTTGAATCGCGTGCCGTTGCACACCTCGCACTCGACGAAGACGTCGGGGAGGAAGTGCATCTCGATCTTCTTGACGCCTTGGCCCTGGCACGGCTCGCACCGGCCTCCCTTGACGTTGAAGGAGAATCGCCCCGGCTCGTACCCGCGGATCTTCGCTTCCTTCGTCTGGGCGAAGACGCGGCGGACGTCGTCGAAGAAGCCGGTGTAGGTCGCCGGGTTGCTCCGCGGCGTGCGGCCGATCGGCGACTGGTCCACTTCGATGACGCGGTCGATGTGGTTGAGGCCGGCGACGCGGTCGTGCTCGCCGGGCTTGACGCGCGAGCCGAGAAGGTGCTTCTTCGCGGCCTGCAGGAGGATGTCGTTGACGAGTGTGGATTTCCCCGAGCCGGAGACGCCTGTGACGCAGACGATCCCGCCGAGGGGGATGATCGCGTCGATGGATTTGAGGTTGTTCTGCCGCGCGCCCTTGATCGCGACCGCCTTCTTCTCCGAGAGCGAACGCCGAGCCTTGGGGACTTCGATGCTCCGGCGTCGGGCGAGGTAATCGCCGGTGAGCGACCCGCGCGCGGCGCAGACCTCCTCGGCGGTGCCCTGCGCGACGACCTGCCCGCCGTGGACGCCCGGCCCGGGTCCGATGTCCACGATGTGGTCGGCGGCGCGGATCATGTCCTCGTCGTGCTCGACGACGAGGACGGTGTTGCCGATGTCGGTGAGGTGTCGGAGGGTGCGGATGAGCCGATCGTTGTCGCGCTGGTGCAGGCCGATGGTCGGCTCGTCAAGGACGTAGCAGGCGCCGACAAGCCCCGAGCCGACCTGTGTGGCGAGGCGGATGCGCTGGGCCTCTCCGCCGGAGAGCGTGGCCGTCTTGCGGTCGAGGGAGAGATACTCAAGGCCGACCGAGGCGAGGAACCCGAGCCGAGAGCGGACTTCCTTCAGGATCGGCTCGGCGATGTGCCGCTGCTCCTTCGTGAGGACAAGGGCGTCGGCGATGCGGATCGCCTCGGCGATGTTGAGGCGCGCGAAGTCGGCGATGTTGACGAGTTTCGAGTTCGCCGGCAGCCCGTGCCGCCGACGCAGGTCGATCACGCCCTCGGGCATCGGCTCTTCGGTCGGGATCATCACGCTGAGCGATTCGATGCGGAGGCGGTCGCCGAAGCACTTGTGGCAGGGGGTCTGGCTCATGAACCCGCTGAGCCATTCCTTGACGGATTCATTCTCAGTGCTGCCCCACCATTCGGTGACATTCGGGATCACGCCCTCGAACTTCGCCCGCCGCCGTGCATCTTGCGAGGACGAACCGCCGTGGAGGAGAATCCGGCGAACCTCCGCGGGGAACCGATGCACGGGCGTCTCGAACGACACGCCGAAGTCCTTGCAGAATCGCCGGAGTTTGCGGTTGAACCACGCGCGGACCGGCCCGTTCTTGTTCCACGCCGCGACCGCGCCGTCGCGGAGCGAGAGCGCATCGTTGGGAATGACGAGCGCCTCGTCAAACTCCATCAGCGTCCCCAGCCCGTCGCACCCCGGGCACGCGCCGAACGGCGAGTTGAACGAAAAGATCCTCGGCTCGAGTTCCGAGAGCGCGCAATCCGGATGGTCCGCGCACGCGTATTTCTCCGAATAGACCGTATCGCTCCACGCGCCGCCCTCGCCCTCGACGCTGATGACCACCGCGCCGTCCGCGATGCGCAGCGCGGTTTCGACGCTCTCCGCCAGTCGCTGCCTCGACTCGGCGTTCAGCGCGATGCGATCCACCACCGCCTCGACGGTGTGCTTCTCATATCGCCCGAGATCAAGCGGGTTGTCGCCCGCCTTCTTCAGGGCCTCGCGCAGATCGACGAGCGTCCCGTTGACGCGCGCCCGGATGAATCCTTGCTTGACGAATGCCTCAAGGACGTCTTTGTGAAACCCCTTCTTCTCGCGCACCACGGGAGCGAGCACCATCAGCCGCGCCCCTTCGGGGAGCCGGCTGACGGCGTCGGTGATCTGGCTGGGATTGCTGGCCTCGATCGCCCGGCCGCACCGCTCCGAGATCGACCCGTCCTTCCGCTCCTTCGTCGGCGACCAGCACGTCGGCCGACCCACGCGCGCGAAGAGAAGGCGTAGATAGTCATAGATCTCCGTGCTTGTCGCGACGGTTGAGCGCGGGTTGCTTCCGCTGGAGCGCTGCTCGATCGCGATCGTCGGCGGAAGGCCCTCGATGTGCTCGACGTCGGGCTTCTTCAGTTGATCGAGGAACTGCCGCGCGTACGCGGAGAGCGACTCCATGTACTTCCGCTGCCCCTCGGCGAAGATCGTGTCGAACGCCAGCGACGACTTGCCCGACCCCGAAAGCCCCGTAATGACCACGAGGCGGTCCCGCGGAATATCCACGTCCAGCGACTTGAGGTTGTGCTCCCGCGCCCCGCGCACGCGGATGGCGCGGAGCGGATCGGTGGACCCCGGTTCGCGCGCCGTCTTGGGCTCAAGCATCACGGCGGATGCGGGATCGCGGGAAGCAGGTTGATGCTTGGCGGGTCTGGGCATGGGTGCGGCGCGGGTCACGGGATGGACTCTCAACGAAGTGCTCTTTGAATCGGAGCAGATGATAGTCGGGGAAACAGCACCCGACTCTTCCTCGAAGACTCGTCAGAGTCGGCTTCTTTTTCGAGAAGCGGATGCTGCGGACCGTCAGCACACCGGGATCGGACGCGTAAAGCACCAAACGAACGCCCCCTCCGCCGCGTGCTTCATGATGTACCGGAATACCCGGAGTTGGTGCCCGCGATCTTTGACCCGGTCGACCCCGCCGCCACGCCCCCAGATCCGTCCCGAGCGCCGTCCGACACGAAGCGAAGCAAGTTGCTTGCACCTTCCGAGCGCCCAGAGAGCGTCCACCCCGTCCGCGCGGAAAAGGGCGTGAAGGTGCGTGGCGGCGCACGCGACGGCGAGCGGTTCCAGCCCCTCACGTGTGAGTTTCTCGATGAAAGCCAGGGCCGCGACTTCGCGCTCCCCGACATCGAAGGCGGGCTCCGCGTCGCGGGACACGCGCTCCGCCCACATCCGCAGTTGAACGTGTTCCCACGATGGTGGACGGTGTTTGTAATCGCCCGACGAGTGGATGCAATGCTCGCGTGATCGGAATCCGCGCTCGTCGCCCGGGAGCCACCATCCGCGGAGTGTCGCGATTGCGTGGACCCAGGGACGTGATGGCGTCATACGCACCATCGTACCAGCACCCGACTCTTCCTCGAAGACTCGTCAGAGTCGGCTTCTTTTTCGAGAAGCCGCTTCTGAGTCCGCGAAGAAGCGGATGCTGTCCGCCCCTCATCCCCTCATCTTCTTCCCCCGCTTCCTCACCTTCGTCCCGGGCATCCCGGGCTTGGGCTTGCTCGCGCCGGGACGGTCCGGCTCCAACTCGCTCCGCTTCACTTTCGCTCCCTCCTTCAGCATCGCGGGATTCTCCTTCAGTGTTCTGATCTGATCGCGCAGCGCCGCCGCCTTCTCGAACTCGAGCGACTGCGCCGCCTCGATCATCTCGTCATTCAGCATTTCGAGCAGTTCATTCGCCGCCAGTTGCGGCTCCGCGGACCGCGCCGCCTCGCGTGCCGTCCGCCGCGCGGCGAGTTCCTGCTCCATCCCCCGACGAATCGCCTTGACGATCGTTTCGGGCGTGATGCCGTGCTCCTTGTTGT
>CAZBDZ010000124.1:0-5402 GCA_964490785.1 uncultured Phycisphaeraceae bacterium
TCATAGCCCGCGGAGCGGGCGTGGGGTCCTTGCCCCGGACGAAGTCCGGGGATTCGGGCGATGGCCGCCTCTGAAGCCCCGGACGGGGCGACGGTCGCACCGCAGCTCGGTGCGCACTGGTGCCCGCGTCGCGCGCTGAGCACCAATCCATCCGCCGACGGCCTCGGAAGTGATCATGCGATCGCCATGCGGGCGCCCCGGTCTCGCTGGCTTTGCAGCGAGGCCGGGCGGCGTTGCAAGGGCGACCAGGCCCCGCCGCGGACGGCAAGACCGGGGCGCCCGGGGCGGACGGAATCCCGGCCGTTTGTGGAGGTCGTGCGCAGGACGCCGTGGTCCGCGCGATCCGCACGGGACGCGGAGTTCTTGCGGTGTCCGTATCCGCGCCGCGAATCCGCGTTACTTCTCCTTGCGCCACGCCGTGTTCTCGACCTTTCGCCTTCCCAGCGGCTCGCCCGGCGCCGGCGGGTTCTTGTCGAGTTCGTTGATGTGGGCGCGAATCCACCGGCTTTCCAGGATGCCGAGGGTCGAGTTGGTGATGAAGTAGATCGCCAGCCCGCTCGGCGCGTTGTACATCAGCACAGGGAACATGAAGACCGTCATGACCTTCATCATCTTCATCTGCATTTCCTGCTCGGGACTCATCGCGGCGGACGGCGGCGGCGTCAGGTACTTCTGCTGCAGGAAGAACACCACGCCCAGGACAATCGGCAGAACGTGTATGCCCGTGACGGCCCCGAGGAGGGGCACGGTCGCCACCACGCGCCCGAAGTCGATCACATGATCCGCGACGGAGAGGTCGCCCAGAAACGTCCACCGCCCGCCGCTCAGCGCCTGGAAGATGCCGTAGAACCCCGGCGCGTGCCGAAGGTCGAAGGAGAAATAGAGCATCGCGTACAGCGCGAACCAGATGGGCATCTGGAAGAACATGGGCAGGCAGCCCAGCGCGCCGGTGTAGGAGACCTTCTCCTCCTTCATCAGACGCATCATCTCGGCCTGCATGCGCTTGGGGTCGTCCTTGAACTTCTCCTTGATCTTCTGCTGCTTGGGCGCCAGCGCCTGCATCTGCCGGCTGAACCGGCTCATGCTGATCTGGCTCCGCCGCGTCAGCGGGTGCAGCATCGCCCGCACGCACACGACCAGGATCATGATCGCAACCCCCCAGTCGAACACCACCCAGTCGTGCAGGAACGTCAGGAACAGCAGCATCCCCTTCGCCAGCGGCTGGAACGTGCACCAGGCGCACATCCCCCCGACGTTGTAGATCACCAGCCCGTCCAGCGAGAGCGCGCCGAAGGTCGCGTCCTCCTTCGCCGAGAGTTGCCGGCGCCCCAGCGGGCCCGCGTAGGCGGAGAACGAAAGATCCGCCGATCCGCCCGCCGCGATCGTCATCGGCGCCGTCGTCAACTGCAGAAGCAGCTTCAGGTCCGTCGGCCCGCCCTGTCCGCGCACGACCGCGTAGACCTCGTCCGCGAGATGAAACGCCTTGTCGAGCGCGTGCTTCTGCGCGTCGGCGAGGTTGTCGGCGGCGGCCTGCGGGTCAAGCCGCGGCATGACCGCAAACGCGAAATACCGGCTCGTCTGCGCCAGCCACGACAGGCCGCCCGCCGCGCCGAAATCCGCGGGCCGCGGCCACACGGCGCCGTCCCGATTCGACACGACCCGATCGACGACGGCGGCGCGCCCCTGCAACTCGGAGTCCGCCTGGACGAACTGCCGCGACGGGTCGCGCTGCTGATCGAGGAGGTGCCCGATGCGCACCCGCCGCATGTCCAGTCCATAGCCGCCGACGTCCTCGTGCAACTCGATCGGCCCGTACTGCACCCACTCGAGACCCAGGTCGCGCCCGCTCAGGTTCGCCGCCCGTTGCTCGACATCAATCAAAAACGAGCCGGCGCGGAGCGTGTACCGGCGGTGGATGCGGAGCACGGCCTGACCGTGCTGGTCGATGATCTCGGCCTCGAAGACGCCGGGCCCCGTCTCACGCCACAGCGGCTCGCCCTCCTTGCCGAACAGGTCCACGAGTTGGCCGTCGATGATCACCGCGCGGGCCGACAGCGATGCCAGAATTTCCTGCGCTCCCCCCGAGCCGGGCACGGTCGCCCGTCTCTGCACCTGGTAGTGCGCCTGCTTCGAGATGGACTCGAAATAGTCGGCCATGGTGATCGATTCGACCCCCGCGCCGAGCAGCGTGAACTCGATCTGGGCCCGCGCCGGGCCTCCGGGGACAAGCCCGCCGATCGCCGCAGGGGCCGATTCGGGCATCGGCTGTGGTTTGGCGCGGAGCGCGGGCGCCAACTCCGGTGCCGCGGGGAGGGCCGACACCGTTGGCGCCGCGGGCGCCGGATCGTCGCCGGGCGGGTCAGGCCGGGCCGGTGGCGGCTCCGCGGGCGCATCATCGGGCTGGGCCTGCGGCGCCGACTGGGGGGTGGCCGGCGCCGCCTGCCTCGCGCTGTTCCGATACCCCGCCATCACGATCGCAAAACCGGCGATGCCGACCACGAGCGGGACGATGATCCGAAGGAGTGTGTTCTTTTCCGCTGGCATGTCTGGGCCTCATGCTACGGGATTGACGGATCGGCACGGTCCCGGGCGCGTCGCGTGTCCGGCGCCGCGCGCCGGGCCTCGGATGGCGACTCGCCGCAGGTCAGGCGGAACCGCAATCCGCCGCGAGGAGCCTGAAACCCTCGATGAGCCGCGAGGAGGCTCGCCACTTCTTCCTCGGTTCCAGCAGCAGTTCCATCCACTTGGCCTCGCCGGCGCCTTTGATATGAAACTTCCATCGACGTTCAGTCCAAACGTTCGGCTTCCCGGCCACGCGCACTTCGATATCCGCAACTCCGAGCACCGACACCCTGGCCCGCGAATCCTTCGGGCTGTAACTCGTCGGCACGAGTAGGATCCGCCGGTCGGTCAGCAGCGCGAAGCGCTTGAGCCGGGCGAGGAGAACCACCAGCAGGAGCGGGCCGACAAACGGCACATGCGCCGTGCCATGGAGAAACCACGTCCGCGAATGATCCATGCCAAGACGGCCGATCCCCCACCCGATCAGCCGTTCACCCGGCTCCCGGTGCGCGCGCAGCAGCCGCCGGAGATCGAGAGGCCGGAATGCGCAGCCGGGGAACCGGTTCATGCATCATTATTCTCGCGCCGGGCGAGGGGCGTCGCCCCCCGAGGAACCTACACTCTCGCCATGCCGCAGGCGCTGAGCACCACCTTCAACGTCCTTCTCATGATCGCGGGCTTCGGCTTCGTGATCGTGGTCCACGAGTTCGGGCACTTCGCCGCCGCACGGTGGGCCGGCGTGCGCGTCCACGCCTTCGCCGTCGGCTTCGGCACGGCGATCTGCTCCTGGCGGAAGGGGATGGGATTCCGATGGGGATCGAGCGAGAAAGAGTACTTCCGCGCCGTCCGAGCAGAGGGCGAGGCAGCCCCCCCCGGAGGGGCCGACCCCAGCACCATCTCGCCGACCGAGTACCGCCTCAACTGGTTCCCCTTCGGCGGATACGTCAAGATGCTGGGGCAGGAAGACCTCGCACCGGTCCCGAATCTCACCGCCGCCGACTCGTTCGCCGCCAAGCCCGTGTGGAAGCGAGCGGTCATCATGTCCGGCGGAGTCTTCATGAACCTCGTCCTCGCGGGAGTGCTGTTTGTTATCGCCTACATGTACGGCATCAAGGAGGTCGCGCCCATCGTCGGCGACGTCGGCCCAGGCTCGCCGGCCGAGGTCGGCGGCCTGCGGCCGGGGGATCGCGTCCTTTCAATTAACGACGAACCTGCCACGACCTTCAACGACCTCCGCCTCGCCGCCGCCATGGGAAGCCCGCGATACCCCCTGCGCATCGACGTGCGGCGCGACGACGAGGCGTCGCCGGTTACGCTCGACGTGCTGCCGAGCAGGGGCGCCGATGGCCTCCTCCAGATCGGCGTCGCCCCCGCGCCCGCGGCGTGGCTCGTCCACGAGGCGGAACTCAAAAACGCATCGATCCGTGCCGAATACCTCCGCCAACTCCAGGACGCAGGCCTCGGCTCCATCCAACCAGGCTCGCGACTGGCGAAGGTGAACGGCACGCCAATCCCCGCGAACGCGGAATCCCCCCACACGGTCCCCAGCGCGACATCCCTCGGCCTCGCCATGGAGTCCGCCGAGGGCGAACCGGTCGAGGCCGTCTTCATCGATCAGGAAGGACGGGAATCATCGCTCGTGCTCCGCGCCGACGTGAAGCTCCAACTCGGCCGCCTTATGGTCTCCGGCGAGGCCATGGCCGTGCGACACCTCCTCGGCCTGCCACCGGTCATGCGCGTCGCCGCGACCCAGGAGCGGGCAGCCAAGGCGGGCCTGCTCCCCGGCGATATCCTCGCGCGCGTCGGCAAGGTCGAATGGCCGAGCGTCGCCGCGGGCATCGCGGAGGTCCGCGCCCACAAGGGACAAACCGTCGACCTGGTGGTCCTCCGCGACGGCGCGATGGTGAGCCTGAAGGCTCCGGTCAGCCGCGACGGCCTCGTCGGGTTCCTCACCTCCGACACCAGCGCCCTCGACACGCTCATCGGCGCCGCCCCCGGGCTTGAGCCTCTTCCGCCGGGCGACCCTGACTCAGAGGCCGGCACGGACTTCCGCGCCGCGGGAGCATTCCCCGCGGCGCGCCTCTCGCCATCCATCCTCCCCGGCTCGCGCATCCGCGCCGTCGCGGGTACGCCTGTCGCCAACTTCCGCGAGGTCCGCGAGGCGATGAAAAAAACGACCGCCGACGCCGCGAAGCGCCGCGAATCCGCGAGCATCGCCCTCACCCTTGACCTGCCGGTCAAGGACGAATCCGGCGCCGCCCGGGTCGCCGAGGTCCTGCTCACCCTGACCCCGGACGACGTGAACGAACTCCACGCGCTCGGCTGGGACGCCACGCGCGTCATGCTCTGCTTCGATCTCGCCCAGTTCACGGACCGCGCCGCCGATCCATGGCACGCCGTGGTCAAGGGCGTCCAGAAGACCCACTACGTCGTCATGATGACCTATGTAACTTTCCTCCGCCTCTTCGAGGGAACCGTTCCGGTGGATCAACTCCACGGCCCCGTGGGGATCACCCACATCGGCTCACAGGTCGCCGAGCGAGGATTCATCTACTTCGTCTTCTTCCTCGGCCTCATCAGCGCGAACCTCGCGGTCATCAACTTCCTGCCCCTGCCGATCGTGGACGGCGGGCACATGGTCTTCCTCTTCATCGAGTTGATCACGCGACGACCCGTGTCCGCCGCCGTGCAAAACGTCGCCATCATCGCCGGCCTCCTGATCGTCGCGACCGTCTTCGTCGTCGTAACCTTCAACGACCTCGCCCGGCTCTTCGGCTGACCAGAACCCCCCGCCACCCCCGTGCCACCGACCGTGGCTCGGCACGGTCGGTGCTCCCACG
>CAZBDZ010000125.1:0-5028 GCA_964490785.1 uncultured Phycisphaeraceae bacterium
GCCCAAGTGCCCGCGAACCCCGGACTTCGTCCGGGGCAAGGAACCGGCGCCCGCGTTGCGGGCTGAGTACCAATCCAGCCGCCCACGGCCTCGGAAGTGATCTTGCGATCGCCCTGGACTCACTCCCCCTGCGCCTTCGAGAACCGCGCATGCCCCATGCACTCGTGCAACTTCTCGACATGCACCCACCTGAATCGCTTCGAGAACTCGCCGAGGAACGCCATCACGTCGCCATCATCCACCGAACCGTCCGCCACGTACCGGCACTGGTGCAGACCCACCAACTCGATCTGCACCGACTGACCCGCCGCCAGCGGACCGACCTTCTGACCTCGGTTCGAGATGAACGACAACCGGAACCTCCCCAGCGTCGCCGGCACGCCCGGCATCCCTTCGTGATCCACGAACACATCCACCCCCTTCAACGTCCAGGGCTCCTTGGAAGTGGGCGCGCTCGGCGAAGGCCCGCGCCGCGAGCCGGCCGCGGGCGCCAAGGGCGGCGCCGGAGCCTCCGCCCCGGCGGGCGGCAGGCACCGAATGACACCATGCGCGAACTCGCGCGTGCTCGCGTTGCCCTTGAGGTCGTGCGTCCGGATCCCCTCGACGATCGCCATGCGCAGCCCCTCTTCGATCCGCCGCGCATGTGAGAGCATCCCCATGTACCGCAGCATCTGCACCGCCGACAGCAGCAACGCCATCGGGTTCGCCAGCCCCTTCCCCGCGATATCCGGCGCGCTCCCATGCACCGCCTCGAACACCGCGAGATCGTGCCCGATGTTCCCCCCCGGCGCAACCCCCAGCCCCCCCACCAACCCCGCGCACAGGTCGCTGATGATGTCCCCGAAAAGATTGGGCGTCACCAGCACGTCGAACTTCGAGGGCTTATGCACCAACTGCATGCAGCAGTTGTCGATCAGAATCTCCTCCGCCTCGAGATCCGGAAAGTCCGCCGCAACCTTGCGGAAGCAGTCGAGGAACAGCCCGTCGGTCATCTTCATGATGTTGGCCTTCTGCACGCACGAGACCTTCCGCCGACCCTCGCGCCGGGCCATCTCGAACGCATATCGGCAGATGTCCATCGACCCAGGCCTCGTGATCAGCCGAAGGCACTGCGCCACGTCCGGCGTCTGCATGTGCTCGATCCCCCCGTACGTATCCTCGATGTTCTCCCGCACGATGATCAGGTCCACGTTGTCGAACTTCGTGTGAATCCCCGGCGTGCTCTTGCACGGCCGAACGTTCGCAAACAGGTCCAGCGACTTCCGGATCGTCACGTTCACCGACTTGTGCCCCCCCCCGATCGGCGTCGTCGTCGGACCCTTCAACGCCACTTTGTTCCGCCGGATCGACTCAAGACAGTCCGGGTGCAGCGTGCTCCCGAATCTCTCCAGGCACGCCAGCCCGGCAAACGCCTCCTCAAACCGAACCGGCGCCTCAGCGGCGGCAAAAACCTCCAGCACGGCGTCGGCAATCTCGGGGCCGATCCCGTCGCCCTTGATGAGCGCGACAGTACGATGGGGCTGAGTCATAGGGGAGCGAAGTGTAAACGGTCACCGGTCTGGTGCTCCAGCCAGGGCAATCGCATGGTCGAGGTTGCCCCGGTCTCGCTGGCTTTGCGCCGAGGCCGGGCGGCGTTGCAGCGCGTCCCGGCCCCGCCCCGGCGGAATAGCGGCACCCCCGAGCATGCGATTGCCTTGGAAACGTCGGTCGCCGTGGGCCCTCACGATCCGCCGTGGCGAAGCAGAGCCACCAGGCCGGCTTGCCGAAAATCGTCATCGGTCGTGAGAACGTCCTGGATGCGCCGTTCCCGGCAGACGCGGATGGAGATGCAGTCCACGAGCGACCATTCCTTGTCCGGCCTGCTCCTGTAGAGGCTGAATCCACCTTGCCAATCGTCTTCTCCCGCACGCAACGCCCCGATGTGCCGCGATCGAATGATGGCGTCGATGAACTCGATGCCGATGGACCTTCGCCGCGAACCGTATATCTTCGACATTGACGCGAGGAACTCCGAGAGCACCCATTCAGTCGTTAGAAAGAACCGTCCGGAGCCCTCCGCCTGCGACATGATCGCCTTGGCACGCTCATGCGTGCCCTGATCCGGATCGACGAGCGCCACGAACCCCGCGCTGTCCACGAATACACATCGGTCGCCGCCGAACCGGCTATTGTCTCCGAGGTGTTCCGTAGAGGTAATGATCATGCTGTTCGGCGAAGTCAGGAATCCCGGACGGCGGCGCGCTCCCGATGATATCGAACAGCGGATCCCTTGCCGCACCGTTGGACTTGGTCGGGCTGACCGTCAACAGCGAATCCGATTCGATGACGGTGTCGAGCCAGGCTTTGTCGCCGTTCAGTGAGATCGAATGCACGCCCACGCGCGCATCGAACGAAAACTGCGGCAAGTGCAGCACCTCTTCGATCGTCACCCCGCGCCGCGCCTCGATCACTCCGCTTCGGTCGGGTATGGATACTTGGATTCGAACGTAGTTCATGGCATTGCTCGATGGAGGTACCGGCACGACCGGACATCATAGCCCTCACCCAGGCCACGGGCGCATCCTCGGAAAAAACCGCCTCGTGTTCTCGTTCACAATCTCGTGAAACTCCTCGAACTCCCTCCCGTACAGCCCCGCGAGGCATTCCGCCACGTGCCGAACAAACTTCGGCTCGTTCGGCCGAACCCCACGATGCGGGTCGGGAGTCAGGTACGGCGAGTCCGTCTCCACCATCACACGGTCGATCGGCAGCAACCTCACCGCCTCCCTCAACTCCTTCGCATTCTTATATGTAACCACCCCCGTCAAACTCACCCACGCGCCGAAATCCAGCACCATCCTCATATCCCCCGGCCCGCCCGTGAAGCAGTGGAACACGAACCGCCCAGGGTCCAGCCCCGTCCTCTTCAGAATCGGAATCAGATCACCGAACGCCTCCCGGCAGTGAATCTCCACCGGCAGATCAAGCTCCGCCCGACACGACTCGATGAACGCCAACTGCTCGTGCAACACACGGTGCTGCACATCCCGCGCCGGCTCGGCGTAGTGATTGTCCAGCCCCAACTCCCCCCACGCAACGCACTTCGCATGCCGCGCAACCGTCCTCAAGTTTTCCCACTCGTGCGGCCCATCGTCCGCGTACAACGGATGCACCCCCGCCGAACACCACACATTCGGAAACCGCTCCGCCACGCGCAGACAGTCGAAACAGTTCCGCGTCGTCGTCGAAATCGTGACGCACCCCGACACCCCCGCCCCAGCCGCATCCGCCACCACCGCGTCCACGCGCCCCTCATACTCCGGAAACGTCAGATGACAATGCGTGTCGATCATCGCACCAGCATGCTACCCCGAGTGCCAATGGTGGCACGCCCTTTCCAGGGCGTGCCCCCTCGGCTTGGGCTGGAAAGCCCATGCCACTTCCGCAGGCCCCCGCCGTCGCCTGATCAACCGTCGCCCGACAAGCCCATTCCCAACCCCGCGGAGAAACGCCCCGCCTCGCGCCGTCCGCCGTCGGCCCCGCCGCTTGCCCTTCATGGAGCGGGATTCACATCGGAGGCCCGATCATGGCAAACAAATCCTCGATACCCCGTTTGCTCGTCGCCTGCGGCACCGCGATTCTCGCACTCGCCGCTACCCAAGCCACCCTCGCCGACCCGGCAACCCTCGTGTCCTTCACCTGGTCGGCTACCGGGGAAGGCCAGGCCACGGCCGCGTCATCCTGCCCATGCCAGCCGCCCCAACCGCCCTACTGCGATCCCACACTCACCTGCGATGGCGGGGGCGCCTTCTCCCTCGCAGGCTCGGCGATGGAGCCGATCGACCTCGTGCTCGAGTCGCGACGGTCCTGCGGGGCCGGATGCACCTGCTCTCTCACCGTGGCGGGCGGCGAGGGCGTAGCAATCGCAACACCGCGAATTGGATTCACAACCTCCCCGGACCTGCTCTCCTGGACTGTCGGCGCAAGCATCTCGGCGATCGTCGGCACCGGATGGGCGAACGGCGCCACAACCTGCGTCGATGGCTCATCGACCGCCGCCTCCCACGCCGACCACGCCTGGGAGATCGTCTTTGACCTCGCCGCGACCGCCACGCGCGTCAATCTCGCCACAATTCACGTCGTCTCCATTGACCGTACCGGCGACGCCACGACCGTCTCCACCTCCGACATGACGCTGACAGGACCATCAGGCTCCGTCCTTTACTCCCGCACACTCTCGCGCGTCGCCAACGGCTTCGAGGACGGATCGGAGACCTTCGAGGCCGTCCTCCCCCCCGGCCGCTACACCTTCCGCATCACCTCCTCGGTCGATTCCGCCGCGGACGCCCCGCCGGAGTCCGCCGGCTCGGCCAACGCGGACGCCCGCGCCGCTCTCACCATCTCCCGCTACGACTGCCCCACCATCGATGCGCACCCCGAAAGCGTCGCCACCTGCCCGCCGGGCGGCAGCCCGCGCTTCCTCGTAACCGCCTCGGGAACCGAAGCGCAGCATCAATGGCGCCGCAATGGACTAGACCTCGCCGACGGCCCAACAGGCACGGGCTCCACTATCGCCGGCGCAAACTTCTACGCCCTCACCATCAACAACGCCTCCGCCGCCGACGAGGGCGCCTACGACTGCCTCGTCTCAAACGCCTGCAACCAGGTGGACAGCAACGACGCCACTCTCACCGTGGGCCTCGACGGCGACGCCGACTCCGACGGCACCGTCGACTTCGGCGACGTAACCTCCGTCCTCGCAAACTTCGGCAACACCTATGCCCCCGCCACCGGACCAGGCGACGCCGACGGCAACGGCCTCGTCAACTTCGCCGACATCACCTCCGTCCTCGCCGCCTTCGGCTCATCATGCTGACACGCAATCGCCCCGTGCCACTGGCTGCTTGCCAGCCAGTGCGAGCGCCGGTTGCGCCCAATCACAATCCACACCCCCCCGTCCCCCGCACTGCCTGACCAGCAGCCAGTCCCGCCCCGTGCCACTTGTATGTTCAGATAGTACGCGTATTCAGGAAGATCGGCTGCGGGTGC
>CAZBDZ010000126.1:0-4703 GCA_964490785.1 uncultured Phycisphaeraceae bacterium
GACACTGAGCACACCCCGCGGCCGGGTCAGCCGGGCTTACCCCCCGGCGGCCGCATGTTTCGAGCCCATGCATGGGTCTTCACCACCCGACCTCACAACACCACGTCCCACCCTCGGAGACTGCCGCGAATCACGGACCTATCGAATCATAAGAAGCCTGAACCGCCCCTCCTCGATCACAACCTCGAACACATGGAACCTCAGTTCCTGCGCCATCGCCACCGGCGCACGCAGCCGGAACGCATTCCGCCCGATCGGCTCCAGCCGGACCCCCGGCGTCTGATCTCCCATCGGAAACGTCGCAAAGAGCGCCGCGATGTCCTCCTTGTGTTTCGCGAGGAACTCCACGGCCTCGTAAGGATCCCTCGCCCGCCGACGGTATTCCGCCTTTGCCGCCTCGGCGAGAACCTGGTCGAACAGCAGCCCGTACTCCTTCTTCTCCAGCGTCGTCATCACGTGATACATCACGTCGCCGGGCGAGCGCGACATCAACGCCACCGACCCGTCAGGATTCGTCCGCCGCAGTCCTGTCGCATCCGTCTCCCCGCCTGCATCCGCCTCATACCCCGGAAACGCCCGCAGCACGCCGTCCCAAGGCCCGGCGCTCGCGCGGCCCGGCGCCGGCGCCGCCCCCTCATCAAGAACCCCGGTCTCCGCACCCGGAAGCCCGTACAGCCCACCCCGCGCCGACACAACCCTCGGCTCGGCGTCGCAGCCCGCCCCAATCCAACTCACCAGGACCAGCAGCCCGCGCCATGCACCCTTCATGCCTCATGGACCTCAGAGATCGTCGTCCGCGTCTCCGGCACGCTCGCCCCCTTCTTCCAGCAATCATGCACCGCGAACTCCTCCCTCGGCCCGGCAAACTCCTCGCGCCAGTGGCACCCCCGCGACTCGTCGCGCCACCGCCCGCTCCGCGCCGCCAGCGCACCGACAAGCAGCATGTTCTGCGTCTCCCACCCCGACGGATCATCGAACACCTTGTCCAGCGTGTACCGCGCCCAGAAGTCGAACATCTCCGCCACATCGACCAGTTTGTGCCCCGACCGCTCGATCCCCACGTTCCGCCACATCGCCGAACGCAGGGACGAACGCACGTCCGTCAGGTCCAGTTCCCCTTTCTGCGAGGGCGGGATGTTCGAAATGATCTGCACCGGCCCGCCACGGTGCGGCGGGCCCCAGCCGTTGGGCGTCCGGCTGTCCGACAGGCTCTGGTTCATCTCCTTCGCCGCACGCCCGGCACGCTCGCCGAACACCAGCGCCTCAAGCAGCGAGTTGCTCGCCAGTCGATTCGCCCCGTGCAGACCCGTGCAGGAGACCTCGCCCACCGCGTACAACCCAGGCACGCTCGACCGCCCATGCACATCCGTCCTCACCCCTCCGATCATGTAATGCGCCGCGGGGTTGACCGGGATGAGGTCCTTCGACGCATCAAGCCCGAACTGCCGCAGCGTCGCGTCAATCCCAGGGAAACGTTCGGCGAACCCCTTGATCGGCCTCGCATCCAGCCACACGTGCGCCGACGCCTGCCTCGACAGCACGCGATGAATCGCCCGGCTGACGACATCGCGCGGCGCCAGCTCCGCGAGGTCATGCTCCCCCTCCATGAACCGTCGCTCGGCGTCGTCCAGCAGCAACGCCCCCTCGCCGCGCACCGCCTCGCTGATGAGCAGCCGCGCCGCCCCCGCCACGTACAGCGTCGTCGGATGGAACTGCATGAATGCAAGGTCCGCCGCCGCCGCCCCCGCCCGGTACGCCATCGCGATCCCGTCCGCCGTCGCGATCGGCGGGTTCGACGTCTCGCGCCACAGCACCCCGCTGCCCCCCGCCGCGAGGATCGTCGCCTTCGCCCAGATGATCTGCAGCCCGTGCTTCGGATGGTGCGTGACCGCGCCGAGGCAGGGCGCCCCCTCCGCGTTCGTCGGCGTGAGCAGGTCGAGCGCGAAGCAGTTCTCGAACAGCCGCACCGTCGGACGCGCACGCGCCAGTTCAACCAGGCAGCGCGAGAGTTCCGCCCCCGTCGCGTCGCCGCGCGAATGCACGATGCGGTTCGCGTGGTGCCCCCCCTCGCGCCCGAGGCTCACCGAGCCCGACGAATCCCGGTCCGCCCGGAACCCCGCCTCGAGCAGCCGCCGCAGAATCCCGGGCCCCTCATTCACCACCAGCCGGCACACCCCCTCATCGCACAGCCCCGCCCCCGCGTCGAGCGTGTCCTTCAGGTGGCTCTCCACCGAGTCCGCCGACCCCAGCACCGCCGCGATCCCCCCCTGCGCCCACGACGTGTTCGACACCGTGAACTTCGACTTCCCCAGCACGATCACATCCCCATGCTCCGACGCCGCCAACGCCGCCGAAAGCCCCGCCGCCCCGCCGCCGATCACCAGCGTGTCCGTGAAAATCTGCGGCAGCAGGATCGACCTGAACGGAATGAGGTACCGGCGTTCATCAAAGAGGGCGTGCATGCCGGGGGAAGTGTAGGGGAGGGGCGATGTGGCATGCCCTTTCCAGGGCATGTGTCTTTGGGACACTCGGAGCGTTACAAGGCGAGTGCTCCACGGCGCGTGCGTCATGGCTTCGCGGCATGGCCTCGAAAGGCCATGCCACTTACTTCCCCGGTCTGCGGCAAACCGTGTAGAGCGCGAAGAGGTCCTTCTCGCCCTTGTGATCCGTGATGGGGTACCCGAGCGCCTTGAAGATCGCCTCGGCCTTGGCGTCGTCGATCTCATCGAGCGCGAGCACCTCAAACCCGGAACGCTCCAGCAACTCGCGCGGGAAGGGGCAGCGCCCGTCGGCCCAGGGTTTGTACGGCTCGCCCTCCCGGCTCGGCCTCGGCGAGATGTTGTAGATGATGAACAGCCCGCCGGGCTTGATCGAGTTGAACACCACCTGCACGAACGTCTCGTCCGGCAGGCCCGTCTTCACGAGCTTTCGCTCCTCCACCGGCTTCGTCGGATGAAGATACCCCTCCTTCAGCGTGTTCTTCGACGTGATGATGTCGAACCCCTCCGGGGCCGCCTTGTGGACATCGTTGATGATCTTCGGATCGGTGGGCCAACGACCCTCGAAGAGGTGGATCCCCACCGAAGCGTTGCTCCCGAGGCGCTGGATGCGGCCCGCCGCAACCTCGGGCGCGTACACCTTGAGGAGCATCGAGTCGATGTCGGTGCCCGTCGTTTCGATGCCGATCGCCCCGGCGATCATCAGGTGCCCGATCGTGCCGTAGCCGAAGTCCAGAAGCGTGGGCGGGTGCTGATCGTTGGGCTCAAGCGCCAGGCCGTGCCGCCCGGCGAGTTCGAGCACGCGCGCGTACACGAGCGGCGAGCCGTAGCGAGTCTCGTAGAAGAACTGCTCCTCGCAGGCGCTGGGCGTGAACTTCATCTTCTTCTGATCGGGGAGTTTCAGGCCCTCGTCCCACGTCAGCCACTCATTGGACTCCTTGTTCCGAAGGAGTTGCCTTGTGCCCACGGCGGGGACGGCCTGCTCGGTGCGCGCGGCCTCGAGAAAGCGCCGCGCGGGGCCCTCGGGAAACAGCGGCAGGAGTTTCTCGGCGTCGGCGCGGACCTTGGCGGCGCCCTTGGGCTGCGGCGCCGGCGCCTGCGCCAGGGCCGGGGACGCGAAGAGCATTGCGACGGTAACAATGGCGATTGTCAGGGGCTTCATCGTTTGGGTTCTCGAATGGTCGCCGGCTCATCAGGCCCCGGCATGAGGGAATGGTACCGACGAATCAGGGGAATCCTTGTACCACCGAGTGGCCCGGCCGCTGCGACGGTATCTTGGTGCGCATCACGCAGGATCAGTACGCGGGCGCGAAACAGCGGAGGAGGTTGGCATCATGGCGGAGGTCAGAACGATCGGCATCATCGGCGCGGGGCAGATGGGCGGCGGGATCGCGCAGGTCGCGGCGGTGGCGGGGTTGAATGTCGTCGTCTTCGACGCCTTCCCCGGCGCGAACGACCGGTGCGCCGCGACGCACCGGAAGTCCCTCGGCAAGTTCGTCGAGAAGGGCAAGATCGCGCAGGCCGACATGGACGCCGCCCTCGCCCGCGTGAAGTACGTCTCGTCGATGGAGGGGCTCGCGGGGGCCGATTGGGTCATCGAGGCCGTGGTCGAAGACGCGGCGGTGAAGCGGGACCTCTTCTCGAAACTCGCCGCGATGTTCCCGCGCGAGGAGGTGGTCCTGGCGACGAACACGAGCAGCATCAGCATCACCGACATCGCGCGGGCCGCCGCCCCCGGAAACGCGAGCGGGCGCGTGGTCGGCATGCACTTCTTCAACCCCGTTCCGCTGATGGCGCTGGTCGAAGTGATCCCGGCCGTGCAGACGACGAAGGAGGTGGCCGAGCGCACGATGGCGCTGGCGACGCGGCTCGGCAAGACGCCGCTGAAGGCGAACGACCGCGCGGGCTTCGTGTCGAACCGCGTGCTGATGCCGATGATCAACGAGGCGTTCTACGCATGGATGGAGGGCGTCGCCGAGCCGGAGGCGATCGACGGCATCATGAAACTCGGCTGCAACTTCCCGATGGGCCCGCTGCGCCTCGCGGACTTCATCGGGCTGGATACCTGCGTCCACATCATGAACGTCCTCGCCGAAGGCCTGAACAACGACCGCTACCGCGCATGCCCCCTGCTCAAGCAACTGGTTACGGCGGGTCGCCTGGGAGACAAGACGGGGCGGGGGGTGTATGAGTATGCGGGGAGGT
>CAZBDZ010000127.1:0-4335 GCA_964490785.1 uncultured Phycisphaeraceae bacterium
CGGCCTCGCTGCAAAGCCAGCGAGACCGGGGCAGCCGCAATAATGCGATCGCCCTCCTTCCATTCCCGCGCTCCGCTTCTCTTTCGTCCCGCTTGCCCTACTATCCGGGTCCGATGCCCGATCTTCAGACGCTCTTTCTCGAGGCCGCCAACGCGCGGAAAAGAGGCGACCCACGCCGGGCGCGGGAGCAGTTCGCCGCGATCCTCGAGCAGTTCCCGGGCTGCCACGAAGCCTTCTACATGCACGGCATGCTGAGCGCCGAACTGGGCGACCTCGCCGCCGCCGAGCGCGACCTCCGCGACGCCCTCCGCCTCGACGGGGGCAATCCGGAGTACCTCTTCCGGCTTGGGAGCGTCCTGCTCGCCCTCGGCCGGATCGACGAGGCCGCCGACACCCTGCTTGATGCAGAAATGGAGGGCGAGGAATCCGCCCCGCTCCTCGCCGCGGTCGGTTCGGCGTGCCTCGGCGCAAATCGGCTCGCCGACGCCGAGCGGGCCTGCCGCCGAGCCTTCGAACTCGACCCGACGAACGTCGATGCCGCGATGAGCCTCGTGATGACGCTCGTCGGCCTCAAGAAGATGGACGCCGCCGTCCGCCTCAGCCTCGACACCGCCTCCGAACATCCGACGAGGCCCGACGTGCTGGCGTGCGTCGCGCATGTCCTGGAGCGCGCCAACCGCATTGACGAAGCCTCGGACCTCGCCGAGCGCGCCCTCGCAATCAATCCCAACGAACCGACCGCGCTCGGCGTGCGCGCCACCATCCTCCAACGCGCCGGCAACAAGGCCGAATCCGTCCCCGTCTTCGAGCGGGCCCTGGCGCTCACCCGCCGCCCCCACGACCGGCGCGAACTCTCGCGCAAACTGGGCCTGGTCCTGGACGAACTGGGCCGCCACGACGACGCCTACCCGCGCTTCGTCGAAAGCAAGCCGCCGCCCGATGCGGCGTCCGATGAGTTCGTCCGCTTCGTCGGTCGCTATGTCGAGTCCTGCAAGCGAGGGATGACCGCCCAAGCCGTCGCCGCCTGGCGCGATCCGCCGCCGGACACACGCGAGCCGCCCGTCTTCTTCGTCGGCTTTCCACGATCCGGGACCACACTCCTCGAACAAATCCTCGCCGCCCACCCCAGGCTCGCGACAACCGACGAGATCGACAGCATCGGCCGATGCACCGAGTGGATCGTGCACAAGGCGGGCGGCCCGGAGTCCGCCCCGGCGCAGTACGCGCGCCTGACCGACGCGGAACTCGTCGCCCTCCGCGAGATGTACTGGAGCAAGATCGTCGAGGACATGGGCGCGCCCGCGCTCGTCGGCAAGCGACTCGTGGACAAGCACCCGCTGAACACCGCAAGCCTCTACACCGCGAGGCGCCTCTTCCCAAGGTCCAAGGTCATCGTCTCCATCCGCGACCCGCGCGACGTCATCCTCTCCTGCTTCATGCAACTCTCCAGGTCGCCCATGGCCATCGCATCTTTCCGCGACCTCGAATCCGCCGCCCGCCTGTACGAGAGCGTCATGGGACTATGGCTCCACATGCGAGCGACGCTCGGCCTCCCCTGGCTCGAGGTCCGCTACGAAGACCTCGTGGACGACGCCGAAGCCACCGCCCGGCGCGTCCTCGACTTCCTCGGCGAGCGCTGGGACGACTCCGTCCTCTCCTTCACCGAGCGCGCCAAAAAGAAAACCATCATGACCCCCAGTTATCAACAGGTGGCGCAGCCGATCTACACGCGGGCCAAGGGCCGCTGGCGGGCCTACGAACGCCGCTTCGGCAAGGCGCTGGATATCCTCGCGCCTTTCGTGCAAGCGCTCGGATACGCGGACCGATGAGAACCCTCCGGCACGCCGTCGGCCCAACCCACACTCGCGCAACGTGACCCATCCCCCTTTCCAGGACGATTTCTCGGCGGCGACGGAGACGCTCCGGCGGGGCGATCACGCCCGCGCACGCGACCTCTTCGCCTCCATCGCGGCCCGGCATCCTGAATGCCACGAGGCGATGTGCATGCACGCCGAGGCGTCGATGGCCCTCCGCGACGCCCCCGCCGCCGAGGCCTCCCTTCGCCGCGCCATCGAAATCGATCCCGGCAATCCGGATTACCTCCATCGCCTCGCCCGAGTGCTCCTCGCCATGCGCCGCCCCGTCGAGGCCGCTGAACATCTTGAACGCGCCATCGAGCACGGCGAGCCTTCCGCGGCCCTCCATGCCGAACTCGGGCAGGTGCGCGCGACCATCCGCCAATACCCCGCCGCGGAGCGCGCCTTCCGCCACGCGCTCGCGCTGGCGCCGTCGGACGAAGTCGCGGGCAACGGCCTCGTTCACGCACTCATGGGACAAGACCGCCCCGACGACGCCCTCGACGAAGCCCGCGCCCTCGTCCAGCGCTGCCCCGATTCGGCGGAGGCCCACGCACGCCTGGCGATGCTCCTGAGCCGGGCCGGTGATCAGGCCTCGGCCCAACCCCACGCCGAGCGGGCCGTCGCGCTTCGTCCGGATCACGGCCTGGCGCGCCTCGCGCTGGGAACCATCCTCTTTCGCGCAGGCGACTTCCACGGCGCAAGCGACCACCTCTCCCGCGCCCACGCCGCGGCGCCAGAGCCGGCCCAACGCCGCGCCATCGCCCGTCAACTCGCCCAGGCCCTCGACCGCGCCGGCCGATGCGACGACGCCTTCGCCCGCTTCGCCGAGGCCAAGCCCCCCTTTGAATCGCTCCCGCCCGAAGTGCAATCGGCCACGCGCGACATCGAGACCTTCATCGACGCCTGCCGGCGCGACCTCGACCAGTGGAGCCTCGCCGCATGGGGCAAGTCCCCCGACTACCGCGCGTTCAGCACGCCCCCCGTCTTCATCGCCGGTTTCCCAAGGTCCGGCGTGGGCAGGCTCGGAAGTCTGATGATGACGACAGGACGATTCGCCTCCGCGGGCGAAGGCCCCCTGCTCGCCGCACTGCGCGCCCAGATCCAGCACGTCGCCAAGGGCGCGGAGAACATCGCAAAGCACCTCACCGAAGTCGGCGAAGCCGAGGTACGCCTCTTCCGCGGCTTCTACTTCAACGATGTCGAGAAACGCCTCGCGGGAACCAACCCCATCGGCCGGCGCGTCCTCGACGCCAACCCAGGCAATCTCATCCACCTCGCCATCGTGCGCAAAATCTTCGCCGACGCCCCGGTCATCGTCTGCATCCGCGACCCGCGCGACGTTGTGCTCAGCGCCTTCATGCAGTCCGCCAGGACCCCGATGGACGGCGCCTTCTTCGGCACGCTCGAACGCGCCGCGACGCACTACGCCGCCTCGATGGGATTGTGGCTCCACTTCAAGGACCTGCTCGGCCTGCGCTGGACCGAATCGCGCTTCGAGGACCTCCTCGCCGACCCCGCCGCCGCCGCCCGCCGCGCCCTCGATTTCGCCGGCGATACCGCCGCCGGCCTCGCCCCGATCGAGCCGCCCTCGGACCGCGAGACCTTCGCAGGAGTCGGCGCATGGAAACGCTACCGCACGCAACTCGCGCCCGTCATGCACCTGCTCCACCCGTTCGTCGACGCCCTCGGCTATGAGCGAGACTGACGGTTACAATCGCCCCGCCATGCTCGACCCCGCCCGACGCCTGGAACTTCTGAGACAGAGCCGGGTGTTCCGCGATCGGGCCACGCCGGTCGGGCCGATGATGCAGGCGATCGGGAGCGACCTGAAACGCACCGAGAAGCGCATCGGAGGCATCGGTGCCGCCTGGGCCGCCGCCTGCCCGCACGCGCTCGCAACAAAGACGGCGATCGAAGGCCTCTCCCGCGGCGTGCTGACCGTCACCGCCGACGACGCCTCCACCCGATACGAGATCGACCGCTGGCTCCGCGCCGGCGGCGAACGCGAACTCGTCCGCCAGTGCCCCACGACCGTCCGCAAGATCCG
The DNA here is from genome assembly GCA_964490785.1 of uncultured Phycisphaeraceae bacterium. GTDB lineage: Bacteria > Planctomycetota > Phycisphaerae > Phycisphaerales > UBA1924 > JAEUIV01. Next base: position 3,907 of record CAZBDZ010000127.1, read on the forward strand.
CATCACGCTCGCCGACTCACGGGATTGACAGCAACTCGTGCCCGACTCCCGGGTTGAGTCCGCGACTCTCGCGCTTCCCCCGCGCACCCCAACCCCGCACCGAATTCCGACCGATATCATCCCCCATGCCCCCGCGTCGATCGAACACAGACCTCCCGCCCGAACTCCGCGCCCACATGGACCGCATCAAGGCCAAGGCGCGCGAGTACGGCCTGGTCTTCCCCGAGGTCATCTTCGAGGTCCTCGACTTCCAGACCATGAACCAGATCGCGGCCTACGGCGGGTTCGCCGTCCGATACCCACACTGGCGCTGGGGCATGGAATACGAACGCCTCTCCAAACGCGACGCCTACGGCATGGGCCGCATCTATGAGATGGTCATCAACAACGACCCCTGCTACGCCTACCTCCAGGAGTCCAACGCCGTCA
>CAZBDZ010000128.1:0-4172 GCA_964490785.1 uncultured Phycisphaeraceae bacterium
GGCGTTGCCTGCGGCGCGGAAGTCGGTGCGTTCCATCCGTCCGCCGACGGTGAAGATCTGGAAGTTTGTCTGTCCCTGGGTGGGGGTCAGCGTGAAGTTGATCGTCGAATCGCGGAGGTCGCCGCGGATCGAGACGGTGTTGGCGTTGCGCGAGGTGATGGCGCCGGCGAAGTTGCCTTCGATGTTCACGATGTTCAGGGCGGTGGGCTTGATCTCGCCGGTGAAATCGCCGCGGGAGGTGATCGAGTTGTACGCGCCGCCCTGCAGGACGGCGTTCTCGAACCTCGCGGCGGTGAGCGATTGGAGCGTGCGCTGGACATCGATGGTCGAGTTGATGACGGGTCCGGTTTCGACGGAGCGTGCGTCGCCGCTGGTGACGCGGAGGGTGGCGTGGTCGAGTCCTCCGGCGACGCGGATGCGTCCCGCGGGTCCGATGACGGCGATCGTGCCGTCGCGGGCGGCGCCGTTGATGGTGAGGGAGTCGATGACCGCCGCCGCGCCCCCGCCGTTGATGTTCATGCTCGCGATGAAATCGCCTGCGACGCCTTGGCGCGCGGCGCCCTGGATAGTGAAGGTCGGCGTCTGCGGCGCGGCATAGGAGCCGCCCTGCCATTCGATCGCGGTGAGGCGCGCGACGCGCCCCGAGAAGGCCATGGTGACGTTGTTCAGTCGCCCCGCCGAGATGGCGCCGGAGTTGGTCGCGCCCGCGATGGTCCAGCCCGTGGCGTCGCCCACGGCGATCGAGCCGATCGCGCCGGTTACGGTCCAGTCCGACCCGAAGATCGATCCGCCGATGCGCGCCGATCCGAGCGTCGGCCTGGGCGGCGCGTTCTGCGTCAGGTTCAGGCCGGCCTGGAAGTCTCCGTCGATGCGCAGCGAGTTCAGGAACGGGGCGGCGATGCGCTCGTCGCGCCCGCCCGTGTCGGCCCACTCCGTCGCCCGCACCGATCCGATGCCGACGCCGGTGCGGATCTCCGAGTCAACGACCCGGCCGAAGGTGAACGACGGGAGACGCGGGGCGGAGGTCGCGTCGGCGTCGAAGTCCGCGCTCGTGGCGGTGCCGCCGACGGCCACCATGCCGAATCCGCCCGGCGCGACGACGTCGCCCGTAACGCCACCGGCAAGGCGGAGCGTCCCGAGGACGCCCTCGGCGACGAAGATCGCGATGGGGTCGGTGATCGTGCCGTCGCCGTCGATATCGTCCTCGAATGTGAGTCCCGGGATGACCGTGCCGTTGAGGTCCATTCCCGAGAGCGCGCCGTTGAGGCGGATCGAGGCGACGGGGGCCGACGAGATGATGAAGGCGACGTTCGCGGCGGGGTTTCGTCGCGCGTCGGTGATCGTGGCGACGCTGGTCGCGTTGGTGATGGCGATGCCGATGCGGGCGTTGGGCAGGCCGTCGCGGATGGTGATGCTTGAGATGGCGCCGCCGCGGCCGAAACGGACCTGCAAGGCGTTGCCGAGGTTGCCGAGGCCCGCCTGGTCGAGGTCGTAGACCTGCACGCGTGCCCCTTCGCCGCCCGCCGAGGAGGTGAAGACGACGGAGCCGGCCGGGTTCAGTTGCTGCGGCGGCTCGCCGGAGATGTCCACGAGCAACGCGATCCGGGTGAAACGAATGAGGTCGGAGGGATGAACGGTCAGGCCACCCGGTCGGGTGAGCACGGCGTCGCTGTCCACGACCGGCAGTTCCGTAAACGCCCCCTTGACCTGCTCGGCGTTGATGGTCTCGAACGCGGCGAGGGCGTCCATGACGGCCATCCCCGCCGACCCGCGGATTTCCGCGAAGACTGTGAACCCGCCGTTCTGGCTATCGAGGTTCGAGGCGTTGTTCGCGAGGTTGAAGAAGAACTCGTTGGTGGCGGAGTTCGGGTTGCCGCTGAGTTTCGCCATCGCCAGCGTGCCGCGGACGTTGCTGATGCCGGGCTCGTTCCTGACGGCGGGGTCTTGCGGGATGCGGGGATAGTCGTTCGTTCCGTTCGCCGAATAGCCGCCTGTCTGGATGACGAATCCGGCGACGGAGCGGTGGATGAACGTGGTGTCCCACACGCCTCGGTTCGCGTAGTTGAGGAAGTTCTGAACGGTGAGGGGCGTGCGGTCGTGGAACAGTGTGGCGTCGATCGTGCCGGAGATGGAGGAGAAGCGGGCGATGTAGGTCGTGGGCTTTCGTGTGTAGAAGATGAGGTCGCCGCCCTGTGCGGCGTCGCCGCTGACGGTCGCGGCGCCGGTGAACTCGCCGTCGAGCCGCCGGCCGTCGGCCCCGGTGATGATCGACGAATCAAGCCGGACGCGGTAGCGCGTGTCGGCGGGGATTGAGGCGCTGATGCGGATCTGGCGCTGGGCCGCGACGTATTCAACCGTGCGGGAGACGAGCGTATCGTCGCTCGTGCCGAAGACTTGGTCCGCCCCGGCCGTGGATACTTCAACCGAGGCGCTGGTGATGGTGGCTGCGGCGAGGTCGGCGGTGGCGGTGAGCACCACCAGCCCTCGGTTGTCCGCTTCAATGAGGCTGATGGACGGCAAGTCCCCGGCGAGGAGAAGCCGCGGCTCCAACTCCTCGAACGAAGGGCGACGCTCCCGGCGCGCAGGCTCACCCCGGCCCAGCGCGGACCTCCAACCTCTCAGCACCCTTCCAAGCCCCATGCACACCTCTCCATTGCCCCGAACGTCGATCGGCGATTCCATACGCACCCGCTCGCCGGGGGTTCGCATCATACTGATCGGTTCGGGAAGGGATCGGGTCCAACAAGATTCGGGCGTTCCGTGGGACCCACTCATCACGGCTCCATCAACACACCCAGGGCCTCCCCCTGTGCGGCGATTCGGAGACCCTCGGCGGCGTCATCCAGCCGGACGCGACGCGAGATCAGGCTCAGGACATCGATGCCCCCGCGGCCAATCGCATCCAACCCCTCGGCGATCTGGCCGCAACGGCTCCCGATGACCTCGATCTCCCCCACTGCGATCGGGGACAGGTCGATCATCCACGGAGCCGAGAGCGCCGGGTGGATCGGCCCCTTCAGAAGGACTTTCCCCCGCGGGCGCACGAGCCTCATCGCGAGCGAGAACCCCTCCGGTGTGCCGGTGCAGTCGACGACGATGTCCTGATCCGCGCGCCGGCCCACGTCGGCTTCGGGGCGGTGCTTCACCCCCCACTTCGCCGAGAGGTCGGCCCGCGATTCGCGCCGACCGACGATCCGCACCGACGCATTCAGCCGGCTCATCACCTGCCCGCACAGCAGCGCGACCACGCCGTCGCCCAGGACGGTGATATACGGCTTGCCTTCGATGCGGATCTGCTGGGCGGCGTGGACGGCCGATGACGCCGCGCTCGCGAACGCGGCGCGGTCGTCGTCCACATCGTCCGGGACGACCGCGAGGTTCCGCACCGGGACGGCGAGGCGATCGGCAAAGCATCCGTCGCGCCCGATCACGCCCATGACGGCCCGCGCGCGGCAGTGGGCCGCCAGGCCCCGCTGGCACAGGTCGCACTCGCCGCAGGCGATGCTCGCCGACGCGACGACGCGCCGGCCGAGCAGGGGCGAGCGCGACTTTGATCCGCCGCCGTTCGACGCCTTCTCGACGACGCCCACGAACTCGCTGCCCATCGTGATCGCCGGGAGATCCGGGCGGCGCGACGCCAGCGCGATGTCGCCGACGGCGATCAGCATCCGCGAGGGGCGGACGATCGCCTCGCCCTCGCGCGCCTCCGGCTCGGGCGCGGTCCGGGAGAGCGCGACTCCCTTGGCGGGGCCTTCGTATCTCAGCGCACGCATCGCCTTAGTTGTTTCGGACATCCCCCCCACCGCTCTCCGATGATTCCGGCGAGGGCGCGGGCGGCGAAACGGTCGCGGCGGTCAACCCGGCGGGCGACGCCGCGATCTCGTTGGGCGGCTGGAAGATCGGCAAGAGTACCTCGACCCAGTTCTTGTCGCGGTGGAACGCCGGGTAGACATACGTCCGACGGGCGGCAAAGAGGTCCTGCGTCTGCTTTTTCCAGGCGACCCAGGCCCGGAGGTCGTCGCCGAAGTCCTGCCCGGTCAGGGTCCGCAGAGAACGGAGGGCCGTCTCGTTTACCGAGAGGTCGCGGTCGCCCAGCGAGGCGATCAGGCCGTCGAGGACCCGAGGCTCGGCGTACTGCCCCAGCGCGTCGGCGCTCGCGGAGCGCACGAGCG